>NZ_NALB01000006.1:315000-462074 GCF_008680535.1 Blautia sp. LMAG:36 | reverse complement strand
ACAATCTGTGATTTTCAGAAATCAAGATTATATAAACATATAAAATCCAAGATGTAGAAAATCCATATGCTGAAGAAATGAAAAAAGAACTGATTGCAGGCTTCCAAAATGAAGAAGACTTTGCTTATATGAAAGGCTATAAACCCTGGAAAAAATTATTAGCAAAGTATTGATCCTGCTTATGTTTATTGCAAAATAAAAACCCTATTCATTCGCAATAGAGCATTTATAGATAAAAGAGATTATTGGGCAGGCGTCGCGGCTCCTGCCTCTCTTTTAACCCATAGAGTGCGTGATTGCAACGAAATTTACCACCTCAATGGATGATAAATTGCAATATATTTCAAAAATAAAAGAAGAACGTAATAAGGCACAGGACGAACTTGCTGAACTAAGGAAAATTCTTGAATTGTCAGATGATATTTCTTTGACAGAACACATTACAAAGATAAAAATAAATATTGACAAGGAGTAATTGAACCAGTATTATATAAGTACAAAGAAGTCTTTTTCCGGAGTGAGAAAGATATTATTACTTATTCAAAGGAAAGGGGCTCTGGACGAGTTCCTTTTTACATTTCATAAAATTTGATTTTATAACATATACTATGATCACAAAGTAGCTCTGGATAGGATATTCGGAGTTGTAAAACGGCGGAAATATCATTGCTGGTATTTCCGCCACTTCTTTTATAGATTATTCGCACTATTCAACCCATCCACTCAATTACGCAAAATCAAATCGTCTCATAATTTACATTAATATATGTACGCCACCCCCAAAATATGATAAGGTGAAGCAAATAGAATTTTTCAGGAGGTTATTAACAGTTAAATATAAATTATAAAATCATATAAGTACATGTTGAGTTTTATAAGATATTAGAGCAGAATATTATTGAAAGGAGTTGATGCTTTGAGTAAATATTATTCTATACATGAATTTTCAAAAATTATAGCGTATCCGCCCAGACATTACGAAATTGGGATGCCAATGGAAAACTTCATCCGCATCATACTACAGTAAGCGGCTATAGATATTATTCTGACGAGCAACTCAACCAGGTAATAAATGTAAAGCCTAAAACCGCATTACAATTGGATATTGTCGCGTTTCCAGCCATAAACAGAAAGATGATCTGGAACGACAGATTGATAATGTTAAGACATATCTTCTGGCAAAAGGACAGCCATTTGAGATAAAGTGATATCGGTTCCGGAATTAATTATAAGAAAAAAGGACTCCAGGAATTGATCAGGCGAATATCTCAAAATCAGGTTGAAAAGGTTGTTGTTTTATATAAAGATCGGCTATTGCGATTTGGTTTTGATTGATAGAATATATCGCTTCCTTTATAATTGTGAGATTGAGATTATTGATAATACTGAAAAATCCGAACAGCAGGAACTTGTTGAAGATCTGGTTCAGATATCACAGTATTCAGTTGCAAATTACAAGGAAAACGAGCGAATAAAGCAAGAAACTTATCCGGGAATTGATACAGGAGAAAGAGATGGTAAAAGCCATAAAAGTAATGTTAATACCAAATAATATACAGAAAACTAAGATGTTTCAGTACGCAGGTGCTTCAAGATTTGCTTATAACTGGGCTTTGGCAAGGGAAATAGAAAACTATGAAAAAGGGCGGAAAATTCATTTCAGATGCAGAACTCAGAAAAGAATTTACAAAGCTTAGACATTCTGATGAATACGCATGGTTATTGAGTATTTCAAATAATGTAACCAAACAGGCGATCAAAGATGCCTGCACCGCTTATAAGAACTTTTTCAAAGGTTTGCAGAAATTCCCAAGATTCAAGCCAAAAAAGATCAATGCCGAAGTTCTATCAGGATAATATTAAGATACAATTCAGCAATACTCATGTTAAGTTTGAAGGATTTTCTTCGAGCAGGAAAAGAAATAAACAAAAACTAAATTGGGTAAGACTTGCAGAGCATGGCGTATTCCTACAGATGCTAAATACATGAATCCGAGAATATCTTTTGATGGGTTGAACTGGTGGATCAGCGTATGTGTGGAATTTCCTGATTGCATAGAAAAACTTAATGATGATGGGATTGGTATAGATCAGGAATCAAAGATCTGGCTATTTGCTCTGATGGAGCTAAGTATAAGAACATCAATAAAAGTCAGAAAGTAAAGAAACTAGAAAAACAGAAACGCAGATTACAGCGTAGTATCTCTCGCTCTTACGAGAAAAATAAGAAAGGAGAAAGTTACTGCAAAACAAATAATGTAATCAAAAAGGAAAAACTTTTATTAAAACGAAATCACAGATTAACAAATATCCGTAAGAACTATTTGAATCAGACTACATCTGAAATTGTAAGTCGAAAACCAAGATTTATTTGTATTGAAGATTTGAATGTTAGTGGAATGATGAAAAATAGACATTTATCAAAAGCAGTTCAGAATCAGGGTGTTTTTTGAGTTTAGAAAGCAGCTTGAATACAAGTGCAGCGATAAAGGGATCCAGCTTATTGTGGCTGATCGGTTTTATCCATCATCAAAGCTTTGCAGTTGCTGTGGAAACATTAAAAAAGACTTGAAATTATCTGACAGAATTTATAAATGTGATTGTGGAAATGTCATTGATAGAGATTTTCAGGCATCTATAAATCTCAAGGCTTATGGAGAAAGATTTGCAAGCTAACACTAAAACGTTAGTGCAAATATGTACGGGTACGTTAATCCGGAATTTACGCCTATGGAGAGTACAAGAACTTGTGAGTAGATAGATATTTATATCATCAAAAGCATACTCGTTGAAGTAGGAATGAAACATAGAAGTTTATAACTTTTTATAAGTTTTCAGTAACGGAGCATTCATATGAAATACGACTTCACTTCCATCATTGACCGGCATGGCAGAGATTCCATCGCAGTAGACGGCCTGAAGGGCGATGGTTTCTCTCCTGCCCCGCCGAAGGAGGGCTTCGATGTCATCCCGATGTGGGTAGCAGACATGAACTTCCCTACTGTACCTACCATACAGCAGGCGATCATCGAACGGGCCAGTCACCCTACCTTCGGTTACTTTGAAGCCCCGCCGGAATATTATAAGGCCATCATCCGCTGGCAGGAAACACGCCACGGTGTCACCGGTCTGAAGCCCAGACACATTGGCTATGAAAATGGCGTTCTGGGCGGAGTTATCAGTGCACTGAACTGCATCTGCTCCCGCGGTGATAACGTCCTGGTTCACAGCCCGACATACATAGGCTTCACCAAAAGTCTGAAAAACAACGGCTACGAGGCCGTACACTCTCCTCTGATAAAGGATGAAAACGGCATATGGAGAATGGATTATGCAGACATGGAAAAACAACTCCGTGAAAAGAAGATCCACGCTGCCATTCTCTGCAATCCACACAATCCCTGCGGACGCGTGTGGGAACGCCGGGAGCTGGAAAAAGCCATGGAGCTGTACCGAAAATATGATGTCTACGTCATCTCAGACGAGATCTGGTCTGACCTCATCCTGAATGGCCATAAGCATATCCCCAGCCAGTCCATCAGCGAAGATGCCCGCCAGCGTACAGCGGCCTTCTACGCTCCATCCAAAACCTTTAATCTGGCAGGACTTGTTGGCAGCTATCACATTGTATACAACAGCTGGTGGCGGGATCGTATTTTGAAGGAGTCCAGTCTGAGCCATTATAATATGATGAATGTTCTGTCCATGCACGCTCTGCTTGGCGCTTATCAGCCTGAAGGCTATGAATGGACCGATGAACTATGCGAAGTACTAAGCGGAAATGTAAGCTTTGCCTGTGATTACATTGACCGGCACTTTAAGGGTGTCAACGTTTCCAGACCGGAAGGCACCTACATGCTCTTTGCCGACTGCACCGACTGGTGTACTGCCCATGGCAAAACAATCGAAGATGTGGAAAAAGCCTGCTGGGATGTCGGCGTTGCCGTCCAGGACGGCAGGATGTTTTTCGGTCCCTGTCACCTAAGAATGAATCTGGCCTCACCCCGTTCCCGCATAGAAGAAGCCTTCCGCCGAATGGATCGGTACGTCTTCAACAGGTAAAAATCCACTCTGCCATTCATTACAATCTATGCTATAATAGAGCTCATAACATCAGCGTTCCATCCTGTCACTTTCCGGAACGCTGTAAACAGGAGGAAATCAATATGGATATTAAAGAGGAAATCCACGCATTATCAGAAGAAATGCTCACAAATCTTGGCAGACTGGTTGCCATTGACTCCCAGCTCGGTACCCCTTCCGAGGGAAAACCATTTGGTGAGGGTCCTGCAAAAGCCCTGGAAGAGGGACTGAAGATTGCCGAAGAACTTGGCTTTAAAACCGTAAACCTGGATAACTACTGCGGTTATGCCGAAATGGGTGAGGGCGATGAGATCGTCGGCATCGCCGGTCATCTGGATATCGTTCCTGTAGGCGGAGACTGGACCTACGATCCGTTCCGCCTTACCCGTGAAGACGATCATGTATACGGCCGCGGGACCACTGATGACAAAGGCCCTATCCTGGAAGCGCTCTATGCCATGAAGCTTCTCCGCGACCACGGCGTGAAGCTGAACAAAAGAGTCCGCCTGATCATGGGCTGCAACGAGGAAACAGGTTCCAAATGTATGGATCACTACAATCAGGTAGCAGAAGAGCTTTCCTGCGGTTTCACACCGGATGCCAGCTTCCCGTGTATCCACGGTGAAAAAGGTCAGCTTGCCATGATCGCCTGCTCCAAAAACACCCGGATCATCTCCATGAACGGCGGTTTTGTATCCAATGCAATGTGTGACACCTGTACAACCATTGTTCCCGATGAGGACGGTCTGAAGAAAAAGCTGGAATCCGCACTTTCCCGGACGAAGCTCCAGGAATATAAGGTAACCGAAGAAAATGGTGAGCTCACCATCTACGCCAAAGGTATTCCGGCTCATGCCAGCACTCCCCATCTCGGTGTCAATGCTGCAGGAGTAACTTTTGAATGTCTGGCAAAAGCAGGCTTTGAAGATGACTTTGTGGAATTCTATAACTCCCATATCGGCACTGCATGTGACGGCTCCGGCATTGGTCTGAAATTTGCAGATGAATACGGCGATCTGACGTTATGCAACGGAATCGTAAAAACAGAAAACGGTGTCATTTCCTGTACCATCGATATCCGTGTTCCGGTAACTCTTAATGAGACCGATATCCGCAAAATGTGCCAGGACAGACTGGAAGATAAAAACGGTCGTATTGAGATCATAAAGGTTGTTGCTCCGTTATTCTTCCCAAGAGAATCTCCGCTGGTAAATGCTCTTTACAAAGCTTACACAGATGTGACCGGCGATACCGAACACAAACCAATGGTCATCGGAGGCGGCACTTACGCAAAATCCCTCCAAAAACATCATAGCCTTCGGACCTGAAAAAGAGGGAATTGACTATCGCATCCACGGAGCCGATGAATTTATCCTGGTCTCCGGCATGGAAGAAGCGGTACTGATTTATATGGAAGCGATCAAAAATATGTTGCGATCTGAAATCAGGAGGATAAGAAATCATGAGTACAAAAGCTGAACACGCTACAAATATTACACGAGAATGGCTGTAACTGTGCACAAGCAGTTGCCTGTTCTTTCTGCCGGGAATTTGGCATCGATGAAAACGAGATGTTCCGTATTGCCGAGGGCTTCGGCCTTGGAATGAGTGTTATGGAAATGTGCGGTGCTCTTTCCGGTATGGCTATGATCATCGGACTTTCCAACAGCCGCGGAAATACCGAAGAAGGTTCCGGCTCCAAAGGTGACACTTACAAAAAGCTTCGCACCTATATCCAGAAATTCAAAGAAAAAAACGGTTCCTGTATCTGCCGTGAATTAAAAGGTGTGGAGACAGGCAAGGTTCTCTGCAGCTGCCCGCAGTGTATCACAGATGCGGTTGCTCTTACAGAAGAATATCTTGCGGAAAACAGATAATCTCATAAAATAAAACAGCAGAATTGTATATTCCCTGTAATCCCGGGACATACAGCTCTGCTGTTTTCTGTTTCTATTCGCTTTTCACTGTCAGATCCTTCACCCATCTGTATTTCTTATAATTCAGGTACACAGCGGGATCTTTGCAACTTCATCCAGACTGATGAGCTTTCTGGTAAAAATGCCGGCGCTCTTTTATTTTTGCCCACGCCTCTTCGTCAAACTTACGGTCTTTCCTGATTTTCTATTTCATCTCGATCTTAAACAGTCTGGCCGCTTTTTCCTGTGGCATCTTCACTACAAGATTTCCATTTTCGATCTTATATCCGCACATCTCTTCCTTCGGATAGATCACGGATACTCTGCGGACCTGCTCTGCATTTTCCAGTGGGATCACTGCTTCGTTGTTCCCGGTGTCCATACCGAAAGATAGGTTTCTTCTCTGCTTTCACTCCGTAAGCAAGAACTTCAGATTTCAGAGTTCCAAAACCAAGCGGGAAGAACGGCACGCCGTCACGTACTTCCTCACGGATCTCCTTATACAGGGAGATTCCCTCCTTCATACGGTTCATGGAATTTTCGCCCAGCTTCCATACCATACCGCTGATATATGGGCGGAGAAGCATACCATTTACTACATTGTAGATCACATGCTCTTCTTCATCCTCATACGGATATACCCACATACCACCCTGCTCCGGAGTTACCGCACTGGCTACATTGGCAGCGATATTGGCATTGTAGAGATAATCTGTCTGATCACTGGTAGACTGCAGGCTTAAGATTTTCAGCATTCCATAATCCATACGCTGTCCGCCGGAACCGCAGTTCTCCACAACAAGCTCCGGATGATCCCGGAAGATTTCCTCATACCACTGGTGAAGACATTCATAATGCTCACGGATGGCATCTGCACAGCTGTCACTGTTCAGATCACTTCCGTATCCCATGGTTACGTTATAGTCCACTTTAAAGTACTCTACACCGTAATCATTGATCAGCCTGTCTACTACATCACGGCAATATTTCCGTACCTCCGGATTGCGGAAATCCAGCATATAGCGTTTATTGTCAATGTGGCGTTTTCCATGACGGCAGACAAACCAGTCATCCGGAAGCTTGTTTGCCAGCTCACAGGCAACTCCCATAACCTCGATTTCCAGCCAGAGTCCCATTTTCAGGCCTTTACTGTGTGCATGATCGCAGACTTCTTTCAGACCATTGGGAATCTTCCGGATGCTTCTTTCCATTCCCCGACACGGTCCCACCAGAATCCGTCGTCATACCAGCCTGCATCCAGACAGTAATATTCGCATCCGAGCTCTGCTGCCTTGTCAATGAGGAAAGCTCCCGCTCCGTTGTGGGTCTCCCATCAGGCAATTCATGTAATCATTAAATACCACGTTCAGCTTCTCATCGTCCGTATTCGGTCTGCGTACTTTTCTCCGATATCTGGTCAGTGCCGCTGCTGCCGGATTCAGGCCACCTTTTACAACCGCTGCCCCTGCCGGAACGGTTGTAAAGCTTTCTCCCGGTTTCAGATTCTTATACCAGCCATGCTCCTGCTCTGTGGCGCCGCTTAAGGCAAGATACAGATTTCCGCCCTGTGCAGAGCCATATTCTGCCAGCCACTGTCCGGAGCTTTCAATCTGGAAAATATACGTCTCCCCCGTTTCTCTGTCCTCGGCAATTCCATGGGAAGATACTCACAGGTAGACCAGGTGCCCTTTCCACTGTAACAATAACGGTTCAGGCCATATCCCTGATGATTGAAGCCATCTACGACCATTCCGTTTAAATTCAGCGTTTCTGCATCGTATTTCTGCCACTGTGCCTCACAGCACCAGCTGTTAAACGGCACATAGATATCTGTTTTTTATAATAAGGCTTCTCGCCGCCTCTGGAATTCCCTGATACATAAAAGAAGAAACATAAGTCAGCCCCTGATCCTCGCTTCCCTCATTAATGATCTTGTCCAGGTCTGTACTGCCGGCACTCCGTCAAACAGGCGCATATGATATACCGCCTTCAGCTTTTCCGGGGAAACCATTACGATCTCCAGCTCTTTTCCGCCATCCTGTTCCTTCAGCTCATGGTTCTCATAAACAAAATCCGCAGAGGACTGATTAATGTTGTTTTTGTAAGCATGCATGTTCAGGCTTCCTGTGCCGCTTCTGTGAATCTCAACAGCCGGATAACAGATATCCTCCTTCGCTCCATGATCGTTTTTTACTTCCTGTGAAGAAAATCTGCCAGCTCTACCACGCCGTTTTCCCGGATACAAACTGGATATCCAGGCCATTCTCATGTAATTCGTCATTTTCATGTTTTCATTTTTATAGCTCATAGAAAATACCCTCCGTTTTTCTGATTCTGATCACAGTATAATATCTGTTTTTTTATAAGGTGACAGGTATCATCCCCTGAATGTAAAAATGCAATATATTGTCGTATTTATTTTTGCGTGATATACTTATTTGCAGACAGCAAAGGATACATTCAGGCGGGCAGAGTTTTTTAACCGGATATCTGCATCTGTCTGACTCGAAATTTACAGCTGAAATATTTACATTCCGTTTCGCATCGTACTCAGGAGGTTTTTTCATGCCAGATATTTTCCAGGACTCTTCCCAATATTTCCATATTTCTGCTTTTTATGCTCTCTCCCTGCCTTATTATCATATGGAGCATCACACACATTCCAGCTATGAGATTATGTATATCACCTCCCGGTTCCGCCGGGTTTTCTGCCTGGACGGCACGCAGGACATCAAATTCCCACTGAAATCCGGGCAATTTATCTTTATCCGGCCGGATGTACCTCACCGGCTGGAGATTCCGGATGGTTTTCCCTGCTCGATCCTGAATCTGCGAATTTTCCCTTACTCCCGAAAAAAGTCCGGTTGCTCTGGAGCTTCTCCTGAAAAAGGATCCCGGATTTTCCCGGTTCTGGAATTTTATGGAAGCCTCCCAGGGCTTCTGCTCCGGCGCGGATTCCCGCAGCTTCGGATACAGCCTGAAGGATCTGCTCACCTTTTTACAACAAAATTCCGGTCAGATACAAAAGGAAGAATTTCTCTTCTTTCTTCTTTTCAGCCGCATGCTTACAGAGCTTGCATTCTGCGCCCGCTCCAGCCGGAGCACCCAGGAATCGTCTATCTGAAAAAAAGCGCTCCGCTATATTGACGAGCATTATCTGGAAGACATTATATTCCTGCCATCTCCGCATATGCAGGGATCAACAAATCCTATCTGCAGGCGCTCTTTACAGAAAAAAACGGCTGCACCATCAATACCTATATCAACCGCAAGCGTATGGAACAGGCCGCCTTTCTTCTGTGCAACAGCACTCTGCGCATTACGGATATTGCCTTTCTTCCGGATACAACAGCCGGCAGCATTTTGCACATACCTTCGAAAAAATTTTATCATATGAGCCCCTCCAGGTACCGAAGCCTTCATACCCGGCCTCTCCGTTCGGATACCCAAAAAAAACGCTATCATATGACTGACGGACTGATGTTGGAAAGCGAACCCTTTCCTCAGGAATAAAACTTACTTCATACACCTACACCTTCAGGCTGATACCTGCGATCCACGTCTGAGCAGCCTAAAAAAGCCGGCCAGGTACGAAGCTCTTATCTCTTCGATAACCTGGCCGGCTTTTTATATTTATTGTCAAGCGGATATTCGCAATCCTACAGGGGACTTACTTGATTCGGTTAAAAATTTTCTATGGAAGCAGATTCTGCATACTCTTCAGGCTGATCGCCAGTGTGGAGGTATTATGCAGAAGTGCGGATGAAGTCGGCTGCAGGATACCTGCAACACCACAGGCGATAAGACCTGCGTTAAAGGTAATAATAAAACGGTAATTGCGTCTGATACGCTTCATCAGTGCATTGCTGATCTCTTTCAGAACAACCAGCTCCTGAAGATCATCTGCACCTACAGTAATATCTGCGATCTCCCGGGCAATTTCAGCACCATCACTGATGGCGATACCGACATTGGCTGCGGAAAGTGCCGGAGAATCATTGATTCCGTCACCTACCATGATAACCTTTCTTCCGGCTGCCTTTTCTTTTTCGATGAAGTTGGCCTTATCCTCCGGAAGTACCTCGGAATAATATTCGTCCACTCCCACACGTCTGGCAATGGCTGCTGGCTGTACGCTCACTGTCCCCTGTCATCATAACGATCTTGGAAATCCCTGCCCCGCGCAGTGCTTCTACAGAAGCTTTCGCCTCCTCACGAAGAGGATCTTCAATACAGATCACGGCTGCAAGACGTCCGTCAATGGCAAGATACAGATGGGAATACTCTTCCGGAATATTGTCGAATTTCTCCTTGCCATCCTCCGGGATCAGACATTTCTCATCTTCAAATACAAAGTGATAGCTTCCGATCACGGCCTTATGGTCTTCGATCGTAGTGGAAATTCCATGCGCTACTACATATTCAACCTTTGAATGCATCTCCTCATGGGCCAGATGCTTCTTCCTGGCAGCACTGACAACAGCCTTAGCCATGGAGTGTGGGAAATGCTCTTCCATACATGCGGCGATACGCAGCATCTCCTCCGGATCATTGTTGTCAAAAGGAACCACATCCACAACGGTTGGCTTCGCCTTTGTCAGAGTTCCTGTCTTATCAAATACGATGGTATCTGCCTCAGCCATTGCTTCCAGATATTTACCGCCCTTAACTGTAGCCTTATGTGTACCGGCCTCACGGATCGCAGACAATACAGAGATCGGCATTGCAAGCTTAAGCGCGCAGGAGAAATCCACCATCAGGATCGCAAGGGCCTTGGTGGCATTTCTGGTAAGGAGATATGTAAGTGCTGTTCCTCCAAGAGTATAGGGAACCAGCTTATCTGCCAGATGCTCTGCCTTTCCCTCCAAAGAAGATTTCAGCTTCTCAGACTCCTCGATCATGGTAACGATCTTGTCATAGCGGCTGGAACCACCTACCGTCTTTACGCGGATGGTGATCTCACCTTCCTCCACAACAGTGCCTGCATAGGCAACGCTACCCTCTTTCTTGCATACAGGTACAGACTCACCGGTAAGAGAAGCCTGGTTGACCATAGCCTCTCCATCTGTAACACTTCCGTCAAAAGGAATTACGGTACCCATACGTACAACAACCTCATCTCCCGGCTGGACCTCTCCGGACTCTACCAGGATCTCCTGATCCTCTTTCTTCAGCCATACCCTGCCAACATTCAGGGACATGGTTCTTGCAAGATCACCTACGGATTTCTTATGCGTCCACTCTTCCAGGATCTCTCCGATTCCAAGCAGGAACATGATGGAGCCTGCAGTACCAAAGTCCTGACGTAATACAGACACTCCAATTGCAGTGGCATCCAGGACCGGCACCTCGATCTTACGGTGAAGAAGTGTATCGATTCCCTTCCAGATATATTTCAGGGAAGTAGCTGTTGTATAAATGGCATTCAGCGGATATGGCAGAAAAAGCCTTCTTCCGTAATGGCAGATCACCTTGGAGATCAGCTTCTCCTGATATTCTGCATTCAGTGCTCTCCCTGAGCTCTGCAGCACCTGCGAAGGAACCTCTACATCCTGATAATGAAATTCGCTGATACCACGGATAACCGCAGCTCTGCTGCCCCGATAATTTACAACTGCGTCACAGGTTCTCTCGTATACCTTGGCAGAAGCCACTCCATCAAGATTCTCGAGATAATACAACAGCGTATCTGCCTGCCCGTAGCTCATCCTCTTCTGAGCAAGATGGATACGAAGCCGGCCTCTTGTCTCATGTTTGATATAAAATTTCACGGAAAATCGCCTCTTTACTCAGCTGTCTCTTCTGCTGCTTCTTCTGTCTCTTCTGCTGTTTCTTTGAATGCATCCTCATCTGCAGTTTCCTCTGCTTCTGTCTCAACATCCTCTACAGCCTCTTCAGCTGCTGCTCTTTCCTCATTGATCTCCTTAGCTTCAGCATAAATATCTTCAGCATTCTCCTGAAGATTCGTAGCTGTTTTCATGATGCAGTCCTTAGCTCTTAAAACGGCTGCTGTGCATCCTGTGTAAAGCTTCTTCGCATCCTTGCTTGTGAGGATCTTGATTCCTGCTGTACCGAAAAGAACGCCTGCTGCAAAAAGTCCTGATTTCTTGAATTTAAAGTCTACCATAATAATTTCCTCCTGATATATGATTTTTATTTTTTTCTGATTCCCGGTGAGGATTTTTCATGTCCGCCCCGATATTTTCATTATTATAAAATGTCTGTAAAAAAAAGTCCAGTGTTTTTTGTGTGAATTCAACACAATTCGTTAAATTTTCAGTTATTTTTGCCTAACAGTTAATTTTTACTAATAGTTTAATCTATCTAATTCTTAGTCTGTACAAACCTCTTCTTTCCTATTATATTGTGCCATAGCTTTTCCATACTCACCCGACCTCATGAACAGGCAGCAGCGCCAGGGTACGGATATTCTGTTCACTGATCTCCCCGCAGGCCCGAAGTCCTGCAAGAATCACTTCATTAAGCTTCTGTCCGGACAGATGGCATATCGTATCATCATCCAGTTCTACTGTGCAGACGCCTTTTGTGCTGCATGCCACGCGATACATATTCTTTCGGCTGATAGCACCAATGGATTCCAGCGTATTGACCATACGGTATACTGTAGCTACACCGATCTTCGGATCCAGTGCGGAAGCCCTGTAATAGATTTCCTTACAACAGGAGCACTCTCCCTCCAGGATAATGTCCAGAAGAATCTTTCTCTGTCTGGTGATGCGGAGCCCCTTCTCCTTCAGTTTCTCTATAATAAGATCCCTCTGCATCTCTGTATGTCGGTAGCATCCTGTTTTTTTCTCTTCTGTTTCGGCTTCTGCAATATGCATTCTGATCCCTCCTTTATTGAGAAAACTTTTCTTTTATCTTAAGTTAGTATACTCCAACTCAGGTTAGTTGTAAATAACTCATTTGAACTTTTTTACATATTGAGGATTCTGCCTGAATACCGTATAATGTCTCGTGAACCTGTACATAGGAAACCGTCGTTTTGACAAAATGACGAAAAATCCCCTTTCGTTTTTTCGTCAGAATGACAAGAAACTGCCGGAAACTTTGTAAGATTCAGCTCTAGCCCTTTTCTCTCATTTTCGATATACTGTTAACCAGCAAAGGAAATTACGTAAAAACAATATATTAATTTTGGAGGGAAACAACAATGGCAAGTTTATCATTATCTCACATTAATAAAACTTATCCGAACGGCTTCCAGGCAGTTAAAGATTTCAACCTGGAGATTGAAGACAAAGAATTCATCATCTTCGTAGGACCATCCGGATGTGGAAAATCTACAACACTTCGTATGATCGCAGGTCTTGAGGAGATCAGCGGTGGTACACTTAAGATCGGTGACAAAGTCATGAACGATGTTGAGCCTAAGGACCGTGATATCGCAATGGTATTCCAGAACTACGCTCTGTATCCTCATATGACAGTTTATGATAACATGGCATTCGGACTTAAGCTTCGTAAAGTTCCGAAGGACCAGATCGACAAGGCTGTTCGTGAAGCAGCAAGAATCCTTGACCTTGACAAGCTTCTTGATCGTAAACCGAAGGCTCTTTCCGGTGGTCAGAGACAGCGAGTTGCTATGGGACGTGCTATCGTTCGTAATCCTAAGGTATTCCTTATGGATGAGCCTCTTTCCAACCTGGATGCTAAGCTTCGTGTACAGATGCGTATCGAGATTTCCAAGATCCATCAGAGACTTGGCGCTACTATCATCTATGTAACACATGACCAGACAGAGGCTATGACACTTGGTACCAGAATCGTTGTTATGAAAGACGGTGTTGTTCAGCAGGTTGATACACCACAGAACCTGTATCAGAAACCAGGCAACCTCTTCGTTGCAGGATTCATGGGATCTCCGCAGATGAACTTCCTTGATGCTGTTATCTCCGAAAAAGGCGGCAATGTAGTTGCTACGATCGGTGGTGAGCATGAGGTTATTGTTCCGGCAGCTAAGGCTAAAGTCCTGAAAGACAAAGGCTATGTTGGAAAGAAAGTTGTTCTTGGTATCCGTCCTGAGGATATCCATGATTCTCAGATGTTCCTTGAGACATCTCCAAGCAAACCAATGAACTCCGTAGTTAAAGTTTACGAGCTTCTTGGTGCTGAAGTATTCCTGTACTTCGATGTTGACGGAACTCAGGTTACAGCACGAGTTGATCCTCGTACAACAGCTAAGACCGGTGATCCGATCAGATTTGCATTCGATATGGAGAAAGCTCACTTCTTCGACAAAGAGACAGAGCTTACTATCACAAACTAATTCTCGTCGAATCATAAAAACAGAATGTAACCCCGGGGGATATGATTTCCCGGGGTTTCTTTTTATTTCACTAGTTTTATTTCACATCAGAAAGGACGCTTTTTATGAAAATACAGCAAACAATTCAAAAATGTCTGGATGACTGGAACCGGATCAGCGGTCTTGATTTCTGTATTCTGGATGAAAATGACCAGATATACATTTCCACAGGGGACCGCCGACTTCCTTCTTCTGAAAAGCTTGCTCAGTTCCGGGAGGATCCTGCCTTATGCATCTCCAACCGCAGCTGCAGTCTGTACAAGCTGAACAACATACCTCAGAACAATATGCTTCTGATCGTATGGGGCTCCGGAGAGCAGGCTTCTACCATCGGAGAGCTTGCTGTCTGCCAGGTAGAAAGTCTCCTCACTGCCTATACGGAAAAAACAGACAAGAACTCCTTTATGCAGAATCTTCTCCTGGACCGCTATTCCCAGGTAGAAGCTTTTAACAAGGCTGCCCGTCTTCATATTACACCTTCCGCCCGCCGTGCGGTATTTCTTGTGGAAACCAAGCAGCACAAGGACGAAAATGCCCTGGCTACCATCCGCAACATCTTTTCTGCCCGTACACGGGATTTTATCACTGCACTGGATGATTCCGGCATCATCGTAGTACGTGAGCTTCAGAGCACCGAAAGCTACGAAGAACTGGAGGGTATCGCCTGCATGCTGGTGGATATGCTCAATACAGAGGCTATGACCTCTGCCTGGGTTTCCTACAGCAATGTTGCAGATGATATCATGGAGCTTTCCGATGCCTACAAGGAAGCCCGCACTGCTCTGGAGGTCGGCAAGATCTTTTATGCTGACAAAAACGTTTTCGGTTACAACCGTCTGGGCATCGGACGTCTGATCTATCAGCTTCCCACTCAGGTCTGCAACATGTTTGTAGGCGAGATCTTCGGAGAAGAATCCCTGGAATCTATTGACGACGAAACCCTCAATATCATCCGGACCTTCTTTGAAAATAACCTGAACCTTTCTGAAACCTCCAGACAGCTCTATGTGCACCGGAATACTCTGGTGTACCGTTTTGAAAAGCTGCAGAAGCGGTTTGGCCTGGATATCCGTACCTTTGAGGATGCACTGGCCTTCAAGCTTGCCATGATGGTGTCCGATTACATCACCTATTCCGGAAATCACGGAAAATAGCTCCTGTCCGCGAAAATCCATCAAAAATGCAGGTGCACAAAAAATCCCGGAAACAGCAAATAATGTCTGTTTCCGGGATTTTCTTTATTTCAGCAGCATCAGATGCTCCGGTGGAAGATACAGATATTCCGGAAGATCTTTATCCGGATCCTCCGTAAAGCTGTTTTTGGGACGCATCCACCATAATCCGGCAGCATTCTCTTCCGCTTTGTTTCGGATCATATACTGATGTTCAAATGTAGTTTCTATGTATTGGTCTACCTGCACTACCATACAGTTCTCACCCGGCTCTGATTCCGGGCGGATCCAGTGGCCGCGGATCCCTACATGGGTAATATCCATATCTACGTTTTCTTCGGTATGGAGCTTCATTTTCCAGTCCGCCGCATAGATCTCGTGCGGTCCCAGCCTCTCCGCTCTGGAAAAATTCTTACAGCCGGTAAGCTTTGCTGCCTCCAGAAGTCCCGGTCTCTCAAACAGCTGCTTTGTCTCCCCGGTCACAAGGATCCTGCCTTCATGTACAATGGAAAGCTCCCTGCAGAATTTATAAGCCTCATCTCTGCTGTGTGTCACAAGGATCATATCTCCCGGATAGTCCTTGAGGAAATCCTGCATCTCCCGCTGGAGCACATCCTTCAGGTAACCGTCCAGTGCGGAAAACGGCTCATCCAGAAGAATAGCTTCCGGCTCTCCGATCATCATTCTGGCCAGTGCCACTCTCTGCTGCTGTCCGCCGGAAAGCTGTGAGGGCAGGCGCTTCTCCAGCCCCTCCAGATGATATCGCCGGATCAGATCTGCCACTTTTTCTCTGGCGAAGGATTTTTCCCCACGATAACCGCAGCGGATGTTCTGTTCCACTGTCATGGTTGGGAACAGCGCATAATTCTGAAACAGATATCCGATCCGTCGCTTCTGCGGTTTCAAATTGATCCCTTTTTCAGAATCAAACACTGTTTTTCCATTGATGACGATCCTTCCTTTATCCGGTGTTTCGATCCCTGCAATACAGCGTAAGGTCATGCTTTTTCCGCTGCCGGAAGCACCAAGAAGCCCAATGGCTGCCGAACTGCCTTCAAAATCTACCTTCAGGGAAAAATCACGGAAGTTTTTTTCGATATTTACTTTGACTGCCATCAGATCCACCTTCTTGTTTTCATTCCTCTTCCGGATACGATATTGATCAGCGCTACGATCACAAAGGAGATCAGCACGATCACAACGACCCAGAATCCTGCAGTTCCGTAATTTCCGGCTGCTGTCTCTGATGCAATGGCAACAGAAACTGTTCTGGTTTTTCCAAGGATATTTCCGGCAAGCATGGAGGTTGCGCCATATTCTCCGATCGCACGTGCAAATGCCAGCACTGTTCCGGATGCGATCCCCGGTCCTGCCGCCGGCATGACTACCCGCCAGAATATCCGGCTGTCGCTCATCCCCAGAGTCTGGCCTGCATGGATAAGATTTATATCCACCTGTTCAAAAGCAGCCCGAGCATTGCGGTACATCAGCGGAAATGCGATCACTGCCGCTGCGACCACACAGCCCTTCCAGGTCTGCACGATCTTAATATCAAAATTATCCAGAAGAAAGCTTCCGAAGGGCCTTTTCAGACTGAAGATCAGTAGCAGAAAAAATCCAGCCACTGTAGGAGGAAGTACCAGCGGAAGAGTAAGGATCCCGTCCAGTACTGCTCTGGCTCCCGGCTTCAGTTTCATGATCTTTCGGGCACAGAATATTCCCAGAAAAAAAGCGATCACTGTGGCTGCCAGACCTGTTTTTAAGGAAATCCACAGAGGACTCCAGTTTATTTCTCTCAAAAATTCTGTCATATTTCATTCCTGTGCCGGCATTTACTGTGTTTCAATATTTACTGCCTGCCGGTTTTCTACATCATACTCATTTGGATGTGCTGTCTGCGGAAGCTGTGCTGTCCTCAGCCTCCGTGTTGTCTGCAGAAGCTTCTGTGGCATCCTCGGAATCCTCATCCTCATATGCTGTAAATCCATAGCCCTCAAATACCTTGATCGCTGCATCAGACTCTACATAATCAAGAAAAGCCTCTGCTGCCCTGGTATCGTCTTCCGATGCTTCCTTGTCCTCGATAAGTCCCACAGGATAAAGAACCGGCGTCTTAAGGCTGTCTGCCGGCGCCTCTGCGATGATATCTACTTTATCAGTAACAGACGCAGCATCTGTCGCATATACAACACCAACCTCATTGCTTCCTTCACTGACTGCTGCAAGTACATCCGTTACATTCTTGCACTCGTTGATCTCCATTTTGTTTACATCGTCCATGATCCCAAGATTGTTAAAGATCTCACGGGCGTACTGTCCCACCGGAACATCCTCTCCTGCAAGCGCCATATTTTCAGCGTCTGTGATATTCTCGAATCCTGTTACCTTTGTCTCTCCGTCCTTTGGTCTGATCAGAACGACTTTGTTCTCAAGAAGATCCTTAACGGTGTCTTCCTTTGTCAGTTTTTCCTCTGTGAGGGCATCCATCTGTTTATCTGCTGCTGAAAAGAAAAGATCACAGCGTGCACCTTCCTCGATCTGTGTCTGCAGTGTACCTGAGCTGTCTGCACTGTAATAGATCGTTACATTCGGATAAAGCTCATTGAAATCCTTCTGGATCTCCTCCATGGAATTGCTGAGGCTGGCAGCAATAAATGCATAAACCTCTCCCTTCAGGTTCTCATCACCTTTCACTTCTGTGTCCGCCGCAAAAACAGTTCCGGTCATAAGGCCTGTTGTTAAAATTCCCGCGGTAAGGGCTGCTAAGATTTTTTTCTTCATCTTTTGTTTCTCTCCTTTTCCGTTTCGTTCAGTTTTGTTTAGTTTTGAATGGTTTTGTTTAATTTTACCGAAAGGAAAGTTTCTTGTCAAGCTATAAGGCATTGCTGTTTTTCTCTACAAGTGCTATCATAAATACATAGTTGACAAGCCAGGCGGATGTTCACGATCCGCTTCGTTTCTTATCTTATCATGAGTGGCTTACAGCACTCCTGATACAGACAAATCCCACACAAGGTTCATTGCTCTGCACAACGTAAGCAGAGAACTTGCCTGATCCGGTTCATTCAATATTCAAGAAAAGGAGAATTACTTATGAAACTCAGTGCACGTAATCAGTTAAAAGGAAAAATCATCAACATCAACCAGGGAGCTGTAAATTCCATCGTTTCCATCGATATCGGTGGTGGAAATATCATCACTGCTACCATCTCCTGTGCGGCGGTGGAAGAACTTGGACTGAAAGTAGGCTCTGATGCTTACGCAGTGATTAAGGCAACCAATGTTATGGTAGGTATCGATGAATAAAGTCTACACAGCACAGGAAGTTGCAGATAAACTAAAGATCAAAAAATCCACAGTATATGACCTGATCAAACGCGGAGAGCTTTCCTCCTCCAAAGTCGGCAAACAGCTGCGGGTCAGCGAGGAACAGCTGTCTCAGTATCTTAAGGGTTCGGAATGTTCTGCGTCTTCTGCTCAGTCTTATGATCACCAGCCGGAGAGCTCTCTTTTGAAAAGGGATTATCTTCTGCATTCCAGTGGACTGATCATCAGCGGACAGTGTTCTCCGGCTCTGGATCTTCTCCTGAATCAGCTTCCCACACACCCGGACAATCTGCCGGTTCTGCAGTCTCACATGAACACCTACAACGGACTGTATTCTCTCTATTTTGAAAAAGTCCACATTGCCTGTGCATCCGCCTCACCGGAAGATATCCATAGCCTTATACCCGGTATCCCACTGACTGTGATCTCTCTGTGTCAATATCCTGTCGGCTTCTATGTAAAAAAAGAAAATCCCAAGAATATCCGGGGATTTTCTGATCTTACACGGGCAGATATTATTTTTGTGAACCGCGAAAAAGGAAGCAGCCGTCGTATCCTTCTTGACCGTACACTTCTGTCTTCCGAAATTTCACCGGATTCCATATCCGGATATCGAAATGAGCTTGTTACCGATCACTCCACGGCTGCTGCAGTGGCTGGCGGACAGGCAGACATAGCTCTTGGCGAGGCCTGTGTAGCGAGAAGCTTTCCGGAGCTGGATTTTCTTCCTGTTTGCCAGGAATCACTCTTCCTGGTTATGCAGACCAAAAATCTGAGCACCCCCGGCTTTCAGGCCGTAGCGGAAACCATTGCATCCGAACCTTTCCGCCGGTTTTTAGCTCTTCAAACCGGATACGATACTACTGACACCGGAAATATCCGGCATATTTAGGGCTAAGAAAAACGCTTATGTAAAAAATTCTTCCACAACCATTTCTTTGATAATACAAAATCAGCCAGCACGTCAATGATCACTCCTTATTTTTGCCCAATTAAGGAAGTTTCTTGATCCTATGACTGCTGACTGATCTTTATTTATTCAAATATTGATATACTCTTGAAGAAATCGAACGGATTCCGTACAGTAAATGATCTTCGGAAGCGCCTTCTGAAAATATACATAATACATAATTTGTTTTCTTTCCATAGACGATTGCCATATCATGCTGAACTGAGCTTGTCTCACCAGTTTTGTTCGCGCATACTATACCTGTCGGAAGACCTGATGGAATTTTGTATCGTTTCGTCTGATGCAGTAAAAGATTTAGCATTTCTCTGGAATACTGTTGAGAAACACACTGACCTCGATAGATTTTTTCTAAGAGTCTCCCACAATCTTTTGCAGATGCCGTGTTACGCCAGCCATCACTGCTCCAGGCAGAAGAAGATGGATGCAGGGAACTGTGACAACCGGTATTTTTGTAACCGTTCTTTCGAAGATACTGGTTCACTACAGCCGTTCCTCCTACAAAGCTTCCGCCTCCCTGACGCCTTACCAGTTCATTATAACATTCATTATCACTGACAGTGATCATATCCCACAGCAAGCTGTACACACCGGAGCTGTATTGCATTTTTCCCTGACGGATCTGATCATAGACCGACGCCATCACAAATGCCTTGATCGTACTTGCCGGATACATTTCCCGATCATTTATGTTTACAACATTTCCTGTTTTCAGATCTTTTATATAAACAGACCAGTTTCCACCGTAGGCAGAAACAAAGCTCTCCAATTCCGATTTAAATGCACTTAGAGCATACTCTGATCTTGTACTTTTTCTTCCCTGCCAGTCCACATACTGACCATCCGGTGTTTTCATATTTTTCGCAATGGTTCCGTTCGATTTCAGGTAATAACCATCTTTCCACCGGTTCACCAGCATTTTTCCATTTTGGTCTACATAATATTGCTGGCCCTCACAGGTTACCCACCCTGCCTTCTGTACCATTCTCCCATTATCATTGCCAAAATAATAGATTCCGTTAAACTTTTTTCCCTGAACTGTTTTGTTCACTTTATGAAAAGACGGACGCATGCAGATTCTTCCGGTTCCATAGAAATAATAATAACCGCCTTTAAAATCACGCCCACCGAATCTTCTCTGTCTTATATAGCGTACTGTTCCACGATCAGCCAGTTTTCCGTACGCTTCCACATAATAAATGCCTGCGATAATTTTTTTGCCCCGTACCTTCTGTTCAGCTACGTTTACAAAGCCACGCTCTCCCTTTGAAATTCTTCCATTGGAGTCTGTGATGTGGTATTTATCAAAGCGGACACCAGAAACTGTCTTTTTATCGAAATAATAAACGGATTGCTTTCTCAAAAGTTTTCCGTTTTTATCAAACATATAAAATCCTGTTTTTAAAAACTCTGTCTTTGGGATTGACAAATAACGTAATCCGGTAAGTTTTCGCTTCTTAGAATCTTTCAAATACCAGTTCCCGCCAGATTTCTGAAGATAATTTCCACTGTTATCCCAAAATCGTACCGTTCTTTCAGCAGCCTCGACCTTTATCTCTGTACTTCTGGCACCAATAATACATCCAAAAACCACTACTAATATCAACCAATATATACAAACTGTTTTTTTTGCTTTCATACTTTAACAAGACCTGCCACAGACGATGGCAGGTCTTTCTCCTTTATCTTTATATTATCCTATTTTCATGCAGATGTTCTGGATCAGGCGGTTGTATCCGCTTACCTTTTTCAGCCATTCCAGCGCTATGGACACTGCCAGTGAAGCCAGCAGAAGCGTCAGTGTATTGGTCAGAAAATATCCACTCACATACACAAAAGAAGATTTTCTTATAAATGTATGTATCAGAAATATATTCATGGAATGTTTTCCGAGGAACAATAAAATCTGTCGCACTCCCGGAATGACATTAATAAATTCGCAGCAAAATGCCATAAATACAATTGGATACACACCCCAGTGGATCTCACTGTATACCGTCAGCGGCAAAGTTCTGTACGCTTTATACAAAATAAACACCGCAAGAAGCTCCAGAAGAAATTTGAAAACATGCTTCATTCCAGCATTCCATATCTTAAACCATCGGTTAAACAGATCATACTTGGCTACACACATTCCCATGAGAAATACCGGTAAAAATGCATAAATACCCGTAATTCCCATAACCTCCAGGGAAATTGTCCGTGGAAATGCCACAACAGCCACAAGAATAAATACCAAATATTCTTCCTTTATCATAAACAGCGGCACGCAGATGATAAAAATGATCGCCGCACTCATATACCACCAGGTTCCGTTCAGAGTCGAAGTTCCGAAAAGTTTCGCCAGACCAAAAAAATCCAGCACCATTGCGCTAACACCTTTGGCAATATTTCCGTTTCCGAAATATCTGGCCACGGCATAGCCGTTATAAAGCTGTGAGCTCACAACAGAAAGCCCCCATATGATCCAGAACCCTCCCATTGTTTTTATCAGTCTTTTGGCTGTCCACTTGCCAGGTGTAGAATTATTTTTTCTGTAACTGAGATACAGTCCGTATCCGGAAATAAATGCATAGATCGGTACACAGATCTTAAATGTTCTGCACAGATACATGATCCGATCTGCTGAAAACGGAGTGAAAACAACATTCAGCCCCTCAAATCTGTCTTGACTCAGATACATATGATGGAACAGCATTATAACAATGGCAATGCCCTTCATCGCCTGAGAATTATATTTATCAAACTTTATTGCCTGCTTTCCTTCCAAAATCCAACCTCCATATTACCGATTCTCGATGATCCTCTCATAAACTCGTTTGGAACAGTTACGGTCATTAAATGCAAAGGTCTCATCCATTCGTTTCCGATATTCCTCTTTCATCTGACAGCCGTCTGCCATATATTCGATGATCCGGTCCACAGTTCCGTCCAGTGTATGCTCCACCTCTCCGAATCCATCTCTCTCATAGTCAAAGTATCCCTCTGTGTAGGAATGCGCGCCACTGAAAAAGCTGTCTCTGTCAAACTGGGAGTATACGATGGGTTTTCTCAAATATGCAAAATCAAAGGCAACCGAAGAATAGTCCGTGATCATCAGATCTGTCTGGGCAAAAATGTCCTTGTAGGAATAAGACGAATCCATAAATTTTACCCGTGGATCATGACGGAACATATGCAGACCGTCAATGGTATTTGGGTGAGGCATGAAGCAGATGGTATATCCGTACTTCTCTGCCGCTCCCAGAAGTCTTTCGTTGTTGAGAAGATCATCATAAAAATGAAAGTATTCGCTTTCCTGAAATTCTTTTCCAAGCTGCCATACCCCTCTGGCATCGGTTCCTGAGGAAAGGCTCTTGCGCCAGGTAGGCATCACCGTCACATACTTACGCTCATCATGGACCAGACGGTCATAACGCGGCATTCCCGTAAGCCAGATATTTTTTTCCGGATAAAAATAGTCATAGGTAAAGGCAGAATCATATTCCGGCTTTGTGCTGACGATAAATCCGAAAAGATTACGGTTGTATTTGTTCAGCCACTTGGACTGGTTGTCTTTGGTCACACCATGCTGTAAAAATACCAGCTTTTTGTCATAGATGATATCGCGGTACAGATACTCCAGCTTTCCAAAAGGATTGATCACCGGTTTGTTAGCCTGGGAGGACAGTGAAAATTCATTCAGCAGGAACAGAAGCTTATGCTTCCAGGAGAAAGGCTCCACAACCTTTCCAAGCTTCTTCATTTCCACATAATCCTGTGTATCCTTGTTGACTACAAAGTACGGCTCCACCGTAGGGTCCGGATTGGCGCAGAGATAGCGGAACATCACTTCGCCGTTATCATCTCCGCGTGTTGTACGATCGGAGATCAGCCAGATCTGCTTTTTCTGCTTCGCCTTCTGCATCTCGTAGAGCTTACGCACGAGAACTGCCTTTTTTCCGGCCTTTCCCTGAGAAAATATTGCTTTGGTGCGTTTTTTCTTCAGCTGTTTCTCCCTGCTCTGACTGTATGGCTCTACCGTTACTTCATACTGATGGCCCAGAACCTTTGCATCTTCCTGATTCTCTCCACGGATCATCCGTACTTTTTCGTTAAGATACAGAAGCTTATCCTCTATATGCAGGAAAAGCGGCAGCTTCTTTGTAAATGGCACATATTTTCCGTAGGAAATATTGTACATTTTGTTTATATGTCCATCTGTGCCTGTGCCCCAGCTGATAAACTCCCGGATCTCGGAAAGCGGAATGTCCACGATATACAGCTTCTCAACGGCACTTTCTTCTCTGCACCAGCCGGTTCTTTCCAGTGTATATTTCCATCTGGCTTCATAGGTGTTGCCACCAGTCATCATATATACACGGTTTGTCCTGCTCACAGGCTCCACAATGGAAAATTCACAGTGCAGCTGGTCTTTTTCCGGCTGGAATATCTTGACACGGAGATTGTCATATATGGGATTCAGGATCGTGTCTGCCTGATCCGGAAATTTTTTGCATATATCCGGATAATATTTCCGGAGAAGATACACTTTGTTTGCCCTGCTGATATGCTGATTGGACATCACGATCTCCGGAAACTCCATCTGCTTCAGGAAGCTTTCGATGCCTTCCTCATATCTGCACTTTTTCTCTTCATCAAGCTTCTCGTTATCAAATATGATATCCGCTATTTTTGCGCTGTAATACAGCAGCACATAATCTGCATTTTTTTCATGAACAGGATTTTCTTTTCTTCTGCAGTCTGCGATCTTTCGGAAAAATTCCTGATAAAATACCTCCAGTTGTTCCGGATCCTGCAGCATATTCTTCCAGTCCTCCACCATGAGATGGTCCGCAAGGATCTGCACATAGATATCTTCCCCTGAAGTCACTCCCAGACTCCGGCAGCTTACAACGGACTGATATACCATAGTCATCACATCCAGATACCAGATCTCCGGACGGATCTCGGATACCCATTTCACCTGATCTGCTGCAAATGTATAAGCGGCATACAGCTGATGCAGAAGATATACATTGTTATCCAGCGTTGTTTTTTCGGTGAAACGGTCACAGTAGTTATTATGCTCCCGCACATGGATATTTCCTTTTCCACGGATCTTTGTTATGACAACATCTCTGTTGTCTTCCTCAAAGCAGCGTCTGACCTCTGCACTGGATTTTGGGGAAAAACAGATTCCGGCTTTTGCAAAAACAACATAGCTTCCGGCTATCTTATCCTTCAGCTCCGCCACAAGATCCCCACATTCCAGTCCGTCAATATATAAAAGATCCCGGTCATCCAGCATCTCCCGGAAACGAGGATCCTCCGGATTGAACTCTCCGTAGATCTTATCCAGCTCTTCGTCCTTGAGCTCTTTCTCCTTTTCTCCGGCTTCCTCCAGCTCCCGCATGTCCCGTTCATCAGGAATATCCATATCTCCTGCAATGCATACTGCAAGGATCTGTACCGTTCCTTCCGGTGTGACCTCACGTACATTTTTAAAGGTTCTGTAAAGCTTTGCGGTATCTTTTGCAAAAACAACTACTGAAAATTCATACTCCCTGTTCATATTGCTCCTTTTGTATCCTTACATTAAAATTTTTTCTCTTTCAGCCTTCTTTTCAGTTTGTCCGGTATTTGAGCATTGGCTATATATTCATAGATTCGTTTGCTGTTGTCATTGTCCCTGTAGGGAAGAAGCTCATCTCTTCTTCCTGAAAATTCCGGTTTTTCACGGAATCCGTTCCTCGCATATTCTCCGATAAGATCTACCAGCTGGTTCTGATCCCATGCCAGATCTCCGAAAACATCTTTTTTGTAGTCCATATAGCTTCCCTGGACTTTCTCATAGGTTTCCAGATCAAAGGGATAAAATATCACCGGTTTTTCCTGATAGTAGACATCCCAGGAAACAGAAGAATAATCGGTGATCAGCATATGACAGCTCATCAGAAGCTGATTCAGCGGCATAGTCCCAAATGGGATCAGCCGGATATGCCTGTCTTCCACCTGAAAGCTCCGGATATGTTCCCTGAATTTCGGATGGATATAAAAGTTCAGCGTGATATCCTC
Organism: Blautia sp. LMAG:36; assembly: GCF_008680535.1. Classification (NCBI taxonomy): domain Bacteria; kingdom Bacillati; phylum Bacillota; class Clostridia; order Lachnospirales; family Lachnospiraceae; genus Blautia; species Blautia sp. LMAG:36. The sequence goes on along the minus strand of NZ_NALB01000006.1, from coordinate 436,223 downwards.
CTTTTCCAGAAGAGTCTTAAGCCTCTCATCCTGCAGAAATGCTTTATAACGCTGATAGTATTCACTTTTTTTGAACTGCTCCTCGCTGATATCCTCCAGCCAGCTTCTCCATGTAGGCATCAGCAGGATCTCTTTATGAGCCGGATCCGACTTGTCCTCCAGCACATCCCATCTGGCCAAACCAGTGATGATGATCTCTTCATTATCGTATCCGAAATAATCATGGATGATCTTCTGTTCATAACCCGAAGACACCACAAACAGTGCCATCTGATTGCCTCCGCCTTTATGAAAGGTCCTGTGGCATTGCTTGAAGCCCATCACTCCATGCTGGAGAAATACAATGTTCTTCCGTGCCTGATACAGAACCTTGTAGATGCTGTTGGGCGAATCCCAGATATAAAAATGCCGGATCGCATCGGTAGATATCAGATACCGTGCAGCGCTGAGATAGATCATGTACTTAAATGACATGAACTGGATCACATTGGCATCATACTCTTTTACAGCCTGATAATCCGGACATTTTTTATCTATTACATAAAAAATCCGACTTCTGTCCTTCTCCGGTACATGCTCCATACAGTACCGGAAAAAATAGAGGCCGTTGTCCTGTGCCATTGTACAGTATTTCTCGCAGATCAGCCATAATTTCTTATGATCCCAGTAAGGTTTCAGGATAAAATAGCAGAATAATGCAAGAAATTCTTTTGCTATAAATGCATAGCTGTCATATTTCGGATCATATTTCCGGTATTGAATGGTAAACTGCCTTGCTCCGTTGACAAAGGGATAAACCATATGCCCATCCCCGGTTCTGGTCCATCTTGGAAAAAGGATCAGCTTAAGTTTAAGTTTTGAACTTAAGCCTCCCAGGATCGCATCCTCATAATTTCCTTTTCCTTCTTTATCCACAGATGCCACCACATCCCAGAATGCGGTTTCCATCGGATACTGATCTACATTGATCTGTGCATGATACACGATCGTATTTCCTTTTTTTGCTGTCTGCATTTCAAAAGGAAAACTTGTATCCAGCACTGCATTTCGCTGTTTCAGCTTCAGGGAACGGATCCTTCCTCTGGATCCTTCCAGCTCAAAACTGATCTTTATGGTTCCTTTTGTCAGCGAAAATTTCCTGGTTTTTACCTTGATCTCCGCCGGAGCTTCCATTAACTGCTGCAATTTTTCACCACCTGTTACATTTCTTTGATCGCTTTGTAATTTCTTTCACAGTTCTTTGTATCCCACAGATCAAAATATTTTCCGTGTCTTTCCAGATAAATCTCTTCATTGGCAAATCCCTGCTTATGCAGGCGGATCAGCCAGTCCGTTACTTCCTGTTCCGTTACACATACCGGACCGAAGCCATCTTTCCGGAAATCAAAATACCCGATCTGATGATGACTTTGCCGGAATTTTTCATTGTCAAACTGGTAGTAGACCAGTGGCTTTTTCATGTAGGCAAAGTCCATGGCCACACTGGAAAAATCAGTCACCAGCACTGCGGACTCTTTAAGGAGTGTCTGCACATCGTACTCAGGCCAGGACGCCACTGTGATCTTCGGATGATCCACATGAAAATATTTCAGGAACCGATGCATTTCCCTGTGCGGATAAAAGATGATCTGAAGATCGTTCTCCTCAATGTAGCGGATCAGTCTCTCATCCTTGAGAAGTGCATCCCAGTACCGGTAATAATCGGTTTCCATGAATTTCTGTGCTTCCAGCTCGTGATCAGAGGCTGAGATCTCATTGCGGATATACATACGCCAGGTCGGCATGATCAGGATCTGGTTCTTTTTTACCTTCATATCATGAAGCTGGTCAAAACGACACAGTCCCAGCTCCTGCACATAGCCTTCCGGATATCCGTACCGGTCATTGACATATTTCCACTCATCATAGGTACTGGTAACAAAAAGGCTCATTTTTGTATGGGGATAATACAGAAAACTAAGATCTGCCGTAATGATCCCATGCTGCAGGAACGCCCGCTTGTTCCGTAGGATTCCGTAAACCTCCAGCACATAGCAGATGGCTGCGTTTGGTTTTCCCATTTTCTGGGAGCTGATATTTTTTGATGCAGCCAGATAGTAGATCCAGTGGCGGAAGCTTCCATACTGGATCACAGGTCCCAGATTTTTTACCCGGGCATAATCCGGAGATTTTCTATTGATGGCGTACACTGCATCCTCACTGGTATTTTCTCTCAGATATTTGTACAGCCAGAATCCGTTATCCCGGCATTCATTCTCTGTATCACAGAGAAGCCAGAGATCCCTGCGAAAAAGTCTGTAGACCATCGCAATGGGAAATGCCAGGATAAACTTGATGATGTGAAGCAGATCCCCAGGTTTTACTCGTTTCAGTTTTTCAAGAAATGTCTGTTCCATGTTTCCCTCTGTTTACAGGATCCCGGTTTATTCCTCTGACCAGTCTCCGTTATCATCCCAGACAATCTCTCCGTCTCCGCTGTCATCTGTATCTGTACTGTTGTCAAGAGAATCGTCACCGCTTCCGCTGTTGCTGCTGTCATCTACATAGTCGCCGCTATCATCACTGCTGTCATAGTTTCCATCATCACTGCTGTTGTCGTAGCTTCCGTCATCGCTGCCGTCGTAGCTTCCGTCATTACTGCTGTCATAGCTTCCGTCATCACTGTTATCATAGCTTCCATCATCACTGTTGTCATAGCTTCCATCGCTGCTGTCGGAAGAAGTATCCGTGATACCGGAAGAACTGTCTGTCAGATCTGAAGCATCTGTGCTGTCTGCGGAATCACTGCTGTCCGCCTCACTGTTATCCGTTTCCACATTGCCAATAGTACTCTTCTCACTCTTGTCACTGAGGCTTGTATAGGTCAGGTATGCTTCTCCGTTATCGATCATCAGTTTTGCCTTTTCCATATCGCTCAGTTGTACACTGTAGATCTCATAGGCATTTCCGTCTCCGTCTACGATCTTCATATCATAGATGGCATCTCTTGCAGAATCCGGGGTGTAATACATCTGCACCTGCTCCGCATCTTTGATGGTAGCTTCTGCAGGAACAAGACTTTTGCCCCATTCTTCCCCTCCTGCCGCGCGGAGATAGATCTCACGGATCTCTCCCTTCGTGCTGTTGGTAAGATAAACAAATTTTGCAGTACTGGTCTTTACACCGATCAGCTTCGGTGCAGGTGTAGATGTGGGAAGCGGTGTGGATGTAGCCGGTGCAGCCGTAGGTGCGGCTGTAGGAACCGGTGTTGGTGTCACCTCTGCTGTTTCCTTTGATGATTTTCCACAGCCGGCAATACCAAGCGCCGTCACTGCTGTCAGTACGATCAAAAGCTTCTTATATTTCATAATGATTACCTCCAGATTGCAGTTTTATGCTAAAAATGTTTTTCCAACGAAGTATCCGAGCACCAGGATACCAAGAATGATCCTGTACCAGCCGAATACTTTAAAATCGTGTTTCTTGATATATCCCATCAGGAATTTGATGGCAAGAACAGATACCACAAAGGATACCACAACACCTACGATCAAGATGATCAGCTCTGTGGAGCTGAAGGCAAAACCGAATTTGACCAGTTTCAGAAGACTTGCTCCGAACATAACCGGAATTGCCAGGAAAAAGGTAAATTCTGCTGCAACTGTACGGGATGTTCCTGCAAGGATTCCTCCGATAATGGTAGATCCGGAACGGGATGTTCCCGGAATCACGGAAAGCACCTGGAAGCAGCCGATGATCAGCGCTGTCTTAAAGGAAAGCTCATCCAGTCTGGTGCAGGTTGGTCTGCGGCGTTTGTTGTAGTTCTCGATAACGATAAAAAGCACACCATAAACGATCAGCATGATGGCAACGACCACATAGTTGTAAAATTTCTTTTCAATAATGTCATTAAAAGGAAGAGCGATGATGATCGTCGGCAGACATGCTACCAGGATCTTAAACCAGAGGATCCACTTATCCTTATCACAGTATTTTTCTACAAAAGTAAGGACAGTTCTGGGTACTGCCGGCTGTTTACGCAGTGCCATCTGTGTTTTCTTCGGGATTTTTCTTATGTAAAAAGGCCACAGCTTGTTCCAGTACAGTACAACAACTGCCAGGATCGCGCCAAGCTGGATCACCACCAGGAAAAATTCCATAAATGCCTCGGATACATTCAGCTTGATAAACTCATCCACAAGGATCATATGTCCGGTACTACTGATCGGAAGCCACTCGGTGATTCCCTCCACAATACCGAGAAGGATAACCTTCAGTAATTCTATAAAAATCATGTTAACTCCTTTCTAAAAGCAAGATAAGGACAGGGCCGGTATGTGAACGACGGCCCCGTCCTTATCAGTATATTACATATTTGACAATTCGTAAACTTTTAATTTTTTATTTCACAAAATTTACAATTTTTTATCGATTGTCGATGGTGGCGATATCTACCAGAGTCAGGTGGTTCAGGTCTGTATTCTCAAGACTTGTGACCAGAGCCTCTGCAGTATCAAGGCTTGTAAGCACATTGACACCTGTCTCGATAGCATTACGACGGATCACGAAACCATCCTTCTGGTGCTCAACACCCTGTGGCGGTGTGTCGATAACAACATCGATCTTGTGGCCAAGGATCAGGTCCATCAGGTTCGGAGACGGCTGCTCCAGCTTGTTGGTACGTGTTACCTTGATTCCGTTTTCAGTCAGTACGCTTGCAGTACCTCTTGTTGCAAAGATACGGTATCCCTGAGCTTCGAAACGTTTTGCGATCGGAATGATGTCCTTCTTATCCTCATCTTTTACAGTGATGATCATCTGTTTGTGCTTCGGAAGACGGATTCCGGCTCCGATGAAGGCTTTGTAAAGAGCCTCGTTAAAGGTTTTTGCAATACCAAGGCACTCACCTGTGGATTTCATCTCAGGTCCGAGGCTGATATCTGCGCCTCTGATCTTCTCGAAGGAGAATACCGGCATCTTGATTGCAAAGTACTCTGCTTCTTTCTGAAGTCCCGGTGTGTAACCAAGCTCTTTGATCTTATGTCCAAGGATAACTCTTGTTGCAAGCGGAACGATCGGGATTCCTGTTACCTTGCTGATGTACGGTACTGTACGGCTGGAACGCGGGTTAACCTCGATGACATATACATCCTCGCCTACAACGATGAACTGAATATTGATCATACCGATTACATGAAGTGCCTGTGCAAGACGACGTGTGTATTCGGCGATGGTATCTTTTGCTTTCTGGCTGATGGTCTGTGCCGGATATACGGAAATACTGTCTCCGGAGTGGATACCTGCACGCTCGATGTGCTCCATGATTCCAGGGATCAGGATGTCCTCACCGTCGCATACTGCATCGACCTCGATCTCTTTACCCATCAGGTACTTATCAACAAGGATCGGATGCTCCTGTGCGATCTGGTTGATGATTCCGATGTACTCTTCCACGTCCTCATCGCTGACAGCGATACGCATTCCCTGTCCTCCAAGTACATAGGACGGGCGGACAAGTACCGGATAACCCAGCTCATTGGCTGCTTTTTTCGCCTCTTCTGCTGTGAATACGGTATGTCCCTTCGGTCTCGGGATCTCACATTTCTCAAGGATGGCATCAAAGAGCTCTCTATCCTCTGCAGCATCTACGTTCTCAGCAGATGTTCCGAGGATCTTAACGCCCATCTTGATCAGTGCCTCTGTAAGCTTGATGGCTGTCTGTCCACCGAACTGAACAACAGCTCCGTCCGGTTTCTCGATATTTACAACATTCTCAACATCTTCCGGTGTCAGCGGCTCAAAATACAGCTTATCTGCAATATCGAAGTCTGTACTTACTGTCTCCGGGTTATTGTTGATGATGATCGTCTCATATCCTTCTTTCGCAAATGCCCATGTACAGTGTACAGAGCAGAAGTCGAACTCGATACCCTGACCGATACGGATCGGGCCGGAACCAAGTACCAGGATCTTTTTCTTATCTTTTGTTTCTACAGCTTCATTCTCTGTCTGCTCATCGCCGTATACAGAATAGTAATATGGTGTCGCTGCCGCAAACTCTGCTGCACAGGTATCAACCATCTTGTATGCTGCACGGATGCCGTACTCTTTACGCAGGTCTTTGATCTCAGCTTCTGTCTTTCCTGTCAGGTCTGCGATGATGTAGTCCGGGAACTCCAGACGTTTTGCTTCCAGAAGAAGGTCTTTGTCCAGCTTCTGAGTTTTCAGAGCCTGCTCCATCTCAACAAGGATAGCCAGCTTATCGATGAACCAGATGTCGATCTTTGTGATATCATGAAGCTTCTCCTGGGAAACATTTCGTCTCAGGGCTTCTGCGATCTTCCAGATACGGCGGTCATCCACAATGTTCAGCTCGTCCATCAGTTCTTCATCAGAAAGATGTGAGAAATCATAGGACATCAGACTGTCTACATGCTGCTCCAGGGAACGGATAGCCTTCATTAAAGCGCCCTCGAAGTTATTGCAGATACTCATAACCTCACCGGTAGCCTTCATCTGTGTAGTCAGTGTACGTTTTGCTGTGATGAATTTGTCAAATGGCAGACGCGGGATCTTAACAACACAGTAATCCAGCATCGGCTCGAAGCTTGCATATGTTTTGCCTGTGATGGCGTTCGGGATCTCATCCAGTGTGTAGCCCAGTGCGATCTTGGCTGCAACCTTGGCGATCGGATAACCGGTAGCCTTACTTGCAAGTGCGGAGGAACGGCTTACACGAGGGTTAACCTCGATAACGCAGTACTCAAAGCTCTCCGGATGAAGAGCGTACTGTACGTTACATCCACCTGTGATGCCAAGCTCTGTAATAATGTTAAGAGCAGATGTACGGAGCATCTGGTACTCTTTATCTCCTAAGGTCTGGGAAGGAGCAACTACGATGGAGTCACCGGTATGGACACCAACCGGGTCAATGTTCTCCATGTTGCAGACTGTGATGCAGTTTCCTGCGCTGTCTCGCATTACCTCGTACTCGATCTCTTTCCATCCGGCGATACATCTCTCTACAAGAACCTCGCCTACACGAGAAAGACGGAGACCATTCTCAAGGATCTCACGAAGCTCCGGCTCATTATGCGCGATACCGCCGCCGCTTCCGCCAAGTGTATATGCAGGACGGAGAACAACCGGATAACCGATAGTCTGAGTAAACGCAACACCGTCTTCTACAGTCGTTACGACCTTGGATGCTGCAACCGGCTCGCCGATCTTTTCCATTGTATCCTTAAATTCCTGACGGTCCTCAGCTTTACGGATCGTAGCTGCTGTGGTACCGATGAGACGTACATTGTGCTCTTTCAGGAAGCCCTTTTCCTCAAGCTCCATGGCAAGGTTCAGACCTGCCTGTCCGCCCAGTGTAGGAAGTACACTGTCCGGTTTCTCTTTGAGGATCAGCTGCTCTACGACTTCAACAGTCAGAGGCTCGATGTAAACTCTGTCTGCGATGTCTTTATCTGTCATGATGGTAGCAGGATTGGAGTTTAAAAGTACAACCTCCATGCCCTCTTCCTTCAGGGAGCGGCATGCCTGGGTTCCTGCATAGTCAAACTCTGCTGCCTGGCCGATTATGATCGGGCCTGAGCCGATTACAAGTACTTTTTTTATGTCCTTATTCCTTGGCATTATTTCTCTCCTCCCATCATCTTCATGAATCTGTCAAAAAGGTAACTGGAATCCTGTGGTCCAGGGCATGCTTCCGGATGGAACTGTACAGTAAAGATGTTCTTTCCGTTATATGCCATACCCTCGTTTGTTCCGTCGTTGACGTTTACAAATGCAGGATGTGCGATATTTTTCTCCTCAAGTCCCTCTGCGTCTACAACGTAGCCATGGTTCTGGGAGGAAATATATACTCTTCCTGTCTCAAGGTCTTTAACCGGATGATTTCCGCCTCTGTGACCGTATTTCATCTTATGGGTGTCTCCGCCTGTTGCAAGAGCCATAAGCTGATGTCCAAGACAGATGGCAAAGATCGGTACATCAGAGTCATAGAGTTTTTTGATTTCTTTAATAATAGAAGTACATTCCTTCGGATCTCCAGGTCCGTTGCTGAGCATAATGCCGTCCGGATTGTCTCCAAGGATCTCTTCTGCAGATGTCAGAGCCGGGTAAATAGTAACCTGGCATCCTCTCTCATTCAGTGAGCGTGCAATGTTTTTCTTGGCGCCCAGATCAAGAAGGGCAACCTTCGGTCCGTTCCCCTTAAGCACTTCCTTTTCGCGGCAGGAAACCTTCTCTACCACTTTTCCTGTTGTATATGCTTTTAATCTGGGGATGATTGTATCCAGGTCATAGTTCTCGTCAACTGTGATCATTCCGTTCATGGTTCCCTTCTCACGAAGGATCTTAGTCAGTGCTCTGGTATCAATTCCTGCGATTCCCGGAATGTCGTTTTTGCTCAGAAAATGCTGAATGGTGTCTACGCTTCTGAAGTTGCTGGGAACTCGTGATAATTCGCGTACAATAAATCCGTCAATCCACGGCTTCCTTGATTCCTGGTCATCATAACAGATTCCGTAGTTTCCGATCAGCGGATATGTCATACACACCGCCTGTCCTGCGTAAGAAGGATCTGTCATTACTTCCAGATAACCGGTCATGGAAGTGTTAAAGACAATTTCACTGATGACTTCCCTTGCAGAACCAATGCTAGTTCCTGTAAATACATGGCCATCTTCCAATATCAGAAATGCTTTCATACAATCTCCCTTTCTTTGTTCTCTTATTTTATCCTAAATCTTCAAGATTGTATCACAGGAATCGTCATTTTTCAACACCATATGCAAAAAAAATGTATAAAACTAACTTAAAATATTTTTTTTGAATTTTTTTAATTTTTTTGAATTTTTCTATTGACATTATCCAATTCCTGAGTTATTATAAGTGAGCAGTCGACGAGCGGAGCAAACAAAGTGAAGCAAGCCGGTTGAAAAAATGCAGGAATGGCGGAATTGGCAGACGCGCAGGCTTCAGGTGCCTGTGGTCGCAAGATCGTGTGGGTTCAAGTCCCATTTCCTGCATTCTTTTTTATTTTATCCAAAATCAAAAAAACAGAAGCGCCCAACACCGGCACTTCTGTTTTTTTATTTATTTTTCTTTTTCAGAAAAGATCTCGCTCCCGCCCCAGAGAAGCGCACCTGTAAATATGAAAAGATCCGAAATATTAAATACGACCTTCTTAAGCTTCGGATTTTCCACATTCAGGCTCACATAATCCGTGACGTATCCCTTTCTGCGACGTTCCGTATAATTATTCAGACCGCCGCCCAGGATCATGGAAAGCCCAAGCTTGGATATGCGTGTGCCTTTTTCTCCGGAAGTACGTATATACTCCCAGATCGCACCGCCCAGCACCATAGATGCAAGATCTCTCAGGAATTCTTTATCTTTGTTTTTTAATATTCCAAGCATCATCCCATGATTATGACAATTTCTTACGATCAGTCTGCCTCCCAGGCACTTTTCCTTCAGATCTTTCTTTTCCGATGTGTTGATTTTTTTCTTTATATAATAGTCTGTACCAAAGATTCCCGCCGTCAGTAAATTCCACAACATTATTCTCCCTCCTTATTTCTGTGGTCTGCATAATATTCAGGCAGGCTCCCACTGGGGAAAGCCTGCCTTATATGCTTATGGTTATTCTGTTTTTTCTTCTGTTGTTTCTGTATTTTCCGGATCAGCCGCAGGCTCCTCTGTTTCTGCAGATCCCACTTCCGTTCTTTCCTCTTCCAATTCCGGATCTGATCCTGATGTTTCTGTTTCTGACGCTTCTGCGGTTTCTGCTGTTTCTACTACTTCTGACGCTTCTACTGTCTCTTCCGGATCTGCTGCCACTTCTGTAGCTTCTGCGTTTTCTTCCGCTTCTGTCTCCGGTACTTCTGTCACCTCTGCCTCAGCAGCCTCTTCAAGCTCCTCATCTGCCTGCTCGATCACATCGGCAGCTTTCTCTTCCAGCTCCGCTGTAGGACACGCCGCTCCGCAATACGGACAGAAGCTGGCCTCCCGCATCACCGCCTTATGGCAGGCCGGGCAGAACTTCTCCCCTTTACTGGCAGCGATCGCATCTCTGTAGTGATCTGCCTCCAGCATGTGCTGGCTAATCTCCTCGCAGATAGCTCCCGTCTCACCGTCAACGGCTTCTCCCTGCTCATAACGTGTATAGATCATCTTTCCGATATCCATCATCAGCTTTTCGGTCATACGCTCCTGTGCAGAGAGCTTGTTACGAATCTTCTGGATCTCATAGAGATTCTCTGCTCTGGAGCTTAAGCCCTTTGCCTTTCTTGTCAGTGTGTTTCCCAGATCATCCCAAAAACTGCTTTTTGCCATATCTGTCACGCTCCTTTATATATTAAAGAATCTTCTTGTTTCTTATCCTTCCAGTGCCGGGATCTCCTGTCCACGCATAAGGATCTTCGGACCTCCGTTGCCCTGAATGTATCCCTCTGTGATCACGACCTCACCGATATTGTCGTCCTTCGGGATCTCATACATGATATCCAGCATATATTCCTCCAGGATAGCCCGGAGAGCTCTGGCTCCTGTATGGCGTTCCAATGCCTTACGGGCAATGGCATGTAAGGCACCGTCCTCAAACTCCAGTTTTACTTCATCCAGTGCCAAAAGCTTCTTGTACTGTTTCAGAATGGCGTTCTTCGGCTCCTTGAGGATCTTCACAAGCATATCTTCCGTCAGCCCGTTCAGGGTAAAGATGATCGGAAGACGACCGATAAATTCCGGGATCATTCCAAATGCACGGAGATCATCTACCGTTACTTTCTCCAGCACATGCGGATCATCATCATATTTGTCCTTCAGATCTGCATAAAATCCGATAGACGCCTGTTTATTCAGTCTTTCTTTGATGATATTCTCAAGATCCGGGAACGCACCACCACAGATAAACAGAATGTTCCTTGTATTTACAGTCACCATAGGTACCATGGCATTCTTGCTGGTAGCACCTACCGGAACTTCCACTTCACTTCCCTCCAGAAGTTTCAGAAGTCCCTGCTGGACAGCCTCTCCGCTGACATCTCTCTGGTTGGTATTCTTCTTCTTTGCGATCTTATCGATCTCATCGATGAAAATGATCCCGTGCTCTGCCTTCTCCACATCATTATCTGCAGCCGCAAGGAGCTTGGATACTACGCTCTCGATATCATCACCGATATAACCGGCCTCTGTAAGAGATGTGGCATCTGCAATGGCAAGCGGTACCTGAAGAAGTCTGGCAAGCATCTTCACCAGATAAGTCTTACCGCAGCCTGTAGGTCCGATCATCAGCATATTGGATTTCTCGATCTCAATATCATCCATGGTATCTGTGGCAACTCTCTTATAATGGTTGTATACACCTACAGACATTACCTTCTTGGCATATTCCTGTCCGATCACATATTCATCCAGAGTTGCTTTGATCTTATGTGGTGCAGGAATATCTTTGAGATCGATCACCGGCTTCGGAGTCTCTGATTTTTTCTTGATCTTCTTCGCCTGGTTTCCGGGATTCTGGAAACTGCCCAGATCGATCATGCTCACATTCGGCATGTTAAAAAGATCGGAATAATTTCCATTGTTCATCTGGGTGTTCATAGTATCAAAGCTTTTCTGCATGCAATCCGCACAGATATGTATATGATTAGGAAGGTCGATCATCTTCCCTGCCTGACTCTCCGGTCTGCGGCATAAAAAACAGAATTTCTCGTATTTCTGCTCCTGGTCATTGTCTTTATTATTATCAAACTGATCTGCCATAACATTTCCTTTCTGGTTTTTATTATGCATATTATAGCACATAATCCCGCTGTATCAAATTAAGTTTTTATAAACCGGGGAGCTGCATGTTCTTATGCAGCTCCCCGGTTTATAAATGGTTATCCTGTATTTTCTTTTATTTGTCAGAAGAGGGTTTGCTTCCGAGGGTCACTTCAACCGTCTGTTCCTTGTACTCTCCGCTATTCGCTCTGGAGATCACCACTTCGATGGTTTCTCCTGCCTCATAATACTGCAGCTTATCAACAAGGTCATCCTTGCCGCTTACCTTCTGTCCATCCAGCTTCACAATGATATCGCCTTTTTTGATCCCTGCATTATCTGCTGCGCCACCTTCCGTTACCTCAGTAATAAAAGCACCTGCCGGCATATTATACATCTGGATGGCTTCTGTTGTAAGATCGGCAGCCTTGACTCCCATATATCCTACCTTGGAAGAATCTTCCACCTTATCCCTGGTTTCGCGGTTCATCAGTTCTTCCAGGATCGGCTCTGCCTTGGAGATCGGAATGGCATATCCCATGCCTTCCACCTGACTGTCTGCATACTTGGCCGCATTGATACCGATCACTTCACCGTTCATGTTCAGAAGTGCACCGCCACTGTTTCCGGGATTGATCGCTGCATCAGTCTGGATCAGTCCGCTGGCTTCTCCGTCCTCTGTACTGATGCTTCTGTTAAGGGCACTTATCCATCCGGAGGTAACTGACTGTCCATAGCCCAGTGCATTGCCAATGGCAACCACCTGCTCACCGACTACAAGATCGTCCGAGCTTCCCATCTGTGCAATCTTGATCTCATCCATGGTCTCATCCGGAATATCGGATTTCTCCACTGCCACCACTGCCAGATCATTCTCTTCATCGGTGCCTTTGATCTTGGCAGAAACTGCGTTATCCACATCCGCATCTCCATCGGAGCTGCTTGCCATAGCCTGGGTTTCTTCTTCCGCTCCTACCACATCACTGCCTGCAAAGCACACAGTAAGTGTAGTCGCTCCAGATACCACATGGTTGTTAGTCGCAATGAGAAGCTCGCTGTCATTTTCTCCTACAATAATACCGGAACCACTTCCTGCACTCTGATACTGCCTCGTTCCATATCCGAAAAAGCTTGGGATCTCCTGCACACTGACAGATGTAATGGCAACGATAGAAGACATGGTTGCCTGGGCTACACCGGCCACTGTACCACTCTCTGCCACAATATCCTTCACAGTAGAATCCGCAGAGCTACTGTCAGTACTGTCCTCTGTCCCGGTAACTGTTTCTGTCTTTCCGATCGTTGTACTGCTGCCATTTCCTCTGTATTTATCTGCTGCAATATTCACGCCCTGAAAAACCACTCCGGCTACCAGCCCAAAGATCACAGCCAGGGCCACCGCAGTGGCTGCTTTCTTTCCAAAGCTGTTGTTGCCTGAAAAATCTCTCTTTTTCCGCGGCTTTTTGGGCGGTATATTTCCACCGGCATAATTACCGGCCTGAGGCTGGTGCACCTCATAATGTCCGTATTTTGGTTTCTCCTGCGAAGTGCCTTCACTCTGTCCGGCACCTGCATAACTGTCCTGTCTGCTCTCCTGCATCCTGCGTCCCTCAGAATAAGGATGCGTCAGCGGTTTCTGTTCTGCCGAAGCATTCTTATCCTCATCCGGCAAGTCTGTCACCCATTTATTCTCTTCACTCATGCCTCTGGTGCTCCCTTCTATGTTATCTGATGCATGTATCTGTTACTGCTCACTCCGTTCTCAGTAACATTTATTTCTCTTATAAAAGACAGTTTAACAGGGAATTGTGTTTAAACTGTGATATCTCTTTTAAAAAACCGTGACCTGCTCTTATTTGTTCTTTTTCCAGTATTCCGGATTCATGGTGCAGGAGCGGATCATTTTTTCAGGGAGCTTTTTGTATCGTTTTCCGAGAAAATAGCCGGCATATTTGGAGACACTTTGCAAAAACAGTCCGGGGATCAGCCATATGTGGCCTGTTTTCAGAAGATATGCCATGCTTTTTTTTACCAGCCGGATGCCCTCACCTTCGGAAGGCACTCCTTCAAAAACCTCCGGATGCTCCGCCTGGGAAACTCCCAGATCAAAATTCCTGTGGAACTGCTGCATACAGGTGTAATTGTGAGAATGATATACACGCGCTTCTGATACATAGGCAACTCCATAGCCTTTTTTTACCATCCAGCCTGCATAGATCATATCTTCATTAAAAATAGCATGCTCCGGAAATCCACCAATCTCATCATAGATCCTGTGATCATAAGCAGCACAGACGTTGGAGCAGAAATATGTTTTGATCCCGTAGGTCTGTACATCTTTTTCCGTTTTCAGACAGGACTGTTCCGGATAATTAAAGGAACGGGTATATTTTTCCAGAAATCTGCAGTCCTTTTTTGGAAGCTGACGCGCATAAGCGGCTCCTGCCTGTGGATTCTCTGCAAGAGCTCCTACCAGTGCTCCGATCAGTTCCCTGTCTGCCGGCATTGCATCCTGTGTCATAAATACAAGGATCTCCGCATCCGAAAGCTCTGACGCCTGCCTTCTGGTACCGCCATGGTCAAATTCTTCTTTTGTAAGATGCCGGACTTCCACAAGCGGATATTCCTGTTCCCAGGTCTCTTTCCAGAATTTCTTTTCTGTATTCATGACAAGGATCTTATTGATAGGATATTTCTGTGCGCTGAGTCTTTCCAGCAGTTTTTCAAATTCTTCTCCCGGACGGTATGCCGGGATGATCACGTCTGTTTTTAATGTTTTCATATTTGTCTCCTGTCCAGAAAGGACCACCCGTTACTGGATGGTCCCTTCTGCTGGTTGCTCATTTTGATGTTTTATTCATTCTCCGAATAATCTTCTCCGTCGGTATAATCGTTATAATCCGTATCGGAATCGCCTCCGGAATAGTCCGTATCTGTGCTGTAATCGTCTCCGGAATAATCCGTATCTGTGCTGTAATCGTCTCCGGAGTAATCCGAATCATAATCTGTGTCTGTGCTGTAATCAGCATCATCACTTGTGTCCGTACTGCTGTAATCTGTGGATGTATCTCCCTGCCACGTGTACGAATCATCCGTCGCGTCATTCGGTGTATCTGTCACCGCAGGTGCTGTGTCCTGCACGTCGCCTCCGCCTGCGATATTTGTGATCTGGGCACTTCTGTTGAGTACATCCTGCGTCGGAGTGTAACTGGTGTCTCCATACAGAAACTGATGCATCTTCAGAACATTGGATTCCAGTGTGGTAGGTACGATAACGCTGCCCTTTACCTGGGCAAATTTATAATCGTTGGGGAAGCCTGTAGTTTCATCAATACTGTAGCCGATCATAGCCGGGATCATCTTCAGGATCTCTGTTTTGGAAACAGAAGTTTTGACCATCGGGAATACCTGATCCATAATATCAAAGATAGTGGAAAGTCCTGCCTTTTTCGCCTTATCTACGATCATCTGGATCACTCGTCTCTGTCTCTCGGTACGTCCCATATCAAGACTTGCAGTATAACGGATACGGCAGTAGGAGGTAGCCTGTACACCATTAAGATGATAGGTATCTACGATTGCTTCCTCATCCTCCGGCTTCGGATCCGGCAGTTCGATCGGTGTGTAGCTCTTTCCGGTTTCCTCTGATGTCTCCACACAGTAATTGTTCATATGAACGATCTCCGCATAGGAAAGAGGGATGTCCAATCCTCCGAGGCAGTCTACCACAGTTACCAGCGCATTAAAATCAATGGCAACATAATCTGTGATATTCAGATCCAGATTCGTATTCAGCATGGAAACCGCGTTGGTCGGTCCGCCAAATGCATATGCCGAATTGGCTTTGGAATAGGTATCATCCTTTACATTGAGAAGGGTATCTCTATAGACAGACACAAGTTTGACTGCCTTCGTATCATTGTTGATACTCGCAATGATAATGGTATCACTGTTCTCTGTATTCAGCTTCTCATTCTTGCTTCTGTGGTCCAGTCCGAACAGTGCATAGGTGGTATATCCCGTCATCTGCGGTGCCTGATCATTAGTTACAATATCCTGGTCTGCAAGATCTGTTTCCTGGATGTCGATCTTATCCAGTTTGGCTGAGATCTGACCATAAACGAACAGACCTCCGATAAACAGGAGCAGTACGACGATCTCCAGGATAAATAAAATCTTCTTGCTTTTTTTCCGAGGTTTTGACATCTTTTCCTTTTCCCCTTTTTAGTATGCGTTCTTATTAATAAATCCTTTGAATATGGTAAGAAACATGATCTTTATATCAAATCCCACAGACCAGTTTTCGATATAATACAGATCACACTCTATCCTTTTTCTGATAGAAGTATCTCCACGATAGCCATTTACCTGTGCCCACCCGGTAAGACCCGGCCGCACCTGATGCTTGACCATATAACGTGGTATCTCCTCCCTAAACTTTTCTACAAAAAACGGCCGCTCCGGTCTTGGTCCCACAAGACTCATCTCACCCTTCAGAATATTAAAAAGCTGTGGAAGCTCATCCAGACTGGTATGACGCATAAATTTACCGATTCCGGTAACTCTTGGATCGTTCTTTACTGTCCACGCCTTTTTTTCTTCTGATTCTTTCTGGATCTCCATGGAACGGAATTTATACATCCGGAAAGTCTGATTGTGAAGCCCGACACGTTCCTGCTTATAGATCAGCGGTCCCGGCGAAGTCAGCTTGATCAGCATACACAACACCAGCATCACTGGTGAGGACACAATGATCGCAACGATCGCGCCTGCAATATCCATAGATCTCTTGATCAGTGCATTAAACGTGTTGCTCAGGGGCACATACCGGATATTGATCACCGGAAGCCCGAGAATATCTTCTGTATATGGTTTGGTCGGAATAATATTATTATAATCCGGAATAAATTTTGTGTGCACGCCGGATTTTTCACAGAGTGCAACGATCTCTTCCAGACGATAATACTCACTTAAGCCCAGGGTAATGGCTATCTCATCCAGACGACTGGATGGAAGGATGATCATCAGATTGGCGATTCGACCGATCACCTTAACGCCCTTATAAGTAGTGCCTGCCGGCACATTGTCATCCAGTATGCCCCTGATCACGTATCCCCATTGCGGATTCTGCAGGATCCTGTCTACATATTCCTCGGCAGCACGGCTGTATCCTACCAGCAGCACCTGTTTCTGGTTCATTCCTTTTTTGCGCATATCCCGGAGAATGTAAAATATGACCATACGCACAAACCATTCCAGGACGATATTGATCACACAGAAAGAAACCAGAGTAAGACGGGAATAGTCCAGCTCTTTAAAATTGTAAAGTGCAAACATGATGATAAGGAGCCCTAACGCATTTGCCTTCACAATTCCGGCAAGTACGAGACGACGCCCCTGCATTCGCATCGGTGTATAAAGATCAAAGGCCTGATAAAGAAGTAAATATCCCGGAATAATGAATATCAGCATAAACATATATTCCTGGACGGTCTTGGACTGGACCGCCGAATGTTCAAAAATTCCCTGAAAACGGATCAACCAGGCCAGGGCATAGGAGGCCGCGATCACAAATACATCGATCAGCATATGGAGACGACTGAAATTTTTCTGGTTGTCTTTAATCAATTTCCGCCACCTCATTTAAGTTCATTGCTTTTATCTTATAATAGATGAAACTCAAAAGCAATAAAATCTTCCCTCCGAAATATAAAAATTCTGTGAAAATATGATGTCTTAACCGGCAAAACGCCTAAAAATGTTGATCCAGAGTTCAAACTGAAGCTGTATATAACGCGGAAGATTCCTCATGGAAAATCTGACTTTTTTGTTTTTGCGGCTGATCTGAAAGCCGTTTTTGATGCCTGCAAGGTACTCACGTCCGAATCCCTTGGACGCAAAAAACAGGATCTTCGCACCGAATCCCACCAGAAAAAACGGAAGGTTCAGCACGATCTGGAGAAACGGCATATTCTTATAGATAAGATAAATATTGTTTCTGGAAGAATACCGGATCTTAAACTGATTATATCTGGAGCCGCTGGTGCCGCTTCCTACATGATAAACCTTCGCTTTTGGAGCATACCAGTTTTGATAACCGCAGATCCTGGCACGATAGCCGATATCCAGATCCTCCAGATAAGCAAAATGCTCCTCATCAAAATCTCCGATCCTGTCAATAAATTTCTTCCGGTAGATCGCAGCTCCCGCACAGGTGGAAAAAATCTTCTGCTCTCGGTCATAATGGCTGATATCCTTGCCTTTTCCCCTGGCAAAAGCCCAGCCAAGGGCACAGTAATAATTTCCGGCATCATCCATCTTGTCCCTGTCATGAAGCTGGATCATCTTTGCCTGACAGGAAAATGCCTTCTTATGTCTGCGCAGGGCAGCAACCATCTCCTCCAGGAAATCCGGTTCCGCTTCCGTATCATTGTTCAGAAGCAGCACATATGGGGAACGTGCCGCATGGATCCCTTCATTGACGGCTCTGCTGAAGCCGTAATTCTCCGGAAGCTGTATCATGTGTACCCATGGATATTCCGCTGAAACAAATGCACAGCTGCCATCAGTGGAACCATTATCCACTAGTATAACCTCAAAATTACGGATAGTCTGTCTTTCAAGACTGGAAAGAACACCATCCAGATATGCCATTCCGTTAAAGTTTGGTATGACTACTGATACTTCCTGCATTGCTTTATCCCTTCTTCTTTCCCATTCCCGGAAGGGGCTTCAGGGAATAATTCCATTTGGTTAAAGAAAGATTTTTGTTATAGTATGGATCTCCTTTTTTCAGGATATCCAGCCAGTGACAGCGCATGTATTCGATCTCCGTCTGAAAACGGCGGACCTTTTCCTCGCTGTCCTCAGTGCCTCTTGACTTGGATTCGTAATGATAGAGCTTCACATACGGATCATAGACGATCAGATGGCCGTGGCTTCGCACCTTCAGACAGAGATCCACATCATTAAACGCAACTGCAAGCTCTTCCGTAAAGCCTCCTGCCTCCAGAAAAACTTCCTTCTTCATCATCATACATGCTGCAGTCACACAGCTCATATCCTGCAGAAGAGAAGCCTTATGGAGATATCCGGTACGCTCTGCCGGCATATTCACAAACATGTTCCCGGCAATTCCGCCCATTCCCACCACGCAGCCTGCATGCTGAATGGTGTTGTCCGGATAGATCAGCTTGACGCCAACTGCACCTGTTTCCTTACGCTGGCACACGCTCAGCATCTCTGACATCCAGTCCGGATCGATGACCTTTACGTCATTATTCAGAAAAAGCAGGTAATCTCCTTTGGCATGGCGCACCCCGAAATTGTTGATGGCAGAATAGTTGAAGCCTTTTTTCCAGCGGATCAGATGGACCCTGGGATCCTCCGAAAGCTTTCTGTAATACCGGAAGATCTCTTCGGAGCTGCTGTTATTCTCCACAATGATGATCTCGTAATTTTTGTAGGCAGTTTTTTCAAAAATGGATTCCACGCAGGCCTGAAGCGTTTCTTTCTCCTCACGGTTCGGAATGATAACAGAAACCAGAGGTTCTCCCTGCACCGGATACTTCACACGGTAAAATCCAAAATCCGGAGTATGCTCCACGGTTCCCGGAGTTCCGGTCCGTTTGAGATTCCCCTCAATGGCACGTCTGCCGGCTTCAAAAGCATACATCTTGCTTGCCGGATTATCTGCTGTGGAGGATTTGTGGGTCCTCCAGTGATAAAGGATCTCCGGTACATGGATCACTTCCCTAGCCTGCTCCACACAACGGAAAATGAAATCATAATCCTGGGCGCCGTCAAATTCCCGGCGGAATCCGCCCACTGTCTGCACTACGGAACGTCTTACCACCAGAAAATGGCAGATATAATTATTGGATCTTAAAAGATCCAGGTTAAAGTCAGGTTTCAGATGGGGCTGAAAATGTTCAGAAAGATCTGTCGTGACCTTATCCTCATCTGTATAGATCACATCCGCCTCCGGATGCTCCTCCAGTGCCGCCGCGATCTCATACAATGCATTAGGTGCCAGCAGATCATCATGATCCAGAAGTGCGATAAAATCACCCTCTGCCATGGCAAAAGCTGCGTTTGTATTTTCTGCAATGCCAAGATTCTCTTTCAGATCCTGATAGCGGATCCTCCTGTCCATCTCTGCATAGGATCTCAGCACAGTCTGCATGTCCGGATCCTCCGGGCTTCCGTTTGCCAGACACAGCTCCCAGTTCTCATATGTCTGTGCAAGGAGAGAGTCCAGCATCTGTCTTAAAAAACGCTCCGGTGTCAGATATGCAGGTACCACAATGCTGATCAGCGGCCCATCCGGAAATTTGCGTTTCCGCTGCTTCTCCAGTGTTTCCTCGTCAGGTCTGTATGCCTCATACCATGGTCCGTAAGGAACCTCTTCCGGTTCAAAACGTTCATGAAGCCGGATCCAGAACTCTTTCAGGCCATAATGCTTCAGGTATCTTAAGCCCTTCTGTACTGTATAGGGGGAAAGCTTCTTTATAAGTCTGTCCCATTGAATCTTTCCTGTAGAATCATCTTTACTCATATATTATCTCCGTATTACTCAGTTTGATGTTACTGTTCACTCTGTTTTTAGTAACAGTTTGAGTTACTGTTCACTGGCAATATTCCGCGAGGTGTTTTTTGTGAGCGAAGGTCACAGAAAACCCGAGACATACCGCGCGAATTTATGCGATTAGCATAAATTCTGTGCATCGCGAAGCGTGTTACTGAGAACGGAGTGAACAGTAACCAGTTTGATGAACATATTTTACCATTCCATCATTTTTTTTGCAAGGAAGAGAGGAAATGTGTTATACTGAGCTTACGTATGTATTGCTTACATAAGAATTATTTTTTATACAGGAGTACCATTTATCATGAAAAAATCAAGAATAACCACAGCGCTTCTGGCTATTGGGATCTCCGCTTCCATGGTGTTCCAGACTCCAGTTTTCGCCACAGAAGAAACCGCTGTTGCTGTATCCTCCGGTGTTACCACCAATGGGATCAGCGGATGGCCTCAGGGGCCTGAGATCACTTCCGCATCTGCCGTGATCATGGAAGATACTTCCGATACGATCCTCTATGCCAAGGATATGGACACCACGCTTTCTCCGGCCGGCGCAGTTAAGATCATGACCTGTCTTCTGGCACTGGAGAACAGCCAGCTTGACGATCAGGTTACCATGACCGAAACCGGTGTATCCGGTGTTACAGACGGAGGCGCTCATATTTCCTCACAGCTCGGAGAGGTATTTACCATGGAGCAGTGCCTTTACGCTCTGATGCTGGCCTCTGCCAATGACATTGCTCTCCAGGTCGCAGAACAGATCGGCGGATCTGTGGATGCCTTTGTCCAGAAAATGAACGACCGTGCCAAGGAGCTGGGATGTACCAATACGGTATTCACCAATCCTACCGGTCTCCCGGATGACAACCAGCATACCACAGCACATGATCTGGCTCTGATCATGCAGGCGGCTATCCGTAATAACAGCTTCCGCACCATCTCCGGAGCCACCTCCTATACGATCCCGGCTACCAATGTTTCCGGCGGTACCCGTAACCTGACAAGCTCTTTTACCATGACAGATCCTGCATCCGCTTCCTATTATGAAGGATGTATCGGCGGTCGTGAAAGTACCACCACTGCTTCCGGAAGCGTTCTTGTCACAGCTGCACAGCGAAACGGTACTACTCTGATCGCAGTAGTCATGAACGGAGCGACCGGTCAGACAGCCACCGAAGCGATCTCACTTCTGGATTACGGTTTTTCCAATTTCCAGCTTCTGGATCTCAGCGAGGATGATTTTCACATCCTGTCCGGCGGCACTGTAATGGTTCCATCCGGTGCGACCGCAGACGACCTGACTACGGAAGATACGGAATCTGATGGTCAGATCTTACGCACCTATTCCTTTGGCGGAACTCAGGTGGGAACTGCAGTTGTCGAGGATCCCTCCCAGGAAAGCTCTTCCGATGTACTGGAAAATGATGAAAACATGGATTCTGCAAAAGCTTATTCCGAATCCAGATCCCAGATCCCGTATTTTGCCATTGGCGGTGTGGGCATCCTGCTCCTTATCCTTCTGCTGTGGCGCATGATCCGGATCATCCGTTCCTGATCTTGGTTCCCAGGCGGATATACTTCAGAATCAAAAAATCCCTCCTATGTACCGGTCATATCCGGATACATAGAAGGGATTTTTTTCTGCCATCTCTCCATCTGGGTGTCAGCCATAAAACGGAACTACCAGGAAGATATAGCATAAAAACGGAGAAGCAGCCAGAAGTGCTGTCAGGACCCGGTATATCCACATTCTGATATTTTCTTTTTTTACAAAACGCTCAAGCAGACGATTCCAGCCGGCTGTCACAAAATACATGGCCGGATACAGTGCCGGCATGATATAACGTCCCTGTGCCTGGTTGTCACTATAATATACATAATACATAAACAGCCCAACAGGGATCAGGATCAGAATGATCAGCAGCAGATGAAAGATCCCTTTTCTGTCCCATTTATCGTACACGGTTATTGTTTTTATCTTCAGCTTTTCACTTCCTGCTGCTTTTCGTTCTTTTACCACAGTACGTTTCTTCGGATAAAACATTCCCAACATGGTTAAAATACCGATCCCACCCATTCCAAAGAACAGGAAATATGCCTTGCTAACATTATAAGGCATATAAATCTGCATCAGACCAAAGGTTCCGATAAAGCTTACCAGTACTGTCAGCAGCCAGTTATGCTGCCAGCCCGGGTCCTGATACAGAAGGATATCCTTCCATGACCAGTTCAGCTTCTCCGGTGTAGGGTATCTGGACGGTCTGTAATCAACAACCGCATATTTTTCCGCACACTGTGCACAGGCTTTTCTTCCGATAAGATCTCCGTCATAGAGAACGGCATTTCGTATAAACCACCAGCCGCATAAAGCAAGGGTTACTGCCGCGATCACGATCCCTCTCCGGAACAGAAATGCAACTCTCTGTTTTACCGGCTCTTCCCTGCACAGAAGGACTGTCAGGCAGAAAAACAGGAAACTGCATAAGATCCATCCGTAGGTATTATAGTAGGACAGTGCACAGACTGCCATTCCAACAGCCAGAAGGATCGAATTTCTGAAGCTCCAGTCTCCCGTTTCCAGATAACAGGACCAGGAATACAGGATCATCGCCATGGATAAAAGCGCCAGGGAATCCGTGTTTACATAAGTTCCCAGAAACAATGCCTGCGGCATAAAGCCTGCCAGTGCGGCAAACAGCCATCTTCCCTCTTTCGGAAAAAGCTTTCCGGATGCTTTCACCACAAAATATACCGCTCCAGTCACAAAGAGCACATCTGCCATCCTCGCCGCATGGAGTAATCCGTCTGCAGATGCATGGAACAGACCTGCGATCCCCATAAATACAGCAGATACCATATAGGAAAGGATCGGATAATAGGCATAGGAAATCCCCCATGTCGCATCACGGATGGTTGGCTCATCTCCAAGAGGCAGCTTTCCCGGATGCTCATGAAGATACTGTGCCACCATGTAGCGCATTTTTTCATCGGGGCCTGCCCCCAGGGGCTGCATAAACGCCCATGCAGTCAGGAGCAGAAATGCTGCCAGGACAAGAACCCCTGCCTGAACTCTCTCATCCTTCCAGATTTTTTTCTTTTCCAAAATATAACCTCCTATATCCGCTTCAGAGAGAAATCCTGGCTCTCCAGTGTAAGGTTCGGATTATAGTAAGGATCTCCGTCACGGAGGATCTCCGGCCAGTGCTTCTCAAAGGAAGCGATCTCGCGGTTAAATCTTGCCACCTTCTCCGGTGTATCCTCAAGACCTCTGGATTTGGATTCATAGTGATAAAGCTCCGCATAAGGATTGTATACAACCAGATATCCGGCTTTTCCCAGACGAAGGCAGAAATCTATGTCATTAAAAGCAACCTGAAATTCCTCACTTAATCCGTGAACCTTATCAAAGGCCTCACGCTTCACCATCATGCAGGCTGCGGTTACAGCGCTGTAATCCTGGGCACAGATGATCCTGTGGCAGTATCCGGTAGCGTCTCTCTTCTGCTGCACAAAGCAGTGTCCCGCAATGCCGCCGAAGCCAACGACTACTCCTGCATGCTGCACGGTATCATCCTCATAATAGAGCCGCGCTCCTACAGCTCCCACATCCGGTCTCATACAGTATCCCAGAAGCTGCTCCAGACAGTCCGGGCTGATGATCTCCGTATCATTGTTGAGAAGAAGCAGATAGTCACCCTTAGCATGAGCAGCTCCGAAATTATTGATGGCAGAATAGTTGAAAATACCATCCCAGTACACCACATGGGCTTTCGGATTGGATGCTTCCAGCTCTTTATAGTAAGCAAAGGTCTCATCCTCCGTACTGTTGTTCTCCACGATCACATACTCATAATTGCGGTAAGTTGCCTTTTCTTCAATGGAATCAATACATCTCTTCAGATCATCGATGTGATCCTTGTTTGGGATGATGATGGAGATCAGCGGTTTTTCCTCCCAGAGGAATTTTGTACGGTAAAGTCCAAGATATTCACCCTTTTCGATTTCCACCGGAACTCCGAGCCTGTCATAATGAGCCTTGATGGCACGTGCTCCTGCATCAAAGGCATACATCTTGCTTTCCGGATTCTCTGCTGTGGAATCCTCATGGCATCTCCAGTGATAAAGGATCCTGGGGATATGATGGATCTGCTCTCTTCCCGCAGCTTCCACACAGCGGAACACAAAATCATAATCCTGTGCACCGTCAAATTCCTTTTTCAGCATTCCGATCTGATCCACGATTTCTTTTTTTACGACAAAAAGATGACAGATGTAGTTTACTGTACACAAAAGATCAATATTGAAGTCCGGTTTGAAATGCGGCTGAAAGAATTTGTGCCCGTCCATGGACATCTTATCTTCATCGGAATACAGAACCTTAAGCTCCGGATCCTCATTCAGCGCTTTCACACACCGGAACAAGGCGTCCGGCGTCAGCTCATCATCATGATCTGCAAACACGATAAAATCTCCTGTTGCCGCTTTCATAGCCGCATTGGTATTCTCTGCGATCTGAAGTGCCTGGTCGTTGCGGATCACACGGATCCTGTCATCACTTTTTTCCAGCCTGTTCAGATAATCGGTAAGAGGAGAATCTACTCCGCTTCCGTCGGAAAGACAGAGCTCCCAGTTCCCGTAGGTCTGGGCTTCTATGGAATCTACCAGCTGCTGGAGATATTTTTCCGGTGTTTTGTAAAGCGGGATCACAATACTGAATTTTGGATTCCTGGAAAATTTCGTTTTTCTTTCTTCTGCAAGCTCTGCCTTGTCCGGCAGATGCTTCACGATCCATTTGGAATAATCCACCGGACGGTTTTTACGGTCCAGCACCTTTCCAAATACCTTTCCGGTAAGGGCTGCTGCCCCGTGAAGCTTCATGTAACGGCTTCCCTTACGGAAATATACCGCAGCTTTCTCCGCAAGGCGCTTCTGTGGCTGCAGATGTACCAGACGAAGCGTCCGCACATTGCCTGCCTCAAATACAATGTAGAATTCCTTCACACTGTCATAATGGAATTCAAAGAAAAAACCGCTCTTCTCATCGATCTCTGTTTCCTGGTACTGATTCTGTACATCCACACGTTTCAGTCTGGTGATCTCGCAGGGGATTTCCTTCCGGCTGCGATCCTCCAGGCGTATGGTCAGGGGGCTGTTAAAGGCTGCCCACCCACGGACACGGCAGATTTTTTCCCCAGCTTCCACCTCGATGCTCTCGATAAAGTACTGCGGTTTTCCCTGTTTCCTGTAAAGCTGTGCTGCCGAAACAGAAAACCACCGGACACGTTTTTCACCCTTTACCGCATAAACAACAAGCTTCTTTTTGCCCTCCAGATCCGGCAGGCAGATTTCCATCTGCACACGTTCTCCGTTTACCAGATCCAGATCCTTAAAGCGCTCCAGGGCGCTGACACGCTCCTGGGCACTGATGGCTGCCGGAAGCTTTTCCCCGTCAAGAACGGCTTCCGGCTTATGATCCTTCGGCCAGGTTCCCTGAAGGTGATACAGAGAACTGTCCTTCAGGTCAAACCTGTCCTTTTCTACTTCGTATAGCTCTCGCTGCATAACAATTCCTCCATTGCATCCTTTCCGGTATTTACTGTAAGGTAATGTTCCATAACCTTCTGATGTGCGGCCTCACCCATGGCTTTTCTGGCCTTCTCATCAGTAACCAGAGCTTCCAGGGCATTGACCCACTCTTCTTTTGTGGTGCACATCCAGCCATCTTTTCCGTTTTCGACCACGTATTCCATCTCACAGTTACGGCTCATGACACTCGGAACCTTTACAAGGGCAGCCTCTGTCCACTTATTCTCGGATTTGCACCAGTGGAACAGGCTGTTCTCCAGTGGCATCAGATTGATATCAAGTCCTGCGATCACGGCAGGCAGCTGTCTCCAGTCCATAAACGGAAGCTTCTCGATACGGTTCTGCACCGGCTCCATTCCAGATTCATCCAGCACACCCACCAGCTTCAGGTAAACCTCCGGGTGGCGCTCCATCACCTCCAGAAGTGCTGCCTCCACCTGGGCAAAATCCTGATCATGGGTTTTGGAACCACTTAAATATCCGATATAGATCCGGTCTTTAGCCTTGTCTGTCTGCTCCACAGCCTCGTGAGACAGGATCTCCATCTCCATACTCATACAGTTGCGGTTGATCACCACCGGTTTTTCCGGAAATTCTTCCCGGATCTCTCCTGCCAGTGTCTCCGTAGATGTAAAATATCCGTCGCAGAATCCCATACATCCGCGGATACGGTCTGTAGTTGTGCGGAAGTCACTGTACTCGCTTCCCTTCAGGAAATGCAGCCCGGAAATTTTTTCGTAATTAAATACTAGGTCATCCACATCATAGTAAACAGGGATTCCGGCTGCTTTCGCCCGGTTGGCAAGCAGTTCTGCTTCCATCAGCTTGCTGCAGCGGTACATCACGATCGCTGTATATTCCTCGATCTTTTCCTGCTCTGCCTGATCTATCTGGATAAACTTCGATGCATAGCCTTTAAGGATCAGCTGCTCCCGGAAATGCTCCACACGATATCTGGAGGCAAAGGAAATCTCCTCTCCTACAAAAAGAAGCCTGCGTTTTTCCACAGGGAGCTCACTTTCGCCGAGAGTTTTCCACAGAGAAATCATCTCTTCCACAATATTCTCCGGCTTCTCATCTTTCAGAACAAGGCCCTTGGCATAGCGTTTCACACGTTCTACAGGTGCACCTACCGGAAGTACCGCTACCGGAAATCCCATGGAAATGATCTCCGAGGTTGTGTAGGAGAAGGTCTCCGGCCATACGGACGGGATCAGGAACATATCAATATCCTGCTCCAGGGTAAGTCTTGGGATCTCCTCTCTTGTATATCTTCCTGTCTGGGAAAATACCGGACTTTCGATCTCTTCGTCGGAAGTACCGATCAGTCTCAGACGGATATTCAGTTCATTCTCTTCGATATATCCTGCAAGCGCCTTCACAACCTCCAGGCCTTTTTTGTAGCAGAGTACGCCGATAAGACCAATGTTAAAGGTCTCTGTGGTTTTTTTATTTTTTTTCACTGCCGGAAGGTAATGGGGTGCATGCGGGATCACATGGAGATTGTATACATCCGGATAAGCACGCTTGAACAGCCTTGCCGTATCATCGGAAAATGCACGGATCTCATCACAGTTTGACAGAAATTCCCGGAATTTTGTACGCCAGAGCGTTCCGGTTCCGTATTCTGTGCAGGCATTGCTGCGGTTATCCGGAATACATTTATCGCAGACCTCACAGGATGGAACACCACAATATTTTCCTTCTGCATCAATCAGATTCACTGCCGGGCAAAGGGCAAAGAAATCATGAAGAAGCATAAGGAGCTTCGCACCCTGCTCTCTCTTAAGACGCAGGATACGTTCCAGGGTTCCGTAAAGATTCTGATAGGTCACAAGCTCGTTGATCCAGATCTCATCCACACGCATCAGCTCACCAAGGGCAGTTTCCAGATCATTTGCAAAAAATTCCATCTCATACTGCTTATACTGATACGTAAAGTAAAAACGATTGCTTACGATATTATAGCGGATGGTCACAAAACGGTATCCTTCCCGCAGAGCCAGACGTCTTTTTTCCACAAGATAAGCCGTTGCACCGCCGCCAAGATCATGGTCAAAGGCCACAATGGTAGGCACATCCAGCTTCCTGTTGAGAAGCTTCATTTCCACGTAGAGTCTTACCGGACGAAGCGGGTCTCTTCTGCAGTAATCCGCAGTATCCTTGTTGTAATCCGGATGCTTGCGGAGCAGCGCCTCACTGTGCTCTTTCAGAAGTCTCTGCTTTTCCTCAGACGGGAAGCTTCCACCATGCTTGTGATATACAAACAGGTTATCCACATGCACGTTCTCATAGCCTGCAGCTATGGCACGCTGGCACCAGTCATTCTCCTCACCGTAGCCTTTTCCGAAATTCTCCTCATCCAGAAGGCCAACCTCCTGGATCGCTTTCAGGTTCATACCCATGCAGAAGCCCACACCGGTAGGCATAGCCGGATACTGCGGACGGATCATGCGGAATTCATCATCGATCTCCCACAGCGGCATTCCCTCAAACAGTTTGTTATCCCGGCAGAAATCCGGGAAGCTGCAGATGGTTCCGCAGGTGGTAAACGGTGTAGTGGTTGCAATGTTTTCCTTTGCAAAGATCGGAAGCATCAGGCGCTCCAGCCACTCTTCCGGAACCTCCACATCTGTATTTACAAGAGCCACATGATTTTCCGCCATCTTTAATCCACGGTTTACAGACGGAAGAAAGCCCATATTGGTCTCATTATTCAGAAGTACCACATTGTCATGCTCTGCGGCATATTTTTCCAGATAGTTTCCTACCTCAGGATCCGGACTCTTGTCATTTACGAGGATCAGACGATATGGAACCTTTGTCTTTTCAATTCCGGAAAACAGGGCATCAAAATACTCCAGTCCGTTGTAAACCGGCACGATCACATCCACCTTCTGCTGATAGACTGCCTGTGGATATGCCTTTCTCGCACTGCGTATATGACGCTGTTTGAAATGACGGAGATTTCCGATACTCTTCGGATCTTCGATCGCGTATACCAGAAGCTCTTTCTGATCCCTGGTTCCCGGGATCTTTCCGATAAGGAATCTTCCGGTATCCGCTGCGGTTCCGTATTCCAGGAAAACAGAAGTCTCTGCCGGCGCAAGAACCGTTGCCAGGAAAGAAAATCCGGCACTTTCCGCATCCGGATTTCCAATGGCATTAGCCACATCCGTACGGTAGATTGTAGTACAGGAAGCCTCCTGAAGCTTCTGTGTTCCCTGATAAAATGCGATCCTTGGCTGTCCCATAGACGCAAACGTCGGATCAAAGGCCCAGCCAATGGCATTTAAGGTGCCATTCTCATAATGAAAGAAATCAACACTGCCCATACAGGTAGGAGTTGTCTCCACTCCCATCACTGCTGCCGGCTCTGTATGATAACGAAGAACCTTTTTGACCAGTCTCTTTACCTGCGCTTTTTTGCCTGGATGACGAAGGGCCTCTTCCTGCGCACGTGCTGCTTCCTCTGCAGCCTGCTTTGCGGCACGTTCAGCCTCTTTTCTGACACGCTCCTGTTCTCTTCGTACTTCACGCTCTTTTTCAAAGGCCAGAAGCTTTTCCACATCCGGAAGCTCAAGGCAGTCAAGTTTTCCCTCTATTACGATCCTGTCCACATTTTCCGGGTGCGTAACATCGATAAGATAAAAGCCATCGGTGGTAAAAAACGCAGTGGTACTGTTATCCACCTTCATATGGACACCCTGAGGCACAAGCTCCGCGCTACATCCGCAATCCAAACGCTCTATCCTCACTTTCAGGAAATGACCGTTTGCAGGATTCCAGCGGAGATTTCGTATTCCTTTGATACCGGAAAGCGCAAACTCTACCCGGAAACGGTTTCCGGAAAGTTTTCCCTCTGCATAAAGAGTATGCTCTTCACAGAATCCCTCACCAAGATCATAGTACATCTTGCTATGCATCTGATGCTTTTCTCTTTCTCTGTTCACTAGCTCTGTTACGGAAACCGGCACTTTTTTCTGTTCAAACGGGATCAGAGAACCACAGCCCACATACTCATAGACGAAATGCATGGTCCAATCCATAAATATCTCATAGTCTGTATAGCTGATGTCAAACTCCGCCATCATCTCATCCTCATGACATAACCGCGGCAGCTCAGAAACATGTGTATACAGTTCATGGATCAGGCGCCACATGATAAAATTCACAGGCACAGGGAAATCAAACATCCACTCATAATCTATGATCTGATTTTCCTTTTCTCCCATAAAGATGTTGCTGCAGATCAGGTCCACATTGGCCGGGCAGACACATTCGTAATCCTCTCTTCCCGGATGATCACCAAATACCTCGCGGAACTCTCCGGTCCTGTAATCCACAACCTGACGAGCCCCGAAAAATTCCTGATAGAATTTTTTAAGAAGGGCCTTGATCTCTTCAAGATCTTCTTTCTGGGCAAGCTCTGCGATTTCCTGGTGAAGAGTTTTTCCGGTAAGGAGCGGATAAGAGATCTTTCCGTTTTCTGCCCTGCAGGGAAGATTCTTGTATTTATCAGATCCGGTACTCTCTGTTCCGGTTTTTTCCAGTTTTTCCACAAATTCCTCAGCCTGGGGCACCATAGCCTCTTTTTCCGCACGGACCTCTCCGTTCTCCCGAACGATCCTGGTCAGAAGACGGAACTTTTCTTTTCGCTCCTGGTTCAGCTTCACATAAAGGATTTCCTCCGGGTCCCGGTTTTCGGTACGTCCTGCCTCCACAAGAAAAGAATTCACAAAGCTGTCCAGGATCTTCTCTTTTTCGAAGGCCTTTACGCCTTCACTTTCTGCAAAAAGATCTGCTGTCTTATCTGTGTATACAGGATAGCTTCTTCCGTAGGAATTGGTATAAAGGCTCTCATCTGTAAAAATCTCTGTCGGAAATTTATAATCCGGATACGGGTAGTAAAAGCGCAGAAAAGGAAAGCCGCTGTTTTCCAGCAGCTCTCCCAGTTCATTCTTGGAAAAGGTGCGCACAGACTGATTTCCCGGATATCCATTGATCCCGAAAAAGTGAAGATCTGTGTGATCCTCCGGTGCTCCGGCAAAGTACTTCAATCCCAGTCTGTTCTCAATGGCGATCAGAAGTCTTCCCTCCGGCTTCAGATAAGCGCCCATACGCTGAAGAAATGTCTCGTAAGGAGTTTTTCCCTCGGTAAAGCTCATGGCATACTCCAGCACACCGTTTACTACCACATAGTCGAATTTTTCTGGAAAAGTCATGTCATTCAGGTTTCCAACCATGATCGTCAGATTTTCCTTATCCCTGTTTCTCGCATAATTGATATCTGCCCGACGTTTGGAAAGCTCCACGGAAGTCACATGACCGGCCTTGCGGCAAAGCATTCCGGTAATGGCTCCGCATCCGGCTCCGATCTCCAGAACGGAATCCGCCTTTTTCAGAGGATACCAGCTTAAGATATTCTCCCGCAGCCCTGAAAAATGGTAGACCATTGGAAAACTCACCTCTTCCTCCGGCAGGTCTTCAAAAGATTTGCCTTCCTGTGCCATTTTCAGAAGTGTTTCCTCGATATCCCCATCGGAATAATGATCCTTCGCCGTATAATAATCTAAATTCAACTCCGCCATAGTCGTTCCTCCACTTATTTCACAGATACTTTGGAAAACAGATCAAAATATCCCACTGCTTTCTTATCTGTGATCACGGTCAGGTTACACACATCGTAAAGACGATGAAATACGGTAAAATCGCCGTCTTTATATCCGGTGCAGCCCAGACACAGCATATATTCCCCTGCCTCCAGAGGCATCACCTGTTTGAAGGTGATCTCACGGACATCGCCTGCCTTCTGCGGTTTCAGAGGCGTATGTTCATACATGGTATTGGTTCCTGTGATCTCGGTGCCTTTCAGATCTTTCAGGGTAAATGCAAAGATCGGATCGCTGACATCTGCCTGGAACTTCACTTTCATCTGAACGGAAAATTCCTTGCCTTTTTCGATCACATTGGTGATCATACCTGTATCATCCCGGATGGCAAAATCCACGATCTCGCCAAGCTTACTGCCGTATTCCAGGACCTTGGGATTCAGGTTCAGGCTGTCCTTCATAGCTTTACCGCTTCCGGTATGTGCTTTCAGTGAAACGTCTGCTCCGGCTGCCTGGTTCTCCGTCGCCTGTCCCTCTTCTGCATCATCTGTGTTTTCTTCCAGATCTGCATCGTCATACTGATTGACCAGCACACGACGGTAAAGATTGACCATCTCCTTGGCACCACCCTCTGCAAGCTTCTCACCTTTGTTTAGAAGTACAACACGGTCACAGTATTTTCCGATGCTGCTCAGGTCATGGCTTACAAACAGAATGGTCTTCCCCATTTCCTTGAACTCTTCGAATTTTCGGTAACATTTTGCCTGGAAAAATACGTCACCTACGGAAAGAGCCTCATCAACGATCAGGATCTCCGGATCGATATTGATAGCTACCGCAAAAGCCAGACGCACGAACATACCACTGGAGTATGTTTTTACCGGCTGATAGATAAAATCACCGATATCTGCAAAATCAAGAATAGACTGCAGCTTGGCATCGATCTCTTCCCTGGAAAAACCGATCATGCTTCCGTTGAGATATACATTTTCAAGTCCGGAATATTCTCCGTTAAATCCGGCTCCCAGCTCCAGAAGCGCTGAGATCCTTCCGTTTACGGCTATTTCCCCGGCCGTGGGCGAAAGTACGCCGGTGATGATCTTCAGGATCGTGGATTTGCCGGAACCATTTGTTCCGATAATTCCTACTGTTTCTCCCTTATGCACCTGAAAGGATACATGGTTGAGCGCATAATGCTCTTTATATTTCTTTTTTCTGGATAATCCCAGGGACTCCTTAAGACGATCCATAGGATTATCGTAAAGCTTGTACATCTTACTGACATCATTTACTGAAATCGCAATATCTTCTGCCATTTTC
Organism: Blautia sp. LMAG:36; assembly: GCF_008680535.1. Classification (NCBI taxonomy): domain Bacteria; kingdom Bacillati; phylum Bacillota; class Clostridia; order Lachnospirales; family Lachnospiraceae; genus Blautia; species Blautia sp. LMAG:36. The sequence continues at coordinate 403,367 of NZ_NALB01000006.1, read as the reverse complement.
AACCTCACTTTTGTGTAAATCGTTCACTCTCACAATCTGCCGCCGTTCTGCTTTTTATCCTTACAGAGCAAATCCCCCATGGGAACTGTCCGGTCCGGATCAGGCGGATATCCGCCATCCGCATTCAATTAAAGCACATCTGCAAAATGCGGCTTCAGACGTTTGAATATCACAGATCCCAGTCCGAAAAGCAGGATCGTAACTACCCAGAAATAGATCGTCCATGAAGCATGGTTCCAGATCCCGATATGACCAAGCATGGAATCACGGTAGCCCGTAACTACATAGTACATCGGATTCAGCTTAAACAGCTTGATCAGCCATGGATGTGAAGAAAGCATATTGATATCCCACATGATCGGTGTAAGCCATACACCCACCTGAAGAAAAATACTGATGATCTGGGTCAGATCACGGAAAAAAATGACGATCGCACTTGTAGCATACACAAGTCCCAGTACAAAAAGGAAGGTGCAGACAGAGTAATAAATGATCTGCAGTGTATAAAGGCTTGGTGTATATCCGTAGCATGCACATAAGATCAGTGCAAAGGCCACAAAGAAAACATGCACGAAAAGTGCGGAGATGATCTTTACGATGGGAAGGATGCTGATCTTGAATACAACCTTCTTCACAAGATAATTGTATTCGATCAGGGCATTGGTTCCACCGTTTAATGCATCCTGGAAGAAAAACCACGGCACGATACCGGATACCAGATAGAGTACAAAAGGGTAATCCGATACTGTTCCGGCCTTCAGTCCTACGGAAAATACAAACCAGTAGACCAGGATCGTTACGATAGGCTGGATAAATGCCCAGACAATACCAAGATAGGATCCTGCATATTTTGTTTTGAAATCATTTTTTGCAAGGCTTAAAACCAGCTTTCGATTCTGGTACAGCTCCGCCGGCAAAGCTAATATTTTCTTCATTCTGCAATTCCTTATCGATTCTTATATTCCTCGAAGCTTCCCCACTTCTGGTCCTTGTCGGAGAAAATAAGCTCCATGCCTTCCGGGATCGGCCACTCAACGTTAATGTCCTTATCATTCCAGATCAGTCCGCCCTCATCGTTTGGATGATAGAAATCAGAGCACTTGTAAGTGAACTCTGCATTCTCGGAAAGTACCAGGAAGCCATGAGCAAATCCCTTCGGGATAAAGAACTGTTTCTTGTTTTCTGCGGAAAGGACTACACCGTACCATTTTCCAAAGGTCTTGGAGCCTTCACGAAGGTCAACCGCAACATCAAACACTTCTCCGTTTACCACACGTACCAGCTTATCCTGGGGATAGCTGATCTGGAAATGAAGTCCGCGGAGAACACCGTAACGGGAGCTGGACTGATTATCCTGAACGAATTCCACATCAATGCCTGCTTCCTTGAAATCGTTATAATTGTATGTTTCCATGAAATATCCTCTGGAATCACCAAATACAGTTGGCTCGATCACTTTTAATCCTTCAATATCTCCGCACTGTGTTACTTTTATTTTTCCCATTTTTTCTTTCTCCTTTTCTGTTTTGATTTATTTGTGATGTTTCTTTTCTTTTATTCTGAGAGCCGCAAGAAGGGCGATCAGGATCAGGATCATCGCTGCCATGATCATAAGAAGGATCTTACGCAGGACAGGAATGCTCTTTTTTTCGCTGGAGTCCTCTCCGGCTGTACTCTTCTCTGTTGTTTTGCTGTTATCTTCCTCTGCTGATTCTGTGGAAGCTTCCTCTTCGGAGCTGTCCGCTTCCTGGCTGTCCTCTGCCGCAGCGGTCGGTTCCGGTACCGGTGTATCAGTTGCCTGTGCAACACTTGCGGTACCGATCAGATAATCTCCGAAATAGTAACCGGTTTCTGTTTTCCCATTGGTATTCTCTGACTTCTCGGTAAGAGAATTCAGCTCCACCCCTTTTGGAAGGAATACATAGCCGCCATTTACTTCTGTTTTTGTGAAATTCTCAAATGCGTAATTGAACATAGCTGTACTGTCCATACAGGAATTAGAAAGCTCTGTTCCACGCATAGTCACTGCAATATATGTGGTATTATCTCTGGTCACTCCTGTGACAAGTGTATGCCCTGCCGCAACGGTAGTTCCGGTTTTTCCACCAATGCAGCCTTCATAGTAAAATCCGCTTTCCGGTGCAAACATAGGATGATGGGTATGCAGGATCCTCTGCTGGCTGTTCATATTTGTAGGCTGGATGATATAGTCCGGTGTGCCCACGACCGTACGGAATGTTTCATTTTTCAGGCCTTCTCGGAAGATCAGCGCCATATCCCGTGCTGAAGAATAATGATTATCATCCGGAAGTCCGCTGGAATTTGCAAAATGTGTATTGGTACATCCGATCTCACTGGCGCGCTGGTTCATCATATCGATAAATGCCTGCTCTGTCCCGCCGATATGCTCTGCGATCTGTGCCGCAACGTCATTGGCAGACTGGATGATCAGAGCATGAAGACAATCCTCCATAGTCAGGACTTCGCCCACCTTTGTGCCGATATTACTGGAATCTGCCGTAACATTACGCACCCCGGTCTCTGTAAAGGTCACCTTCTCATCCATGGTGGAGTTCTCCACTGCCACCAGCAAGGTCATGATCTTGGTAATGCTGGCCGGATATCTCTGTTCATCTCCGCCCTTGTTATAAAGAACAACTCCTGTGTCTGCATCCATCAGGATACCGGTATCTGAGGTAATATCCGGTCCTGCCGGCCATCCCTGGATCTGGTTGGTGCTGATATCATATTTCGCATTCAGATCCACTGCAGCCATGGTCTGTAACGGCAGCATCAACGCCACACTGACTGCTGCGAAAACTGCCAGTAATTTTTTTGTTTTTTTCATAGCTCTCCCCTTCTTCTGTTAAAACCCGTCAAAGGAAGCAATCGCATCCACAACTCTCTTCGCATCCTCCATATCCAGATTATAGAACATGGGCAGTCGCATAAGACGCTCGCTTTCTTTTGTAGTATAAACATCTTCTCCGGAAAATCTTCCGAATTTTTTTCCTGCCGGTGCGGAATGAAGGGGTACATAATGGAACACACTGCAGATATCCTTTTCGCGGAGATATTTCAGAAGCCTTGTGCGTACCTGGATATCATGTACCTTAATGTAGTACATATGTGCATTATGTGTGCATTCTTCCGGTACATAAGGCTGCTGGATCTTTCCTTCCTCCGCCAGAAACCTGAGGTTCTCATTGTAAAAATCATAGATCTGCATCCGCTTATCGCTGATCTTCTTATGCTGCTCCAGCTGGGCATAAAGATATGCCGCATTCAATTCGCTCGGAAGATAGGATGATCCATAATCCATCCAGCGGTATTTATCTACCTGACCACGGAAAAACTTACTGCGGTCCGTTCCTTTTTCTCTCAGGATCTCTGCCTTCTCCAGGTACTGATCCCCGTTGAACAGGATCGCACCGCCCTCTCCCATGGTATAGTTCTTAGTTTCATGGAAGCTGTAGCAGCCAAAATCTCCAATAGTACCAAGGGCTTTTCCCTTATAGTAGGCATCCACACCCTGGGCCGCGTCTTCCACTACCTTCAGATCATGTCTTCCGGCAATCTCCATGATCGTATCCATCTCGCAGGCTACTCCTGCATAATGGACCGGAACGATCGCGCGGGTCTTATCTGTGATCGCCTGTTCGATCAGCTTCTCGTCAATATTCATGGTATCCGGCCGGATATCCACAAATACGATCCTTGCACCGCGAAGCACAAATGCATCTGCCGTTGATACAAAAGTATAAGACGGCATGATCACCTCATCGCCAGGCTGGATATCTGCCAGAAAAGCAGCCATCTCCAGTGCATGGGTACAGGAGGTTGTCAGCATCACATGACCCACATGAAAGCGCTCTTCCATCCATGCAGAACATTTCTTCGTGTAGATCCCGTCGCCGCAGAGCATTCCCCGTTCTACTGCGTCACGGATGTACTCAAATTCCTTACCTGTAAACGCAGGTCTGTTAAAATCAATCATGTATTTCCTCTTTATTTCTTATTCTTCATGGTTTTTCTACATTAACTGCACATTCCATTTTCTCACACTCATGTTGTAAATTCAATGCCTATTTTTCTGCCGGTGCATAATCCGGGATCTGATTATGGTATGCCACCTCCTGGCCGTTGGGATCCAGAATATGCATTTCCTCATAAAACTCTTCTGTGAGAAGATCCATTTCCTTACGATTCTCTGTTTTTACATAATATAATGCCAGATACGGATTAGGACCATGCTCAATGACCTTCTCTCCTTCCTGATAAAAGATCCAGGGCTTTTCCACCTGTTCTTTCTCTCCCAGCCGGACTGCCGCAGACTGATCTTCGATGGTAAGAAGCCTTCCCTGAAAATAAATGACAGCTCCACAGCACTGTGGTTTATGAACATCGTGTTCTGCAAGCATTTTTTCCAGTTTATCCGGATCATAGAGAGATGCAAGAAGAAGCTCTTCCATATTAAAGCCATAGACCATATCGGTCAATTCATGCTCATATCCGAAAAATCGTGCGGCGATCTCGCAGACCTGGATACCTTCTCCCGGCTTCCAGAAAAACTGCATGGAAAGGGCTCCGTCTTTCTGACCGGTTCTGTCCGCATATGCCTGAAGAAGTTCTGTGGCAGGCTTTTCAACTTTTGACAATAATCTGGAAGGATACACATTTCTTGTGCTGATGGGGATCTCACCTTTGGCAACAAATGTCTTTTCACGGTCTGCAATACTGATCACATGGACTTTTCCATGCCGCACCCAGGTCATCATATTGAATTCATAGCCATCGTTATATTCTTCCACCAAAATCTCCGGCATATCAGAAAATCCTGCTGTTTTTTCTGCCCCGTTTATCAGCTCCTCCAGATCTTCGGATATATAGATCCCGCGGGAGCCGTATTTATCCAGTGGCTTGCTGACCACCGGATAACGAAGTCCCTCAAGCAGCTCTTGCAGCTGAGTTCTTTTGGACCTGTCTTTAAAATATGCGATCGGGATTTTTCGAAAGCCCGGAGTGGGAAGTCCCAGTTCAGTAAGCAGTGCTCTGGTCGCTGATTTATCACGATACCAGGGAAGCTGCTCCGGTTTCAGATAACAGGGGATTCCTGCCCGGTCCGCGATCTTTACCATACATTCCAGAAGAAGGTCGGAAAAGGATGTGATGATCCCATCGATCTCTTTTTCTCGGCAGAGACAGGCGATCCGTTCCGTATCTGTTACCGGGATCTGAAATGCCTCATCTGCAAATTTTCTTGCCGGACCATCCGGATATCCGTCGCAGACAATGGTGTAGTATCCTTTTTCGCGGGCCTTCTGCACCAGCTGCTCAAATTCTCCCAACGTTCCCAGTATCAGCAATCTGTGTTTCATGATTCCGTTTCCTCCCATTCTCTTATGGAATCCGCGATATACTGCATTTCTTCTGCCCCGTATCTCTGGTCACAGGGAAGCGGCAGCACATTGGCAGCCCAGTCATATTCCATGGTATCCCTGTCAAATTCTTCCAGGATATTACGCCAGTTTGTCGGCACAAAAATCTTCCGGCCTGCCAGCCAGCGTCGAAGCTCTAATCCGTTCTTATGATAATACGGATAGGCAAACGGTCCCTCCGGCACCTCCCCTGTAAAAGCATTCCTTGAAGGAAGAAGCTGCGACAGCAGACGGTAGTTCTGTTCTCTTCTTGTTTTGATACCGGAATAATCCATAGTCCTGAGGAGGTTTCCGGTCAGACGGGACATTCGGCGGATCTCCATCTCATGATAATTTGCTGCATTATCCAGCATTTTCTGATAGAAGGTTCCGGCATCATATTCATAACGTCCCAGAATATGCTCCATTCTTCCCATGGAATGGTCCAGAGGCTTCTTTTCCGGTTCCAGTTCCGCATCGGTAGACAGATATGCTCCGTCACTAACTCCGAGAAATTTTCTGCAGGAGTACAGAGTGTCCACACCCGGCAGCGGCTTCTGAAAAAACGCATGCGTATGATCCACAATGATATTTCCATAGATTTTTTTATATTTCCGGATCTTATCATCGGTAAGCTGGCCATAATAATTTACCAGATACAGATATTCTCCTTCCGGAAGCGTTCTCTCCTCAAGAACCGGATGCAACCCTTCATCCATATGATAAAATTCGATTTCTGCCCCGGACCTCTCACAGGCACCGGTTACGGAATCGCAGAGAAAAAATGGCAGGTAGATTTTTTTGCACCTGCGTGCTTCCATCAGCCACAAAAGCGCTGTTCTTCCGAGATTCACGCCGCAGAGATCCGGATAGTATTCCTGTCCCGCCGGTTCTTCCAGTTCCAGATAGCCGCCGATCTCTTTTTTCATCAGTCTGTCTCCTCCTGACGGATCACATAGTGCGGCATCTTTTTGGCCTCATTGAGAATATTCATGAGATAAATACCGATGATCCCGATCGAAAGCAATGTCAGTCCGAAAAATGCCAGCATCACAAGCATCAGAGATGTCCAGCCTTCCACTGAGATCCCGCACAGAAAATATCTCACCAGATAATAGATTCCCAGTAAAAAGCTTACCAGAAAACTGGCAATGCCGATGTTTCGCACCATAAGCAACGGAAATGCCGTATGGGCAGTAATATCATAGATGAGATCCTTCACAAGGCGGCGAAAAGAATATCCGCTCTTTCCATATGCACGTGCTGCATGCTGCACCGGAACATTGATGATACGGTTGGAGCTTAAAACCAGAAGATTTCCAATCTGCGGAAGATATGTATTGGTCTTCAGCATGGCTTCCACCAGAAAACGGCGGATCAGTCGATAACTGGTGATCTGAAGGTTCGGATCCTTGCCGAGCATTTTGGAAGTTGCCCATACAGACAGCTTTGTGCCCAGCTTCCGGATCAGATTATGCTTACGTCCTTCATAGCTTGCAATGATCACATCCACATCGTCACGTTCCTTCATTACATTGATCATTTTGGGGAGCTCCTCAGGCTGATGCTGAAGGTCATCATCCATAGTTACGATGAACTGTCCCTTTGCGTGGGCAAATCCGCACAGAAGCGCAGGATGCTGTCCAAAATTCCTTGCCATCTGGATGATCTTGACACGGGGATCTTTTTCCCGGAGTTCTTGCATAACCGCAAAAGACCGGTCCCTGGACCCGTCATCTACAAGGATCAGTTCAAATTCTTCTTTTATCGTTTCCCGGAATACTTTTTCCAGACGGGTGTACAGTTCCTGCAGCGTATGTTCTGAATTGTATACAGGAACAACCACTGAATATAAACACATATCGTTTTTCCTCTCTTTTGTATCAATTGACACTTATCGTTTAATCTTATCATTTTCATTTCCTGTTGTAAACCATTACATTGTTCAAACATTTTCTTGCATAAACCTGCCGGATGATATATATTGATTATCAGTCTATGATAATCGCATTTATGATATGGAGGAAACATGACAAAAATCAAAGATTATATTCAGCTTCATCTGAATATCCTGCTGTTTTCTCTTACCAGCGTTTTTTCCAAGCTTGCATCGGTTTATTATAATAAAGAAGGGCTTCATAGTCCTCTTCTCTATGTATTTCTTTTTCTTATGATCGCAAACTGTGGAATCTACGCCATTGCATGGCAGCAGGTGATCAAAAAATTTTCCCTTTCCACGGCCTACGCCAACAAAAGCGTCTATCTTCTGTGGTCCCAGGTATGGGCTGTGATCATTTTTCACGAAAATCTTTCGCTTCAGAACATCATCGGCATCCTGATCGTTCTGATCGGAGTCTGGATGGTGCAGAGATATGAATAGAACATTTATGCTGATCATGCTGGCCGGAACCTTTTTTTCGGCAATTTCCCAGGTACTTCTGAAGCAGAGTGCCAATATGGAATACAAAAATCCCCTCCGGGAATATCTGAACTGGCGGGTGATCCTGGCCTATGGTATCTTTTTTGGAGTGTTGCTCCTGAATACCTGGTGCTACACCAAAGTGGATATGAAATTCGGACCGGTGATCGATACTGCCGCCTATGTTTTTGTCCTGCTGTTTTCCTGGCGGATCCTGAAAGAAAAGATTTCCCGCGGAAAGATCATCGGAAATCTGATCATCATCCTGGGAATCCTTGTTTATACCTTATGATCATAAAAATGCCGGCAGCTTTATGTTCGCTGCCGGCATTTTTTTTATTTTTTCTTATTTGCTGCGGATACAGTTGTGTATACACCATCTTCATCGAATGTATAGCTCTTTCCGTTTTTCTCAATAGTACAGTTTTTGTACATGATTCCTGTTTCCGGATCAAAATAATATCTCTTTCCGTCCAGTTTGAGCCAGCCTCTCTGCATCTTTCCATTGGAGCCAAAATAATAGGTATGGCTTTCATTGTTTCCGCTCCATGTATAGAATACCTTTTTGACCATAACGCCGTCACCGCAAAAATAATATACATCATCCCTGCTGTTCATGTACCGCACATGTCTCATCATGTATCCGTATTTGGCCTGAAAATAATAATAGTTCTTTCCAACCTTTTTCATGCCCTTTAATGCATGTCCGTTTTTGTCAAAATAATATTTTTTCTCCTTATAGGTGATCCAGGTATTTTTCACAAGGACTCCATTTTTGTCTACATATCTGGAAATATTCTTGGAATCCCTGATCAGCTTTGAACGGCACATTCCTGCGGTCTTATGGATATAATATTTCTTATTTTTCACCTGAACCCAGCCGTATTTTTTGACACCATTGACATAATAAAATTTCTTTCCGTTCTCTGTTGCCCAGCCGGTTTTTCCTTTATAGTTACTGGTATCCGGTCTGGTGGACGCTTTGTATCCGGTCTGTGCATGCCATCTGGGTGTGATGATCTTGGTATAATCAACATAACCGAAGTCAATATCTACAGTAGAATAAGACGGGATTCCCGCAACCAGACCCTTGGTGGTATTCAGATATCCGCCACCGTCACCATCGGTGGACTGCCAGATGGTATATTTGTACTTTGTCTTGTCAGGAGCCGGGATCGTATCACCATAACGTGCAAGCCATACATCATAACCTGTCATCTTGCTCCAGTCAAGCTTGTTGTCATACCAGTCTGTATTGCAGTAGATCATTGGATGATATCCGGCTTTTTTTACCTCATTGCAGAAGGTCTTTGCCAGATCTGCGATCTGTGATGCGGAAAGATTGCGCATCTGATCATATTCAATGTCATAAACCACCGGATAGGATACTTTATATCCATCCATTTTACGGATGGCAAGCTGCGCTTCCTTCAGTGCCTGCTGTGTGTTCAGCGCAAGGCTGTACACATAGGTTCCTGTCGGAACTCCTGCCTTCTCTGCCTGTTTCATGTTGTAATCATATGTCTTATCCAGATGGTTCAGACCATAGGAGATCCTGACAAAGGCAAAATCTACATTAGATTTTTTGACCTGGCTCCAGTTGATGGTATCCTGCCACTCAGAAACATCGATTCCACGTGTGACAGCACCTTCCAGCTTCTGACCGCTTCCGTTATAGCAGACACCGTTGATCTTCTTCCAGGCCTTTGAACTTACCCTGGAATCCTGTGTTGCCTTCCCGCTGGGGACCTTTTCTTCCTCAGCAACTGCCTCGCTTCGGTCTACGCCTCCGCCGCCCATGGCCATCGCTGTAGTTCCCATTGTTCCGATTCCCAGCAGTGCTGCCATACAGCCTGCCACCAGCCATTTCTTCCAGTTTTTCATTTTAGTTTCCTTCCATAAAGTATGTTGTTAATTTGTGCATAACTTTTATTATACATATGAAAAAATGGAAAGTAAAGCCATATATGGAAAAAGACCGATGTCAGCTTCATACAGCTGAACATCGGTCTTCAGTTATTCTATATATTTCTTTCTGGTACTGTTCGGTAAAGATCACGGAACTTCCGGGTCTGTAGGATCAAAGTTTCCGGCTCCACGGAAGGTTGCCAGCGGTCTGCGGCCTAACGGTCCCTTGAAGGATTCATTGTTAACGTAATTTCCGCTGCTGTAAATGTGGATCGTAGAACCGTTACAGTTCTCAAATACCCACTTCGCATCAGCCACACAGGTACGGATACATCCGTGAGATGCAGGCTGACCAAGCTTCAGGTACTCGCCTGCCGGAAGATTATAAACACTCCTGGTCGATCCGGCTACGGAATGGATAAAGATTCCTCCCTGTCCGCATCCGTCAACATGTGTTCCATACTGTCCCCAGGACGGTCCCATCAGTGGCTGCCATCTCAGACTGCGGGTCAGTCTGTATGTACCATCCCATGTAGGTGTTCCGGAGAGACCTACAGAAACACGGATTGTCTTAACCGGAATGGTCTTGCTGCTATTTGTGTATACAGTCATAACACCGTTGGTCTTATCAACCTCCAGGTAATATGGTCCTCCGTAAATATTTGAAACATCATTGCGGCGGTAACCGTTCTTATCAAAGTAATACAGTTTTCCATCGATCCATCTGCTTGTATTGGTCAGATACTTGGAACCGCTGTCCGGATCGATATATTTGACCTGATCATAGTAATCGCTGACGATCACCCAGCCGGTGGAAAAACGTCCCTGGCTGTCCAGATAACCATTTACGGAACCACGCTTCATGGATTTATTTGTCACAACGGTATAGTTCTGCAGATAGTACCAGTATTTACCTACCTTCTGCCAGCCTGACTTTTTCAGAACACCGTTGCCGCCTGCATAATACCACTTATTCTGGTAACGGATCAATGTACTCTTGTACATCCAGCCTCTGTGCGCATTGGCATCTGATGTTGCAAAGAAATAGTATTTTTTGCCGATCTTTGTTTTTCCTGTTGCAAGCTGTCCTGTGCTATTAAAGTAATAGCTCTTTTTTGAGGACTTGTTTGTTATCATCTGGCTCTTATAGTGGTTTCCGTTTTTGTCAAAGTAAAACCATCCGAAGAACTGGCCTTTTGCGTCGGTCACCTTCTGCCAGCCATATTTTTCAACAACTTTTCCTGCTGTGCTTCCGAAATAATAAATCTTGTTGGATGCACCCGGGCAGCCATGCCAGCAGTTCTTCCAGGAAACTCTCTGGCCATTGCCTCCGAAATAATATCTGCTGCCTTTATACTTCACAAGTTTTTTTGTAATGATGCGGCCCTTGCTGTCTGAAACATAATATGCGTTATTCTGCGCCTTCGCCATTGTATTCGTCATAACATAGCCGCTGGCATTCAGCATATATCGATATTTCTTGGACATTACAGGTGATACATAAACTCCATGTTTCATGATCTGTCCACGTGTGGCAGCCTTCGGACTACAATAGATAAAACGTTTCTGATTTTTGCTGTTTAAAACATATGTCCATCCGCCATAAAAAAGCTTTCCTGGAATCTCTCCTGCCTTTGATGCCGGCTGGAAGTAATACTGATATGTTGTGGAACCGGTTGTCAGCTTCAGGATTCCTGTTCGCGGTTTTCCGTTACGCATCAGTGTATAATAAGCATTTCCGATCTTCTTGATCTTGCCTACAAGGTTCTGAGCCTCTATGGATTTGTAATCACCCTGGGAATTATAATAGCGGAAAACAGTTCCTGTCCATAACCAGTAATTTCTCTTCTGCTGGCCAAGATTGGATGTCCACGGTGTGATTGCTTTTCCGGTGGAATCCGAATACAGGGAAGCTTTGGAGTTTTCGAGGAAATACCATTCTGTCTTCTGTGTTCCGGTATAACCTGCTGCACCTGGCTCACGGGTCATACGGCCGGTTACCAGATATCCGTCTTCATTAAAAAGATAATATCCCACATGTCCGTTGGTATTGATCTTAAGAAGACCATCTTGCGCAGTAAAATAATTATCTTCGATGGAACCTGTTTCTGATACCTGAGAAGCGTTCCCTTCATCCTGGGCAAGAGTCTCTGCGTTATCTACGCTCTCTGATGTTTCGACTGCCGTCTCTGTTTCTGCGGGTGCTGTCTCTTCGGATGTCTCCTCTGCAGACACTACATCTGCGGATGCTGTCTCTGCAGAAGCTTCTGCTGCGGATACTTCCTCTGCAGAAACTTCTTCTGCTGCAGTCTCCTGCTCTCCTTCTGCTGACTCATTCTGGAGTACCTGAGCCTGCTCACTCTCTGCTGCACCTTCCGGAAGCTCTTCAGTCTGCTGTACCTCCTGTGCTGCTGCAGCTGTTTCATCAACTGTTGTTTTCTGCTCTTCTTCGCTGCTTTCTGCAGGATCCTCAGAAGCTTTTCCCTCCGGAGCTGCAGATGCAGCAACCTTCTTTTTGCGGAGTCTGTAAAAACCGTTTGCAGAAACCCAGTCACTTGTCTTGGCAACGACTACACCGTTTACCAGTGATGCTCCGGTAGCAGAAGTTTCCTCTGCCTTGTTGTTCTCTACTTTGTTCTGTACTGCGGTATCTGCTGACGGTGCATCCAGTTCCTGTGCATCACCTGCACTGAAATCATCGCCCGAATCTGTACTGTCTTCTGTTGTCGCATCCGGTGCTTCTGTAGCCTCCGGTGCTTCTGTAGTTTCCGGTGTCTCTGTAATCTCCGGTGTTTCTATAACATCCGGTGTCTCTGCGGAGTTCTCCGGTGTAACAGGTGTTTCTTCTGAACTGTCTGTACTGTCAGTACTACCTGTCTGATCCGCTTCCGTCTCCGGCTGCTGTACAGTCGTTCCCTCTTCATCACTGAATACATCCTCAGCCGGATCGCCGGCTGTCTCTGCTGCCATCTGCACGTCTGTACTTCCCAAAGCCGCAGCGCCGGCTTCCAGAGTTCCGCCCATGCATAATGTCAGACTGAGAAAAATTGCCACAACTCTTCTCTTCACAATAATCCCTCCTGATCATGCTGCTGTAAATAATTATTGTATCTGTTACGTATCATTCGCCCAGTCCGCCTTCGATAAGAGCCACAAGCGCATCTATCGCAGCCTGTTCATCCTCACCCTCGCAGACCAGTGTGATCTCATCCCCGCTTTTAACACAGGCACCCAGAACACTCAGAACACTTTTGGCATTCGCTGTACCTCCGGCATACTGAAATGTTATGGACGATTTGTATTTTATTGCCTCGCCGCACAAAAGCCCTGCGGGACGAAGATGAAGCCCTGACGGGTTCCTGACCGTTACCTTATAACTTAACATTGCTGCTGTCTCCCTTTATATTACTTATCCTTCAAGCCTTGTCTAAAGCTGTGATTACTTACTGACTGCTGCTGTCTACATTGGAAACCTTGGAGATTTTGATCTCGGCGGTTACATCCTCCAGCAGCTTGTAGCCTTCCGGAAGGCTGATTTTGATCGGTACTTCGTAGCTGCCCTCCTCCCAGTCATCCATGGAAAGTGCTGCTCCTACCGACTTCAGATCAAATTGGGAAAGATCTCCGTCTTCCGCCTGCACCTTCAGTTCAATATCCGCAACTTCAAACGCCAGCTGCAGATCATCAGGCAGACCCTTTACTTTGATATCCTCTGTCGGGAAGCTGTATATCTTACTGCCCTCCGGCAGGATATTGACTGTGATCCAGAGGTCCGTACTGGATCCAGATGTCAGCTTAAGGCCATCCGGAAGAAGTTCTGACAGGTTTACTTTCTTTTCCACGTCATTGCTCTTTCCTGAAATATCCACATTCTCATTATCAAGATAAATAGTATTTCCCTGAAGTTTCAGATTGTTCAGTGCTTCCTCACTTCCGGCTACGCTGAAAGTCTCCGGTACTGTTGTGACACTATCCACAACATAGCCTTCTGCTGGTTCCCCTGTATATCCCGCACTGATCCGTATATCAGAACGCACCTTCCAGAGCTTTGCCGTAACATTGACTTTTCCATTGTTATCAAATTTCAGATAGCTCATGGAATTTGATGAAAGAGTGTCCTGATTCTTATCTGTGATAGTCAGTTCTGCGTCCGTGATCATCGTATCCTGATCGATCCCGTCAAGTTTTGAACTTACATCCACACTCACACTATCTATTTTACCAACCAGAGATTCCGGTCCTGTAATACGGACTTTTTCCGGATTCGCGGTGAGCGAAGCAATCTCCAGCCCCTGTGCCGGCTTGCTGTCATCACTGGTAACATTGATCGCAAATTCTTTGGTCACCTTTTTTTCCAGATGGACACTCAGATTCTGCGGTGATACACTAATATTTTCCGGCAGTATCCCGGAGCAGGTCGCTGTAATGGGAATCATTACAGGGTCTGTATCGGTAGACTGAGCCTGCTGCAGGTCTGCAACTGCCTTAATATCACTTGAGGTGAGACGGTTGACTATCTTCCGCTCACCTGTAATATAAACACGTACTGAATTTTCACGATCATCCTGCATGACCATCTCGCCCAGCTGATCCACATAAGCTTCATTGATGATCTGCACATCTGAGATCACAAAGCCTTTCGTAATGATAGGGTCATCAACATTTACTACGATCAGCCACACCAGGATTCCCACAATGATCGACATGATTTTCAAAGGGATGTTCTTAGTCAGATTTTTCTTCATGTTTCACTCTCCCTTTCAGCAGATTTCTCAGCTTACCGTTGTCAACAACCTTTTTATTCTGAGCAGAAACAAGTACTTCACGAAGCTGCTTACTGTTAAGCCCTCTGGATAACTCACCGCCTCTGGCCACAGAAACCTGTCCTGTCTCTTCCGAAACAATGATCGTAAGAGAATCCGTAGCTTCGCTGATACCCACACCTGCTCTGTGTCTTGTTCCCAGCTGTTTACTCAGTTCCATATTATCTGAAAGAGGCAGATAGCAGGTTGCTGCTACTACGCGGTTCCCCCGCACGATCACCGCTCCGTCATGAAGAGGTGTATTATGCTCAAAAATATTGATCAGCAGCTGACTGGTAAGGATACCGTCAATATTGATACCGGTTCTCACATATTCGTCAAGCCGGATCTCTTCCTCGATCACGATCAGTGCTCCGGTCTTAACTTCACCCATATCAAAACAGGCCTTTACCAGTTCGTTGATAGTCTTGTCATTGAAACGCTCCTGCACTTCCCTGCCGGAATCAAAGGGAATAATGTTGGAAACAAACTTCTTCTGTCCCAGCTGCTCCAGCGCCTTCCTCAGCTCCGGCTGAAAGATTACGATCACACCGATCACCAGCACATTAGCCAGGTTCCGGAAGATCCAGAGGATCGTATTCATTTTGAAGATATATGCGACCAGGATAAATCCAAGGACGATCAAAATGCCCTTCAGAAGGGTATATGCACGTGTAAATTTGATCCATGCCATAAACTGATATACAAAAAAGGAAATCAGTCCGATCTCAATGATATCTATCACGCCAAATCCCGGAAGGGAAATCTTCCCCAGATATCCGGCCACAACTGTCAGCACATTCTGCATAAGTCTCCTCCTTTCTTCCTGAGCTATTCCAATCGTTCCTGTTTAAAGATCCTTCAGCGATTCCTCCAGCTGTTTTTCGAAATCGATCTTGTCCAATCCCTGCGGTTTCTCACTTACTGTATTTTCGGAAACCATATCCGGCATCTTTACTGTATGCATTTCGTTCTTCTCAGGAAATACATCATCACTGAAAGACACAACATTGTCTTCTTTTTTTTCTTCTTTTACCGGCTCCGCATTGATCTTTTTGATGCTTCTCTCAGAAGTGGCGACCGTTGCCTTCGGAACGGCTTTTACGTAGTAATAGTACTCATCATCCTCATATTCCAGACGTTCTGTTCTGCTGTAATCTCCGCCAAAAACAAAGAACTCCAGAACAAATCCTGCCAGTACGGAGATCACTGTGGACAGGATCATCGGCACCATGGCTACCGTAATACTAATGCAGAAATCTCCGGCAAGGATAACCAGGATATAGATCACGCCGCCGGCAATGACAGCGATCCTCCATGCATAATCAAACGCCCGTGTTCTCAGAAGGTTCACAAACAGGATCACTACCACAAACGCGATCACCGTGATCCACATTGCCCAGTTGTGGACAAGTCCGTCAGAGATCAGCTTCAGTTTTTCTGTGATCTCTGCGGCAGGATCACTGAGTGCCGCCGACTGTGCATGTACAAACCGTATAAAATAATAGATCACAACACCGCATCCGGCCGGAAGCGCTGACAATGCACTACCCAGCAGGCCTGCTCCGATCGGCATAAGTGCAGGAACACCAAATCCGAAGGAAAGTGGTGTAAGGATCATTGCAAGATTCTGTGACCCGCTGAATCTTAGGAACAGGATCAGCATAAACAGAATAAGAAGCAGCATAAATCCTGCCGTTTCGATCCCGACTGCATAACAGTGCCCGATCATCAACGCAAATCCCATAAACATCATCACGGAAACCGGAAGGATCGAACATACAAGCGCCAGGATCAGGACAACAAAAATATTATCCAGCTGTTTCATGTAGCCCATATTGCTGTTGATCCAGAGAAAATAGGCAAATGCCAGAACAAACTTCAGGACCGGCAGTATATATACTTCATATTGTCCGTAAAATCTTTTGATATTCTGTTTGATCTCAAGTAAAGCTGTCATTTTCTATGTCCTCCTGCATTTCTCCGGACCGGATTTCTTTTTTCCTCCCGCCCGTAGATTTTTTCCAGTCTTGTAAGATCCTGATAATATTCCCTGACACTTTTTTTTGCCCGGAAATATTTCACAGAATACTGGATGTAGGTCAGTATCGAATATACAACAAGCACGATCAGATAACCGACGATGATATAGATCCCAACCTCGACCAGATTAATCTTATTCACATTATCCATAAGATATTCGCTGAAATATGCGGCAACGCCTGCAAGTCCCAATATATATCCGATCGTTACCAGAAAAAAGTTTCTGATCAGTGCAAGTCCAATATAATCACTTCGATAATATCTGCTCACCGGAAGATACTTCCTGCCTTCTCCATGCTCATACATGGCCAGACGGTTCATGATCTTCACTTTTTCTTCATTTACCATAAAAATAACTCCTCATAAGCTTTCTTTATCAGGAAAATCCCCGATATATGATCTGCATTACGCTTTCCATACAGTTATACTGTTTAACTGCAATCAAATTTATTGTAGCATAGTTCCATACCTATGAAAAGTGTTTTTTCGGCTGTTTCATGCCCTTCCTGCGCATATTGTCAGAAAATAAACTTTCTCTGCACCGGCCTCAAGAAGACACATTGCCATGGCATCTGCCGTACTTCCTGTTGTGTATACATCATCCACCACAAGTACAGAAAAACCTGGGATCTTTTCGGTTACCTGATATGCATTTTTCAGGTTCTGACGCCTCTGTATGGCATTAAGTTTTTTCTGAGATCTTGTGCTTCGTATCTTCTTTACCAGATGCTCATTCCATGGGATCCCTGTAAGAACACTGAGCCTTTCTGCCAGATATGCTGCCTGGTTAAAACCTCTCATCCTTTTTTTTCTGGGATGCAGAGGAACGGGAACGATCAGATCAGGCTTCCACCGTTCCAGATATTTTTTTCCGAAGATGCTCATTGCCTTTGCATAAAAATCCCCATATTCCCGACATCCGTAATACTTAAATCGTACCAAAGACTGTCTCCAGACCTCTCCGTACCAGAAAATACTTCTGCCCTCCGTAAAATAATGGGCACCCTTGCGGCAGTCTTCACAGTATTCCTCTTCCATTTTTACCGGTCTTCCGCATTTCATACACCTGGGACCGGATATAGGCCTGACCTTTCCGGAACACTCCGGACAGATCAGCCGGTCTTTTTCTTTCAGTATCTGATGACACAGCGGGCATTTTTTCGGGTAAAGCATGTCCAGTAAAAAATCTGCTGTTTTTTTCAAGAAAGTCCTTTCTCCCCGATGGCGCTCTCCTTCTGTTCAGATTCATCCAGCTCCCGGATCCGTCTGTCCAGAGAGCTGTATCTCTGCTGCTGTTTTTCATTACGGATCATCTCCGCAAAAGTGGTCTCGCTGCCTACTACGGTAACACATTTTCTGGCTCTGGTCACTGCTGTATACAGAAGATTCCGATTCATCAGCATCCTTGGTCCGGAAAGGATCGGAAGGATCACTGCCGGATATTCTGAGCCCTGGGACTTATGTATGGTCACTGCATAGGCAAGTTCCAGTTCCTCAAGCTGTTTGAAGGAATATTCTGCCTGTCTGCCATCCTCAAATTCCACGGTGGCCGTTTCCGCAAATTCATTGATCTCCGTCATAATACCGGTATCTCCGTTAAACACGCCCACACCTTTATCCACAGGAATCTTGTATCGTCCAAGGATTTCCCACTCCAGCTGGTAATTGTTCTTCACCTGCATCACCTTATCCCCTTCACGGAAAAGACGCTGTCCGATCTCTTTCTCCTTTTTCTTTTCATCCGGCGGGTTCAGATATCTCTGAAGGATCTGGTTCAGCCGCTCCACACCTAAAAGTCCCTTACGCATAGGCGTGAGCACCTGGATCTCATAGGGCTTTGCATCTACATAACGCGGAAGCTTCTCCTGGATCAGTGCGATCACCACACGGATAATGATGTCCGCATCATATCTTTTCAGAAAAAAGAAATCCCGGCTCTTGTTATTGATGGTCACCTGCTCGCCCCGGTTGATCTTATGTGCATTCACCACAATATCACTTTCAGATGCCTGGCGGAAAATCTTTTTCAACTCTACTACCGGAAAACAGCCGCTGCGGATAATATCCCTCAGAACATTTCCCGGGCCTACACTGGGAAGCTGATTTTCATCACCTACCAGGATCAATCTGGTCCCTGCTGTCACTGCAAGAAGCAATGAATGCATCAGTGCGATATCTACCATGGACATCTCATCAATGATGATCACATCCGCTTCCAGCGGATTCTCCGAATTCCTGTCAAAATGAACTGCACGGCCTTCCTGCTCTTCCTCCGGCATTCCATTCAGCTCCAGAAGTCTGTGGATCGTCTGAGCCTCGTATCCGGTAGCCTCTGTCATTCGCTTGGCTGCACGGCCGGTGGGAGCTGCAAGCCGCAGCTCAGCGCCTTCCTCTTCAAAATAACGGATAATCGCATTGATCGTTGTAGTCTTTCCGGTTCCCGGCCCGCCGGTCAGAATGAACAGACCATGACTGGCAGCTGCCGCCACTGCCTGTTTCTGCATTTCATCTAACCGGGTTCCTGTCTCCTTTTCGATCCTGTTGATCCGTTTCTCCATCATCTCCTCATCTTCCGGGCAGAGGATGTTCAGCTCACAGAGCATTCTGGCTGAATTCAGCTCAAGATAATAATATCGTGTGGGATAGACAACTGCACCGTCTTCTGTTTCTTTCAGGATCAGTTTCCGGTCTACTACCATATCCATGAGATGTTTTTCCATGTAGGAGGAATCTACTCCCAAAAGTCCGGATGCCCTGGAAAAAAGTTCCTCCTTCGGGAGATAGATATGGCCTTCTCCTGAAGCCTGTAGGAGAGTATACAACATTCCGCTTCTTATCCTGTAATCTGAATCTGTATGGATCCCGATCCGGGAAGCGATCTCATCTGCGATACGGAATCCCACACCACTGATATCCTCTGCAAGGCGATACGGATTCTCCTGCAGGACTCCATATACAGTCTGCCCATATTTCTGATAGATCTTTGCGCCGAGATTCAGTGATATCCCGTATTTCTGGAGAAAGATCATAGCGCGGCGCATATCTGCTTTCTCCGTCATCTGTTCTGCGATCTCCATGGCCTTTTTTTCGCTGATTCCCTTGATCTCAGCCAGCCGCTCCGGCTCTTCCTCTACAATACGCATAGTATCATCACCGAAACGACGTACGATCCTGGCTGCCAGTGCCGCTCCGATCCCCTTGATCGCACCGGAACCCAGATAACGCTCCATGGCCAGTGCATCCTCCGGCATTTTTTCTACGTAGGAGGCTATCTGAAACTGCTTGCCATACACCGGATGTGTTGTATAATTTCCGGAAGCTTCAATGGCAGCCCCCTGGGTGATCGCAGGAAATGTCCCCACACAGGTCAGTTCCCGTTCCTCTTCCATCCCTTTCAGTACCATGACCGTATATCCATTATCTTCATTTCGGAAGATCACATGATCTATATATCCTGTAACTGTCTCACTCATTTTTTTCTCCATCTGTAAACCTCTGATAACAGCAAAAGGCACTGCAGCTGCAGCGCCTTATCTGTATGAGTTTCCTGCGGCAGTCTCTTCTCTGACCCTGTGCCGTCCGGACGCCTCATAACGGTTTACATCCTTGACATGATTTCCGCATATTTTCCTGTTCCGGCAGCCACTACAAGCATTGCATCCTGCACAGTCAATGTGCTGACTCCTGTTTTCTGCTCGATCAATGCATCCATTCCATGCAGCATGGCACCTCCGCCTGTAAGAACGATTCCTCTGTCCATGATATCTGCCGCCAGCTCCGGCGGTGTTTTCTCAAGAACGCCATGGACTGTCTCTACGATCTGTCCGGTCGTTTCCCGCAAAGCGGTCCGGATCTCCTCAGAAGTCAGTGTTGCCACCTTCGGAAGTCCTGTGATGATATTTCTGCCCTTGACCTCCATCGTGCGAAGATCCGCTTCTTCACTGGCTGTTCCAATCTTGATCTTGATATTCTCCGCTGCATCCTCCCCGATAAAGAGGCTGTGCTTCTCACGTACATAATTCATGATCGCATGATCAAAATTATCTCCTGCAACCTTCACAGATGCGGAAACAACCACACCTCCTACGGATACGACCGCAACATCCGTGGTCCCTGCACCGATGTCCACGATCAGATTGCCAAATGGCTTGGTAATGTCTACACCTGCCCCGATAGCAGCAGCAATGGGCTCATCCACAAGAAAAACTTCCCTGGCCCCTGACTGATAAGCTGCTTCCTCAACTGCCTTGCGCTCGATCTCCGTGATCCCGCTCGGAACACTGATGCTGACTCTCGGTTTCCGGAACGCTCTCCGTCCCATAGCCTGTGAAATAAAATATTTCAGCATCTTTTCCATTACATTATAATCTACGATCACACCTCTTCGGATTGGCCAGATCACTTCCATATTGGAAGTCAGATGGCTTGCCATCTGTCTGGCTTCCTCACCGATTGCTCTGATCTTCTCTGTATCTTTATCATAAACAACCACAGAGGGCTCTCTTAAAACGATTCCCTTGCCTGTGGAAAACACCAGACTGTTTCTGGTTCCCAGATCGATTCCAATATCCTTTGCCGGCATAAATCCTCCCGCCTGCGTCATACACATTCATATGCTGACGCATTTCTGACTTATTCTGTTCCGGTCTGTGCCGAAACGTTCCCGCACTTCATTATATACAAAACCACAGAAATTGAAAAGAACTTTTACCGGTTATTTCTGTTCCAGATATTTTTTCACATATTTACCGGTGTAGGAAACCGGATTCTCTGCTACTTCCTCCGGAGTTCCTCTGGCAATTACCGTTCCGCCTCTGTCACCGCCTTCCGGTCCGATATCAATAATATGATCCGCCGTCTTGATCACATCCAGATTGTGCTCAATGACCACAACGGTGTTTCCTCCTTCAGACAGACGGCGCAGGATCTCGATCAGCTTGTGGACATCCGCAAAGTGCAGTCCTGTGGTAGGCTCATCCAGGATATAGATCGTCTTTCCGGTACTGCGCTTGCTGAGTTCTGTGGCAAGCTTGATACGCTGTGCTTCTCCTCCGGAAAGAGTGGTGGAGGGCTGACCCAGACGGATATAGGAAAGCCCTACATCATACAGGGTCTCGATCTTTCTCCGGATCGACGGTACATTCTCAAAAAATGTCAGTGCTTCTTCCACAGTCATATTCAATACATCATAAATGCTCTTGCCCTTATACTTCACTTCCAGAGTCTCACGATTGTAGCGTTTGCCCTTGCAGACTTCGCAGGGCACATATACATCCGGAAGAAAATGCATCTCGATCTTGATGATTCCGTCACCGCTGCAGGCCTCGCACCGTCCGCCCTTGACATTAAAACTGAAACGGCCTTTCTTGTAGCCCTTTGCCTTGGCATCTGCGGTGGCTGCAAAAAGATCACGGATCTGGTCAAAAACTCCGGTATATGTGGCAGGATTGGAACGGGGAGTTCTTCCGATCGGGGACTGGTCGATATTGATCACCTTATCCAGCTGATCGATACCCAGGATGTCATCATGTTTCCCGGGGATCACTCTGGCACGGTTCAGGTCTCTGGCAAGTCTCTTGTACAAGATTTCATTGATCAGAGAGCTCTTACCGGAGCCGGAAACACCTGTGATACAGGTCATCACTCCCAGAGGAATATCTACGTCGATATGCTTCAGGTTGTTCTCTGCCGCACCCTTTATATGAAGAAATCCGGTTGGTTCCTTCCTCACTTCCGGTACCGGGATCTTCAGCCTTCCGCTTAAATAAGCTCCTGTCACAGACTGCTCATTTTTCATCAGATCCTCAGCTGTCCCCATTGCGACCAGTTGTCCGCCATGTTCTCCGGCTCCGGGGCCGATATCGATGACACAGTCTGCAGCACGCATGGTATCTTCATCATGCTCCACCACGATCAGACTGTTGCCAAGATCACGGAGACGCATCAGTGCCCCCAGAAGCTTGTCATTATCTCTCTGGTGAAGCCCGATACTCGGCTCATCCAGGATATATGCAACCCCCACAAGCCCGGATCCGATCTGTGTGGCAAGACGGATCCTCTGAGCCTCTCCGCCGGAAAGGGTTCCGGTAGCTCTTCCAAGTGAAAGATACTCCAGGCCAACCTCTGCCAGAAATCCAACCCTGGCGCGGATTTCCTTCAGGATCTGCCTTCCAATAAGCTCCTGCTGCTTTGAAAGCTTCAGATCGCGGAGAAAGCCCTGCAGCTTCTGTACCGGCATATTGGTCACTTCATAAATATTCTTATCCGCCACGGTCACTGCCAGTGACTCCTTCTTCAGCCTCTGTCCCTTACATGTGGTGCACGGAGTAATCCGCATAAAGCTCTCGTATTCCTGCTTCATGGCCTCGGAACCGGTTTCACGGTATCTCTGCTCCACATTGCGGATCAGTCCCGGGAACGCCACATCGTAAACGCCCTCTCCCCGCTGTCCTTTATAATAAACCTTCACAGAATGACCGCCGGTACCATGGATGAGGATATCCTGGACCTTCTTCGGATACTCACAGAAAGGTGTATCCAGAGAAAATTCATATTCCCTTGCCAGGGCATCCAGGATTGCTCTGGAAAAACTTCCCTGCGTAGTACAGGACTGCCATCCGAGAACAGCGATAGCCCCTTCATTGATACTCCGTTTCTTATCCGGAATCATCAGATCGATATCAAATTCCATCTTATATCCAAGACCCAGACACTGCGGGCAGGCACCAAATGGATTATTAAAGGAAAAGCTCCTGGGTTCGATCTCATCAATGCTGATGCCGCAATCCGGACAGGAAAAACTCTGACTGAAATTCAGAAGCTTCCCGTCCATAGTGTCTACTACCAGCAGACCATCCGCCAGATCCAGCACGGTTTCAATAGAATCGGAAAGACGCTTCTCTATTCCCGGTTTCACAATAAGTCGATCCACAACGATCTCAATGTTATGTTTGATATTCTTATCCAGCTTGATCTCCTCAGAAAGCTCATAGAGATTTCCGTCGATCTGCACTCTCACATATCCGCTTCTTCTGGCCTGATCCAGAAGTTTAACATGGGTTCCCTTGCGTCCCCGCACTACCGGTGCAAGAAGCTGGATCTTCTGGCGTTCCGGAAGCGTCATGATCTGATCCACCATCTGATCTACCGTCTGTTTGCGGATTTCTCTTCCACATTTGGGACAGTGCGGGATTCCCACACGGGCATACAGAAGTCGGAAATAATCGTAGATCTCCGTTACCGTACCCACTGTAGAACGGGGATTCCGGTTCGTTGACTTCTGATCAATGGAGATTGCCGGCGGAAGGCCCTCGATACTCTCCACATCCGGTTTCTCCATCTGTCCCAGGAACTGCCTCGCATAGGAAGAAAGTGACTCCATATAACGTCTCTGTCCCTCTGCATAAATGGTATCAAATGCAAGAGATGACTTACCGGAGCCGCTGAGTCCGGTAAGTACCACAAACTGGTCTCTGGGAATATCGACGCTAAGATTCTTAAGATTATTCTCATTGGCTCCGCGTATCCTGATAAAACGCTTCTTATCGTTTGCTTCTGCTGACATGAAAGCCTCCTACTCTGTCCGGTCATAAAAAATACTCCGGTATTCTTCTCAACAGCAGAATCTACCTCTCTTATTCCGCTGTAAAACTTCTGATTTTTTACCAGTATACTGCCAGAACATCCGTTCGTCAAGGTGAAAAAACCGACAAATTTTTCTACAGCAGAAAATCCGCCATCACTCCATTACTCACATGGATTCCCTTTCTCGAAAGATATATCCTGTCTCCTTTTTGTTCCAGCATTCCGATCTCCAGATGTTTTTTCAGGACCTCTCCGTAAACGTTTTCCATATTTTTTCCGAAATATTCCGCAAACGCTTCCATTGAAACACCCTCTGTCATCCGAAGCCCCAGAAACATAAACTCAGCCATCTCATCTGCCTCTGTAAGGCTTTCCATATTCTGGCGGATCTTATCCGGAAACGCACTGTTTCCAATATATTCCTTCATATCCGCAGTATTGGAAAAACGCATATGATCCAGAAGTGAAGACGCCCCAAGTCCCAGTCCCAGATAATCGATCCTCTGCCAGTATCCCTTATTATGGCGGCATTCCCGCCCGCCTTTCGCATAATTGGAGATCTCGTACTGATGAAACCCATATTCCTCCAGGATCCCTGCCGTATTCTCATACATACGGTACTCCGTATCCTCATCCGGCAATTTCAGCTTTCTCTCCCCGAAAGGAGTACCTTCCTCAATGATCAGACTGTAGGCGGAAATATGTTCCGGCGAAAGCCCTGCCACCGTGCGGAGATTTTTTTCCCAGTCTGCATAGGTCTGTTCCGGAATGGCACTCATCAGATCGATATTGATGTTGGAAAAGCCTGCATCCCTTGCCATAAAAAAGCTCTCCTGAAACTCTTCCCACGTATGGATCCTTCCAAGGATCTTTAATTCCCGATTCTGCGGGGACTGAAGCCCCAGACTCAGTCGGTTGATCCCGTGTTCCAGATATATCTGAAGTTTTTCTTTATATAAAGTCCCCGGATTTGCTTCGATGGTGATCTCAGCATCCGGGGCCACAAAAAACTTATTTCTGATCTGATCCAGCATCTCTCCAACAAGAGACGGATCCGGCACGGAAGGTGTTCCTCCGCCGATAAAAACTGTGGTGATCTCCCTGTCCGAAAAATCCGGAACAGCGGCAATCTCCCTTTCCAAAGCCTGGAAATATTCACGCTGCCTCTCTTTTCCGGCAGGTCCGGAAAGGAAATCACAGTAATCGCATTTTTTTACACAAAACGGAATATGGATATAGAGCTCCAGCGGTTTTTTCGCCTCATTCTCCATCCATGGCTCCTTCCTCTCCACCACTACCTGATGTATCATTATCCTCATCGGAGCTTGTATCTTCACCGGCACTATCCGCATTATCCGTACTTCCGTCTGAAGCAGCCGGTGTCGGTGTCACGCCATCGATCCCCAGTGCCTCGCTGCCGTTTTCTGCCAGGTACTCATTGACCATTGTCAGATTTCCATTGCTCGTCACTGCATCCGGATCTACGGTTTTCGGATCAGGAGTGGCAGTCGGTTCCGGCGCTGTACTGATTTTGATCACACTTTCCTCTTCTGCATTTTTCTTCTTTGAACCACATCCGGTAAGCAGAGCTCCTGTTATAGCCAGAAGTCCTGCTGCCAGAAACAGTTTTTTTATATTTTTTTTCAAAAAGTCATCTCCTATTTATCATCCAGCTTCAGGACACTCATAAATGCCTTCTGCGGGATCTCCACGTTACCTACCTGACGCATACGTTTCTTACCTTCCTTCTGTTTTTCCAGAAGCTTCTTCTTACGGGAGATATCTCCACCGTAACACTTGGCAAGTACGTCTTTACGCATGGCTCTTACCGTCTCTCTGGCAATGACCTTGCTTCCGATAGCTGCCTGGATCGGAATCTCAAAGAGCTGTCTCGGGATCTCGTCTTTCAGCTTCTCACACATCTTTCTTCCACGCTCGTAAGCAGTATCTGCATGCACGATAAAGGAAAGAGCATCCACTTCTTCTTTATTCACAAGGATATCCAGCTTTACAAGCTCACTTCTCTCATATCCGTCCAGTTCGTAATCTAGGGATGCATAACCTCTGGAACGTGATTTCAGTGCATCAAAGAAATCATAAATGATCTCGTTCAGCGGCAGTCTGTATTTCAGGAGTGCACGGGTTTCTTCCATATATTCCATGCCTTCATACTGACCACGTCTCTCCTGGCAGAGATCCATGATCGCACCAATGAACTCTGTGGTTACCATGATCTCCGCCTTCACCATAGGCTCTTCCATGTATTCGATCTCTGAAGGATCCGGAAGGTTGGTGGGATTGGTCAGCTCGATGATCTCACCATTGGTTTTATAGACCTTATAGATAACACTCGGTGCTGTAGTTACAAGATCCAGGTTATACTCTCTCTCCAGACGCTCCTGGATGATCTCCAGATGAAGAAGTCCCAGGAAGCCGCAGCGGAAACCAAATCCAAGGGCGACCGATGTCTCCGGTTCATAATAAAGGGAAGCATCGTTGAGCTGAAGCTTCTCCAGCGCGTCACGGAGATCGCCGTACTTGGCACCATCTGCCGGATAAAGGCCACAATAAACCATAGGGTTTACCTTCTTATATCCCGGAAGTGCCTCTGCACAGGGGTTGTCCGCATCCGTTACCGTATCACCCACGCGGGTATCACGGACATTCTTGATGCTGGCTGTGATATATCCAACCATGCCTGCTGTCAGCTCGTCACATGGGATAAACTGACCCGCTCCAAAATATCCAACCTCCACAACCTCCGTGGTGAATCCGGTCGCCATCATATGGATCCTCGTGCCCTTTTTCACACGTCCGTCCTTCACTCTGCAAAATACGATAACACCCTTATAAGGGTCATAAACAGAGTCAAAGATCAGAGCCTTCAGCGGTGCATCCACATCCCCCGCCGGCGCCGGGACCTTATTGACGATCTGCTCCAGGACCTGGTCTACATTCAGTCCTGTTTTTGCGGAGATCTGCGGTGCATCCTGCGCCTCAATTCCGATCACATCCTCGATCTCATTGATAACACGCTCCGGATCCGCACTTGGAAGGTCGATCTTGTTGATCACCGGAACCACATCCAGATCATGGTCCAGTGCCATATATACATTGGCAAGTGTCTGAGCTTCGATTCCCTGTGCTGCATCCACAACAAGGATCGCTCCGTCACAGGCAGCAAGGCTTCGGGAAACCTCATAGTTAAAGTCTACATGTCCCGGGGTATCGATCAGGTTAAAAATATACTCATTTCCGTCCTTGGCTTTGTATACAATACGAACCGCCTGGGATTTGATGGTGATCCCTCGTTCTCTCTCAAGGTCCATGTTATCCAGAACCTGGGCCTGCATTTCCCTCTCGGTAAGAAGTCCCGTCATCTCGATGATACGGTCCGCAAGTGTTGACTTGCCATGGTCGATATGTGCAATGATACAAAAATTCCGAATTTTACTCTGGTCTATCATTCAGGAAGTCCTCCTTAAATTTCTCTCGTATAAAGCGTTCAGAACGCATATTTTTCCATACTGCTCTTTATCATACCATATTTCAGTCTTCTTTGTCACTGCCTTTCAGAACTCTGTTTAAGATATCTGCAAAAGGTTCCATGGCATTTCTGACTTCCTCCACGGTATTTGTCTGCGCTCCGGCCTCCAGAAGCAGCGCACGTGGCTTAAGATGCAGATTATAGCGAAGACCTGCCAGATAGATTCCCCGGTAAAGATCGGGGTAATACTGTGCCGCCTGATATTCCAGCTGAAAGGAAAATGCCAGATTCTCTTCTATGTAAGGATTGGGCAGATAACTCACTGCCCCCTGACTGACTGTATAGCTTAATCCATTATAAAAAAGCAGCTGAGCAGTAGGTTTTCCATTCACCTGCGTTACCAGATGCCGATCATCCGGCACACCATCTCTATGAAGATCGATCACAACTTCAATGGTGGGGTTTTCTTCCAGCACTTTTTCTATGGATGCCCTGGCATAATCATAAGCCTTGCTCCTGTCCAGTGTTCCTCCCATCATATCAAAGGCATCTGTTATATGAATGACCTGGTATCCATATGTTTTTTCCAGAAGTTCAGTAAGATGATCTCCCACTCCTACGATGGTGTCCTCAGTCTGTCCTTCTCTTGAATCTGCAAAAGCCTCCTGGGAATGGGTATGATAGATCAGGATCTGGGGTACCGATGAATCCTTTTTAACGGACAGATCCTCCTTCAGAAAACGGGGCGCACTGATCTGCTGTGCATTCGTCTCCGTATTGGAATCCAATATAAAAAACTGATTCATCACATAATCAAAATCTGCCAGTTTCGCCTGAGACAAGTCAATCTGCGGATGTGGCAGTGCCACAGCCTCCTGTTCCTTCGCGGTATTTTCACCGGATCGGTTCTCCTCTGACGCCGGAGTCTCCTGTTCTGCAACTTTCTGTCCTGTGTCCCCCGACTCCGTAACTTCCGGCTCTGCATTTTCCTTACCGGTCTCCTTTTCACTTTTTTTGCCGTCAGAAGATTTTTTCTCTGCCTCTTCCGCTTCTTTCTTTTGAATTTCTTTTTTCTTTTGAAGCTCTTCTTTCTTCTGAAGCTTTTCTTTCTTCTCTACTTCTTCCGCCTCGGCCATCAGCAGCGTCTCCTGCTCTTTTCGGTTCTCTGCTTCCACTTCTTTACCCAGATGCTCTGCGTTTTTTTCCTGCAAAAGCATCTCTGTTTCCCTGTCTCTGCCATTTTCCTTCTGCAGAGCTTTCTTTTCCAGAAAGCAATACAGCGGCAGCTGTCTGTAGATCTCACCATGCCTGAAAAAATCTCCCGGAAGGACAGCCACCACACACAGGAAGATCAGGCTCAAAACCACGCAGAAAGCCCTCTGGATATTCGTCACCCACGATCACCTCTTATGGTATTTTATGACCTGTCCTCTTCGATTAGACTATCGGAAAAAGCCAGATTCAGTCCCTCGGAAATGGTAAAGCTTAAATACCGTACCGTTTCATCCACATCCTTTGGTGTTACAAACATGGTGTAAAGCTTCGGCGAGATCATTTCTTCCAGAAACTCCTTCTGCTCATCTTCCTCCAGCGCCTCCAGAAGCTCCGCCATGGAATCATGGACAATAGTAGCCGCATCCACCACAGTCGGAACACCGATCCCGATCACACGGACCGAAAGATTTTCTTCATTCAGGCCTTCCCTGTGATTCCCCACGCCGGAGCCCGGACTAATCCCGGTATCCGTGATCTGGATCGTCCGGTTAAGTCTTGTCGTACTTCTGGCCGCCAGCGCATCTACGGCGATCACCAGATCCGGCTTTGTCTCAGAAACAACACCCCGAACAATTTCCAGAGTTTCCATTCCGGTCTGTGCCATCACACCCGGAACGATCCCGCTGATCTGATGCATTTTCATATGTTCATTGCTCTTCAGCCCATATTCCCGGATCACATGCCTTGTCATATGAAGATTGGAAACTGCACGAGGGCCAAGGGAATCTGCAGTAATCTCCTGATTTCCAAGCCCTACCACCAGGATCGACTGCTGCCGTCCGAGATCGATCAGCTCCCTCAAATGATGTGCCACCTCTTCCGAGATCTCCCTGTGATAATCCTCATCCGGAACGGAAAGATCCGGTGCCTCAATGGTAATATAGGTCCCCTGTGGTTTTCCCATGGTCCTGGCTCCGTTTTCCGTTGTGATCCGCACTACGGTAGTCCGAACATCCTTTTCCTCATCGTATCTTTCCCTGATCTCTACTCCACGTACTTCTACGTTTTCCGCCTGAAAGCGTTCCGTTGCTTCCAGCGCCAGGTCTGTTCTGATTCTGCTCCTTCCAGCCATACTCTCATCCTCTTTTTCTGTAAGATTGCAAAGACTTTTCCGCTGCTATCTGCAGCTTTACCGGTGTTTTCCCTTTCATTATTTCCCTTTTTCCCATAAATATGTATCATTTCCCCTTTCCCACACAGCATCTGGTATTTTTTGCATATTTTTTTGGAATTTTTGCAAAAAACATCTTGACATTCCTGTGCACGTATAATAATATATATAAGCATGTTTCATAGGAGCGCCCGTGTCTGTTCCTGTGAATGTAATTTAATATTATATTTTTAAGGAATCGGAGGTGTACGAATTGGCTAACATTAAATCCGCAAAGAAGAGAATCTTAGTTAACAGCACTAAGGCTGCAAGAAACAAAGCAATCCGTTCTGCAGTTAAGACTTCCATCAAGAAAGTTGAGACAGCAGTTGAGAATAAGGATAAGGCAGCTGCAGAGGTTGCTCTTAAGGACGCAATCTCCACAATCAGCAAAGCTACATCCAAGGGCGTTTATCACAAAAATAACTGCGCCAGAAAAATTTCCCGTCTTTCCAAAGCTGTCAACAGCATTGCGTAATAGACCACGGAATATTTTAGTTATAAGCTTATAAGTAAAAGGAAAGACAGTCGAACCGTCAGCGACTGT
This sequence comes from Blautia sp. LMAG:36, assembly GCF_008680535.1. Taxonomy (NCBI): domain Bacteria; kingdom Bacillati; phylum Bacillota; class Clostridia; order Lachnospirales; family Lachnospiraceae; genus Blautia; species Blautia sp. LMAG:36. The sequence continues at coordinate 372,735 of NZ_NALB01000006.1, read as the reverse complement.
CTTTTTTGTATATAGATTTCTGCATTGACCAAAAGGAGTTTTTTATGATATCCCATCCCTTTCCCTACCGCATTATCCGCAGCAGTCGGAAAACCCTGGCGATCCAGGTCAGCGTTTCCGGTCAGGTAACTGTCCGCGCTCCACACACAATGCCAGATTCCACCATCCATCGTTTTCTCTCACAGAAAGAAAGCTGGATCCTGGAGCATCTCTCACACGCTGCCACTGATCCGGCACAGCCCCAGGCTGAAAACCCGCCTCTTTCAGAATTCCGCCGCAGTTATTATATGGAATCCGCCAGAAAAATATTCAAAAGAAAAACCGCAGCCTACGCCAGAAAAATGGGCGTAACCTACGGCCGTATCACGATCCGGGAACAAAAAACCCGCTGGGGAAGCTGCACCAGCGAAGGAAACCTGAATTTCAACTGGCGGCTGATCTTCGCCCCGGAAAAAGTCCTGGATTATGTTGTGGTACACGAACTTTCCCACAGAAAAGAAATGAATCATTCCCCTGCCTTTTATGCAGTGGTGGCATCTGTGATGCCGGAGTATAAAGCCTGCGAAAAATGGCTCAGGGACAACGGAGCGACCCTGTGGCAGAACCAGTCTCCGTAAAACTCAGGCTCTCACTGCTCTCGCCGAGCTGTACTTCACGATCAGAAGCTCCACGCTGAGCACATCTCCAAGTGTACCTGTCTTTACCGCCTCTTCCGCATCCACAAAATCCCGCACAGCATTCTCCAGCTCTTCCACAGTGTAGGATCTGGCACAGGATGCCAGATTCCGCACAACAAAAGAGGGTACTCCCAGTTTGGAAGCGATCTCGGTTTGAGAAAGACCCTCCTGTGACATTTTCTTGGTCAGGCAGATCTGACGAAACTGTTTCGCCAAAAGAAACAATATCCGCATCGGCGGTTCCCGAAGAGTCAGAAGGTCATAGTACAGATCCAGGGCCCGCTTCTGGTTCTTCTCCGTCACCGCACGCACCATATCAAAGATCTTATTGGTTGTCTGCGTGGTACAGACAGCCTGGATATCTGCAGCAGTCACAACATCTCTTCCGACCGTATAGGAGATCAGCTTTTCCAGCTCCATCCTTATATTTCCCATATCTGTTCCCGTCATGGTCAGCAGAAGCTCCACATCTCTCTGGGTGATCCTGCGGCCATTTTTTCCAAGGATCCCTGCTGCCCACCGCATAAGAGTCTTTTCATCCTGCTGTTTAAATTCCCCGATGCTGCCGCAGGCTTTTACCGCCTTGTACATACGGCTTCTTTTATCTACTTCAGACTCGCAGAACACCAGATACAGATAATCAGGCAGAGCTTTCATATAATCTGCCAGTTCCTCACATTTGTTCTTAAAGAATCCCGTATCCTCAAGAAGGACTACTCTTCGCTCTGCAAAAAAGGGCATGGTATCACAAAGACTCAAAAGCTCCCGGACATCGATCCCCTTCCCCTCATATCTGGTAAAATTCATGGTATCATCGTCCGGGTTCAGAGCCTTCACCAGATTTCTTTTATATTGTTGTTTCAGATAGGCTTCCTCACCGTAAAGGAGATATGCCTGCTTAAATTTTCCTGTTTTAATATCTTCCTGAATATTCTTCAATCTCTGTACCCCTGTCTGATTTTCTCTGTAATCCAGTTTATACGACAACTGCCGGAAATGCAACACCCAAGCAAAAATTTGACTTTCCACCGGATTCATGATACTGTAAACAGGTACATATTCCGGCAGATCCGTTCTGTCAGCGAAATATGCGGAAGGGAGTGTTCCATTATGGAAAAAAGAAGAAACAGCAGAACAAGCAACCTGAAGAGCGCAACCACCAAGGCCAAAGCTACCGTGAAATCAACTGTAGAAAAGATTGAAAAAACACCTGCAGCTGAAAAAACCGTTAAAGCAGTCAAAAAGGCAACAGAGACTGTAGCAGCCAAGGCACCAGAAGTAGTAGAAGAAGTTAAGAACACTGTAAAAAATCATAAGATCAGCGGCATCACACTTGAAATTTTTGAGACATCCATCACAGTTGCCGACCTTGAGGCAGCTGTTAAGAAAGATGCAGAAGCAAAGGGCCTGAAAGGCAAAGAGCTCCACATCTATGTAAATGCAGAAGAAAGAGCAGCTTACTACACTGCTGACGGAGAGGGTTCCGACGATTACAGGATCGATCTGGCCACTCTGTAAGCTCCGGCGGATCTGTTCCGCGATCGCTTACTATGCCGGTCTGTCTGTGACATTCCGGAAACGCAAAAAGCCATGCACAGGACATTTTCATCCGGTCCCGCTGCATGACTTTTCTTTTTTATCTTTTACTGGATCTTTTTGATCCAGTCTCTGGAGCAGCCTACTGCAGCTCTCCAGCCTTTTACCATGGCATTTCGCTTCTCGTCATCGATCTCCGTGCGGAAAATACGTTCCACATCACGGCTTTCCAGTACTGCCTCCTTGCTTTCCCAGAATCCCACAGCAAGACCTGCCAGATATGCGGCACCAAGAGCAGTTGTCTCAATACATTCCGGACGTTCTACAGCTACATTACTGATATTGGCCTGGATCTGCAGGAGAAGATTGTTTGCACTTGCTCCGCCGTCTACACGAAGAACTGCAAGGTCACTTCCTGCATCTTCCTTCATAACCTCCAGCACATCATTGACCTGATATGCAAGTGATTCCAAAGTCGCACGCACAATATGATACTTATTTACACCACGGGTCAATCCCACGATCGTGCCACGGGCATACTGATCCCAGTAAGGAGCTCCAAGTCCTGTAAATGCAGGCACGACGTAGCAGCCGTTTGCATCCGGTACCTTTCCCGCAAAATACTCGGTATCCGATGCGGAATCCACCAGATGAAGCTCATCACGAAGCCACTGGATCGCAGCACCAGCCACAAATACGGATCCCTCCAGAACATAAGTGATCTCTCCGTTAAGTCCCCATCCGATGGTTGTAACCAGCCCGTTATTGGAAAATACCGGTTTATCTCCTGCATTCATCAGAAGAAAGCCACCGGTTCCATATGTATTCTTGGTTTCACCTTTCTCAAAGCAGGCCTGCCCGAACAGCGCCGCCTGCTGGTCCCCGGCAGCACCGGCTACCGGGATCCTTCCACCGAAAAAGGATGGATCTGTCTCACCATAAATCTCACTGGACTCTTTTACCTGCGGGAGCATGCATTTCGGAATATCAAGTTCCTCCAGGATCTCATCATCCCACTCCAGTGTATTGATATTGAACATCATCGTTCTGGATGCATTGGAATAATCTGTTACATGAACAGCTCCCTTGGTCAGCTTCCAGATCAGCCAGGTCTCCACGGTACCAAACAGAAGCTCTCCCTTCTCTGCTCTTTCGCGGGCACCCTCCACATTATCCAGGATCCATTTTACCTTTGTGGCTGAAAAATACGCATCAATAACAAGTCCTGTTTTCTGACGGAATTTTTCTTCCAGTCCCTTTGCTTTCAGACTGTCGCAGTATTCTGAAGTTCTTCTGCACTGCCATACGATGGCATGATAAACCGGCTGTCCCGTATTCTTATCCCAGACAATAGTGGTCTCTCTCTGATTGGTGATACCGATCGCTGCAATATCCTCTGCCGTTGCCTCAATCTGGTTCATAGCCTCTCTGGCAACAGAAAGCTGTGTGGACCAGATCTCACCTGCATCATGCTCTACCCATCCCGGTTTCGGAAAATGCTGGATAAACTCCTTCTGCGCCACACTGCGGATCCTTCCGCTTTCATCAAAAAGAATACAGCGGTTACTGGTCGTTCCGGAATCCAGCGCCATAACATATTTTGCCATATAAAAATCCTCCAATACATTTCTTGGCTGCGGCTCAATGCCTCTGCAGCCTCATAATTTCCATACCTTCTGATTTGTAGTGGAAACCGCTGCTGCCCCCGCACCCAGGGCTCCCATCACATCCTCCTTATCGGAGATCAAACCGCCTGCGATCACAGGCACCTTGCTTGTTTTACATATCTGTTTAAGAATCTTCGGCATCAGCCCCGGCAGAACCTCTACCACATCCGGCAGCTGCTCATGCTGATTTCCCAGATTCTCAATATTCTTGATCGCCATGGAATCAATAAGGAAAAAACGCAGAACTGTATACATTCCAAGCTTCTTCGCCCTGTTGATCATGGATGCTTTTGTTGAAATGATCCCATCTGCATGGATATTTTTACAAATATAATCCACAGAAACCTCTTTTGAGCTTAAACCTGCGATCAGGTCTATATGTGCCATCGCGATCTTCCCCGCCTGGTGGATCCGCTCCACAATTCCCCCAATAGAACGGATATCTCCATACAGGATAAAGATCACGGTAAGCTCCTCCCTGCCCAGACAGTTCTGAAGCCCCTGCTCATCCTTCACAGCCGCTATGATCGGGTTCGCCTCGATCGCGTCCAGAAATTCTTTGTTCATCTTCTCTCTTCCTCCGCAATGTTCACACAATATCATACTATCTCCGCGCATTGTTTGAAGATATTATTCTTATTGTATCAGTTTATTGCTTCAAAGACCAGACACATTTGCCAAATATATCTGTTTTATTTCCGGCTGTATTACAATTCTCAGACAATCTTCTGCTCTGGCAAAAGAAGGGAAGCCCCTATGGACTTCCCTTCTGCAGATACATTATTTCTCAAATGGGAATTTGAACTGTGTAAGTCCGAATTCATCACGAAGTCCGATAAACTCTTTCTGAACTGCCTCTGTCACCGGAACTCCCTTATCCTTACGATACATCCATACATCATATTCCTTCTCGCCTGCTGTGTAGATACGTTCCTGTCCAGGAGCCTTCTCGGAGCCTCTCAGGTCTCTCAGGATATCACCGCATGTTTTCTTGAATGCCTCTGCACCCATAAATGCCTCTGTGTCGATAGCAATAAAGAAATGTCCAAGATGATATGGACGGATCTTTCCTTCCTCATCCTTGCCCTCCAGAGCTTTCAGGAAGAGACCGGACTGAAGAGCTGCGGAAAGGATCTCAACAACAGTAGAGTATCCGTATCCCTTATATCCTCCGGTTGTCTCACCAAATCCACCGAGAGGAGCAAGTGCTGCCTGCTGGCTTCTGATCTTCTTAAGGATCTCTGCACTATCTGTAAGCTCCTCTCCTTCTCTGGAAATAACAAGACCCTTAGGAGTATCATGATTGATACGTGCGTAGTATTCAATCTTGCCATTCTGGATAACAGATGTTGCACAGTCCAGTGTAAATGGGAACGGCTCATCTGTAGGCATACTAAATGTCAACGGGTTGGTTCCAAGCATATTCTCAACACCAAATGTCGGTGCAACGGATGGTCTTGCGTTGGTACCACTGATACCGATCATATTCTCCTTTGCTGCGAGACCTGTCCAGTAGCCTGCGATTCCATAATGGGAAGAGTTACGGACTGCAACCATACCCATGCCGTATTTATGTGCTTTTTCAATACACATGTCCATAGCCTTTTTGCTGGCTACCATTCCCATACCATCGTTAGCATCGAGAACTGCAGTTGTCGGTGTCTCTTTAAGAATATCGATCTTTGTTACAGGATTTAAAATTCCAGATTTGATACGGTCGATATAAATCGGTTTAAAGCGGTTGCAGCCATGGCTCTCAATTCCACGTCTGTCACTTTCCAGAAGTACGTCAGAACAAAGTCTTGCATCCTCTGTTGGAACTCCCATTTTCTCAAATACTGCAGTCATAAAATCGTCTGCAAGCTGCCAGGAAATAAAAGGTCTTGTTTCTTTCTCCATTGTAAAAACCCCTCCATATACATTATTATAGTTTTTTTATTTTACTTATATAGATCTGCAGCAGGACCCCCTCCTGCCGGAGATTTCAAATTTAGCCTGCCTCCTGTATGTGCCTCACAGAAAGCGTCTTTACATCGCAGTGTCAATCCTCATCTGCCACTGCTCTTCCTCTGTCCGGATAATTGGTGATAATGGAGTTTACTCCCCATTTCTTCATCCTTCTCATATCCTCTTCCTCGTTTACAGTCCAGACATTCACCCCGATCCCGTTCTGGGAACAGCTGCGTACATGCTCTTCCTTCAGGTATTCCAGATTCGGATGATAATACTGCACATCACAGGTTCTTGCATAAACCCCTGCATTATCCACGTATTTCTCTACCAGAAAGCCTCCTGCAATAGTCTCATCACTCTGTCTGCACAATACAATGGATGCGTTATTGAAAGAGGAAAGAATGATCCGATCCTCCAGACCATATTCGCAGATCATATCAATGACCTTCTCTTCCATACCACCATAATAATAAACACTGTTCTTCAACTCGATGTTTGTGATCAGATCTTCCTCCTCTGCCATCCACTCCAGATACTCTCTCAGAGTCGGAATCTGAAGCCTGCCGAATTTTCCGGCAAACTTATCCGGATAACTGCAATCCAGTTTACACAGCTCGGCATATGTAAGGTCATAGATATATCCGTTTCCATCTGTGGTACGGTCAACCTTCTCATCGTGCATGATCACCGGAACCAGATCCTTAGTCAGCTGCACATCAAGCTCGATTCCCTCGCAGCCAGCCTCCACAGCTTTCTGAAACGCCAACATTGTATTCTCCGGATATTCTCCGCTGAAACCACGATGTCCAAATACTTTCATTCTAATCATCCTCCATTCAATGCATTACATCATTGTGAGCATTTTTGCTAATTTATATTTCTGATTATATCATAGTATTTATTTATTTTCAACATTTTTCATCTATTTTTATGTATATTTTTTGTTGTTTTTAATCAATTATCCTTTTTAAGCGCTGATATTTTTTGTGCATTTTGTATATTTCATTTCATAGCAAACAAAGCGATAAAAAAGCCTTTTCAGGTTTATTTTATTCGCTTTGTCTGCCGGAGGGCTGACATATTATAAGCATACAGTTTGCCATATATATCCTCTGCTGATCACTGTATGATCTGCTTCACATTTCCTGTAGCCACGATATCCACGCCTGTTCCTGCTGCATTCTCCAGGATCACGTCCCCGATCTGAACCGGTGCTTCCACACATACATCCCGCAGCGCTTCCACACAGTCAAAAATCTTTCCTTTCGGAATATCCTGTGCTGTCTTTACTGACACCACCGGCATATTTCCATTCTTCACACGAACGGTCGTTGTCACGATCCTGGTCGGATCTGTCACTTCCTTCACTGCATATTCCGCGCCTTTTTTACAGGTATTTCCTGTGACGGAAATGATCTCTTTTCCATTCATTTCCACCAGAAGGGCGCATCCCATAGGACATCCGATACAAGTAAGATTCCTTTTTTCCATTTTCATCACTCCTCCACCTGGATCACAAGTTCATGTTTATCCTGTTTCTGTTTTCCTTCCAGAATGGAAAGAAGCTGCTCTTTTTTCAATTTGATCTGTTCCATCTCTCCGGGTGCTGCCACCTGTTTTTTTCTGGAAAAGATCCGTTCTCCATCCAGATATGCACGGATGTAACAATTTTTATACACATTTCCCACACGGAAGCGGACCAGCTGCTCCTCCGCCATATGACCGATACGGATCTCAGACGGCACTGTATAGCGGACTCCGTTTTTGGGCGAAAGCGTGATCTTTATCTCTTCCGGTATTTTGTCCTCTCCATTGTTGTTTATATAGAGAGCCGCATTTCTTCCTGCATTGCCGGCTTCCTCCGAAACAAAATCCACCAGATCATGAACATGAAGAACATTTCCGCAGGCAAAAATACCTTCTACATTTGTCTCCAGACTTTCGTTTACCACCGGTCCGGAGGTCACATTGCTCAGCTTCACACCTGCCTGTCCGGAAAGCTCATTCTCCGGGATCAGACCAACAGAAAGAAGAAGCGTATCGCATTCAAAAAATTCCTCTGTACCGGGAATCGGGCGTCTGTTTTCATCTACCTCTGCAAGAGTGATTCCTTCCACACGCTCTTTTCCTTTTATGTCAACCACTGTATGGCTAAGCTTCAACGGGATATCAAAGTCATCCAGGCACTGCACGATATTTCGCTTCAGGCCTCCGGAATATGGCATCAGTTCTGCCACTGCCTTAACCTCTGCACCTTCCAGCGTCATACGTCTGGCCATGATCAGTCCGATATCACCAGATCCCAGGATCACTACTTTTTTTCCCGGCATAAATCCTTCCATATTTACAAGGCGCTGTGCTGTTCCTGCTGAATAAATGCCTGCCGGACGATATCCCGGAATGTTCAGTGCGCCTCGCGGTCTCTCTCTGCAGCCCATGGCAAGGATCACAGCTTTTGCCCGGATCTGATACATTCCCTCCTGGCGGCTCATGGCAGTGATCACCTTATCCTGGCTGATATCCATGACCATGGTGTTCAGCCGGTACTCGATCTGCTGCTCTTTTACCATCCGGATAAAACGTGCCGCATATTCCGGTCCTGTCAGCTCCTCCTGAAATGTATGAAGACCAAATCCATTATGGATACACTGATTCAGGATCCCGCCCAGTTGCTTATCACGTTCCAGGATCAGGATACTCTCTGCTCCCTCTTTCTTTGCAGCCAGGGCTGCTGCCAGTCCTGCAGGGCCTCCGCCTATGATCACGATATCTCTCTTCACCATAATCTTATCATTCATGGTTCTCGCCCTCCTCTGCAATTTTTTTGTTGATTCCTTCGATCAGTCTGGAAGCTCCGCCTGTTTTTGTGATCTCCTCCATGGAAATGCCAAGCTCCCGGCTGAGGATCTCCATTGTTCTGGGAGAACAGAAGCCTGACTGACATCTTCCCATTCCTGCTCTTGTACGACGTTTTACTCCGTCCAGGGATTTCGCTCCAAGCGGTCTTCGGATCGCATCCAGGATCTCTCCCTCAGAGATCATCTCACATCTGCAGATGATATTTCCATATTCCGGTGATCTTTTGATCAGCTCATTTCTTTCTTCCAGAGAAAGCTCTGACGGATCCAGGATCCCTTTTCTCACCGGATCAAAATCCGGATTTACTTCCGGATGTAATTTTTCTTTTACGATGTCAGCAATCATACAGCCAATGGCCGGTGAGCTGGTAAGTCCCGGTGATGCAATTCCTGCACAATCGATAAATCCGGGTGCATCCTCCACCTCTTTGATCACAAAATCCATACCATCCTCGACAGCACGGAGTCCCGCAAAGCTTGTGATCACCTTCCGCAGTGGAATATCCTTTACTGTTTTACCGGATTTGACGCTTACTGTCTCCATACCCTCCGAGGTAGTTGCTGTTTCCTCCCGATCCTCCAGATCCGTAGCTGTAGGTCCGATCAAAAGGTTTCCATGAACAGTCTGTGTTACCAGAACTCCTTTTCCGCTCTTGTTTGGAAGTGCAAAGATCGTATGATTCACATGTGTTCCTGTACTTTTATCAAGGAGCATATACTCACCCTTACGAGGAGTGATATGCAGTTTTTTCTCACTTACCATATTATGAAAAACATCCGCATAGACACCGGCAGCATTGACGATACAGCCTGTCTCAAGATCACCCTTTGAGGTTTCCACAACAAAACCTTTTTCCTGTTTTCGGATGTTCTTTACTTCTGTGTCAAATTTAAATTCCACACCATTGTTATATGCATTCTCTGCCATTGCAATGTTCAGCTCAAAGGGACAGACAATTCCGGCTGTCGGTGCATACAGTGCTGCCAGCACCTGATCAGACAGATTCGGCTCCATGGCAAGTGCCTCTTCTCTGTCAAGGATCCTCAGTCCCTCTACTCCGTTTTTCAGTCCTCTTTCACGCAGCTTATGCAGCATGGCGATTCCATTCTCAGTTGTACAGACAGTCAATGAACCAGTCTGTTTAAAAGGAAAATCCAGTTCCTTCGAAAGCTGTCCCATCATATTGCTGCCCTTCACATTCAGTTCCGCCATAAGGCTTCCCGGTTCTGCATCATAACCGGAATGAGCGATTCCGCTGTTTGCCTTGGAAGTTCCACAGCATACATCCTCTTCTCGCTCCAGAACGCAGATTTTCAGCCGATATCTTGAAAGCTCTCTCGCCGCTGCCGCTCCGGAAACTCCTGCTCCGATAATGATCACATCATACATAGATCTGTTTCTCCTTTCCTGTTTGCGGATCTTCTGAACTGTCCCCGGCTTTCTCTGCGCCGGAAACAGCAGAATATCCGTTGCAACACAAGCATTGCCGTCCGCAGGTAAATATTCTACGAGGAGTACTGCTTACGAACAGCAATCTTTCAAGCGAATATGCCATTATTTTTATGCCGTAACCCTTGTAATCCTTGTAATCCTTTTGAAACATTAACATTTGTGCATAAAAATAGCCGGCATAAAAACACATTTATCCATGTGTCTTCATGCCGGTCTCTGTTCTCAATGGCATTCTCTGTATTCAGCAAGCTGAATCAGATTCCTTCTTCACTTTGTATTCATTGTATCAGACTATTCTTCATATTTCAAGTGCATTTTTCGTAAAATACATCGTTTTTTCTTTAACATGCTCTTAACTTTCTCAAAAACATGATAAGTTTCATTGTATTCCCGATTCCCGATCATATTTCCTCCACAGAAATAACTCCTTCCTGCTGTCTTACCTCACGAAATACAGTATGGCGTGCTTTCCATTTGGCAGCCTCCATTGTTGCCTGGATCACCACACTCTGTGTTTTGGATCTCTTTTTGATGATAACTACGTTGGAGATCATGATGTCCTCTTCCCGGAGCTTCTTTATGACCATACTCATCTTGTCTTCATTTTCAAACTCCATATATACGTCATAGGTATTGGAATGCTCTTCCACATAAACCTCTATATATTTCGCATATTTGAACACCAGAATAAGCCCCAGCGTGGTAAAGATCGCACCGCTGTAAAAGCCGATCCCCACAGCAAGTCCGATACACGCAGAAGTCCAAAGACTGGCCGCTGTCGTAAGACCGGATACATGTCTCTGTCCGGTCACGATGATGGTTCCCACTCCGAGAAAACCGATTCCGCTGACAACCTGTGCGCCAAGTCGTGCAGTATCTCCGATTCCTGCCCCATTAGAATATACATGGATAAAATCGCCCGTCATCATAACCAGAGTTGCCCCCATACAGACGATCATATGTGTTTTTACACCTGCCACACGCTTCTTCATTCCACGGTCAATACCGATCAGACATCCAAGAAACATCGCAAGAATCAGCCGAAACAGCGTCGATCCCATATTTAAAGTGTGCAAATAATCCGATATTGCATTACATGCTCCGAGAATTCCGCCCAAAAATTTGCCCCTTTCCTGTTGTAACATTATTTTCTGCCGGTGATAACGCCAATAGCGCATCACTTCATTTTGCCTTGCACGAACGCCGCAGGCCACACTCACTCCATTCGAAAGCTGTCTAGTCAGCCGGACTCACTCCGTCCGTCTCACTACGCAGTTTTTCATATGATCCTATCCCCCGGATATACATGATCTGTAGTCTCACAGCATGTAAAACAGCAGGGATACCGGCGCCCAGCGGCGGTATCCCTATCTGTTGCTCTATCTACTGATCAGAGGGCATTCTGATTATTTAATAGACTCGTTATAGTTCTCGATCGCTTTGTTTACAGAAGCTGCAAGCTGATCAACAGCGTCCTGAGTTGTAAGCTTGCCATCATATACCTGCGGCATGATCTCGTTGAATGTAAGACGGGCTTCTGTCTGTACACCTGAGAGAACACCTGCTGTATTGCAGTTTACAGGAGAATCCTTCAGCTGGTTGATAGCTGTCTCGAAGTTCGGGTTTTCTTTGAGGTAAGCCTTCATATCCTCTGTCTCATAAGCTTTCTCGTTGATCGCAAAGTATCCTGTACCCATGGACCATTTAGCCTGTACATCAGGAGTTGTGATGTACTCGATGAATTTCCATGCTGCATCTTCGTTAGCTTCGTTGCCTGTATCTGTAAGCCACAGGGATCCACCACCGATGATAACACCGCCTTCATCATTCTGCTCGATTCTCGGAAGATATCCTGTACCAACTTCGAACGGAGAAGAATCAACTGCATTTTTCAGGATAGCAGTAGACTCGATGATCATACCAACCTGTCCGGAGAAGAATGCTGTCTGAGTATCTGCTGTTGTTGTTCCGTAATCTTCGAAATATCCGGAATCATACAGCTTTTTCCACATATCAAATACTTTCAGGCCGCCGCCGTTGGAATCAAAATCAACAGCTGTAACTGCCTCTTTACGTCCATTGTCATTGTTTCCGTATGTTACACCAAGTCCTGCAAGCTGCTGCTCAAAGAACCATCCGTAAATAGCCTGTGAATAACCAACCGGAGCTGCTCCGCTCTCTACGATCTTCTTGGCATCCTCAAGAACCTCATCATAAGTTGTTGGCGGAGTTTCAGGATCAAGTCCTGCTGCCTCAAATACGTCTTTGTTGTAATACAGCATAGGTGTGGATACGTTAAATGGCATTGCATACTGCTTGCCGTCTACGGTATAGTAGCTGCTGATAACCTCCATAACAGAGCTCTTATCATAGCCTGTGCTCTCAAATTTGTCTTCTACAGGAATGACAGCACCACTGTCATACATGAACTTTGTTCCTACGTCATACATCTGGCAGACATCCGGAAGACCGGAGTCACTCTGCATAGCAGCTTTCAGTTTTGTGATGGTATCATCATAGGTTCCCTGATACTCAGCTTTAATCTCAATCTCATCCTGGGATGCGTTGAAATCATCCACGATCTGCTGAAGCACCTCACCGTTTGTGCCGCCCATTGCATGCCAGAATGTAAGTGTTGTTTTCTCAGCTGCACTTACTGAGCACGGAGCTGCCAGAGATGCAGCCATGATTCCTCCTAAAAGAATCGCCATCCATTTTTTGTTGTTCATATAGAAACCCTCCTTTTATAATGGTCCGACCCGCCCCAATACAGGTCGGACAAATTAACATTTTTGCTACTTGCTCTTATGTGATTGGATCAACCCTTAACAGCACCTGCTGTCAGACCACTGATCATCTGCTTCTGACCAATGATAAATACAAGGATCGACGGAATCAGGATAACCATAGCGCCAGCCATAACCGGTCGGAAGTCTGTTGCCTCAGCCCCCTGAAGCATACCAAGACCGATCTGAACCGTTCTCATATTTACACTGTCTGTTACAAGCAGTGGCCACAGATAGTAGTTCCAGCTCTGAAGGAATACATAGATGATCAGAGCACCCAGTGATGGTTTGATAAGCGGAACACCGATGGTATATAAGAACTTGAAATTTGTACATCCGTCAATCTCTGCCGCCTCATGGATCTCCTTCGGCAGTGTCAGGAATGCCTGACGCATGTTGAATACCGCAAAAGCTGCTGCTGCATTAGGAAGGATCAGCGCTGCGTATGTATTACGGATACCCCAGTCAGCAATAGTCAGGTAGTTTGCGATGATGATCGCCTGGCTCGGGATCATCATGGTTGCCAGCATAATATAGAACAGGACCTTTTTGCCTTTGAACTCCATCATTGCAAAAGCATATGCTGCAAGAGCACCTGTAACGACCTGAGCAAATGTGATAACACCGGATACGATCAGTGAGTTCTTAATGAAGGTAAAGAACGGTGCAAGCTGAAATGCTCTTGTGTAGTTCTCGATAGTCAGATGGGACGGCCAGAACTTTCCGCCGTAGATCTCCTTCAGATCCATCATACTAACATTGAAACAGTAGATAACAGGAACAATAATAATAATTGCAAAAATAATATTCAGCGCATACATCGCCACTTTTACATATGGTTTTTCTTTCATCAGTAGGTCACCTTCTTTTCCAGTCTAAACTGCAGTGCAGTCAGGATGATCAAAATAACAAACAGAATTACGGATTCTGAACAGGCCACACCGAAACGGCTGTTGATAAATGCCTCCTGGTAAATCTCATACACGATAACGTTGGTACTCTCTGCCGGTCCGCCCTGGGTCATCATCTTGAACTCTGCGTATGCCTGTACGGAGTTGATGACATTGATGATGAGAAGGAAGAACAGTGTCGGAGAGATTGACGGAATCGTTACATGACGGTGCTTCTGGAAGAAATTCGCTCCATCCAGGGCAACGCTCTCATAAAGCTCAGCCGGTACACTCTGGATCGCTGCAGTAAGGTAAATGAAATTCATACCGATCGCCATCCATACACTAACGATCGTAACTGCGATCAGTGCATATTTCTTATCTGTCAGCCATCCGATATGAGTTCCGAGAGCCCTGTTCAGGATACCCAGAGAGCTGTGGAAAATAAACATGAACACTACAGATGCCGCTGCTGCGGAAATAGCCATCGGAAGTGCATATACAGTACGGAAAAATCCCTTTGCCCTGATCTTCTCTGTACTGATGATCGCCAGTATAAAACCGAGCACAATAGAAAGGATAACTCGCATAACAGAAAATTTCAGTGTTGTCACCAAACTGTTAAGGAACGTTCCATCTGTAAAAATATTCGTATAGTTGTCAAGTCCTACATACTGTGCCACCTGACCAAGAGGTGTGGTTCTGGCAAAGCTCAGCTGGATCGTCTTAACGAACGGCCAGAATACAAACAGTATAAAAAGGATCATTACAGGAACCAGATAGAGATAAGGCTCCACTGTCCTGAAAAAAGATTTTTTACTTTTCATTGTATATCACCTGCTTTTCATAAATTTACGTACTACCGATCAGCTGCATCATCACGATATCTCTGTCCCCCTGACAGTGCTGATCATGTTGCTCATTACACATTCTGCTGAAAAACATTTCCGTTATATCTTCCAGCAATTACCCCAATACATTAAGCAAAACTCTCATTTACGTTCTGCTGTCAAAAATGCCCTCTCACTACCCTCCTTTGTATTTGCGCGTTTGTTATCTTTACCAGCTTTTTTACCAAATGATAACATATTTCTTGCATATAATCAACAGCCATTTCTCTATTTTTCAATATTTCTTTATTTATTTTATACAATTATCATTTAATAACAATTATTTTTTTATCTATTTTATACAATTTACCGTACCTCAATAAGGCAATCCATTCTGATCACCTTCCATAAAAAAATAGATAAAAAAATCGGCAGAAAATAACGCATCCTTCGATGCATATCTTCTGCCGTTCTCTCTTCTCAATGGCATCATCTGTTTTTATACAAAACAGACACAATCTCAACTTGTTAATCCAGATTATACAGTAAAATCCACTATAAATCAAGACCAAACACATATTTTTTATGCAAATCTTATAAATACTTTTTTCACAAGCAATCCATTTCATTACACGGAAATTGTCTTTAACTCACAGCTGTTGTGGAACAATTACACTTTTTTCTTCCTGTACCAGGATATTAAATACAAAACTATACCAAAAATTATCAAAAATGGAGCAACTGCCACCAAAACAGTTGTTAAAAGTATCACAATTAACGCTGCAATGGCGATCACGATCGCCTTCCCATACCATGTGCTCAGATCCAGTTTAAAGCTTCTTGCCTTTCCGGCACTGCTCTCCGTCCCATTATCCGCATAATCATCTGCACCGTAGCTCTCTTCAGAATAACCGGACTCATCATAAACAGCTGCACTGTCATCTGTATCGATCAAAGTCTTGGCAATCAGCCTGGGATCCCCCAGTTCTGCCAGAACATCTGATTCACTTCGGCCGTTCCGGACCTGAGACTGAATGTAATCCTCATAATACCGCACATGAGCCGCAGCTCTCCCCTGGGTCATCTGTCCGGACAGCTGCCCCCGTAAAACCTCAAGAAACTCTCTTCTGCTCATAAATATGTCAAACCTTTCTTATGAAATATAATGAAAAAAACAAAACTCAAAACAACTCCAGAAACATCACCTTGAAAACTTCTGCAAATTCTTTTTTAATACTCTCTTAAAATTTTTCTCATTATACCATAACCCATAAATTTAAATCAGAAACAAATCATAAAATTTTGATTAAAAAATAAAAAATCATAGTACAGCGCAAAGGGCGGTTCATTTCCGGATGCCGCCAAAGCCGCATTCGGAAACGAATCGCCCTCCATGACGTTCGTTATGCCGTCAAAAATCACTCAACATGAACAGCCCCTGTACTCCTGATATTCATCGGATAGACATTTTCCCTTCCAACATACTGAGCCATATAGTCCACATACGCATCTGCGTTCTCGATTGGAAGCACGCACATGATAACTCCTGCAAAACCACCACCATGAACTCTGCAGATACCAGCACCGATCTTATTCAGAAACAGCTTGGTAAGCGCCAGACTCAACGTGATCTTCTGCTCCTTGCAATTCTGCAGAGAATAACAGTTCTGCAACCACTCCCAGGAAGAATTACCAGACTCTTCAAGAAGGCGCAGGAATCCCTCACCGTCTTTATTCTCAACAGCCTTCACAGCATCTGCAACACGTCTGTTCTCTTCATAAAAATGCATCGCACGAAGAACAGCACGGTCATTCGGAATATCCTTCACATGTGCCAGAAGATTCTCCATACTGGACTCACAGAGAAGCTCTACGCCCATAGCCTTCGCAGCCTCACGCATCTCCATAGGAATAGAGGAATATTCCTCACTGAGATCTGCATGGCCCTTACCGGTATTTACGATCACAAGTCTGCAGCCCATATCCTCAAAGGAAAATGCAATCTTCTCACAGCTGATATTCTCTTTATCAGAGAAATCCAGAAGGATCGGGCCACCGGCAGCACAAGCCATCTGGTCCATCAGACCGGAAGCCTTTTTCCAGTAAACATTCTCAGCATACTGACCTGCTCTCGCATACTCGCCATACTCCAGCTTACCTTCATTAAAGAAATAATTGGTGATCGCACATACAAGCATCTCAAAGGAAGCAGAGGAGCTTACACCTGCAGCGGCAATAACCTTGGTGGAAACATAAGCGTCAAATCCACCGGTAGCATAGCCTTTTTTCTGCATATACTCCATAATACCTGCAACAAGAGCATCTGTACCTTTTGTATAGGTTTCTGTGCTGAGCTTGTCAAGATCAACAACTACTTCCTGTTTGTAACCCTCACTGATCATATGGATCACATTGGTTCCGTTTGGATAAGCAGCACCGATGGTATCCAGATCAATACTTGCCGCAATGATCTGACCGCCGTTATGATCAACATGGTTGCCAATGATCTCCGTACGGCCCGGAGCAGTAAAAAACTCTGCCTTGTCATGATGATATTTCTTCTCGAAATTCACAGCAAGATTGGTATAACGGGCGCTGCTCTCCTCTGTCTCGCCATAGATTTTTTTCAGCACTTCTGCTGCCGGAATTTTAATTGTTCCCATTTTTTCTTCCTCCTGTTATATAGTTTACACACCCCAGATCCGGAAGAACCTGAAAAAATCTTCCGCTCTGTCACGCTTCATGGTTACTGTTCACTCCGTTCTCAGCAACACGCTTCGCAATGCGCGGAATATTACCAGTGAATAGTAACGCTTCATGTACTTTTATTATAGCAGTTCCGTCTTTTCTGTCCATAACAATTTTGTGTAAAAACCGTATTATTTTGTGGTGATCCCGGAATATCCCTTTGCATTTTCTGCCTTTTCTGATAAAATAAATTCCACTATGAAAAGCAGATATACACTTCAGGATCCGCGCACAGAAGGAAGGAGGTAACACCATGCAGATCATCACAGATCCCGCCGGAAAAGAACTGAAAAAACACGGAGACAGCTCCTTCCCATTCCTGGTAAGCTACGAGCGGCTTTCCGGCTATGAGACCGGTTCCTTTCTGTGGCACTGGCATCCGGAGATCGAGCTTACCTATATCGAAAAGGGCGAAATGCTCTACAAGGTCAATCAGAATACCTTTCACTTGAAAGAGGGACAGGCAATCTTTGGCAATGCCAATGCCCTTCATGCCGGATATATGTATCAGGATCAGGACTGTCAGTATATCCCCATAACCTTTGACCCCAAACTGATCTACGGATTTTCGGGAAGCCTTCTTTTCCAGAAATATACAGAACCGATCCTCCGAAGCTTTTCCCTGTCCGCCGTACCGCTTGATCTATCTTGCAAATGGCACTCCGAGGCCATAAAAGATATCCGTGACATCATCGGCCTGGACTGCAGTCGGGAACCCATGTATGAATTTGAGATCATCGCCAGACTGCAGCACTTCTGGAAGATCTTGTATGAAAATACGATCTCCCGGACAACTCTTCCATCCGGTCAGGATGAAGAAAACTACCGCCGCATCCGTCAGATCATGTCCTATATCGCAGAACACTACTCTGAAAAGATCCTCCTGAATGATGTTGCAGACCTGATCCACTTAAGTCCCAGCGAATGCAGCCGGCTTTTCAAAAAATGCATGAATATCACACTCTTCGGATACATCCAGGAATACCGCATTGAACGCAGCCTGGAATATCTGGAAAATCCCTCCTGTTCTATTACGGAATCAGGACTACTGTCCGGTTTTTCGGACTCTAATTATTACACAAAAGTCTTTACGAAAATCAAGGGCTGTACACCAAGACAGTACAGAAAAAATCAGGAGCTGTGACATGCTCCTGATCTTTAACCGTTCAGTGCTCCATACCTATGAAGCATAACAATATTTATCCGTGAAAATGGCTGTTATCTGAACAACTCTTTCATTGCCGGATACAGTTTGCGAAATTTCCGGTATTTTTCTTCATATTTTGCAACCAGCTCCGGTTCCGGTTCTACCGTATCTACTACCCTGACCAGCTTATTACAGATCGTTTCCACATCCGGGTATTCGCCGCAGCCTACTGCTGCCAGCATTGCACCGCCCATGGACGGGCCTTCCTCATTCTCCGGCACATCCACCTTCAGGTTCATCACATTTGCGATGATCTTTTTCCAGAGAGGGCTCTTGGCTCCGCCGCCGCAGATCTTGGTGCGCTCAATATGGATCCCGAGGCTTCTTGCAACCTCCAGGGAATCGCGAAGCCCGAAAGCAACTCCTTCCAGAACAGCCTGTGTCATATCTGCTCTCGTGGTATCCATGGACATTCCGAAAAATACGCCTCTTGCATCCGGGTTGTTATGCGGAGATCTCTCTCCCATCAGATATGGAAGGAAAAACACCTGATTTTCGCCAAGCTTTTGGATCGGTGCCTGCTCTGCCGCAAAATCCTTTATCTTAAGGATCTCCTCTGACCACCATTTGTTGCAGGAAGCAGCACTTAACATGCATCCCATCAGATGATAGCTTCCATCTGCATGGTCAAAGGAATGCAGTGCATTGTTTTCATCTACTCCGAAATCTTTGCTGGAAATAAAGATCGTACCAGATGTTCCAAGGGAAATGTTGCACTGGCCATCGCCAACCGTTCCTGTTCCCACAGCTGCCGCAGCATTGTCGCCTGCACCTGCTACAACCTTCACATCCTCTGAGAAGCCAAGCTCTTTTGCAACTTCCGCTTTCAGGTTTCCGACTACCTGCCAGCTCTCGTACAGCTTCGGAAGCTGTTCCTCTGTGATATGGCAAATCTCAAGCATTTCCTTTGACCAACAGCGGTTCTTCACATCCAGAAGAAGCATACCGGAAGCATCGGATACATCTGTGCAGAAGGATCCGCTTAAACGATAGGCAAGATAATCCTTCGGAAGCATGATCTTTACCACTTTTTTGAAATTCTCAGGCTCATGCTTCTGCATCCAGAGGATCTTTGGTGCAGTGAAGCCTGCAAATGCAATGTTTGCGGTATACTGAGAAAGTTTTTCCTTTCCGATAACCGTATTAAGATATTCCGTCTCCTCACCGGTACGGCCGTCATTCCAGAGAATCGCCGGACGGATCACATTGTCATCTTTATCCAGAGTTACAAGACCGTGCATCTGACCACCAAAACCGATTCCTGCTACTTCTTTGCGGTCAATCCCTTCTGTGAGCTCTTTGATCCCTTCTATGCTCTGGGTGAACCAGTCCTCCGGATTCTGCTCAGACCAGCCCGGATGGGGGAAGAACAGCGGATATTCTTTTGATACGATGTTGCAGATCTTTCCGGATCCTTCCATAAGAAGAAGCTTTACAGCGGAAGTTCCAAGATCAACGCCAATATAATACATAGTAATTTTTCCTCCTGTAAATACAGAAACCGCAGCTCTCAGTTCGCAGCGCCTGCACGCCTGAGAGCCCGCGGTTTCTGAATCGTATTTAACCAAATCAAGAAAGTCCCCTGCGGGGTTACGAAAAGCAATAAGCAGCGAGTGGAGACTTGCTTGTATCAGGCAGCACGTACGGATGATCTTACCTGCCTGTTTTAATTATCTCCAAGGATTCTCTGTCGGATATCTCACGCCTGCCGGCTGATTGTAACCGATCTCTTCAACCGGTACACCAATGTATTTGAACACCTCGAAGAGAGCTTTTCCGTGATGTCCGAATGCTACAGCACCGTGATGCGGGAATCCTCCCTCGATCAGCACGTGACGGTAGAAACGTCCCATCTCCGGAATTGCAAATACACCGATAGCACCGAAGGAACGTGTTGCAACCGGAAGAACCTCGCCGTGTGCGATATATGCACGAAGCTTGTTGTCCGCTGTACTCTGCAGACGATAGAAGGTGATATCTCCAGGCTTGATATCTCCCTCAAGAGTTCCGTTTGTAACCTCGATTGGAAGGGATCTTGCCATGATCATCTGATATTTCATCTCACAGAAGGACAGCTTGCTGGATGCTGTGTTTCCACAATGGAATCCCATAAAGGTATCCTGAAGTGTATAGTTGAATTTTCCTTCGATAGATTCTTTGTACATATCCTTCGGAACGGAATTGTTGATATCAAGAAGTGTAACGATATCATCACTTACTACCTGTCCAATAAACTCACTTAATGTACCATAGATATCAACCTCACAGGATACTGGAATGCCCTGTGCTGTCAGGCGGCTGTTTACATAACACGGAACGAATCCGAACTGTGTCTGGAATGCCGGCCAGCATTTACCTGTCAGTGTTACATATTTACGATATCCCTTGTGATCTCTCACCCAGTCTTTCAGAGTCAGCTCATACTGTGCAAGTTTCGGAAGGATCTCCGGCTTCTTGTTTCCTGCGCCAAGCTCCTCTTCCATCTCTTTAACGATTGCCGGGATTCTCTCATCACCTGCATGATTGTTAAATGCCTCGAAAAGATCCAGCTCAGAATTCTCCTCGATCTCTACGCCAAGGTTGTAAAGCTGTTTGATCGGTGCATTGCATGCAAGGAAGTTTGTAGGACGCGGTCCGAAGCTGATGATCTTTAAGTTGCTAAGTCCTTCGATTGCTCTTGCGATCGGAAGGAACTCATGGATCATATCTGCACAGTCCTCTGCGTCACCTACCGGATACTCCGGAATATAAGCTTTTACGTTGCGAAGCTGCAGATTGTAGCTTGCGTTCAGCATACCGCAGTAAGCATCTCCACGTCCCTGGCAAAGATTATCCTGTGTTTCCTCTGCTGCTGCGATGAACATCTTCGGTCCCTCGAAATGCTTTGCAAGAAGGGTCTCAGAAATCTCCGGTCCGAAGTTTCCAAGATATACACAGAGTGCGTTACAGCCTGCTTTTTTGATATCCTCCAGAGCCTGGACCATATGGATCTCACTCTCTACGATACAGACCGGACATTCGTAGATATCCTTTGCATCGTATTTCTTTGTGTAAGCTTCTACAAGAGCTTTTCTCCTGTTTACGGAAAGACTTTCCGGAAAACAATCTCTGCTGACTGCAACGATTCCGATCTTAACTTCTGGCATGTTGTTCATAATCTTCATTCTCCTTTTTATATCCGGCAGATTTTCCACCGGTGATATTATTGTTCGTTTGTAACTATTCACTTCACCCAAAATCAGTCAAGTGTGATATTTTCACCCTTCAATCCGTTGAATGCACCTTCGATCTTCGCATCCTCATGAGCGATAAGCCATTTATTTCTGGCTGTCATCAGACCGTCCTCTCCGTCCTCTGACATCGGAAAATCAATCTCTGTGTTGGTTCCTTTCGGAAGAACAACTACACACTGAAATCCACTCTCATTCACATGACACGGTGCATAGTGGAGCGTTGTGGCATAAACCTCGATCCCGGTTCCTGCCGGTACCAGAAATGCCTCCACCTTTGAGGTATCGTATGTAAGATCCTCTTCTATATCCTGCTGATGTCCGATAAGCAGTACAAGATCTGTCACTGCTACATTGATCTCGGAATTCCGATGATATTCCAGGGCATTCAGCTTTTTATTGTGACCATTGCAATATCCGATCTGGACAGGTAATCCACCAAACGCTCTGTTTTTCAGCTCTTTTTCCACATCGAGAGCTTCCAGCTCCTCTGCTGACGGAACATATACCACATCCTCCGGAACCGGTGTATGCTTCATCTCCTTCAGAAGCGGACCGAAATTGTATCCCTCCAGAACCTTTCCGTATCTGCGGAAAGCCGGATCTGTTACTTTCTGAATTTTCACGATTTAACCCTCCTTACAAAATTACTGTTTCACAGCTTCTCTGTATCTTCGTTTTGAACTGAAAAAAGCATACCACATCATGGTATGCTTTTCGCCGCTTTTCTTGACTCATTCATAGCACTTTTTTGACATTTTTATGATTCTGACGCTCCACTCTTCCCGGCAGGATCCCGTAACGCTTTACAAATTCCCTGGAAAAAGCCCTGCTGCTTGCAAACCCGTTGTCAAGTGCGATGGAGCTGATGGTATGATCTGTATTCAAAAGCTCCTTATAGGCGTATGCCATGCGGATATCCTGTAAATATGTCTTAAAATTGACCTTCGCATATTTCCGGAACATCCTTGACAGATATGCATCGGAATATCCGAACATGGCTGCAAGTCCGGAAAGCCTGAGTTCCTCCTTGTAATGCTCCCGCATATAAGTGGTTATTTTTGACAAAGCATCCAATCTGCGGCTGATCTTCAGCGCATTCTCCTCCACCTCTGTTTCCCTGTATGCGGAAACCATAAGATAAAGGACTTCATAGAACACTGCCCTGATACGGAATTCGTACCCAGTTTCCCCGGATACGTACACCCGATACATCTCCCGGATCAGAGAAACCATCCGCCTGTCTGTTTCCTCAGACTCTTCGTTTCTGCTCCGAAAACGGATGAACCTCTGAGCGGTAAAATAATCCGAAAACTGCTTCAGCGGGATCTGCAGTACGATGGTCTCATTACGTACTGGCGCCTGAATAGAATGTACTTCATTGGAATTAATGATCAGAAACTCCCCTGCCTTCAGCGGATACTCTTTCTCATCGATATAAAAATAAAGGCTCCCGTCCATCACCGCAAAGATCTCGATCGAAGTATGCCAGTGTTTTTCCCTTACATAATTTCCGTTTCTTCCTTCAAAAAGAAAAAGCTTAAAAGGAAATCCCTCATTGGGAATGATCAATTCATGCTGAAACTCCATGCTCCTTCTCCCTTTCCTGCTGTCCGGTCTGGACCCGGCGCATCATACTTCCGTAAAAAGCCGCCAGGATCTGCTGAAATAACGTTCCGATCATAACCGGAAATAATGTTTCCGCCGGAAAATACGCTCCCGCGATCACCGCACCGGCGCTGATGTTCCGCATTCCGGAACCATAGATCATGGAAACCGTTGCCTCTTTATTCTGCCTTGTAAGAATGGCAATGATCCAGCCAATGGCATATCCCCCTGCTGCCAGGACCAGGATCGCTGCTGCTACCTCCAGCCGTTCTCCGTTAAGATGCTTCATATAAGGAGAAACTTTGGAGGAGTTGGAGGTTACCACAAAAATCAGGCACATTTTTGAAAAAGGTGCCAGCTTTTTCGGCCAGGTCTCCATAACCTTTCCATGGCTGACTTCATTAAGGCACATGGCAAGGACTGCCGGCAGAGCGATCATGAAAACCAGCTCCTTCATCATTCCCACAGTATCCATTTTTACGCTGGAGCCCACCAGGAGCTTCAATACTGTCGGGATCAGAAAGGGAGCCAGGATCGTATCGATCACAACCAGCGAAAGTGACAGCGGACTGTTTCCATTATAAATGGATACCCACATCAGACTGATCACCGCTGCAGGTACGGAAAATTCCAGCACCATTCCTGTGATATAATTCATATTGCCCGGGAACAGAAGATGTCCCAGACCGCAGGCGGCCACCGGTCCCAGCACATGAAGGACCAGCAGCATCAGGAGCAGCGGAAGCGGCCGCTTAAACACATCTGCTACATCACGGAACCTGGATTTCAGCGCACCGATAAAGGTCATAAATGCAAAAGCATACGTCACATAGGGCACGCCATGCTTTGCAATATCCGGAAACAGTACCCCCGTAAGCAGACAGGCCGGCGTCACAAAAGCCATCCATTTCTCCATAAAGCTGTTAAATTTTTCCAGCATATCACACCTCTTGTTTATCTTTTTTTCTGTCTTTTTTTACAGTTTATCACAAAAAAACAGCGGTGCAAGAAAAAAATCCCCTGTTTTATAGCCGATTCCGGATAAATATGATATGATAGTACCCATCCAAAAGCAACCTGAAACCAGGGCGGACTACAGATAACCGCCAAAATGATCATTTTTTATGATCTGGAAAACGAGGCAAAAAATGATTTCTTTAATTATACCATGCTTCAATGAGGAAGAATCTCTTCCGCTTTTTTACCCGGAAGCCACTTCTGTCCTCAGGCAAATGAACTGTGATTATGAACTGATCTTTGTGAATGACGGTTCCAGAGACAGAACCCTTGAGATTTTAAAAGAACTTTCCGAAAAGGATCCTCATGTGATCTATCTTTCTTTTTCCAGAAACTTTGGAAAGGAAGCTGCCATGTATGCAGGCTTCTGCAATGCCGGCGGCGATTATGTAGCAGTGATGGACGCTGATCTTCAGGATCCGCCGTCCCTTCTTCCGGAAATGCTGGAGAAGCTGGAATCCGGAGAATATGACAGCGTTGCCACCAGGCGTGTCAGCCGTGACGGAGAGCCACCTATCCGGAGCTTTTTTGCCCGGAAATTTTATCAGCTGATCAATAAGATCTCGGATGCAGATATTGTGGACGGTGCCAGAGACTTCCGTCTGATGAAGCGCAGTATGGTGGATGCCATCGTCTCCATGAGTGAGTACAACCGCTTCTCCAAGGGAATCTTCGGCTGGATCGGTTTCCGCACCTGCTGGCTCCCCTACAAAAATATCGAACGCGTAGCCGGTGAGACCAAATGGAACTTCTGGAAGCTGTTTAAATACGCCGTCAGCGGCATCATCAATTTTTCTCAGGTACCGCTGACCATCGCCTCCTGGTTCGGAACGACCATGACCGGTTTCTCCTTTCTGGTCCTGGTAGCCATCATCGTCCGAAAGCTGATCTTTGATGATCCGGTCCCAGGCTGGGCTTCCACCATCTGTGTCATCATCTTCATCGGCGGCCTGCAGCTTTTCTGCCTGGGTATCATGGGACAATACATAGCCAAAACCTACATGGAGGTCAAGCAGCGCCCCCATTACATCATAGCAGAGTCCAACAAAAAGGACTTTACACCCATACGTTGATTTTTATTCTGTCGGAAGCTCGACCACCTGATATTCGTGGCCCAGCGCCGGCAGGATTTTTTCTTTTACATCACTGGTCTTCATTAACAAAGTGGAAGTATTGATACACGGATGGCATCCGAAATATTCTTCATCCAGGACTTCTTTATCGATCACCAGATGTACCTTCTTTTCTCTGTCAAAGATCAGTCCCATCAGACTTAAGGATCCCGGGGTAATGTTCAGATATTCCTCCATCTGCTCTCCGTCTGCAAAGGAAAGTCTGGCTGTTCCGATCTGTTTGGACAGAAATTTTGTTTTAAACGGCTTCTCTCCAGGCATCAGCAGAAGATAGAAATCTGTTTTCTGTCGGTTGCAGAGAAAAAGATTTTTGCATATCTGCGCTCCCAGAAGCTGATCCACTGCCTCGCAGGCCTCCATGGTCATCAGTGCCTCATGATCTGCTCTTTTATATTCAATCCCAAGACTGTCCAGAAAATCGTACACTGCGATTTCCTTCTCCAGACGGCCCTCGGTATTCTCCGGTCTTCCTGTATAGATCGTTTTGTCAATTCTTGGTTCTTCCATGGTGTCTCCTCCGTTATTTTTACATTCTCATATGTGCAAGTCTTAGTCGCAGCATATTACGCTTTGCTGCTTCACCCGTAACCTGCCGATTTGTTTAATCATAGCATACCTGTAGCAAATAAGATACTCCGGATTTCCGTCTGACTATTGACGATATCAGCCTCGGATGCTATACTCTCAGGCAGAAAGGGAATGAAGTTCTCCCCCGATCTTTATCGAAACCGCCAATGAGCTGATGACTTCTGTGCAATGCACGGGGTTACCAGCTTTTTTTGATGGATTTTTAAGATCCGGGAGATTGAAAGGAGTTACTATGACAAAAGAAACTATCCAAAAAGAACATCGGATCCTACAGCTGAAATATGCTGTCCTTGCAGTGGTCGTGGGAATCTGCGTCGGGATCGTAGATACCATCTTCGGCCGGGGCCTGCTGGCGATCTCTGATCTTCGCACCGCACACTGGCGATATCTGCTGCCCTTCCTGCCTCTGGCCGGACTTCTTATTGTGTGGATGTATCATCATTTCAGCACCTTAAGCTTAAAGGGCATGTCCCTGATCTTCGAAACCGGGCAGAAAAAAAGAGACCAGATTCCTCTGGCCCTTGTCCCTCTGGTAATGATCGGCACCTGGATCACTCATCTCTTCGGAGGAAGTGCCGGTCGTGAAGGTGTTGCCGTGCAGATCGGTGCTACACTCTCTCACGAGGCAGGACGCAGGCTGCATATCCGGGAAAATAAGCCTGTCATGCTGATCACCGGTATGGCTGCCGGTTTTGGCGGTCTGTTCCAGACGCCACTGGCCGCTGTATTTTTTGCCATGGAGGTGATCGTTGCCGGATATCTTGAGTACGATGCGCTGCTGCCGGCACTTATTGCCGCATATACAGCCTCCTTCACCTCTCATTTCCTGGGACTGGAAAAATTTGCTGTGGATATCCAGGACACCTGGACTGTGACCGATCTCCGAAGCATGATCTCTCTCATTGCTCTCGGACTTGCCTTTGGTCTCGCCGGACGATGCTTTTCCGTACTTCTTCAGAAAGCAAAGAAATTATTCGGGGAAAAAATCTCAAATCCGCTGATCCGCATCGGTGTCATGGCCATTCCACTGGCAGCTCTGCTGTTTGTGATCCACGGCGGACGCTACACAGGTCTTGGAACCAATCTCATCTCCGCTTCCTTTGCCGGAGAAACGATCTACGGATATGACTGGATTCTGAAGCTTCTGTTTACTGTATTTACACTTGCCATCGGTTTTCAGGGCGGCGAAGTGACACCACTGTTCTCCATCGGCGCTTCCCTTGGAGTCGTCTTAGGTTCCATCCTCGGGATCCCTCCGATGATCTGTGGGGCACTTGGCTACGCCACAGTATTCGGCAGCGCCACCAACACCCTCATCGCCCCGATCCTCATCGGCCTGGAAGTCTTCGGCACCCGAAACACCATCCCCCTTATCCTGGTATGCATCCTCGCTTATCTGGTCAATGGAAATCACTCCATTTATGGAGCACAACAGAAGGCGCTTTGCAGGTTTGAGAAGTAGATATGTACATATTTTTTATTCGGTCATGGCTGACTCGGTTGTGACCGAATAAACATTAATATTGTTATAACTCTTTCGAAAATGCTCAATATCAGATTCGCCATATGATTCCTTTCTTCAGCTATTAATGGATTCTATCTCCGAATCATCATATATTTTCTTTAACTCTTTTCTCATTTCCTTATTGATATTCATATATCTTGAATTATCATCAGCCCATTTTACTTTCAGGATATCGTGTTTGCGTACATATAATACAGGCAGCCGGCTTCTGTGCTTAGCCATAAAGATTCCCCCGCTTTCATAAAAAGTTTCCTGCAGGTAATCATTTATTTCATCTACCTGGATCACAAATGTAAAACGAATATCCTTCTTTTTTTCTTCTCTGGTCATCTCATTGATCCAGAACTCTGCAAATTTATCATTTAACAACAAAACATCATTTCTATCCATATCTGTAATATCTATAAGCGCCCAGATATTCACCTGATTATTTCTATTTTTCTTGAAAAAACTTACTTTTCCTTTTTCGTCCAGTTCATATTCTGACTTTTTTTGGTACTGGTTATGTAAAAGCCCTTTGTGAACCTCCCACGACTGAAGTCGCGTGCTTCCAGACGCTTTAGGCGTCAGACTGAATATCGGCGGATACGCCTATAACTTAGGTGCGCAGTTATGCGCATTTCCCATGCCGGATATGGCTGGTTCCCACATTACAGGTAGTCCGCTGTATATCTGCCTGTATCTATTCTACTTTTAAGAGTTCCATTTCTGAATGGAGTTTTCTCAGATCTGCATAGACACATGAGGTTCTACGCTTTACAGAAGGGACTTTTGCCTCCAGTAAAGACCTTTCCGTTGCCGGAATGGGTTTTAAAAGTTCTCTGATAAAATATCTCGCTCCTATATTACAGGCTGCTGACAGGTCACAATTATATCGTTTTCCTGTCTGGAAAGTACAGAGGCTGTGATTTTCCCAATCACGTGTTACCGCTCCGGAACCATCATAAGCCAGTCTGCTGGTATTCCATGCGCAGATCCTGGATACCCGCATCCCTTTCCTGTGTGCCTGATGTCCACAGCGCCTCTGTATATCCCGCTTTCTCCACAGGTGCAGTTTCTGTTTTTTCTTTCCCGCTATCTTCCCCTGCATCTCCAGATACTCGAACACGATCACATCTGCATGGTTTTCTTCCGCATATCTTACAATCGCACCTGCAGTCTTTTTTCCAAGTTCCGTGTTCAGACGTTTCGTATATGCCCATCTTCCCTGTGTCTGCGCAGAGCCATGTTCCCTCTGGGATCTGCGGATCCGTCCCAGTGTGCGGTACATCCGGTCTTTTTCACTGGGATGATCTATGAATCTTCTTCCCAGGACAGTTCCGTCTGCCCGCATGATGGTACAGACTGCATCGGTATTGATCCCTAAGTCCACGCTGCAGATAACCTGTTCTTTCACAGGTGTTTTGGTAAGTGTTACTTCTTCTGTATAGGAAAAACGCAAAAAGTACTTCCGGTGTCTCTTTTCCAGAGTCGGGGCAGATGCCTTTTTCCCTGACCAGTATCTTCTCAGATGTTCCATATCTGTATGCTCCAGACGTACACAGGACCATTTCCAGTCATGACCGTCATAGAGTTTCAGGTATGCTTCGTCTTTCCCTTCCACTCCTTCACGGTACATGACATCACGGTAGAAAACCGGCATGGCGTGATTTTCATATACAAGCTTTGGTTTCCCGCTCTTTCCGTCTGTCTTTTCCCATAGATCCAGCCGTGTTTTATAAGAGGATACTGTCCCCAGTGCATGCTGGATGGCAGATCTGCGCAGATAGGAAGGCATCTTTGGGAACCGGATATCAAAATCAAAACAGGCATGATTTTTCTTCGTAGTATGTACCAGATGTTCTGCAGCATTAAAACGCCTCTTTGCATCCGGGATTTCTGCTAATTCTTCCCATACCTGCACATAAATTCCAATCAGATAGCTGACAGCAGCACGATAAATCTCCAGTGTCTGGCGGATCGGGATATTCTGTTTTCGTAATTCTACACCATAACTGGATATTATCTGCATTTTTATTTCTCCCTGATAACTCTTTTCTCAGATTCTGTTGTTTTTTCTACTATCCATGGCTATATTTTAGCACATATAGTGCCATAAGTAAACATGTGTTCTTTCTTTGGGTAAAAAATTTGCGCGTCTAACTCATCACTAAAGTAACGAGAATGCGACGCGCAGTTATTCAAATACAACGTTTCGTTCTTCGACCTCTTCTGGAAAAGTTATTTTGATATCTATTAACTTCTCATATTTGTAACAAATAAAACTGAATGGCATCCAGATTTCTTTTTTATTCTCTATATACCTATAGCTTCTTGCATGAATCCTAACACTATGCTTCAGAAATTCAACATACCCCGCTATCATTAAAATATGCAGTGATAATAACGCTTTTTCAATCGCATCATTCCCACTGCTATTCGTCCAACATTTCCAACAGGAATATACTGCTGCAAAAAAAACATCTGTCAAAAGCAACATTTGAAACAGAAAACACACTCTGATTCCGGAAAGCCATTTTCTATTTTTTCTCATCATCCCATAAACATATAAAGGATTTTCATCTACACTTTCCGAAGAAATATCCTGATCCGGTGTTTCGCCATGTCTGAATACCCATCCAGTCAATGTCACATATCCCAAACCGGCTACTGCAAATGTGAAGCTATCATCTTCAAAAATCCAACGATATGACAAAAATAAAATACAAAATAACAAAATTTTTTCAGGTATATTATTTTTTCTTTTTCGGTTTATTATGATCACCCCTAGTCGTCAGGCCTGTACAACATCCGATATTCCCAGACAATCCAACAGATCTTTTTTCATTTTCTCATATTGTTTTTTATATCTCGAATATCTATATACCGGAAGGATTTCCAGGCGATTATAATAACGGTTATATACCGCTCCAAGACGGTATCGTCTTTTATACATCATTATCCCTGAATTATTCCGTACAATGCTCTTCAGAACACGATTATCATCTTCTACTTCCAGCACAAAGGAAAAATATATTTTCTTTTTTTCCTCTTCTGTTTTGATATATTGCTTCCAAAATTCTACAAAAGCTTTATTTAATTTTCCGATATCCGCTTCCTGAAACAGATCTGTTTTTACATATGCCAGAATATGTATCTCATCTGTTTTGTCATATCTGTAGAAAAAAGTTTTTCCATTTCGAGGAGCTTTATACGTATTTATATATTGATAAATCCCAAAATCTTTTTCCATTACATCAGAATGTATCTGTAAATCCCTGTAACACACTGGATTTTCATAATACATATTGATATTCTGGCACAGAAAACTGAATGGCGCCCAATTTCCTTCTTTATCTGTTGGATATTTATAATTCTTTTTATAAAATTTCACATAAAATATCCACATGCATGATCTTGCCATAATCATAAAAGCCAGCGAGATATTCAGAAGGATTTCTATCACTGTACTATTTATACCTAGATTTACATACTGCATCCCCAGATATACAAAATACACTCCCAACCACAGGATCATAATTTTTCGCAAAAACAAAAAACTTTTTAACTTTCCGTTTTTCCTGATAGGAAGAGCATATTTCGATTCCTTTTTTTCATTTAACATACCGTGTACATAAAATGGATTCTGACAGTTATAACTATCCGGCACATTATAAGGGGTTTTCCATCTTGACGGTATAATAACCGTAGGAATAAATAGAATATTTGAGATCATCAGGCTTACCAGAACCGCCAAAATTTCCATTACACCGATTGGCGCCAAATAGAAATAAAAAGATTTCAGTAATCCTCCAAATACCAGGGCATATACGCACAAATAACTTGATTTGCTCAACATGTCGATCATTTTTCTGTATAATTGCCTCTTTCTTTTCTAATATATATTCTTTTAATCAAGTGATATCTTCTCTCCATTTACATAAATCCAATAATCTTTCGGTTTGTGTTCCATGTATCCATAACATATCTTTTCATTTTTGTTATTTTCTGCTTCCAGAAAATTTGTTCCTACAGAATCCTTCACATCGGCTATTACATAATTATCATCATTCGGTGCTACCAGTACATACCATTCCCCATTGATTTCTATCGTTGACATATCGATATTTATCTTTACATCTTGATACTCTCTGCCTGTACCATAAAATATAGAATCCGGCAATTTCCATTTTCCAGAACTTTCCGGAAAAATCTTCCCCTCTACTGTTCCTTCGTTATCCATGATAACATATGTAGAATTTTCTCCCTGTAGAATACGGATGATCTCAGCATTATCACCATATGCTTCTACAGCTTTCTCCACAGAACTGAAACTTCGGTGAGTATACATTGTATCGCAAACAAAGAGTCCGATCCCTAATATAACAATTGGCGCAACAACCTTAACTGGTGTCTTTTTTGATTTTCTTTTATAGGAAATAGCGATCACCAGATTAACAATAATTATCAGATATACCATTGGTTCTATCACTTTGATCAACATACCTTTTTCACATCCCCTTTGCATACCGTCTACAGATCTACATCCCGTCTTCCGATCACCCGCTTCAGTTCTTCTCTCATTTCTCTGTAAATATTTTTATATCTGGACTTACGGTCCGTACATTTTATTTTTATGATGTCATGTTTTTTCTCATACAAAACGGCCATACGACTTCGATGTTTATACATCCGTATTCCTGATCCGTCATAAAAAATCCTGCCTATAGCATCATTGATTCTCTCAGTCTGGATCACAAAGGTAAAACGTACATCTTTCTTTTTTTCTTCTCTGGTCAGCTCATTACACCAGAAAATCTCAAATGCATCATTCAGAAGCTGGATATGCATTTTCTTCATATCTGCTATATCAATGATCGCCCATAAGTTTACCTGTTGATTTTTTCTTTTCTGATAAAAACAGATTTGGTCATTCTCTTTTAATATATAATTTGCTTTTTTAGCATATCCACTTTTAAAAAGACATTCTTCAAACACCAGAGGCTGATTTTTCTCCGTTTCTTCTGTTGGATCAGGCAGTATCCTTCCTGCCAGTCCCTGCATTTCATATCCGATAAAGCTGAATGGCATCCAGATACCTTTTTTATTTCTCGGATAGCAGAAACTTTTCTTATAAATATGGATATAATATGCCTCCACTACACCAAGACTCATTATTATTCCCCAGTAAATCCAGAAAAATTCCAGTCTGATTTCCTGATATCTTCTATGTATTATATGATCAGAAATGAACCCTGCTGTCATCACAAGAACATAACTCAAAAGCAAAATCTGTACTACAAAATATCCATTTATTCCGGAAAACCATTTCCTATTTTTCAACATTTTTCGTACATACAGAGGATTCCTGTCATCATATAAATTTGCAAAAGGAAAACTTTCATTTCTTGCCCAAATTCTATCTGCCGATAATACAGCTTCTCCCATTGCCGCCAATACTAATGCCATTCTGATCTCCGGCATGATCTGGTAGCAAGCTGGTGTCAGAAGTAATGTTATTAGAAAAAAACGTTTTGTTTTTTCACTCAAGCGATATCTTCTCCCCATTTATAGAAATCCAATAATCTTTTGTTTTATGATATCTATTATTTTAATGACTACTTATTATTTTCCATCCAGTTCTGACCCAATCCTTCAAAAACCCGATTGGAACCATCTTCTGTCCATTTGCAGAAACCCAGTAGTCCTCTGGGTATTTTTTCAGATATCCATAGTAAACGTTTTCGCTTCCTTTTGCTTCGGAAAATTCTGTTCCTTCCGAATCGTATACATTCGTTATGGGAGATTTTATTCCCGGATATGGTGACACCACAACATACCATTCCCCATCAACTGCTACGGTAGATACGTCTACTATAATCCTGTCTCCTGTAAAACGCTTTGTGTCCTGAAACTCTGAATCTTCCGGAAGTTTCCAGCCGCTTTCTGTTTTTTCAAAAATCTGTGAGTCCATCACATCTCCATCATCCATAATAACCAATGCTGAAGTTTTTCCTCGTAATGTCGCCACGACATCTGACCGATCATCATAGGCTGTTACTGCTTCCTCAAGTGTATGGAAACTTTGTTCAGCCTCTTTGTTATTTTCGGACATCATAAATATGATGACCACAGACAAAAGCGGAACCAGTATAAATATGGATATTTTTCGTGGGATTCTTTTCCTGGAATCCACAACTGCCACTATCATGAGCAACAGCAATAAGATTCCCCACGACCACCAGTTAGATAGTGAAATATTCATTTTTATGTCCTCTTTTTCCTACAATCTTGACGCTTCACAGATTGATCTCTACTTTATCTCCATCTACAGAAATCCAGTAATCGTCTGGTTTCGTTTTCAGATATCCATAATATACCGTTATATTCTCATATTCCGCTTTTAAAAATTCTGTTCCAGCCGAATCGTGAACCTCATCTATAGAATTCTCCCCCATAAGATAATGTGGGAGTATTACAATATACCATACTCCATGTATTTCTATTGATCTCATATCAATATTGGCATCTTCTGAAGGATAGCTCATACTTTTTCTGAAAAATGCTGAATCCGGCAATTTCCATTTCTTTCCATTTTTTGGAAAAATTCTTCCTTCAATAGATCCATCTTCATCCATGATAACATATGTAGATTTCTCATCCTGCAAGGTTGCTATTGGCTTCGCCTTAACATCATATGCCCGAATCGCTTTATCCAGCGAGGTAAAATTTCGCTGCACAAATACTGCCTGAAACATGATAAATAACAAGCCAACCAAAAAAATTGGTCTGATTATAAAAAGCGGTACCTTTTTAGATTTTTTCTTGCATACGAGAGCAACCGCCAATGCAATAAACATTAATATTGTTATAACTCTTTCGAAAATGCTCAATATCAGATTCGCCATATGATTCCTTTCTTCAGCTATTAATGGATTCTATCTCCGAATCATCATATATTTTCTTTAACTCTTTTCTCATTTCCTTATTGATATTCGTATATCTTGAATTATTATCAGCCCATTTTACTTTCAGGATATCGTGTTTGCGTACATATAATACAGGCAGCCGGCTTCTGTGCTTATCCATAAAGATTCCCCCGCTTTCATAAAAAGTTTCCTGCAGGTAATCATTTATTTCATCTACCTGGATTACAAATGTAAAACGAATATCATTCTTTTTTTCTTCTCTGCTCATCTCATTGATCCAGAACTCTGCAAATTTATCATTTAACAACAAAACATCATTTCTATCCATATCTGTAATATCTATAAGCGCCCAGATATTCACCTGATTATTTCTATTTTTCTTGAAAAAACTTACTTTTCCTTTTTCGTCCAGTTCATATTCTGACTTTTTTTGGTACTGGTTATGTAAAAGCTCCTTTTCAAATACAACGTTTCGCTCTTCGACCTCTTCTGGAAAAGTTATTTTGATATCTATTAACTTCTCGTATTTGTAACAGATAAAACTGAATGGCATCCAGATTCCTTTTTTATTCTCTATATACATGTAGCTTCTTGCATGAATCCTAACACTATGCTTCAGAAATTCAACATACCCCACTATCATTAAAATATGCAGTGATAATAACGCTTTTTCAATCGCATCATTCCCACTGCTATTCGTCCAACATTTCCAACAGGAATATACTGCTGCAAAAAAAACATCTGTCAAAAGCAACATTTGAAACAGAAAACAACCTCTGATTCCGGAAAACCATTTTCGATTTTTTCTCATCATCCCATAAACATATAGAGGATTTTCATCTACACTTTCCGAAGAAATATCCTGATCCGCTCTTCCGCCAAATCTGAATACCCATCCAGTCAATGCCATATATCCCAAACCGGCTACTGCAAATGTGAATCTATCATCTTCAAAAATCCAACGATATGACAAAAATAAAATACAAAATAACAAAATTTTTTCAGGTATATTATTTTTTCTTTTTCGGTTTATTATGATCCCCCCCCCTAGTCGTCAAATACATTTCCCATATATTTTTACATACAAAACTTATACATAAACCCAATATAACTTTCCTAAATACTTATAACACTTCATATACCGCGTTCCTTTTCCCGGAGTATACTCACATCCCCCGCCAATAACTCTCCCATACTTTCGTATTGCAATATTAGAATTAACCTTCCTATTACTCCAATAATCTCTAGAATAAGCATTTATTCGCGTTACTGTTAATTGCCTCATTTTTTCATTTTTTTCTTCATTAACTGCCCTTCGTAGCGGTAATGCCTCTGCGAATGAAAGGTTCATATTTGAAATTCTTCGATTTGCGTCATGGTAATCTTTTCTCATATATTTCAAATATCCTTTTTGATTTTGCTTTGGTCCTATATTATCTACAGCACTCCAAAATAATGATATTCCCGCACTTACCGCACCATTTATAACCGCACTTGTAAAATCTCTATTTTCATAATAATCACTTACAAACGAAGTAACACCACTTACAACTGCACCTGTTGTCGAACCACCAATTCCCAAAAATCCCATAGCGGTTCCAAGTCCTGCGGAAGCGGCAGTGATCCAGTTTATCTCTGACAGATTTTTCCCCAGCTGCTATACTTGTATTCTACTACAGTCTCTCCGGCGTCGTCAATCAGTGCAATGACATCATTCTGCAATAATAAATTTTTCGTTACGGTTCCCTCCGACAGCTTTCCAATCTCCCACGTTCATGCTATACTAAACCTATCTCTGTCTGCCCGTTTCAGTCATGGGGCAGACTTATTTTTTTCAGGAAAGGATTTATTTATGAAGCGTATCAAAAATATCGATCTGCTCCGTGCGGGGGCGATCCTCTACATTATGCTGTATCACTGCTACGTTCTGTCCGGGCAGCCATGGCAGTCGCATACAGCCATCCACACACTTCTGACTCTTGGAGGTGAAGTAGGAGTTACACTGTTTTTCCTGTTAAGCGGATATGGGATTTATCTTTCCCTTTCTTCTTCGGAGGCGCGAGGCTGTCTCCCCGGCTGGCGGGCTTTTATGAAAAAGCGCTGCATCCGCATTATGCCCCAGTATTATGTATGTATCACGGTCCTTCTGATCTTTATGTCCACGCAGATGTTCAGCAATGAGGGACTTCGTCACATCCTTGCGTA
Organism: Blautia sp. LMAG:36; assembly: GCF_008680535.1. Lineage (NCBI taxonomy): Bacteria > Bacillati > Bacillota > Clostridia > Lachnospirales > Lachnospiraceae > Blautia > Blautia sp. LMAG:36. The sequence goes on along the minus strand of NZ_NALB01000006.1, from coordinate 335,916 downwards.
CTATACGTTCACGGAGAACTTTTCCCCGGTGACTCATGGTTCCATCAATGGTGCGCTGTGGACGATGGGCGTGATCTTTCAGTTTTATCTGATCGCCCCGTTCCTTTATAAGGCAGTCCGGAAAAACTGGCTCGTCTCTGCCATTGTGTCCATTGTTTTCACTGTTATCTGCCGGTTCGCCGTTGTCCGCTATCTCCACAATTCCGGGATTTCGGATAACTCTGTATATTTTGTATACGAGCGTCAGGTATTCTCTGCGCTGGATAATTTCGTGCTGGGAATGGCTGCTGCCGCTTTCTGGAAACAGACCGGAGATCGTATGCAGGATTACCGGCTGAAGCTTGGACTTCCGGTTTCTATTGCAAGCACCGCACTGATCCTGGTATGGATCTTTTATTATCACAGTCACGGGCTTTATGGCACCGCTCCCTCCGGTTATCCGGCACATTCCATCCTTGCAGGCCTGTTCAGTATACTACTTGTGGGATTCCCCCTCCTGCCGGAAATGGATTTCAGGTTTCTGCATCCGCTGTACTTCGTAGCCCGGAACCAGTACGGGATCTATCTGTGGCATATGCCCATCATCATGATCCTGCAGGCCAATGCGCCATGGTTCAACACCATGAGCCAGCAGCGCTTCTGGCTGTTTTTGCCATGTATGGTGGTCATCACCTGCGTATTCGGCTATTTTGCAACCCGCTTTATCGATCATCCCGCTTCTGCGAAAAAGAAAGGATAACTTCCCATGAAAGACAGAACCGCCGTTAACCACAATATCCGCAAGCATTTTAACGAACTGATCTACAACACAGCCCGTTACACAGAGATCGCATTATCCATCGTGATCATTATCGTGATCGCACTGTCCGGACTGCGTCTGATCCTTACAACTGCCGGTACCTCCATCATGGATATGGACACCAGCTTTTTTACCAGTTTCCTGTCACAGGCACTGTCTCTTGTAGTCGGTGTGGAGTTTGTAAAAATGCTCTGTCGCCATTCCGCCCAGACTGTTGTGGAGGTCCTGCTTTTTGCAACAGCAAGGCAGATGGTCGTGGAACATCTCGATCCTGTACAGACACTGATCGGGATCATCGGTATCGCCATTCTTTTTGCCATCCGGAAATATCTGATGACGGACAGCGATGATATGACCCCGCATCAGAAGAACGCTTCAGAAGAATCCTCAAAAAAAGCTTTCTCTTCTGAGTGCAAATGAGCATAATTGCAGAAAAGCTCCAACTGTATCCCGATATTGATACAGTTGGAGCTTTTCTTATAAATTTTGCATTGGTATAAACCCTATCCGATACTATTATCCACGTCGGACCAGCTGCATGCCCACAACAGCTATCTCCAGATAATATACCCTGCATAGACTAGGTACATACACACCATGGAAATTCCCTCTTTCCGGCTGATCCTCTGCTTTGTGGCCGCATAGATCCACACGATCAGCGAGAACACGATAAGTATGACAATATCAATAATATTTTCCCGGATCAGTGCCACCGGATTGATGGCAGATGCAACTCCGAGAACCATCAGAATATTAAAAATATTGGAGCCTACCGCATTTCCCACAGCCATATCCACTTCGTTCTTTCTGGCTGCAACCACGGAAGTCACCAGCTCCGGAAGGGAAGTTCCGATAGAAACAATGGTCAGTCCCACCAGTGTCTGGCTCATTCCAAGATCAATGGCAATGCGGCTGGCAGCATCCACAGTAAGATCTCCGCCAAAGGCAATGGCAAGTGCGCCTCCCACAATAAAAAGGATGCTCTTCGGCCAGGAAAGGATGCCGATTTCTTCTTCCAGCTCTTCCATTCCTTCCATGTCCACATTTTTTCCTGCTGCCCTGGCCTTCATGGCACTTTGGATCATTACCACAATATAGCCTGCAAAAAATCCCAGCAGGATCATTCCATCCAGATGACCAAGTCTCATTCCGATCGTATCTCCTGCTGCCAGGATCCCAAGCCCCAGAAGAAGGAGCGCACAGATCATGGAAAACGGAATATCCCTCCGGATGGTTTCCTTCTGTACCAGGATCGGCGTCAGGATGGAACAGACTCCAACAACTACCATCAGATTAAAAATATTGGAACCTACCACATTGCTGACCGCAAGCTCATTGTTATTGACCAGTGACGCTGTAACGCTGACTGCGGTTTCCGGAAGAGATGTTCCCATTGCCACAATAGTAAGACCGATGATGATCGGCGGCACCTTCAGCCTTTTTGCAATACTGGAGCTTCCTTCTACAAAGAAATCCGCACCCTTCATCAGGAACACAAAGCCGATCACAAGAAAAACTAACACAAGGATCAGCGGTGAACTGTTTACCAGATTTTCCATTTTTCTTCTCACTTTCTTTTTTTATTTCCCATAACCCGGAGATTCATTGTCGCCCGCCCTGCTGAAAAAATTCTTTCCGGCATTCTTTTGTTACATAAAAAAGACCCATGTATGCCCTGCTGCAATAAAATATAACAAAGCATACATGAGTCTCATTCTTTAAGATTTGCCAGGTTTTTCAGAAAAAACCGGGTCTGTTGACAAATCACACTTACGTGCGAACTACTCCCTCATGGAATTAAAATTTTCAATTTTTTTCAATTTAACAGAATTGTTTTTAAAAGTCAACCCCTGGCCGGTGACTTTTCTTTACCGAAAGCACATATTTTATGTATCTTTATTATTTTCCGCTTTCAGAAACAATCCCTTTCAGGATCTGTAGGACTCCATCTTCACTATAAGAGGGACACACTTCCATGGCTGCTGTCTGCACTTCCGCTCTGGCATTGGCTACTGCATAGCTCATTCCCGCTTTCTGGAGCATGGCAATATCGTTGAGGTTATCTCCGAATGTACAGGTTTCCTCCGGAGAAATTCCTAACTGTTGCTGGATAAATTCGACAGCTGTACTTTTTTCGCCCTCCGGCGGAGTACTGTCCATCCATTCTTTTCCGGCAGCCGCCAGTGTTACCTTATCCCTCCATGCCGGTGTAAAATACGGTGCACAAAGCTCCTCGCACCGTTCCGGGTGATAGACAGAGAATTTCAGCACCTGTTTTCCCTGAAGAGAAGAAAGATCATCCACTTTTCTCATATCATAGCCATAGGAATCCCGCAGCCACCGGAACATCCTTCCATTCTCATTCTCCGCATAGCAGCATTCCGGTGTGGCAATAAAGCAGTCACATTCCGGCATTTTTTCTTTCACCATATGATGCATGCGTTTCCAAACCTCATCCGGAAGTGTATGTACCTTCAGGATCTTATCATTCTTCCGGATCACCGTACCGCCATCTGACACAAAATACACCAGATCCTTCACCGGCTCAAACAGCTTCCTCTCACTGTCATACTGCCGCCCGGAACACACCACAAAGGTGATTCCCAGCTCAGTCAGCTTCCGGATCACTGTCATATATTCCGGATTGATAGTCATGGTCCCGTCTTTTACAAGAGTTCCGTCTACGTCTGTTGCGATCAGTTTTATCATGTTGTTTTTACTCCTCTCCCATCTGAAATACCAATATCCTCTCTCTCTGATTTTTCCCGTCGAAAAGATCCTGACAGTCGATCTCGTCCAGGAATTCCAGTTCCTCTACGGTCATCAGATATGAAATATATTCGTCAGATGGATAATAGAAAAACAGTAGCATTTCTCTTGTTTTTTCATACCAGGATTCCCGGATGCGTCCGATGACGCTTCTCAGTATTTCCACAGAAAAGGGATTGAAAAAATAAAATCTGTCTGCGGCCTCCGGCACCTGAAAAAGGGCCGCATTCTCCAGTATAAATGATGTTTTTGTCCCGGAAACAGCCCGCTGCCTGTTTTCTTCTGCGGCTTTTGTCATACGTTCATCGTACTCCACGCCTGTAGTCCGGCATCTGACCTGCCACGCCAGAAAAAAATCCACTCTGCCTTTTCCACATCCATAGTCGATCAGATGATTCTTTTTCCCCAGATATCCACAATAAGCCAGCCGTTCCAGCACCCCGTACGGCGTTGGCTCGTATGGATAACAGTACTGATCCGATCTGGAATCGTCACGACCGGTGGTTTTGATCTTCAGCAGCTTATCATATTTTACTTCATTTTGATCCATGCTTCTGTTAATCTCCGTTCGCTACATCGGGCAGCTTCGTTTTTCCTCTTTATCCATATCTCCATGGACATACCTGGCATTGAACTCCATATTGATCTCACGGATCTCTTTCTTTCCGTCAATATAATCCTGATACATATCCGCAAGTCTCGCCATACAGCCATCACAGTTCGCGGAAATATTTCCAAGAGATTCCTCCACGATCTGTTTACGTTCTTCTTTTGTTGTATCTTTGATCAGATATCCTGGCATTGTTTTTTCCTCCTGATAGGTTCACCTCTATTTCAGGTGTTTTGTACTTTCATTGTTGTTTACTTTTTCCTGTGAAAAAAGCTGCTTGTATCAGACAAACAGCTTTACAAAAATTTTTCTTTTCTGTTTTTTTATTCTACTCTGGCCCACTACCAGTGTCAATACAATTTTTCGCCTGTTTCCGAAACACAAAACAAAAGCCTCCGGAACAATTCCAGAGGCTTTATACGTGCGTTAGAGGATTCGAACCCCCGACCTTTTGGTCCGTAGCCAAACGCTCTATCCAGCTGAGCTAAACGCACATCTTTGTTGCTTTTCCTTTGTGATATTTCGTATCACCGCTGCAACAATATGTATGATACTCTAAGACCTATAAAATGTCAAGGGTTTTTTGAAACTTTTTTTGATTTTTTTTAAAAATATTTTTTATTGCTATTTTTGATGCAAAAGCAACAGTTTTCTAATTCCGTCTAAGTGCCTCGATCGGGCTCAGTTTCGCTGCCTTTTTCGCCGGATAGATTCCGAAAAACACACCTACTGCACAGGAGAACAGCGTAGCCGCCAGGATGGTTCCCGCACTGATCCCAGGTGTGATGGTCATTCCCATACTGCTGCTGATCACCGCACAGATCACATAGCCGCCTGCAATCCCCAGCACAATACCGATCAGCCCGCCTATGATCGTCAGGATCGCTGCCTCCGCAAGAAACTGTAACATAATGGACGAGGTTTTTGCTCCAAGGGATTTCCGGATACCGATCTCCCTGGTACGCTCTGTGACGGACACCAGCATGATGTTCATAACACCGATACCACCTACCAGAAGGGAAATGCCCGCAACAAAAGAGATAAACGCAGTTACCATGCCAAGCATCTGATTCATGGATTTCATGACATCCTGGAAGCTCTGTACCTGGAAATATTCATCTCCGGCACACTGGTGACGTCTCTCAAGAAGATTTATGATCTTGTCTGCGACCGCCTGGGAATCCAGACTCTTATCCGCCTGAACTATGATCTGATAAAATTCTCCGCTGCTTCCGGTAAAGTCGTCCATGGCCGTATAAGGCACATTTATGGTCACCGGCATTCCATCGTAAGTATAGCTGACAAAGGTTCCGTTCTCCTTCTGTGTGGTGACTCCGCAGATGCGAAATGTCTTGGTCAGATCATAGCAGGTGATGTCCAGTGTCATTCCCACTACATCATCCGTTCCGAAAAGCCTCTTCGCATCGGCATCGGAGATCACGCAGACGTTTTTTCCCTCTTCGACCTCCTTCTGCCCGAAATAGCTTCCGTACTTCACAGAAGCATTATCCACCAGCTTGGCATCCTGGGCCTCCCCGGTCACTGTAAGATTAAAATCACCCTTTCCGGTTACGGTCTCGCCTGTATAGGACTCCGAAACATTAACACCTTCCACGCCATCCAGCTCCCGGACTGCATCAATATCCTCCGACTCGATCCAGACCTGGTCTGCTATGGCATCATCACTGCAGTAAACAGCGATCTGGCCGCCTCCGATATCATTGATCTCACTGTTCATCTGATTCTTCGTACCCTCACCGATGGACACAATGGCGATCACTGATGCAATACCGATAATGATCCCTAACATGGTGAGAAAGGATCTTCCCTTATTAGCCATGATATTATGGATTGCCATTTTGATATATTCATAAATATTACTCATCGGCAGTCTCCCCTGTCTCTGCTGCACTGTCACTGTCTGCCGCTGCTGCCTCTGCCTTCATTCCCTCTTCCAGGGAGCCCAGATCCTCGATGACCTTATCTCCAGCTTTAATGCCATCTGTGATCTCAACAGAATCCTCGGAACTAATTCCTGTTGTGATATCCTGCTTCGTGATCACACCATCCTTCAGCACATAACAGAAGGAACCATCCTTGCCGATATTTACCACGCCTGCCGGAAGCGTTACCACATCCTCTGCCTTTTCTGCATAGATCTTTACCTTCGCATCTACTCCCAGAAAAATATCCTTGTCCGGCTTGTCGATGCTCACTGTGGCAGAGATCAGTGTGGAGCCCTTTTCGTTGGTTGTCGCAATGTGACTGATCTTAGTCACCTTGCCGGTATATTTCCTGTCGCCGATGGTAATGTCCGCATTCTGGCCTTCCTTTACCTTATCGTAGTCATACTTGGACACATTGATATCAACGCTGACCTTATCTGTATTCTGCAGGGTAAAAAGCTCCATTCCCTGTGTTGCCGCTGCGCCCTGCTGGACTGCTGATTTGGAAATGACGCCGTTAAAATCCGCCGAAATGCCTTTCTTTCCTTCTTCTACCAGCTCTTTCGCAGATTTTGCATCCAGCTCAGTAAGATTGTTGCTGACACGCATTTTTTCTTTCTCTTCTTCTGTAAGGCTGGCAGAATCCGCCTCTGCAATGGATTTCTGGGAAGCAAGATCTGACTGCAGATCCGCCAGATCAGAGGTTGCCTGTTCGATCGCATTCTCAATGGCAGAAGTATCCACTGTACTTCCTGCAGAAGAAGCATCCGCAGATGCATGATCTGTCAGATCCTGTGTTTCCTCTGAAGCTCCATCGGTAACAAAATCACCGGCTGCACTACTGCTGTAATCGGAATACTCCGGCATTTTTGGCTGGCTGGCCTTCTTATCCTCATAAGCTTCCTTTGCTTCCTGGCAGGCGATCTCTGCCTGACTTCTTGCTGCTTCCGCTTCATCCAGCGCCTGGGCATTCTCATCGCTCTGGTCTGCCTGCCACTGTGCAAAAGCCATCTGATAACTGGTATCTGCCTGATTATAAACATTCTGTGCCGTTACATAATCGGAATTCAGCTGTCCCAGCTCCTGCTGGTACTGCGGAAGTGTCTCATTCTGATATGTAGTCAGCGCTTCTGAATACGCTCTCTGAGTCTCTGCATCCCTGGTAGCCTGGGCCTCTGCCTTTGCCTGGGTCTCCGCCTGGGCCTGTGCCTGCGCATCTGCCGCAGCCTGAGCCTGTACAGACGCCAGCTGTGATCTCAGGGAAGCCAGATAATTCTGCTGCTTCCTTACCTGCTGTTCCAGACTGGAAACCTTTGCTTTTGCGCTGTCCTGCTTCTGCTGGGCCTCATTGGATTTATTGATGGAATTTTTGTAATCATACTGTCCGGACTGTACATTCAGCTCTGCTTTCTGATTATCCCTCTCCAGATCCTTCACTTCAAACTCTATCAGCTTCGTTCCCTTTGAAACCGTATCGCCTTCTGCGAAGGATACGCTTTTGATCTGTGCGTTCACCGGAGAATAAAAGGTCTTCTGCTCATCACTGACAACGGTTCCGGTTGCATCTACGATCTCCTCCACATCTCCTGTCTCCGCTTTGGTAACAGCAACCTGCGGAATCTGTGATCCCCCGCGGCCTGCACCTGATGCCACATAAATACCGCCTGCCACAACAGCCACTGCTGCCACACCGATCACAATCTTTTTCCCTTTTTTCATTCTTAAGCCTCCTCGACAAATTCCTCATTGATCGTATCTGATTCAATTTTTCCATCCATGATCCGGACCACACGTCTGGCCTGAGCCGCGATCCCATTATCATGAGTGATCAGGATCAAGGTTTCTCCTGATCTGTGCATTCCCTTCAGGATTTCCATAATTTCCCTGCTGGATGCAGAGTCCAGATTTCCCGTTGGTTCATCTGCCAGGATCACCGGCGGCCTGGCTGCGATAGCTCTGGCAATAGCCACACGCTGCTGCTGTCCCCCTGACATTTCGTTTGGCTTATGGTCCATACGTTTCTCAAGTCCGACTTTTTTAAGAGATTCCACAGCAAGCTTTCTTCTTGTTTTCCGGTCGATCCCACGATAGATCAGAGGAAGCTCCACGTTTTCCAGCGCCGTAAGATTTGCGATCAGATTAAAGCCCTGAAAGATAAAACCAATCTCCTTATTTCGTACCACCGAGAGATCATTATCCTTCATTGTGGATACATCTGTTCCATTCAGATAATATTTCCCGGAGGTGGGGACATCCAGACAGCCCAGCATGTTCATAAAGGTGGATTTTCCGGAACCGGACTGTCCGATAATAGCCACAAATTCACCCTTATGGATCTCCAGGTCCACATGATCCAGCGCCCGCACCTCATTTTCTCCGGGATTGTAAACCTTGCACAGATCTACTACCCGTACCAATGCATCTTCCATAATAAAATTACTCCTTGTAAAGTAAATCAGTCCCAGGCAAGCCCCTCCTCTGCTTATTGCTTATTGCTTTTCGCCATTGAAACAGAGAGCTTCCCTGATCAGGTTAAAAATACAGAGCGAAGTCTGCAGGGGATACTGCTGTTTCTCGTCGGAACGCTCCAAGCCAAAACAGCAGCAGGCAGACTGCTCTGTCATTTCCGGGAAAACCCCGCTCATTGATCTGTAACGAAAAGATTACCTGAATGTCTTCAGAACTGACACACATTTATACATCTGTTTATGCATCAAGTAAAAATGCCTTATATGCCTTGTATGCCTCATATACATCCGCCTTGCTGGTAACCTCCCACGGAGCATGCATACTCAGCACTGCCACGCCACTGTCGATAACCTCCATTCCGTAAAGTGCCGCAATATAAGCGATGGTTCCGCCTCCGCCAAAATCAACCTTTCCAAGCTCTGCTGTCTGGAAAGCAACATTGTGATCATCAAAAATCCTGCGAACTCTTGCAACGTACTCTGCATTGGCATCGTTAGAACCGGATTTTCCTCTTGCCCCGGTGAACTTGTTAAGAACAATACCGCGTCCAAGATATGCTGCATTCTTTTTCTCAAAAGCCTCACCATAGGCCGGATCATAGCCGGCACTTACATCGGAAGAAAGCATGCTGGAATTACGGAGAGCTCTTCTTAATGCAAGCTCGGAATAGCAGCCCATTCCGTCCAGAAGCTCTGCCACACTGTTCTCAAAAAATCTGGACTGCATGCCTGTGGCACCAACGCTTCCGATCTCTTCCTTATCTACAAGGAGACAGCAGCCGGTACGCTTCGGTGTCTCCTCCATCTCCAGCATTGCCGCAAGGGATGTGTAAGCGCATACACGGTCATCCTGTCCATATGCTGCGATCATGCTGCGGTCAAGTCCACAGTCTCTTGCCTTTCCTGCCGGAACGATCTCCAGCTCTGCTGAAAGAAAGTCCTCTTCCTCAATACCATACTTCTCATTTAAAATCTTCAGCACATTCTGTTTTACCGCATCCTTTTTGGAATCATCCGGAAGCTCTGCAAGAGGTCTGCTGCCGATCAGGATATCCAGCATCTCACCCTCAATAACCTCTGCTGCCTTTTTCTGGAGCTGTTTTCCGGAAAGATGGATCAGAAGATCTGTGATGTAAAGTACCGGATCTTCCACATCCTCACCAATGCTGATCTCCACAATGCTTCCGTCCTTCTTTGCAACAACACCATGCATGGCAAGAGGCAGTGTCACCCACTGGTATTTCTTTACACCACCATAATAATGGGTATCCAGATAAGCCAGATCCGTATCCTCGTACAGAGGATTCTGCTTGATATCCAGTCGCGGAGAATCGATATGTGCACAGAGAATGCTCATACCTCCGGAAAGCTCTTCCGTTCCTACATGAAACAGAGCAACGATCTTCTTCATCCCTACCGCATAAACCTTGTCACCGGCATTGATCTTCTCGCCTTTTTCAAGCTTCGACTCAAGAGATTCATATCCGGCAGCCTCTGCTTCCTTCACGATTTCTGCAACACATTCCCGTTCCGTTTTTCCTTTATCCAAAAATTCTCTGTAAGCCTTCGCAAGCTTCTCCATTTCTGTCTCTTCTGCTTCCTTATAAGAAAGCCACGCATTTCTTCTTTCCATTTTAGTGGTCCACCTTTCTTTATAGCTTCCGGCAGCTGCCGTTTCTCATCATATTATCTGCAATCTGTCTACTATTATAGGTCAAACATTTACGAATTTCCACCGCAATTCCCATTCTTTACAAAATCTTTATGATTCGTTATAGTAGTTCTTAAGAATTGGCCCTGTATCCAAAATTTTCAGGTATCTCACACACGGAAAGCTTTCTGTTTCACCGTAGACTTTACCTGTATGCTCCAACAGGGCAAAGGAGGAAACAACATGCAAGCATCTGCTCAGCTAAAAGAGCTTCTTCACAGCATCAACCGCAAAAGCTATCCTGCATACAAGTCTCTGCGGGGTGCATACCAGTTTGACCGTTATATTTTGTCCATTGACCACGTGCAGGGGGATCCTTTTGCCTCTCCCTCTCACATCAGTGTGAAGCTTTCCCACCGAGACACCGGATTTCCGGCAGAATATTATAAGGATTCCCTGACCCGCATCACACTGGGAGACTTTCTGAACCGCCAGTTTGAACAGCAGGTAAACCGTTATACCTTCCGTGCAAAAGGCTCCGGAAAAAGCGGCCTGATCTCAGTAAGCCACTGTGGTCAGGAGGTTCTTGCACGTACCGCCTGTGAAATAACGGAAAAAGGCATCACTGCCCGTTTTTTCATCGGTTTCCCGGCCAATGGCAGAACCATCAACTCTCCCGAACTGGAAAAAATCCTCTTCGATTTTCTTCCGGTCTGTGTTCACAAGGCATTTTTTTACCGGAATCTTGACCCGGAAGCGCTGAGAAAATCCATCTGCCTTGCCGAAGATCAGGCATTTATCCGTCAGGAGCTGAAAAAACGTTCTCTGGTTGCCTTTGTCAGTGACGGCGCTATCCTCCCCAGGGAAAGCGGCATCTCTTCACGCCCGATGAAAAACTCTGTTCCTTTTGTTTCTCCGGAAAGCCTGAGGGTTTCCATGGAGCTGCCCCACAGAGGAACCATAACAGGCATGGGCATTCCCTGCGGCATCACCTTGATCGTAGGTGGCGGCTACCATGGCAAATCCACCTTACTTAACGCACTGGAGCTGGGAATTTACGATCACATTTCCGGCGATGGCCGGGAATATGTCATTACCGATCCTTCTGCCCAGAAGCTTCGCTCTGAGGACGGCCGTTTTATCAAAGATGTGGACATTTCTCTTTTTATCAACGATCTTCCAAATAAAAAAGACACCCTCTGCTTTTCTACAGAGGATGCCAGCGGCAGCACTTCACAGGCTGCCGGTATCGTGGAAAGTATGGAGGCAGGAAGTAAAGTCTTTCTCCTTGACGAGGATACCTCTGCCACCAACTTTATGGTCCGTGATTCCTTCATGCAGCGAGTGATCTGCCGGGAAAAGGAGCCCATCACTCCATTTCTGGAACGTGCCCGGGATCTCTATGAAAAGGCAGGGATCTCCACTATCCTGGTTGCCGGAAGCTCCGGAGCTTTTTTCCATATTGCGGATACTGTGATCCAGATGGATAATTATCATCCGGTGGACATCACAGCAGTCACCAAAAAGCTCTGTCAGGAATATCCTCTCTCAGACATTGAGGCCCCTGCATTCCGCCTTCCGGAAAGCCATCGCATCATGACCAGGGCCAAAGTGGCTCCATCCCGCCACAGCCGTCCCGGACAGCCGGAAAGACTGAAAACCAAGGTTCACGGCAAAGATGGCTTTTCTCTTGGAAAAACCGAAGTGGATCTCCGCTATGTGGAGCAGCTGATCGACTCCGAGCAAACTGCATCCCTGGCGTTGCTTCTGAAATATGCCTGCGAACATCTCATTGACGGAAAACGTACTCTGCCGGAGATCATCACTTATCTGGATACTCAGCTGAAAAGGCAGGGATTGTCCTTCTTCTCGGAAGGCTCTTATATTCCATGCGGTTATGCCATGCCCAGGATCCAGGAAATATATTCCTGCTTTAACCGCTATCGCAGGCCGTAGCTGTGCCTGAAGCTGTATATCCAATAAATCTCAGACAACAAAAAAATACTGCCGATAAACATTGGAAATCTTTATCTCCTCTGTCATTCGGCAGTTTTTTCCTGCAATGCAAAACCACCGTCCTGTCGGCTCTGTCTTGCCAATGGAACGGTGGTTTATCTTCATACATATTTTAGGGAAAGGAAAGAGTTTTTCTTAAGAGCTTCTGTTCTCTTAAGATGTTTATATCATACAGGATAAATGTGAGAGAAATTTGTACAATTTCTAATAAATTTATAAAATTTATTAACGAAGTCTAATCATTTTCCAAAATAATCCTGCTGATCATTATTTACCATGGTCTTCCGGAAAAACACGAAATATTACAGCCGTTTCTTTCGCTTTTTAGTCGTGTCTCTGCTCTTTGTTATCATATGTCTCACAGAATCTGGCAGCAAAAGCCGGCGGCTCCTGATGCGCATACAAATGAGAAATGTCTCCAAAAGAGCTCATACGGAAGGACGCGATCCCTTTTCGCCTCTCCTCTGTAACAATGGTGCTCACTGATGACGGCGCCGCACAGAAATTCTGCAGCATCACCAGCGGAGAGATACTGAGAAGATAGCTGATGAGTACACAGCTTACACCGAAATGGCAGAAAAACACAAGCGTATCTTCATTGGCTTTTTCTGCTCTGTAATAATGTCCTTCCCGCACATAGCCATGCTCTGCCAGAACTTTATCAAAATTCTGTGTGACCCAGTCATACTCTTCTTTCATTTTTCCCTCTCGCAGGATGTCATTATCCCACCAACGGTCAAAGCTGTAGAAATTTTCGATCTTCGTCCAGTCCTGGGGAAGCCAGTCCCAGGGAATGATCTTTTCCCCATGAAGATCCGGTCTTCTGATCTTTACGTCGAATTCTCTCAGCCACTTGCATTCTGTAGCTGTTCTTCCGTTTTTCTTCAGTGTGCAGGATGCGGTATCCTTTGCTCTTCCAAGCGGAGAAACATAAAAATCCCTGACATCAAGAGCTGCGATCTTTTCAGAAAGAAATTCCGCTTCCTTCCAGCCCTTTTCGGTCAGGGAATCTATTGTGTAATCCGGGTCTCCATGTCGTATAAAAAGTAATTTCATCTTTTGGTATCCTCCATTTCATAACCTGGATTTCCATTATATTCTTATTTTTTCAGTTGTCAATTCCTGATAGCTTCTGCTGCAGGGATCAAACCTGATCCGCGGTTTCTCCATGGAGCACAGCCTGCTGCTCCCTCAGCTCATAAACTGCCTTTTTCAATGCCTGAAAGCTCTCCTCACTGATTATGTGCTCGATCCTGCAGGCATCATGAATCGCTGTTTTTTCCTGGACTCCCAGTATCATCAGCCAGGAAGAGATCAGCTGATGACGTTCATATACCTTATCGGCAATCTTATGTCCGTCCTCTGTCAGACGGATATCTCCGTTGTCGGCTACTGTGATGAGATTTTTCTGGCGAAGATTCTTCATGGCAACACTGACACTCGGTTTCTTAAAGCCCATCTCTGCCGCGATATCCACAGCTCTTACAAGAGAACTCCTGTTTCCAAGGATCAGGATCGTTTCCAAATAATCTTCAGATGATTCATTTGATCTCACGTTATTTACACCTCCCTCGGTTTGTTAAAACTAACCAAGTTAATCATAACATACTTTAGGAGAATGAGCAATGGTTTTTAATGCTTTCTGTTTAGTTCTGCCTCAATTGCCAGAAGGCACTGGCTGGAACATATCTGCAGAATTCTGGAAATTTCCAGGAGTTTTTCCCTGGAGCAGTTTCCCCGGAGCAGTTCACAATATCCCTGAAATTTCATCTGTACCAGGATATGTACCAGCTCGTGATCAACTTCTTGTCCACATTCCTTTTGAAAACGTTCATTAAGGATCTGCTCCATTTTCGTACAGGCATCCTCACGGAAATTCTCATATCTGGTACCTTCAGCTCCATCTATGAGGATTTTTGCGATGTCCCTGTTTTCCCAGATAAATTCCATAAGTATCCTGTCATATTCTTCCGGATGCAGTTGTTTTTCCTGATTCGTAAAGTCTCCCATGATCCGCTTCAGATCCTCTACCGTCTCTTCCACGATTTCTTCAAAAAGAGCTGCTTTACTTTCAAAAAAGAAATATAGCGCTCCCGTAGTCACCTCTGCTTTTTTGCAGATCGCACGAAGAGAAGCCTTCAGAAATCCCCTGTCTCTGAATTCTTCCTTCCCCGCTTCCAGAAGTCTGCTCCGCACAGCATTTTCTGATTTTTCCATATTTTACGCACTCCATCATTTTTCCTGCATTCCGCTTTGCAGGAAAATTCCGCTTATTTCTGACCAGCTGTTAATTTTTTAGCAATCTGATCTTACTGATATTTTACCTTAAATCGCTGAAAAAAGAAAGTATTTTGTACCCCGTGTCAATCTGTCATCGGGGAATCTCCACGGTCTGTAACGATTTCATAGCCTACAGACTCCACACGTCTGGTAAGGCACCCTCTGCACTCTGCTGCTTCCTCGCCTGTACAGATCTTGTTATCATAAAGCTCATACTGTTTACGGTTCTTCACCGGAGAAAGATTGGGCATTACCACATTTGCACCCGCCTGAAAACCCTTTTCCCTGCCTCTGGGGTCCAGGGTCCCCAGTGCTGTGGTTGCCGGAAGAAGTACCTGTGGAAGCAGGATCCGGATGACAGACAGCAGAAACAGTGTCAGATCCACACTTCCTGCCGGTTCCTCTGCAAATTTCGTATCATGGTGCGGGACAAATGGTCCGATCCCCACCATATGCGGATTCAGGTCTTTAAGAAAAACAAGGTCTTCCGCCAGATACTCCAGCGTCTGTCCCGGCGCACCTACCATAAATCCGGCACCTATCTGATATCCCAGTTCCTTCAGGGTATAAAGACACTGTTTACGGTTTGCAAGACTTAAACTCTCCGGATGAAGATAACGATAATGTTCCTCACTGGCCGTCTCATGACGGAGTAAATAGCGGTCTGCTCCAGCATCTTTAAATCTCTGATAGCTTTCTTTTGATTTCTCCCCAATGGACAGCGTGATCGCACAGTCCGGATATCCCTGTTTGATGGACCGGATAATGTCAACCATCCGGTCATCATTAAACCATGGGTCTTCCCCTCCCTGGAGCACAAATGTCCGAAATCCCAGCTCATAGCCATTCTCGCAGCACTGCAAGATTTCTTCCTTTGTAAGGCGGTAACGGCTGGCATTCCTATTAGAACGGCGGATCCCGCAGTAATAGCAGTCATTTCTGCAGTAATTGGTAAATTCTATCAGACCTCTTGTATATATTTTATTTCCAAAATATTTTTTCTGTATACGGACAGCCTCTTCCCGAAGCAGACGAACCGCATCCGGATCCTGGTATAAGTGCAGAAGTTCCGGATATTCTTCCTTTGTCAGCTGTCCTTCTTTTATAAATTTTTCAACGATCCCCATACTTTATCTGTCCTTCTCTTTTATTTACAAAACTATCTGTAAAAAATATTTTATCACAAAAAAACAGATATTGCACAATATAAGTATACATGCAATATCTGTTCTTACAGAATGATTACTGTTCATTCCGTTCTCAGTAACACAGAATGATCCAATTTTTATTTAATAAGATCCTTTACAACCTCACCGGCAATGATCAGTCCCACTACGGAAGGCACAAAGGCATTACTTCCCGGTACCTGACGTCTCTGAGTACATTTTCTTTCTGTTCCCGGAGGACAGATGCAATGAGACTTGCAGCTGATCGCCATATCATCAATTGGAGTCATTGGCTTCTCCTGTGAGTAAACCACCTTCAGTTTTTTGATTCCTCTTTTTTTCAGTTCACGGCGCATGACCTTTGCAAGGGGGCAGACGGACGTTTTATAAATATCTGTCACTATAAAACCTGTTGGATCCATCTTATTTCCGGCCCCCATAGAGCTGATGATCGGTGTTCCTGAAGCCTTTGCCTGCTCTACGAGCATCAGCTTTCCGGTTACAGTGTCGATTGCATCGACTACATAATCATACTGGGAAAAATCAAAGGAATCTGCTGTCTCCGGCACATAAAATGTTTTGTGGATATTTACAACTGCATCCGGATTAATTTCAAGAATACGTTCTCTGGCCACGTCAACTTTATATTTCCCTACGGTCTTTCTTGTTGCGTAAATCTGGCGATTGATATTGGTGAGGCATACTTTATCATCATCAATGAGATCCAGGGTACCTACGCCACTTCTGACCAGTGCTTCCACCGTATATCCGCCAACACCGCCAATTCCGAATACTGCGACTCTGGAATTTTTCAGCTTTTCCATTCCTTCTTTTCCGATTAATAATTCTGTTCTTGAAAACTGATTCAGCATTTTCTGACCTCTCCTCATATTCTTTCCATGTATATTTATACTGACAACGGATATATTTTTTATATCTGTCCGATTTGTTTTACAACTGTCAGGATTCTATCATGGGAAAATAGCCTTGTCAATATCCCTACCAATAAGCTAGGAATATTTTCCCGTTTTCATCAATATATTTTATGACACAAAAAAAGATCCCTGAAAAAGGAATCTCACTGATACTGCGGGTAGCCGGACTTGAACCGGCACGGAGTTGCCCCCGAGAGATTTTAAGTCTCTTGTGTCTGCCTATTCCACCATACCCGCATATTCAATTAATTTGTTCAAAAATGGGGCCTATAGGGCTCGAACCTATGACCCTCTGCTTGTAAGGCAGATGCTCTCCCAGCTGAGCTAAGACCCCAAATATGAACGACCCAGAAGAGACTCGAACTCTCGACCTCCGCCGTGACAGGGCGGCGCTCTAACCAACTGAGCCACTGGGCCATACAAAATATAAAACTTTTAAAATGGACCTTCGGGGACTCGAACCCAGGACCGACCGGTTATGAGCCGGTTGCTCTAACCAACTGAGCTAAAGGTCCAAAAAGCCGATGATCGGACTCGAACCGATAACCTGCTGATTACAAATCAGCTGCTCTGCCAATTGAGCCACATCGGCGTATTAAACACCAAATGTTGAATCGAGTCAATGAATATCCAGTTTAGTTTTAAGTGACTCCAAGGGGATTTGAACCCCTGTTACCGCCGTGAAAGGGCGGTGTCTTAACCGCTTGACCATGGAGCCATATTTCTTTTTTATGTTTCGCTGTTTTGTATTTCCCTCAGCGACGAGTTAAATAATACCATACCTTTTTTATAATTGCAAGCTTTTTTTTGAAAAATTTCAATTTTTTTTACAAACCTGCAAAACTGGCCTCAAGCCCTTATAAAATGCGGAAGTTTTACTGTTCACTCCGTGATCCACAACACGTTTCACATTGTAATTCTCGTTTTTTCATCATCTATGAGCGTCCTTCAAGAGATTGACTTTATTTTTTGTACGTATATAATGATGTTAAAAGAATTTTGAAAGGATGATCATTATAATGAAGGTTTTATTACTGAACGGCAGTCCGCGCAAAGAAGGCTGCACCTATACAGCACTCACAGAAGTTGCCAACACTTTAAAAAAGAATGGTATTGAAGCTGAGATCTTCCAGGCTGGAGATCCTTCCCGCGAAAATGTCACAGCCGCAGCTGAAAAAATGAAAGAGGCTGATGCTCTTGTTGTCGGCTCTCCTGTTTACTGGGCTTCCCCATCCGGACAGATCATGGAATTTATGGATAAATTTGCTTCTATGGCAGGAAAATATATGGTCCACAAGCCAGCCGCAGCTGTTGCTTCTGCAAGACGCGCCGGCACAACTGCAACTCTGGACGTTCTGACTAAATATTTTACATATCATCAGATGCCGGTAGTCTCCGGAAATTACTGGACAATGGTTCATGGTAATACCCCGGATGAAGTCCATAAAGATGAAGAAGGTCTTCAGATCATGCGTACACTTGGCAACAACATGACATGGCTTCTGAAATGTATTGAAGCCGGAAAGAACGCCGGTATCAATGCTCCGGAAACTGAAGAAAAGATCAAGACTAATTTTATCAGATAGTTTTATCGGGAGACTATTTTCCCTTATTATAGTAGTATACAGCGTAGCGAAGATTCACCGTTCGCTGCGCTGTATTATTTTTCATCTGTATTTTCAACATGGTCCTATTACATTTTATAATTATGACACGTCCAATATTTATACTGCCATAATTCTTATTCCCTCTCCAGTGCCTCCATAACCTCATTCCGCATTGGCACAGATGCTGCTGCTCCTAGCCTGGAAACAGCGATTGAAGATGCTTTTGCGGCCATTCTGAGACCTTCTTCCGGGCTCATTTTTTCCAGAACAGACGCGAGGAAATAGCCGGTAAAAGTATCTCCGGCTGCCGTAGTATCAACAGCCTTTACCGGAAAAATCCCCTGTCTGTATATACCTTTTTTATCCTGATATACAGCTCCGTCTCCTCCAAGTGTCAGTACTACAGAAGCATCTGGATACATCTGACTGAATTTCTTCAGAATCTCATCTGGTTCTTTCTCTCCTGTGATCTGCTCACCTTCGATTTCATTCACAAGAAACAGGGAAATCTTATTTAGATCGCATTTATCCAATTTATTGTTATAAGGAGATGGATTGAGAATGATCTGCATTTCTTTCTCGCTGGCTTTTTCTATGATGTAGTCCAGTTCGCTGATCTCATTCTGCAAAAGCAGCATATCTCCCTTATCGAAATGTGAAAGGACTTCATCTACAAATTCTTTCGTAATGCTCTGGTTTGCGCCACCATAGAGCAAAATACAGTTCTGACCATTCTGATCTACCTGTATCACTGTATGTCCACACGGACCTGAAATCTGATGGATAAATTCGGTATTTACATGATTATCACGGCAAGTTTCCAGCAGAATTTCTCCACCATCTCCGATCAATCCTGCATGATAAACCGGCACTCCTGCCTTCGCCAGAGCAATAGACTGATTCAATCCCTTCCCACCACAAAAAATC
The DNA here is from genome assembly GCF_008680535.1 of Blautia sp. LMAG:36. NCBI lineage: Bacteria > Bacillati > Bacillota > Clostridia > Lachnospirales > Lachnospiraceae > Blautia > Blautia sp. LMAG:36. The sequence continues at coordinate 316,742 of NZ_NALB01000006.1, read as the reverse complement.
TTACGGTCAGTCGATGCCTGTGTCTCGCCCGGTATCAAAATACTATTTACCTGATATACATAATCCAAATTCAGCGATCCAAAATTCAAAACCTTCATTAAAACCCCTCCTTCTGATTTTATCTGCATTATCTTCTATTCTTTATTATACAAAAAAATCCTGCAAACATAAAGTTTACAGGAAATAAAAAAACTCCCCCTGTTGGACTCGAACCAACGACACTGCGGTTAACAGCCGCATGCTCTACCGACTGAGCTAAGGAGGATTACTAAAATATTTAAATTTAAGGTTTGTACCTTAAAAACTACATACATGCTTGTTGATCGTTAATCAAACTCTTGAATCAATTCTTAACCTGCGTTTCTTGGTCAAGCCCTCACCCGATTAGTAACAGTCAGCTCCATGTGTTACCACACTTCCACCTCTGCCCTATCTACCTCGTCGTCTTCAAGGGGGTTTACTTCATAAGAATGGGATATCTCATCTTGAGGGGGGCTTCACGCTTAGATGCCTTCAGCGTTTATCCCTTCCGGACTTGGCTACCCGGCCATGGCTTTGGCAAGCCAACCGGTCCACCAGCGGTCCGTCCATCCCGGTCCTCTCGTACTAAGGACAGCTCCTCTCAGATATCCTACGCCCACGCCGGATAGGGACCGAACTGTCTCACGACGTTCTGAACCCAGCTCGCGTACCGCTTTAATGGGCGAACAGCCCAACCCTTGGGACCTACTACAGCCCCAGGATGCGATGAGCCGACATCGAGGTGCCAAACCACTCCGTCGATGTGAACTCTTGGGAGTGATAAGCCTGTTATCCCCAGGGTAGCTTTTATCCGTTGAGCGATGGCATTCCCACTTAATACCACCGGATCACTAAGCCCTACTTTCGTACCTGCTCCACCCGTCGGTGTCGCAGTCAAGCTCCCTTCTGCCTTTGCACTCTTCGAATGGTTTCCGTCCATTCTGAGGGAACCTTTGGGCGCCTCCGATACCCTTTCGGAGGCGACCGCCCCAGTCAAACTCCCCGCCTGGCATTGTCCCACCGCCGGATCACGGCGGCTGGTTAGAAGCCCAATATCACAAGGGTGGTATCCCAACAGCGGCTCCGCGGCAACTGACGTTACCGTTTCTCAGCCTCCCACCTATCCTGTACATGCAACACCGGACCCCAGTGCCAAACTGGAGTAAAGCTCCATGGGGTCTTTCCGTCCTGGCGCGGGTAGCCAGCATCTTCACTGGCACTTCAATTTCACCGGATGTATTGCCGAGACAGCGCTCAAATCATTACGCCTTTCGTGCGGGTCGGAACTTACCCGACAAGGAATTTCGCTACCTTAGGACCGTTATAGTTACGGCCGCCGTTTACTGGGGCTTAAATTCAAAGCTTCGCGTTACCGCTAACCTCTCCTCTTAACCTTCCAGCACCGGGCAGGCGTCAGCCCATATACCTCACCTTTCGGTTTCGCATAGACCTGTGTTTTTGCTAAACAGTTGCTTGAGCCTATTCTCTGCGGCCTGCTCTCGCAGGCACCCCTTCTCCCTAAGTTACGGGGCCATTTTGCCGAGTTCCTTGGCAATACTTCTTCCGCCGGCCTTAGGATTCTCTCCTCATCCACCTGTGTCGGTTTACGGTACGGGTACAATATGAACGATAGCGGCTTTTCTTGACGCATGGCTCACGGGCTTCGCTACTAATCTTCGCTCCACATCACGTCTTCCCATTGCATGGCGGATTTTCCTACC
>NZ_NALB01000006.1:17500-310000 GCF_008680535.1 Blautia sp. LMAG:36 | reverse complement strand
CACGGTTGTTCATCACGCAGATCTGCGAGCTGTTATACATGATGATATTATCTCCGCTCATTTTTATAGTCGTATATGGAATATTGAAATTTTTACGGAATTTCAGCTGTCCGCTCATACTATAGACTTCCATTGTATACAGATCATCTTTATTATTGTTTTTAAATACCAGGCCAATCCTGTCATCACTGAAAAATGTACTTACGATCTCCTGTTTTACATTGACTGTTTTGCTTTCTTTGGGAATCTGGCTTCCCTGGTAAGTAGAAAATCCATCATCTCGCAAAGCAATATACTTACTGTCACTGATACATTCCACCTGCGGGATCACTACATTCTCATAGGTATAACCACTTACGATCCGATCATCCTCATTCTGCCCTACATCCCCATAATTATAAAATGCCACATAGCTGGTAGTCTTGCTTCCATCAACATACTGGAATGTTACCATCATCACTCCGTTATCAGACACTGCTACATCCATGGGATATCCCGGATCATCGATCTTAGTCAGATTTTCCGCGACCAGACTGCCATCCGGATTATAAAAATTGATCCAGGTATTATCATCATTGTCCAGGATCACTGCAACCATTCCATTCGATGCGATCCGCACTTTTACAATAGCATAAGATGTTGTTACAGTTCCGGTTACACCTTTTTTGTCGCAGATATAAAGCGATGTTCCCTCGCTGTCTGCAACAACCGCCCTGCTTCCATTCACATCTGCAATAGGATTCTGCATTGTATAGGTTTCATTCCAGATCGTATTCATGCTGTTGTCCACAACAGATACTCCATCCGGACTGTATCTCAGGATATCTCCATCCATGTCCACATACTGTGTGGAAACAACATCTTCCTGTTCGCTTGTATTTAATACTTTATAGCTGTGATAGCTTCTTTTTTCTGCATAGAGAAAAACCAGGCAGACTGCTGCAGCGATCACTGCCGCTGTGATCACCTTTTTCCCCTTTCTTGAAATTCTTCGGCGATGAGAAGTTCTCCCGTAGTGAGCGCCTTCCTGTGTAACCTGTTCCTGTGCAAGCCTGGCTTTTTGCCTCATCAGCTTTTTACGCTTTTGTTTTTTCTGTATTTTTTTTATGATATTCACAACCGTATCCCTTACCTTAAGTATTTTATTTTGTAATTGGTTTTCCAGTTATTATAGCACACTCCATCAGGGTAGTACAATTACCTGCCCGGGATAAATGATCTCATTGGCAGAAATTCCGTTTAATGCACAGATCTGTTCCATCGCCGCTACAGTGCCATAGCGGTTCAGACTAATCTGATACAAGGTGTCTCCCGGGCGGATCACATAAGTTTCTCCAGGATTTCCTGCAGCCGCTGAAGTCTCTTCTGTTTTTTTCTCTTCTGTTTTATTATCTTTTTTTTGCGTTGCTTCTGAAACAGACTGTTTTTTTGAACTTCGAGGTTCCGGTGTTATTGAGATTTTTTCTCTTTTCTGCGTGGTTTCCGTCGGGACCGGAGTTCCCCGCACAGCTTCCTGCGTCTGTACCGGTTTCTGCGTCTGCACCGCCTTTGGCGAAACCGATACACTCCGCACCGGTTCTGTTACTGCAGGTGTCATCTGCACCACCGAAGCAGAAGCAGCGCGATAATCTTCCGGAACCTCTGTTTTTTCCTGCTGATTCCGATAAAAGCCCACTCCAGCCACAAGAACTGCCAGTGCCAGACACACCGTAGCCGCATAAGAAAAAACCGAAGTTTTCTCTTCTCCCCGTTCCTCCGGATTTTTACTATCTATGATCTTTCTGAAATTTCTGACAGCCCTGTCCTCCACTTCCTCGGATGCTTCTCCGCCCTCTTTCTGGCTGCGTTCGATCATATACGTCTGCATCTGAGAATTTTTCTCATAATAAATATAATACCCGCTCAGTTTTGCCATCATGCCGCCATCATAACGGAAAAAGGCATCCTCCCGTTCTCCAGGATCCATCAGCATCAGGATCTTTTCCCCTCCGAAATGTCTGAGATGTACTTTCACAAAAAGCTCCGTGATCTCCATTGCTATCTGAGGCTGTGCAAAAAACCATCCCACGATCTCCTGCTCCGGAAAATACTGATCCTTATCCTCCTGCAGTTTCTGCCAGAGTTTTTCCGAAAAGTCAATATGTTCTGCCGCAGCCTCCATGCCGTCTGCTGCAATGGCACCTTTTATAAAAATACAGGTCATATCTGCAGTCCATTGAATTTCACCTGTAAGTACCGCCACACTTCCCTGGCCTTCCGGCTTTTCATCTTCTGCCAGGCTGCAGAGAAATGTGTATACATAATCTTCTATATAAATCCTGTAATCTCCGTTCGCCAGCCCGATCTGCCTTACATTTCTAGGCATGGAAAACGATTCCTGTGCGGCTTCCTGTTCTGTTGTGTCCTCCTTATAAATGACTTCTATCATCTCATATCACTCCTTCTGTCCAAGCATAGCACAGTAAAAATGCGGATTTTAGCAGAATGTAAGAGTCTGTCCACAGAATTTAGCGACAGATTCCGCACCATGCATATTTTTCCTTTTTTCAGGATATGATAGAGTGAAAAAAGAATCGAGGTTTCTCATGGCTTTTTACATTGATGCCGGAAAAAACGGTTCATCCGGCGAGATTGCTTATCTTCTGAAAAAATGCATTCTTCACTGTCCTAAAAAATGGACTGAGATCGTGTTTTTATGCATTGGCAGTGATCGTGTTACCGGAGATTGTTTAGGCCCATATATCGGACACCTTCTTCATCCTCATGAAACCGGACATATTTTTGTCTACGGCACTCTTTCCTGCCCGGTCCATGCCCTGAACCTGGAAAAAACTTCATCGCTTATCACAAGGCTTCATCCACACGCCCTTGTAATCGCCATAGACGCTTCTCTTGGACAAAAAAAACACCTGGGCTATGTGACCATTGGAAATGGTGCACTTTACCCAGGTGCTGGTGTTCAGAAAGATCTTCCACCTGTAGGGGACATCCATATCACCGGCATTGTAAATACTGCCGGAATCATGGAGCAGCTTACCCTGCAGACTACCCGGCTCTCCACCGTGGTAGCACTTGCAGATGTGATCGCCTGCGGGATCCTTAAGATACTTCCTGCAGAAACAGACTTATCCCCTGTTGATCTTGATTATGCGAACTCCTTGATCTGCTTATAGATACCCTCTGCATCGAGACCGTATTTATGAAGAAGCTCTAATGCCGGACCGGACTCACCGAATACATCATGGATTCCGATACGTTTAACCGGTACCGGTGCCTTCTCAGCCAGGCACTCGCATACAGCTCCGCCAAGACCGCCGATGATGGAATGCTCCTCAACAGTTACAACCTTGCCGGTTTCTTTGGCAGCTGCAACAACAAGGTCCTCATCCAGAGGCTTGATGGTATGGATATTGATCACTTTTGCATCGATTCCGTCTGCTGCAAGCTTCTCAGCTGCTTCAAGAGCCGGTGCAACGCAAAGTCCGTTTGCGATGATGGTAAGATCTTTTCCCTCGCGGAGAACGATGCCCTTACCAAGCTCAAATTTATAATCCGGTCTGTCATTGATAACCGGAACAGCAAGACGTCCGAATCTCATGTATACCGGTCCCTGATGCTCGTAAGCAGCAGCAACCATAGCTTTTGCTTCGATATCATCAGAAGGACTTGCAACGACCATGCCCGGAATCACTCTCATCAGGGCAAAATCCTCCAGGCACTGATGTGTGGCGCCATCCTCACCTACAGAAATACCGCCGTGAGTTGCTCCGATCTTTACATTCAGCTTCGGATATCCGATGGAGTTACGAACCTGCTCATAAGCACGTCCTGCTGCAAACATTGCAAAAGTACTTGCAAAGGGAACCTTACCTGTAGAAGCGATTCCTGCCGCAATACCCATCATGTTGCACTCTGCGATACCGCAGTCAATGTGACGCTCCGGGAATTCTTTTTTAAACATACCTGTCTGTGTAGCTGCAGCAAGGTCAGCGTCAAGAACGATAAGATCCTCGTGTTTTTTTCCTAATTCTATGAGGGCACTGCCGTAGCTTGCTCTCGTTGCGATTTTCTTTACTTCTGACATAATGCTTCACCTACCTTCTCCAGATCTTCCATTGCCTGTGCATACTGCTCATCATTCGGAGCTTTTCCGTGCCAGCCTACTGCGTTCTCCATGTAGGAAACGCCTTTACCTTTTACTGTTTTCATGATGATAGCTGTCGGCATACCCTTTGTAGCTCTTGCCTCATCAAAAGCAGCCTTCAGCTGATCCATATCGTTGCCGTCCGCAACATTGATCACATGGAAATTGAAAGCTTCAAATTTCTTGTCGATCGGATACGGGGAGCATACATCTGCAATGTCACCATCGATCTGAAGTCCATTGTTATCTACGATCACAACCAGGTTGTCCAGTTTACGGAAGCCTGCAAACATAGCTGCCTCCCACACCTGGCCTTCCTCGATCTCACCATCACCCAGCAATGTATATACTCGATAGTCATCATTACTGAGTTTGGCAGAAAGAGCCATACCTGCTGCTGCAGAGATTCCCTGACCAAGAGAACCACTGGACATATCAACGCCCGGAATATGCTTCATATCCGGATGTCCCTGAAGATAGGAGCCCAGATGACGAAGTGTTTTCAGATCCTCTTTTGGAAAATATCCTCTCTCTGCAAGTACAGAATAGAGTCCCGGTGCTGTATGTCCTTTAGAAAGGACAAAACGGTCACGGTCTGCCTTCTTAGGATCCTTCGGATCGATGTTCATCTCTTCAAAATATAAATAGGTGAACACGTCTGCTGCAGAAAGGGATCCGCCCGGATGGCCGGCCTTTGCTGCATGGACTGCTGTTACGATATCCTTGCGGACTTCGTTGGCAACTTTCTGAAGTTCTAACTTATCCATGTTATTAATGTCTCCTTTTTAGTGCCCTGCTGTTCACAGGGAATTTGTATATAAAAGAGGTTTCGATCACTCACCGAATACTGCCTTGTAATCAGCCTGGAATTTAGCGATACCTGCATCTGTCAGCGGATGATGTGTCATCTGCTCAATTACCTTGAACGGTACCGTAGCGATATCTGCGCCTGCAAGTGCACATGCAGTTACATGCATTGGATGACGAACGCTTGCTGCGATGATCTCTGTCGGGATATCTGCAACTGCAAACATCTCAGCGATCTGCTGGATCAGCTCAACGCCATCTGTGGAGATGTCATCCAGTCTTCCAAGGAACGGAGATACATATGTAGCACCTGCTCTTGCTGCAAGAAGTGCCTGGTTAGCAGAAAAGATCAGAGTAACGTTTGTCTTGATCCCCTCAGAGGAAAGAACCTTAACTGCCTTCAGTCCCTCTGTTGTCATAGGAATCTTAACAACCATGTTCGGATGGATGGCTGCGATCTCACGTCCCTCACGGATCATTCCCTCAGCATCTGTTGTGGTAGCTTTAACCTCACCGCTGATCGGTCCGTCAACGATCGTTGTGATCTCTTTGATCACCTCGTTGAAGTCTCTTCCTTCTTTGGCGATCAGAGACGGGTTTGTTGTAACTCCACAGATAACTCCCATGTCATTTGCTTCTCTGATATCCTCTACTTTAGCTGTGTCGATAAAAAATTTCATTGTTTTTTCCTCCTGTTTACGTTCGTTCTTTTTCTTGATGATTCCATTATAACAAACTCATTGCGGGGGTCAAGGCACCTGTTTTTTATTAATAAATATTTTATTAATAAAATAGCGTTTTATTAATAGTGCCTGTCAATTTTTTCACCCAAAACAGCTTCTTTCCATTTTCCTCAATTCGAATATCGCCGTAATTATCGTAGCTAACAAGGTTTCTATTCAAATGTGTCATGGAAACTCTCTCTATATATTATTATTAATAATTTTTGCGCCATTATTTATTTTTCTGTTCATCAGACTGGTTTCTGTCCAGTCTTGCATACCCCGTCGTGCGGCGCTTGATCAGCTTCGGGGTATATTCGATATTATACAGGCTGGCAGGTCTTTCATCCAGGTAAAATTTATCATTCATGTCGATCTTACGGATGATGATGTCGCAGGCATCTCTTCCCTTCAGCGCAACAAAATGATCAATGGTTGTCAGGGAGATCCTGCGGATGCCGGAATAAAAAATATTGTCGCACCCTATGACAGAAACATCCTTCGGAACGTGTATCCTCATTTCATGCAGCGCATCAATGGCGCCTATGGCCATCATGTCATTCTGTCCTGCGATAGCCGTAAATTTCTGTCCTTCCTGGAGAAGCTCCATGGTCAGCTCGTAGCCCATGGCATACTCGGAATCCATCCGCGGGATTTTTCTGTCATTGGACTCATCTGCCGCCTTGATGAGCACATGATCCTTTTTTCCCTCTTTTTCAAACTCGCGAACAAAGCCCTCCACACGCTTGGATCGCTGCCACTGCCGTCTGGTAAGTGGCGGCGTGATAAATGCCACATCCGTGTGCCCCAGATCAAGAAGATGTCTGGCCATCAGCCTTCCTACCACTGTGTTGTCCTGATTGATAGCATCTACCGTGGTTGTTTTTTCCTTGTTGCTGATGATGACCAGTGGTGTTTCTTTTGCGATCTTTTCTACCTGATGCTGGAAATCCGGATGAGGATTGCAGGTATAGATGATCCCTGCCGGCCGCATGGTCTGCATCATACGGAGATATTTTTCTTCCAACCCCGCATCGCGCTGGGTGTTGCAGATAAATACCCCATATCCCTGCTCATTGGCCACAGCCTCGATCCCCTGAAGCAGCAGTACATAATAGGGACTGGTGAGTGTGGGGCAGAAAACAACGATCAGCTTTTCTTTTCTGTCAGCTTTGTGTTTCCGACGTCCGGGAAGCTCATAGCCAAGCTCTCTGGCCGCCTGCTCCACCCGCTCCACAGTTTCTCTCGAAAAAGAAACATTATATTTCCGGTTCAGCACCATGGATACCGTTGCCTGGGAAACTCCTGCGCGTGCTGCCACATCCGATGAGGTTGCTTTCTTTTTTGCCACCAGTCTCACCTCCTTTATAACCTGGGGAAATTTCCTGGCTGCTTATCACTTTTTGCAATCCCTCAGGGAATTTTTTACCTGATCCGATTAAAGCTCCACTCTTCCTTCCAATGCCCGGAGAAGTGTCACCTCATCAATATACTCCAGATCACCGCCCACCGGAACTCCGCTGGCGATACGGCTTACTTTGATCCCGGTCGGTTTGATCAGCTTACTGATGTACATAGCTGTCGTTTCACCTTCAAGACTGGAATTAGTTGCCACAATAACTTCCTTTACATCCCCCTGAAGGCGCTTCATCAGTTCCTTCAGTTTGATATCATCTGGCCCGATTCCAAGCATCGGGGAGATCGCACCATGAAGTACATGATATACACCGTCAAATTTACCTGTTTTCTCATATGCTGCCAGATCCCTGGTATTCTCAACCACCATGATCGTGCTGTGATCCCTTTTGGAATTGGCGCAGATCGGACAAAGCTCCTGATCTGTCAGCGTGTAACAGCACTTACAGTACTGAACATTCTGCCTTGCATCGGTAATGGAGGCGGTCAGCTGCTCCACCTGGTCCTTCGGCATATTCATGATATGAAATGCAAGACGCTGGGCAGATTTGGCTCCGATCCCCGGAAGATGGGAAAGCTGCTCAATAAGTTTATTGATATGGCTGCTGTAATATTCCATCAGAAAGGAAGACCTCCGCCAAGACCGCCAAGGCCGCCTGTGAGTTTGGACATCACTGCTGCTGACTCGGACTCAACCTGACGGAGCGCCTCATTTGTTGCTGCCGCGATCATGTCCTCAAGCATCTCGATATCATCCGGATCTACCGCTTCCTCGGAAAGTGTGACCTTTGTTATTTCACGTTTACCGGAAACTGTAACGGAAACAGCTCCGCCGCCTACTGTTGCTGTAAACTCTTTTTCCTCAAGAGCTTTCTGGTTTTCTTCCATCTGACGCTGCATTTTCTGCGCCTGTTTCATAAGATTATTCATGTTTCCCGGCATACCCATGCCAGGAAATCCACCTCTTTTTGCCATAATACTTTCCTCCTGTTTTTTGTTTACGGATTTATGACTCCTCATCCGGGTCTTCTTCCACTACGATATCCATGTGGATATTCTCCCGAAGTGCATCGTCTACTGTGATCTGCGCGAGATTGGTGTGCTGATGTTTGTTGGCTACCAGCATATGTATCTCCACGCTTTTGCCTGTCCGGGCAGCAATAATATCCTGAAGCTCTTTCTTCGCCTCCGGATTGTCTACATAATTCATCCCCAGAAAATCCTGGAATTCCACATAAAGGATGGGATCTCCTGTCTCTCCGTTATACTTGGGGACTGCACGCTGCAGGGACTGCTTGAAAAGTCCGGTAGTCTGACCCACGATGGCACGCCAGCCTGCCACGATCTTCTGAAGATCCTCAGGAGCTGCCTTCTGTGGTTTCTGCTGCTGTACCGTTGCTGTACCGGTCACTGCCGCCCCCGGTTCCCCGGCTCCACCGGCCTCGCTCTCCCGAACGATCACCTGCTGCACAGGCCGTTCCTCCATCTGCTTTTCCAGGACACGAAGCCTGTCAAGAACAGAGTCCAGATTTGTCTCCATGGCCGGTCTGCACAGCTTGATCAGTGCGATTTCCACCAATACACGCTTCTGGCTTGCAAAACGGATCTGATTGGACAGATCGGAAAAAATACGAATGTAACGCATCAGCGTCTCCACATCTGTCATCCCGCTCTCTTCCTTCAGAAGCTTCAGATTCTCAGAAGAAACATCAATGGCTTCCTCTGGATTTTCGGAAGTCTTCACAAGCAGAAGATTTCGCATATACCAGGTAAAATCTGATACAAACTGTCCCAGCTCCCGGCCGCCTGTGATCAGGTCCTCCAGCACATGGATGGAACCTGTCACATCGCCGGAAAGAACCTTTCGGAGAAGCCTGCTGAATACCTCTGTATCCACAGCTCCCAGAACATCCAGGACTTTATCATAAGTAAGCACCTGTCCCAGATAAAAGGAAATACACTGATCCAGAAGACTCAGGGCATCTCGCATGGACCCGTCGCCTTTTTTTGCCACATAGCGTACAGCCTTCTCCTCTGCTTCCACCCCTTCTGCTGTCAGAAGCTCGGAAAGTCTGGCAGCAATGGTATCAATGGATATCCGGTGAAAGTCATAGCGCTGACATCTGGACAGTATTGTGATCGGTATCTTGTGGGCCTCTGTAGTCGCCAGGATAAAAATAACATAAGAAGGCGGCTCCTCCAATGTTTTCAGAAGAGCATTAAATGCACCTGTTGAGAGCATATGCACCTCATCGATGATATAAACCTTGTATTTACCCTCTGTTGGACGATAAGCCACTTCCTCACGGATCTCACGGATGTTATCAACACCGTTGTTGGAGGCTGCATCGATTTCGATCACATTCATGGCAGTTCCCGCCTGAATGGCCTTGCACATGGCACATTCATTGCAGGGGCTGCCATTTACAGGATGTTCACAGTTTACTGCCTTCGCCAGGATCTTTGCAACCGTAGTTTTTCCGGTACCACGCGTTCCGCAGAACAGGTATGCGTGTCCGATACGGTTCGCCTTGATCTGGTTGGTCAGTGTTGTCACAATATGATCCTGTCCTTTTACATCGTCAAAATTGTCGGGACGAAATTTACGGTAAAGAGCAGTATAACTCATAAAACTCTCCTTCTCTTCGCCACAGTCGCCGCGGAAAGACTCCCGCGGCGGCCAGATGACTCATAATTCATTAATCGCCAAAACTGATTCCGATCTGTTTGGCTGCTTTTACAAGCTGATCCTTTGGAGATACCATCTTCAGCTTGCCTGCGCATTCAGCAAGAGGAACCCTCTTGATCTTGCCGTTGATGACACCGATCATAACACCGTATTCCTCATCCATGATCGCCTGCGCTGCACCGGCACCGATCCTTGTGGAAAGAACGCGGTCATATGCACATGGCTCTCCGCCTCGCTGCATATGTCCCGGAACTGTGATACGTACCTCACTTCCGGTCACCTGCTGGATCTGGTCTGCGATCTCATAGGATACAGACGGATATTTCTTCGCTCTTTCCGCAAGCTTTTCTTTGTATTTTTTCTTCGGAAGCTCTGCATCTTCTTTTGAGATAGCTCCCTCAGCTACTGCAAGAATGGTAAAACGCTTGCCTGCCTTGTTACGCTTCTGGATGGCTTCTACAACCTTATTGATATCGTATGGGATCTCCGGGATCAGGATCACATCTGCTCCGCCTGCAACACCGGCATTCAGTGTAAGGCTTCCGACCTTATGTCCCATGATCTCAACAATAAATACACGTCCATGAGATGCAGCTGTTGTATGGATGCAGTCAATGGCATTTGTTGCGATCTCCAGAGCGCTCTGGAAGCCAAAGGTCATATCTGTACCCCAGATATCATTATCAATGGTCTTCGGAAGATGGATGATATTCAGGCCTTCCTCGCGGAGAAGATTGGCGGTTTTCTGCGTTCCGTTTCCGCCGAGGATCACAAGACAGTCAAGACAGAGCTTATAGTAAGTCTGTTTCATGGCCTCAACCTTGTCCAGTCCCTTCTCATCCGGAACCCGCATCAGTTTGAATGGCTGTCTGGATGTTCCGAGAATAGTTCCGCCCTGAGTCAGGATTCCGGAAAAGTCCCTGGCTGTAAGCATACGGTATTTCCCGTAGATCAGTCCCTTATATCCGTCATCAAATCCATAAACCTCAAGGTTCTCAACGCTGTTGCTCAGACCCTTTACAACGCCTCTCATGGTTGCGTTCAGTGCCTGACAGTCACCACCGCTTGTCAGCAGACCGATTCTTTTAATCATAGCGTCCTCCATTCTGTGCCCTCTTATGTGCACATTTTATTTGTTGCTGTCTGCATATAAGACAGATATTCCACCTGACGTATTTCTGCAGAACAACTACTGTATCCTCTCTTTTCACAGAGTTTTACACAATATAATATTATAAAGCATTTTCAGGCAGTGTACAATAGCCAAAAAAGCACGAAAACAGCGAGTGTATTGATTGACTTTACCTGTATCTCATCGTAAAATAAAATTATCAGTAACTTTCGTATGTTTACAGAAAATTTTCATCTAGAAAGGAGAGTCCTATGAAAAAATTTCTCAAAAAACTATCCTGCGCTTTATTAGCCGCAGCCATGGTATGCGCCATGACTCCTCTCGCCGCCAGTGCAGCGATCAATTATTCCAAAACCCGGATCGTTTATATGCCCACATCCGGAAAGGACCTGGGATACGATGAGATCTCGATCAGCAATATTCCTGCTAAACAGAACATTCTCAAATCCAATGTTAAAGTAGTCAGCGGAGGATCTGTGATCGCACTGGATTACTTCGGTTCCAGCAGATTCAAAAGTACCACGGAGGCTTTCCGCAAGGGTGCAAAACCGTACACTCACTCCGATCATTTCTACAATATCGGTTTTGCCGTTAAAAAGCCCGGAACCGGAAAGATTTCCTTCAAGGTCGGAAACAAAACCTATACTTCCACCATCAAGGTGCTTCGTTATGTCAACCCGTTGAAATCCGTCTCCATCACAGGTGTAAAAGGCAATCTTGCCGGAAAATTCAAAAGATCCGGTCATAACGCCTTTCGTTACGCCAACAAGGCACAGAAGAATGCTGTCATGAAATGCACCGCTGCAAATGGCTGGAAGATCACAGGCGTTTCTTTCAACAACAACCGGACCCATACACAGTATAGTACCAATTACAACGCCCCTAACAGCGGGGCTTCTTCTTCCACGCTCCGTATCGGAAACCTTTCCGCGAAGCAGTCCGCCTATATCAGCTTCACCCTTCGCAACACCAAAAACGGGGCGGTACAGTACTGTACACTTAATATGAACTGATTTATTTCGGTCTGTACCTTGACAAATCCGGCTTCAGCGTCTATAATTAAATTCCGCGCAGCCGGGGAGATAGCGGTGCCCTGTACCTGCAATCCGCTACAGCAGGGGTGATGCCAATCTGAGGCTTGTATCTTGCAGAGCAGCCCTTTATAAGTGGCGTTGACGTCTGGGTCTTACGCAACAGGAATCTGTGAACCGTGTCAGGGCAGGAATGCAGCAGCACTAAGCAGAAGCTCTTGTGTGCCGTGAGGGTGCCTGGGCTGAGTTAACTGTAAAGGTAACGTCTGTGAGACCATTCCGAGGTGCGGCGCGCGTAAAAAAGGTTATAATATATGATCTCTATATAAACAGCATTCCCGCCGGGTCCGTCATTTATGACTGATCCGGCGGGATTTTTTGTACTATTATTTTATTTACAATATCCGGCAACTACCTGATTGATCAGCTTGCCGTCTGCCTTTCCCTTCAGATCTCCCATAACTGCCTTCATGATCTGGCCTTTATTTCCTGTTTCCAGAACATCTGCAAATTTCTCCTCGATATAAGCCTTGATCTCTGCTTCATCCATCTGCTTCGGAGCATATTTCGCAATGATATCATATCTTGCCTGATACTCCTCTTTCAGATCTGTACGTTCTGCAGGGCAGGTGTCGATCTGCTCTTTTGCTGTTTTCAGCTCTTTCAGGATAACTTTGTCTACAAGCTCTCCTTTGATGTCATCACGGCATCCCTCATCAATGGCAGCTTTTTTTACTGCTGCGATCAGTGCGGAAACTGCTTCCTTTGTTACCTTATCTTTGGCCTTCATTGCTGCTACCATGTCTTTTCTTAAAGCTTCAAGTTCCATTTTTTGTTCCTCCATTTTCTGTCGTTCCTGTATCAACGACTTTCGTTTGACCTGAATGGATTTTCTGTCTGTAATAGTGAAATCCATTTATGATTTTATTTTGATATTTTCACAGGATTCTGTCAAGAGTAAATCTCCCGGGACTTTTCGTTCTGTTCCGCTCTCTCTGACTGTGTCTGCCCGGCAAGGCGCTCTGCTTCCTGCTTCTTCAGGATTTTTGCCTGCTTCTTTTTCTCCCGCAGTTCCCTGAAAAATGTGGAAAGCATTTCGGAGCATTCCTCTTCCAATACCCCTTCTGTGATCTTTACCTGATGATTAAAGCCTTCGATCTGAAGAAGATTCATCACAGATCCGGCACAGCCTGCTTTCGGGTTCATACAGCCGATCACCACCTCATCGATCCTGGACTGTACCAGTGCACCGGAACACATCTGACAAGGCTCCAGCGTTACATACATGGTGCATCCCTCCAGACGCCAGTCTCCCAGCTTTTTACTTGCCCTTCGGATAGCATTAAGCTCTGCATGGGATAAGGTATTTTTATCTGTATTGCGACGATTGTAGCCTCTGGCTATGATCTTTCCCTCATGCACGATCACGCAGCCGATCGGCACTTCCTCCAATGCACGGGCCTTTTTTGCCTGGCGGATTGCCTCTTTCATAAAACGTTCCTGATCTGTCACGTTTTTACTCCTCCTGTAACTTCACATTCCGGAAAAAGCTCCGGGATTCTATCTGTTCAAACTAAGACTGTTCTCAGCCTTCTGTCCGTTCGATTATAGCTTTTCCGGTATTTCATGTCAATCTGCTGCAAAACAGATATTTGCAACACAAAAAACGCCACAGAAATTTCCACACTAATTTCTGCAGCGTTTTCTTATTGTATAACAGAAAAACGCAGACAACGGAAGCTCTCGCGAACTCCATTGTCTGCGTCAATGAATGCATTATATCTGCTTTTTTTCCGGAAAGTCAAGCAGCCAGATTATTTGTGAAGTGACTCACCATTGGTAGCGATCACATCTTTATACCAATAGAAGGATTTTTTCTTATAACGGTTCAGTGTACCTGTTCCATCGTTGTTGCGGTCCACGTAGATGTAGCCGTAACGTTTTTTCAGCTCTGCTGTAGATGCACTGACAAGGTCAATGCAGCCCCAAGAGGTGTAGCCCATAAATTATATGTTTTTTTCTTCCATGAGCAAGTCCCCATCTCTGCTTACTGCTTTTCGCAGCTCCGCAGGAAACTTACTTGATTCGGTTAAAAAGGCTTGCAGCTTTTTTCGGGGGAGAGTATGCTTGTAGTATCATAAATAAGAGAAACAAGGGGATTTTCCTATGAAAATATGTGGATTTAACAAAACAACCCTGCTGGATTATCCGGGAAGGGTAGCCTGTACCATATTCTTAGGCGGCTGCAACTTCCGCTGCCCATTCTGCCAGAATGGAGCTCTTGTCGTAGAGCCTGACACCCAGCCTGAATATTCCCAGGAGGAAATCCTGGCTTTTCTAAAAAAAAGAAAGGGGATTCTCGATGGCGTCTGTATTTCCGGCGGTGAACCCACACTTGCACCGGAGCTGCCGGAATTTCTCAGCAGGATCAGGGAACTGGGCTATGATGTGAAGCTCGATACCAACGGTTCCCGCCCCTCCGTGGTAAAAAATCTCGCAGCAGCTGACCTGATCAACAAGGTTGCCATGGATATCAAGGCCTGTCCTTCCAACTATCATGTGCTTACCGGTGTACATGCTGATCTGGATGGGATCCGGGAAACTGCCGGATGGCTGCTGGACGGACACCTTGATTATGAATTTCGTACAACAGTTGTGAGGGAACTTCATTCCGAAAAAGATTTTCAGGAGATCAGCCGGTGGTTAAGCGGTGCAAAAGCTTATTATCTCCAGGCTTACCGGGATTCCGATGGAGTTCTGATACCGGGATTCTCTGCCTGCTCCGAGGAAGAAATGAAAAACTACCGGGATATCCTGTCTCAGACGATCCCGGTAGTAGAAATTCGTGGTATGGAGCTGTGATCTGCGGATTTGCAAAACTGTTTGCTTATCTGCATGGATGCCGAAATTTTTCTGATCAGATGTTAATAAAACAGTACCAGTATCCTCCCTTTCCGCCTGGGATATGAATATCCGGACATTCCTTAAAGTAGGGAAAGCCAAACATATTGGCCATAAACCGTTCCTGCTGGCTGTATCCACCGGGTACTCCCAGTATGTACTGTCCCCGGGGATTTCTGCACAGCAGAAGATGGCCGAAATTCTGATATCCGTACATGACAAAACGGTTGCTGCAGAAGCAGCCGTTTTTTCTGCATAAGGCACTGCAGTCCGATGGTCTGATCTTGCTGCAGTCTGTGAAATAGCCGTCGTTAAAGGGATCATCACAGGGTATTCCCGGAAGTGGACGAGATGGCTCCGGTCTCGATGGTTTCGGCGGATGCGGTGACGGCTGGCCTGGCCGTGGTGGTTCCGGCGGATGCGGTGACGGCTGGCCTGGTCGTGGTGGTTCCGGCGGATGTGGTGATGGCTGGCCTGGTCGCGGTGGCTCCGGCGGATGCGGACCGGGAGCCTGATATGAATTTCCGGTTTCCGATGTCTTTAATACATCCTCCTGAATCTCCTCCACCGTCATGATCCTGTCTGACTCCTTCTGATTTTCCTGCACTTCTGGCAAGGTTCCATCTTTTTGATTTTCTTCTTCCTTTTCTTCCCGCTCTCTGCCTTTTTTCTCCGCCGCATTCTGATATTCCGTTCCTGTTTTCTCCGTTTCCTTCCGAGATTCCATTTCTTTTTTCTTCCACTCGCGGAAATTCTCCGGCCGGATCGGCTGATCATCCCATTCCGTTCCCCAGAATCCGCCGGCATCGGAGATCAGAAGCAGTCCTCCAAGCTCCTGAAGACTTTTTCCCATGCCTCCAATATCCCCTGTATCCGTCTCCAGTGCGCACTCGATCCGTTCCCGCCCTGTAACACAGCTTCCGATCAAAATACCATCCATCAGCCCTTCCTGCCGCACAAACCCATACACTCTGCACCGACTTCCAGGCTCCAGTCCAACGCAGCGCAGATGAACCTCCACACGGCATTTCCTATCTCTGGCCTCCACCCTCACATAACCACTGCTGCCATCTTTTTTTCCTTTCCGATACTCGTACACATACGCAACAAAACGCTGATATCCAGCCAACGCACGTCCCTCCGGTATTTCGGTTTCGTTAATATATATGAAGATCGAGAGAAATCATTCCATCAACTGAAAAAAGCTCCAGGATATACAAACATAAAAAAACCTCAACCAAGGGATTCTCAAGCTGTTAGTCGAAAGAATACGACTATACCCGAATCAGTACACCGAAACAGAATATTAACAGACAGGTGAAGAATTAAGACGTACAGAAAATTTGCACATTTGTCAAAAAAGCATTACTATCTTAGAACATTCTGCGCTTGTCAGGATTTTCCGTATATGTTGCACTGTGCAGGAACAATCGTGTTACAGGGTGGCTGACCTCTAGTCCCAAAAGGATGGAGGTGGTGCTGATGAACAACAATTATTTTGACTTCAAAGATCTTATGGCTTTTGGCATGTTCATTCTAGCATTGCTTACGTTCGTATTAACGTTTTGTAAGTAATTCTTTACATAGAAAAACCACCCTAAAACTTTGGCCGAGTACAGGGTGGGATTTTCTAATCTTCTCTTATAAGGTCAACCTCTTGTGGGCGGTTGTCCTTTATATTTGTATTATAGCACTGCTATTTAAAGCATTCAAGAATATTTTCATCTGTAAATATAAAAAAAACTCTGGTGGGCCATGCTCGGGACATTCACCAAAGGCTTTCTCCTTTCTTTTCTCATTGAGGTAACACAAACTTACGTTCTTTCATTTTTCACAAGCAAAAAAAGAACCCCTCAACCAAGGGATTCTCAAGCTGTTAGTCGAAGCGACAGGATTTGAACCTGCGACCTCTGCGTCCCGAACGCAGCGCTCTACCAAACTGAGCCACGCTTCGTTATTCTGTTTCAGTTGTTTATGTATTACTCAACTGCAAGAGCTATTATATTAGAGTTTCTTTACTTTGTCAATAGAAAAAATTAAAATTTTTCAAAAAAATCGAATTTTTTCTTTTTTCCTGCTTCGGGCATACTTTTTTTTGCAGACCCGAAGCAGTTTTTGGAAAGGTTCTTATAAATATCTATGCCCAGCGGCTCTTCTGTTCTTCGCAGATACTGTTCCACTGGCAGTTTCCACAGATTTCCTTACGTTTATCCAGCGCAAGGATTTTTTCCTGGACTTCTTTTGTAAATTCGCTGAAGTACAATGTCTGTCCGGCCTTCAGTCCACATTTTTCCAGCACGGCATTGTCATACTCTGCCACTTTATCTCCGGCTTCGCAATGTCCGCCCAGATTATTCGGACAGGCAGAGCAGATCTCATCCGTATCCACATGAAGCCTTATTTTCTTTCCCTCCAGAAAAATCTTCAACATCTCGGCCATATGTGCAGTAAAACTGTTACTGTAGCCTTCCCCCTTAAAATACGCCAGGCACATACCATGATGAGGGCGCAGCGGAATGACCATTCCCTCTGTGCCCTCATCAGAAGCATATGCCGCAGCACTGCTTTTATCTTGCATATTTACGTACCTTTCCTGATAAAACATAAGCCAGTGCGATCTTGATAAGATCCGGAATGATAAACGGGAATACACACCAGCCAAGAACTGCCATAAGACCTACCGGACCTGTGCTTCTTGTGTAAGCAAACATAAACCATACGGTTCCAAAGGCATAGCATACGATCAGTCCAACGACCATGGAAATGATCTGAACGACCGGCTTTCTGCCAAAAACATGCTCAATTGCCCACATAACAAGTGCGGAAAAGATAAATCCAATGATATATCCACCTGCATTTCCGAGAAGAGCTCCAATGCCTCCGGAAAATCCTGCAAAAACCGGAACTCCTACTGCTCCAAGAAGAACGTAAACCAGAACTGCCAGAGTTCCTCTTTTTCCTCCAAGCACACCAACTGCCATAAATACTCCGAATGTCTGCAGAGTAAACGGTACCTGTGCCGGAATGGAAATCCATGAGCAAACTGCCATCACTACTGCAAAAACTGCAATGTAAACAAGATCATACGTCTTGCTTCTGCCTGCTGCCACTGTTGTCATAATAATCTGTATCCTCTCTTTCCTTTTCTGCTTTTCCTGTCGGAAGATCATTCCTGTCCTTTATAAATGATATCCGTTCTTTCGCTGTTAACAATTTAACACAGCAGGATTTTAATGTCAACTTAATTTTATTTTTTAAGTTTACATTTTGCGATGCCGTTTACAACTATGTAAACCTGCCATTTACAAATGATATTGTCAATTTTCACTTTCAAATTCCACTCTCTGATGCTATACTGAAACCAATGAGTTTTCAGCAAAAAGGGGGATTTTTCCACATGAATATACACGATATTCATAACATCAGCACCAACTGCACACGGACTGAATTTGTAGGGACCGCAGTCCTTGACACAATCGGACTCGTGATCTCCGGAGTTGATGATTCTCTGCTTAAAGAGATGAACGTAGGTACCCAATACCACTGTCTGGGGCTTTTCAGTTCCCGAACAGGCGCTGCCGGCCAGATCACAGCTATTGACGATGCAGTAAAAGCCACAAATACAGAAGTCCTTTCCATTGAACTTCCAAGAGACACCAAGGGCTGGGGCGGTCACGGAAACTATATCGTCCTTGGCGGAAATGATGTATCCGACGTGCGTCACGCCATTTCTCTGGCTCTGGAACTGACTAACAAATATGCAGGTGAGGTCTACATCAGCGAATCCGGCCACCTGGAGTTTGCTTTTTCCGCAAGTGCAGGTCCTGCTATCCATAAAGCCTTCGGCACACCTCTGGGTGAAGCATTTGGTTTCATGGCAGGTTCTCCGGCTGCTATCGGTCTTGTGATGGCAGATAATGCCGTGAAATCCGCAGCAGTATCCATTACACAATATATGACTCCGAATATCGGTACCAGTCATTCCAATGAAGTGATCATCGCCATCTCCGGTGATGCCAGTGCTGTAAAAGCTGCTGTACTGGAAGGCCGTCAGACAGGCCTTGAGCTTCTCATCGGTATGGGAACCTATCCGGAGATCCCGGGTACGCCGTATCTGTAAAATCTCCGGATTGCAGGAAATTTGTGAATTTCCACACACTACACTTCATGAAACACATATCTACGTCATGCATACAAAAGCAGCGCTGCAAGGATTAGCATACGATCCTGCAGCGCTGTATTTCTCTTAAATATTCTCCTCTGGATTTTTCCGGATCAGCCCACCTGATATACATCTGCAGACTGAAGTCCGAAGCTTAATGCCTCAGAATGGCTTCCACAATAGATATCCACATGTCCGTAAGGAGTTCCCAGATCCTCTACCGTATAAACAGTGCCATTGATCAGAAGCTTGGTCCCAAACGGAACACCTGCCATGGCAACGGTACGTCCTGCTGTCGGAACTGTTCCGCTGGCGGTAAGATTGCCGGCTGTACCGCAGCACTGTGCACAGTTGCAGTATGCGGTCAGTGTAAAGTTTCCAAGATATGTTCCCTGACTGGAAGAACCGGAATCGGACGTATCCGCAGAGGCATCTTCCGTCTCCTCGGAAGCTGTCTCATCATTGGAAACCTCCTCAGAAACCTCCTCCTGGGAGCTGTCCTCGGAAACATCTTCGGAACTTCCGGACTGTACATCATCCGCTTCCTCTTCCTCCTCTACAACAATGTCTGTACTTGTAGAGCTACTGGAAGACTCGGTTGTATCCTCCTCCGGATCATAGCCGTAATCATCGTCAGAATCAGCCTCTTCACTGTCCTCGTTATCCTGATCGG
Organism: Blautia sp. LMAG:36; assembly: GCF_008680535.1. Taxonomy (NCBI): domain Bacteria; kingdom Bacillati; phylum Bacillota; class Clostridia; order Lachnospirales; family Lachnospiraceae; genus Blautia; species Blautia sp. LMAG:36. The sequence continues at coordinate 290,323 of NZ_NALB01000006.1, read as the reverse complement.
CTTCTTCCTGGGCTGCCGCTTCTGCTGCCTGTCTCTCAGCCTCTGCTGCCGCTTCAGCCTTAGCTTTCTCTTCTGCAGCCTTCTCCGCCTCTGCCTGCTGTACCAGAGCGGTAATACTGCTGTCTGCATTACTGATATCTGCCATCAGCTGCTGAGCCTCTTCCTGGCTGGCGCTGATCTGGTTTACATAAGAGTTAATATCATCGCTTGTACTGGAAGCCATGGACTGCACTTCCTGCTGTTTGGCTGCACGCTCCGTCATCAGTTCATCGATCTCTGCGGACTCCGTTTCAACCTTTTTCTCATTCTTCTGGATATTCTTCTGAAGACTCACATATTTATCCAGCATGTCTCTGTCGTATGTAGAAATCTGGATCGCATTCTCCGCGCGATTGAGGAATTCTGCAAGGCTCTCGGAAGAAAGCAGTGTCTCCAGTGCGGAAGTCCCGGCATTCTCATACATATATGCGATTCGAAGCTTCATGGATTCATACTGATCTGCAGATGCCTTCTTCGCTTTTTTCAGTTCTTTTTTTACTTTATTTAATTCATCTTCCTTCTCAGCAGCCTGGATACTAAGCTCAGAAATGCTGTTGGTAAGATCCTCATACTGTGCGTTTAAATCAGCCAGATAGCTCTCCAGCTCCTGCTTCTTGCTCTCCAGTGTGCCGATGCTGCTCTGTACCTGTGCAAGACCCTCTTCAGCGGCCTGTTTCTCCGCCTGTGCCTCTGCGATCGCAGCGTCTGTACCTGATGCATATACGGGGTTTCCCATGGAAAGAGCGAGCATACCCGTAAGCAGTAATGTGAAAACTTTTCTATTCTTCATATAAACACCTTTCGTCCTTTCATGGGTTCTAGTATAACACATTTTTCATAAAAAGCAATAATTTTATTTTATTTTTGTAACAAATACGTAATAATTTAAATATTTATGAACTGGAAAGCGTTTTTTTGTTTTCCGGAGCACAAAAAAACTGCCCTCTCACAGATTTATCTGTAAAACGGCAGTTTTTATTCTATACTGTTCCAATTCAAAAATCATCAGCTACGAGAATACTTCTCTGATGTAATCCCCCCCTGAAGCTGCTTCTCTTACTCCGCAGCCTCCATAAGAACCTCATTCTCAGCTTCCTCAGCCATTACTTCCTGATACTTGTCCAGGATGATCGTCTGGATCTGCTCTCTTGTTGCTGAATTGATCGGATGAGCGATGTCACGATATTCACCGTCGCTTGCCTTACGGCTTGGCATTGCGATGAACAGCCCCTTCTCGCCTTCGATCACTTTGATGTCATGTACCACAAACTCATCATCTATTGTGACAGACACAACGGCCTTCATTTTCCCTTCTTTTGCTACCTTCCTCACACGTACATCTGTAATATTCATTGCTACTTGCCCCTTTCATTTCGCTAACCGTATCTGCGGAAAACTGATCTTCCGCATTTATAATACGTAGCGTTCGTTTTTCTCTACGACGATCTTCACTTCTCCTTCTTCGCCGCAGTAATATGAATTCGCCCGGATGGTATCCCGGCTCTCAACAATGCAATTCTCAATATGCGTATTATCTCCAAGATATACGTCATTAAGGATCACAGAGTTTTTGATCACACAGTTATTTCCTACAAATACATCACGGAACAGAACAGAATTCTCCACAGTTCCGTTGATGATACATCCGCTGGACACCAGACTGTTCTTCACAGTTGCACCCGGATTGTACTTAGCAGGAGGTACATCTGCGATCTTGGTTTTGATCGCCGGCTCCTGTTTGAAGAAATAGTTCCGGATCTCCGGTTTCAGGAAATCCATATTTGTCTGATAATAAGCCTCTGCAGTAGAGATATTATTCCAGTAGTTATCGATCTTATATCCGTAAATTCTCTTCAGATTTTTGTAACGGATAAGAATATCATTTACAAAATCATGCCTTCCTTCCTGGGCAGCACGCTCGATCAGTTCGATCAGCTGCCTTCTTCGGATGACATAGATACCAGTAGATACCGTATTATAGGAGGAAACGATCGGTTTCTCCTCAAATTCCTCGATCCGACAGTCCTCATTCATGCGAAGAACACCAAATCTCTCAACCTGGCTCTGATCCTTGCATGTAGTACATACAACGGTAACATCTGCCCGCTTTGCGATATGATACTCCAGGACTTTATTGTAATCCAGCTTGTAGATTCCATCGCCGGAAGCGATCACCGCATAGGGTTCATGACTGTTCTTTAAAAAGCTCAGGTTCTGATAGATCGCATCTGCAGTACCCTGATACCATAAGCTGTTATCTCTGGTAATGGTTGGAGTAAAGACATAAAGTCCTCCCTGTTTTCTTCCGAAATCCCACCATTTAGATGAACTTAAATGCTCATTAAGGGAACGGGCATTATACTGTGTCAGCACAGCAACCTTCTGGATATGTGAATTTGCCATGTTGCTGAGGGCAAAGTCGATCGCGCGGTAACTTCCTGCAATAGGCATTGCCGCGATTGCTCTTTTGTTTGATAATTCTCTCATGCGGTTATTATTACCGCCTGCCAAAATAATACCTATCGCTCTCATTCTTTCCCACCGTCCTTTGCTGCAATTACCTGGCCGGCTGCCAGTTCTCCGTCAGGGTAGTCTTCTTTTGTTGTAACACCGGCGATAGCGGTATTCTTACCGATTTTGACACTGTCTGGAATCACGCTGTTTTCGCCGATAGCCACAAGTCCAAAGGAATATACAGCCGGTTTCAGAACATTCGGTGCCTCCTCGCCGCATCCGATCACAACATTATTTCCGATGACAACATCTTCTGCCACGATGGCTTTATCCATAACAACGTTCTCACCAACTGCTGTATTCTTCATGATAATAGAATCACGGATCACACTGCCCTTGCCGATGATAACATTCGGACCGATCACTGAATTATGTACTTCACCATAGATTTCTGTTCCCTCACCGATGATACACTTGTCCACAACTGCATCTGCGGAAATATACTGTGGCGGGATCACATCTCCCTTGGTGTAGATCCTCCAGAATTCCTCATAAAGATTAAACTCCGGAATGATATCGATCAGCTCCATATTTGCTTCCCAGTAAGAACCAAGAGTTCCTACATCTTTCCAGTAGCCGTTGTACTCATAAGCAAAAAGGCGCTGCCCCTTCTCTTTACAGTACGGAAGGATATGTTTACCGAAGTCACAGCCATTCTGATCCTTCAGGGCGATCAGTGCTTCCTTCAGAACCGGCCATGAGAAAATATAGATACCCATGGATGCAAGATTGCTGCTTGGATGCTCCGGCTTCTCCTCAAACTCAGTAATACGGCTGCTCTCATCAGTAACCATAATACCAAAACGGCTGGCTTCCTCAATGGGAACCGGCATACACGCGATCGTAATATCTGCCTTGTTCGCCTTGTGGAAATCCAGCATCACTTCGTAATCCATCTTATAGATATGGTCACCGGAAAGGATCAGTACATAATCCGGGTTATACTGCTCCATATAAGCCAGATTCTGATAGATCGCATTGGCAGTTCCTGTGTACCATTCACTGCTTGTGCTCTTCTCATACGGAGGAAGGACTGTGACACCGCCTTCATTGCGGTCAAGATCCCACGGAATACCGATACCGATATGTGTATTCAGGCGGAGAGGCTGGTACTGTGTCAGCACACCCACCGTGTCAATTCCCGAGTTAATACAATTGCTCAGTGGAAAATCGATGATACGATATTTACCACCAAAAGCGACTGCCGGCTTTGCAACCTTTTCTGTCAAAACTCCTAACCTGCTGCCTTGCCCACCGGCCAAGAGCATGGCAATCATCTCTTTCTTAATCATGCGATCACCTCTTGTATGTTATGATTATTCCATTATAGCATACTTTACTGTATTAGTGAACATTTTTTACAATTATTTTATCTGTATTTTACTTTTTTTATCGCTATTGTATATTATAAATTGGTAAGACTCATCATTTTTTTCATTCCTCTGGTAATTTTCAACATTTTTCGATGTTATTTTCTGGTTACTTTTATATTCCGTAAAAAACCGCTTTTTTAGCCAAAAGAACCACTTTTCAATTGTTTCTGTTGGCGTTATAATAAAACAGACAAAAGAACTACGAAAATAACATATATATAAGGAGATTATTATGTATCAGATAGACTTTCATAAACCGCTCCATATTCATTTCATCGGGATCGGAGGCATCAGCATGAGCGGCCTTGCCGAGATCCTTCTGGAAGAAAATTTCCGGATTTCCGGTTCCGATGCCAAATCCAGCCCGCTGACCCGCACCCTGGAAGAACGTGGCGCTGTGATCTATTACGGACAGCGCGCTTCCAACATCAAGGATGATGTAGATGTGGTTGTCTATACAGCAGCGATCCACCCGGACAACCCGGAATTTGCCTGTGCGAAAGAAAAAGGGCTTCCAATGCTCACCCGCGCAGAGCTTCTGGGACAGATCATGCGGAACTACGATACACCGATCGCAATTTCCGGAACCCACGGAAAAACCACTACTACTTCCATGGTTTCTCATATCCTTCTTGAGGGTGACTGTGATCCTACCATCAGTGTTGGCGGAATCCTTCCTGCTATCCACGGAAATATCCGCGTTGGAAATTCTGAGACCTTTATCACAGAGGCATGCGAATACACCAACAGCTTTTTAAGCTTCTTCCCTAAGATCAGTGTGATCCTGAACATGGATGCCGATCATCTGGATTTCTTCAAGGACATCGATGACATCCGCCATTCCTTCCGGAAATTTGCAGAGCTTCTCCCTGCTGACGGTACTCTGATCATCAACGCCGACACACCGAAGTATGAGACGATCACCCGGGAGCTTCCATGCAATGTTCTTACCTATGGTCTGGAGCACGATGCCGATTACACCGCGGCAGACATTACCTGGGATAAATACGGACATCCTTCCTTCTCCGTTCTCTTCCGGGGCAAAAAGATCGGCAGCTATTACCTTCGTGTACCGGGCATCCACAATGTATCCAATGCGCTGGCTGCTATTGCCATAGGACGCCTTCTGGACCTTCCGGATGATGTGATCGTCAAAGGTCTCGGAAGCTTTACCGGTACAGACCGTCGTTTCCAGTATAAAGGCGAGATCGGCGGTGTCACCATCATTGATGATTACGCTCATCATCCAACCGAGATCGAGGCAACCCTTCATGCTGCAAAGAATTATCCGCATCAGAAGGTATGGTGTGTATTCCAGCCTCATACCTACACACGTACCAAAGCTCTTCTTCCGGAATTTGCAAAAGCACTGACTCTGGCCGATCATGTTGTACTGGCTGATATTTATGCCGCACGAGAAACAGACAATCTTGGTATTTCTTCCCAGGATCTCCAGAAACAGATCCAGGAACTTGGAACCCCCTGCGAATATTTCCCGACTTTTGATGAGATCGAGAGCTTCCTCTTAAAAAGTTGTGCACATGGTGATCTGTTGATAACTATGGGCGCCGGAGACGTTGTAAACATTGGAGAACACCTTCTCGGAAAATAATTATCCACATTATCCACATGCTTATGCACATTTCAGACGTGCCTGGCATGTGGATTTTTTTGTGTATAACCTACTTGACATAATTCAACAGCCAAATCCAACAAATACCGCATTTTTCTTACAAAATTAAGGTTTTTATTAGTTGCTGATAATGTTATCCTCAAAGTTTTCCACACTATCCACATTTTCCACATGGAAATTGGTGCACAACTTCTGTGAAAATAGACTATTCTCAAGTAAAAGCGGTTGTGCTATAATCCTTTTTAGCATGGCGGACTTTGGGATATCGCCTGAAATATCTGCCGTATTTTAGAAAGGGAGCTGCTGATCATGAGCCTGATTTCACTTCAGAATTCCTCTGAACTGGGGGTAACGATTCTTTCCAATCGCTTTATTGACAATTTCATGCCTCGTGCCAACGGGGAGTTCGTAAAGGTATATATCTACCTTCTCCGGATGGTATCTGCCACTCCTTCTTCTTTCAGCCTGGAGCATATGGCAGACAGCCTTTTCTGCACGGAAAGAGATATTTCCCGTGCACTGAAATACTGGGAAGGTGAGAAACTGATCGCATTAGCCTATACTGCAGAGCAGAAGCTTTCCGGGATCACTTTGCTGGAACCTTTTGCTGATACCGGTCATAGAGAGAGCAGCGCTTCCATGGATACTTTCACCGGTTCCGGCAATTCTGCTTCCGTTTCCGGAAACACGGATCCGGGAGTCCCGAGCTCCGCTGATTACATTCTCAGTCTCACTCCTGACCGGATCAGAGAACTTAAGCAAAACGAAGAGATCAGTCAGCTTCTCTATATCACAGAGCAGTATCTGACCAAAACACTGACGCCTACAGAAATGCAGAAGATCCTTTTTTTCTATGATGAGCTCCATATGTCTGCGGATCTCATCGAATATCTGGTGGAATACTGTGTTTCCAGAGGCCGCAAGAGTATGCGTTATATTGAAACTGTTGCACTCGCCTGGGCAAAGGACGGCATCACCACCGTCGAGATGGCACGGGATTCCAGCTCCCGTTTTTCCAAGGATTATTACACGATCCTGAAGGCTATGGGAATCAGCGGCCGCAACCCTGTTGATAACGAGATCACTTACATTGATACCTGGCGCAAGACCTACGGTTTTGATCTGGAGCTGATCCAGGAAGCCTGCAGCCGTACTGTCCTTTCCACCGGACAGCCCAGTTTCCAGTATGCGGATAAGATCCTCTCCGGCTGGAAAAAGAAAAACGTACATACGCTGGAGGATATCCGGCTTCTGGATGCCGCACACAAAAAACGCCAGCTTGAGAAATCTGTTTCCAGGAAGAAGCAGCCCCAGGCCCAGCCTCAGAATAGCAACCGCTTCAATAATTTCCACCAGCGTGATTATGATTTTGCAGAATATGAGAAACGTCTTTTAAATAATCAGTAACAGAAACTGGAAGGAGCGCTTTATGCCTTTACAGAATTTTCAATATGATACTATAATGAGAGAATACAGCCGCCGGCAGGCACAGAATCACCGTATTCTGGAGGAACACACAGCCGAAGCCTACGGAAAGATCCCCCGTCTGAAAGAGATCGATGACGAGGTGGCAACTTTAAGTGCCGACAAAGTCCGACGTCTTTTAAACGGCGAAGAAAAGGGAACTTCAGACCTGAAGGCAGCCATTCAGGAGCTTTCCGATGAACGGATCACCCTTCTTGTCGCAAACGGCTTTCCCGGAGACTATCTGGAGATGCCTTACACCTGCCCTGACTGCCAGGATACCGGCTATATCGGCAGCCGGAAATGCACCTGTTTTAAAAAAGCTGAGATCGAGCTGCTTTATGCACAGTCCAATCTGAATGAAATTCTCGAAAAAGAGAATTTTGACAGCTTTTCATTTGACTATTATTCTGCTACAATAAAAAACGAAGCCACGGGACTGTCTGCCCTGGAAACAGCCAGACGGGCCTATGATACTGCACAACGCTTTGTGCAGAACTTCGACCATAAATTTGAAAACCTGTTTTTATATGGTGATACCGGTGTGGGAAAAACCTTTCTTTCACACTGCATCGCCCGAGAGCTTCTCAGATCCACCCACTGTGTCCTGTACTTTTCCGCCTACGATCTTTTTGATATGATGGCTGCGAATTCTTTTTCCCGAAAAGATACCGGCACAGACGAGGAACTGATCTATGACTGTGATCTTCTGATCATTGATGACCTGGGAACGGAGCTTACCAACAGTTTCGTATCTTCACAGCTTTTTCTCTGTCTCAATGAGCGGATCATGCGCAGGAAATCCACGATCATTTCCACGAATCTGACGCTCAAAAATTTCTCGGATACCTATTCCGAGAGAACATTTTCCCGAATTGCCAGCAACTATCAGATGATATCGTTGATCGGGAAGGACATCCGTATACAGAAAATATTTTTAGGAGGAAATTAAAATGGCACAGGTAAATACAAAAGATTTTTCCACACTCCCGGTAGGAAGACTTGGACTGATTCCCCTTCAGAGCTGCAGCTCATTAGGCGCGAAGGTGAATGACTGGCTGGTCAAATGGCGTGCCGAAAGACAGTATCCTGGAATGGACTCCTTTGCATTCGAGGGATACAAGCGCGATTCTTACATTATTGACGCCAAGACTCCACGTTTCGGCTCCGGTGAGGGTAAATGCACTATCAACGAATCTGTCCGCGGTGATGATATCTACGTAATGGTAGATGTGACAAATTACAGCTTATCCTATCCAATCGGACCTTACACGAATCTTATGTCCCCGGATGATCATTTCCAGGATATGAAGCGTGTTATCGCCGCTGTAGGCGGAAAAGCCCGCAGAGTCAACGTGATCATGCCATATCTCTATGAGAGCCGCCAGGACAAACGTGTCGGAAGAGAGTCTCTTGACTGTGCCAATGCACTTCATGAGCTGATCGATATGGGTGTTGAGAATATCATCACCTTTGATGCACATGATTCCCGTGTACAGAATGCGACTCCTCTTCATGGTTTTGAGACTGTACAGCCATCCTACCAGTTCATCAAGGCTCTTCTTAATAATGAAAAGGGACTTCATATCGACAAAGATCATTTCATGACGATCAGCCCGGACGAAGGAAGCATGAACCGTGCGATCTATCTCGCTAATGTCCTCGGTGTTGATATGGGTATGTACTATAAACGTCTGGATTACTCAAGATATGTAAACGGCCGTCATCCGATCGCAGCATATGAATTCCTCGGACCAAAGATCGAGGGCAAGGATATGATCCTGATCGATGATATGATCTCCTCCGGTGATACGATCATTAAGATCGCGTCTCTCCTGAAAGAGAAAGGAGCAGGCAGAGTTTACATCTGCTCTACCTTCGGATTCTTTACCGATGGTCTTGATAAATTTGACGATGCTTACAAGAAGGGCTACTTCGACAAGCTCCTTACTACTAACCTGGTTTATCAGTCACCGGAGCTTCTTGAGAAGCCATACTACATCAGCTGCGATATGAGCAAATATATTGCTCTGATCATTGATACGCTGAACCATGATACCTCTGTCAGCCACCTTCTGAATCCGGTAGACAGAATCAAACGCTGCGTAACAAATTACATGAGCCAGCATGAGAAATAAATAAATCATAACGCACGCAAAGCGGCTGCACCTTCTGAGAACGATATAACAGTTTCTCAGAAGGCGCAGCCGCTTTATATTTCTGTAACAGACGGATATCCATGATCCGCATCTGCTGTCTGCTTTGCTTTTGATCTTTATGCTGAAATCTTCCTGCAAAAGCTCACATAGGAAGCTTCTGATAGGGAATCCTCTCTTTATCCAGGATCTCCATTTCTCTTTATGGCAGGTACTTATGATCACCTGTCTGTTTTCTTTATGCAGCCACCTGAGAGCCGCTGCAAGACGTTCTTCATCATACATGCCAAATACATCATCCAGGATCACAGGGAACGGTTCCTCTTTGCAGAAAAGCTCTCCTGCTGCCATACGAAGGGCAAAATAAATCTGCTCCAGTGTCCCGCGGCTCAGTCTCTCAATGGATACGATACGCTCCCCTGTGTTCACAGACATATGCAGTGCCTCATCCATCAGAACCTCCTGGTATCTGCCACCGGTGATCTCACTTAATATCTCAGATGTACGTTTTTTCAGACGGACCCCTACCTGATCCGTAATGTTTCCGGAAAGTGCCTCAATCGTCTCCATAGCCATATTCAGCGCCTGGATCTCCGTTTCCTCTGGAGTGATCACTTCTGTATTTTCTTCACATTCCGTCAACTCTGCCTGCAGGTTCTCCAGCGCTGTATGCTTCTCTTCGTAGTCACTGTCCAGACTGTTCCGGTTCCAGGTCAGCTCCTCATGTCTGGAATGCCAGCGCTCTCTCTGACGTTCTCTCTTATTCAGCTCCCTGCTGAGCCGTATGCGAAAAAACAATGCCGCTACAGAAATCGCCGCAGTTGCCACGCCTGCCAGAACACTGAAAATGACCTGCCCGGAAAAAGCTGCCAGACAGCCGGTACCGGCAATCCCACCAAGCAGCACAACTGTCAGAACTGCATCTGTCAGCTCCCGCCTTCTTTTTACACGATCGATCCGAAGCTCAAGAAGATCCTCAGTACTCCGTTCTCTGGTCCCTATGTTCATCCCATCCTGCTGCTGCATGATCCGATCACGCTTCTCATCCAGTTCACGGATTTCTCTGCGGATATATTCCATGTTTGCGGAAATCTTTTCTTTTTCCTTTTCCAGCTCCTTTTTTCGCCGGGCCGCTTCTGTCAGATATCCTTTTCTGGACATTTTCAGCATCTGCATGGCTCGTCCCATGTCAATGGAACTGTCACCGGTTCCCTGATAGCTGGCCATGTAATTCTGCAGTTCACGTACGAGATCTTTTCCTGTAACGCTTTTCAGCTGTGCCACAGACACCGTATTATCATAAACTGCCTCACTTACATTTCCGAGAATAGTCCCAAGAGCTCCCTGTTCCGCATCTACAAGGCTGCCATCATCTTCACAGAGAAGCTCTCCCAGCTTCTTTTCTTTATAAAAATTCCTGGTAAGACGATACTTCTTCCCCTTGCTTGTAAACCACATGATCCCACCATATTCTGCCGGATTTTCCCATGGTTCATATTTTGTATATGTATCGTTCAGAGCAGCCTTTCCCCGCAGTCTGCGAACGCCGTAAAACATGGAGCGGATAAATGTATGTGTGGTAGTTTTTCCACTCTCATTTTCACCGTAAAGTACGTTGATCCCAGGTGAAAGCTCCATATCCTTGTCCCGGATCTTCCCGAAATTTTTTATTTTTAAACGTCTGATAACCATCTTATGCTATCCTCCTGTGATGCCCCTTATCGCCGGCTACCTGTCTCAAGCAATGCCTGAAGCCCATAATACAGCGCCTTTTTTTCCACGGTATCCATACCCTTTTTGGCCAGAAAATAACCGATATAATCACCGATCAGAGTACCGCTGTAGCGTTTGTAGAGCTCACCAAGATCATACGCCGGCCAGGATTCATCCACAACATCGGTAACATTTCCGAGACTTTTCAGTTTCTCAGGAATCAGAAGAATATCCGGCGAACGCATTCCCTGAAGAATGATCCTGTAGATATTTCTTCCTCCTCTGCGGAAAATCTGGGATTTTATTGCTTCTTCCAGAGATATCTGTGTGGTTTCCTCGTGAAGTGTCATTACCAGCTGCTGATAGGAACGGCAGGCAAATGGAACGAACTCTGTACGGATCCTTCCGTTGATCAGTCGTCCCTCCATATATCCATGTTCCCCTGTATCATTCCTGTCAATGGGCTCCAGAGCCCCGGAAAAGGCCGCCTGGTCACGGATCAGGATCTGCGGCTTATGGATATGCCCTAACGCCACATAATCGAAGCCTGACGCCGCCAGAGCTGCTGCACTGAGAGGAATATGCTTCTCATCGCCGCCATGGGCCAACAGAATATGGATTCCTTCTTTCTGGACAGGGGCAGCCTGATCATAAAGTCCGTCTTTTATTTCCCGGTCATAGTAACTCAGTCCATATACATAGACATCAAGCCTGGGATCTTTAACGCAGGTCAGTTCCCGGCTCCTGAAAAATATAACATTGGAATTCCACTCAAACGTATTATAAAAAGAATCTCTGCTTATAAAATCATGATTTCCTGCCATCAGATACACTCTGGTATCCGGGATGGTGGAAAACAGATAATTTACTTCCTTAAGCTCTCTCATAAGAGGCTGGCGGTGGAACAGATCTCCGGATATAAATAGCAAATCCACCGGATCTTCGCGGATGCCCGCAATAACCCGGCGGAAAGTGCTCCAGATTTCTTCCTCCCGCTCTTTGCTCCACGGGCAGCCCCTGTCGGGAACCGCGCCCAGATGCACGTCTGCAAGATGAATAAATCTCATAATGTTCTCCCTTGTGTGTCAGTCACACATATCAATACCTGTTGCAATTTCTCTCTGCTGTTCTCTGATCTAAGGAGCACAGAACGTCCTGCTGTGCAAAAGTGTTCTGATCAAAGATCGCAGTTCTTTACAGTTCTCGGGAATGGGATCACGTCACGGATGTTGCCCATACCTGTAAGGTACATGACACATCTCTCAAATCCAAGGCCAAAGCCGGAATGACGTGTGGAACCATATTTACGAAGATCCAGATAGAAATCGTAATCCTCCGGTTTCAGACCCAGCTCATCCATACGTGTTTTCAGCTTGTCGTAGTCATCCTCTCTCTGGCTTCCTCCGATGATCTCTCCGATTCCCGGCACCAGACAGTCCATAGCCGCAACTGTCTTTCCATCCTCGTTGAGTTTCATGTAGAATGCCTTGATCTCCTTCGGATAATCTGTAACAAATACCGGTCTCTTGTAGACCTGCTCTGTCAGATAGCGCTCATGCTCTGTCTGAAGATCACATCCCCAGAATACCTTGTAATCAAATTTGTCATTGTTCTTCTCAAGGATCTCAACAGCCTCTGTATAGGTCACATGTGCAAATTCAGAATTAAGCACATGGTTCAGTCTGTCAAGAAGCCCCTTGTCAATGAAGGAATTGAAGAAGTTCATTTCCTCCGGTGCATTCTCAAAGACATAACGGATCACGTATTTCAGCATAGCCTCTGCAAGCTCCATAGCGTCCTGAAGGTCTGCAAACGCACACTCAGGCTCGATCATCCAGAACTCAGCTGCATGACGGGTAGTGTTGGAATTCTCAGCACGGAAGGTCGGTCCGAATGTGTAGATGTTGCGGAATGCCTGTGCATAAGTCTCTCCGTTCAGCTGTCCGCTTACGGTAAGGTTTGTCTCCTTTCCGAAGAAATCCTGTGAATAATCAACACTTCCATCCTCTGTCAGCGGAATATTCTTCGGATCCAGTGTTGTTACCTGGAACATCTCTCCTGCACCTTCACAGTCACTTCCTGTGATCAGCGGTGTATGCACATAGACAAAGCCTCTCTCCTGGAAAAATTTATGGATCGCATATGCGCAAAGAGAACGTACACGGAATACAGCCTGGAAAGTATTTGTTCTCGGTCTTAAATGTGTCATGGTCCTTAAGTATTCAAGACTGTGTCTCTTCTTCTGAAGTGGATAATCCGGTGCGGAAGCCCCCTCTACAGATATCTCTGTTGCCTGGATCTCAAATGGCTGCTTCGCCTGAGGGGTAGCTACCAGTGTTCCCTTGACAATGATGGCTGCTCCAACATTCAGCTTGGAAACCTCTGCGAAATTCTCCATGTTATCGTGATATACGATCTGAAGAGTTTCAAAAAAGCTTCCATCATGAAGTACGATGAATCCAAATGCCTTGGAATCACGAACACTTCGTACCCATCCACCTACAGTGATCTCTTTGTCAAGATACTGTTCACGGTTTCTGTAAATCTCTTTCACTGTTGTCAGTTTCATAATCTATACCTCATTCCTCATATTCAGGATCACACGTCCCTGCGGACCTCCAAACGTCCGTATCGAATTAAGTATAGACTATTCTCATGGTTCGTGCAAGGAGTAATTGCCTTGCCGGACAGAAAAATAGCGGACCACCGGACAGAAAAATCCCGCCTGGCGGAATGTCTCCGGCAGACGGGATTTTTCTGTCTGTAATACCATTAATAATAAGATGCGTTGATACTTCCTGTGTTGAGATAAGTAATGCAGTAATAATAGATCCTCTTGAATGTCTTTGTTGTGTAGTGAAGTCCGTCATCGCCGTCATCCACACCATCATAGCGGGCATTGGTCCCGTAGCCTTTTTTCATAAGTACGCTGTACATATCAATATACTTGTAATACAAAGAAAGGCCGGAACGGATCTTGCTGTTGAATTCTCTTACCTGTGCCTCTGTACGGGCACCTCTTCCTGCTTTTGTGATCATAATGCTGTTGATCGGGTTTACGGACATGTAAAAGAGTTTACAGTTCTTACTTTTCAATGTGGATGCGATACTGGTCATATAGCTGACATAATTGCCTGCATTTCCCAGGTCATTGACACCCAGGTTAAAGATAACGGCGATCGGTTTGGAACCTTCTGTTTTGTCGATCTCTTCTATAAGCTGTGCATATCCTGTATCCCGGAACCAGCTCAAGCCCTTTCCTGGGTTTGCAACAAAAGAAACCCCATTTGTTACAGAACTGCTCATCTGTTTTTCAGTGTCGCCTGTATTCCTGCAGTACGGGAATCTCCCACAAAAATGACCTTACTGTACATCATACCGATAGCCGGATGAGCCATCTCATCGGAACTGATGTCCTTCTCCAGTGCACGGTTAAATACCGTCGCATACAGATTGGTGTTTTTGCTGATCCGCAGAAGTTCGCCGGCTTCATAATCCGGATCTGTGGAAGAACCGGTCCGTCTGGTCTTAGACCAGCCCATAAACGTATAACCTGTCGCATTGGATACGGATGGGAGCTTAAGGTAACCGCCCTTTCCAAGTGTTACTGTCTTCCATACGGTTCCGTTTGCCTTGCGGAGATTTACTTTTACTGATTGCATCTGTACGGAATAATATCTGATATTACCGGAGATTTTAATCTTCGTTCCTGCTTTTTTTGCAGTAGATGCCTTGCCGTTCTTTGCTGTCGACCAGCCAAGATTTACATATCCCGATCTGGACGGAACTGCAGGCAATGTGTAATATGTACCCTCTTCTACTTTTTTCTGCAGCTTCTTATATGCGGAATTGGTGCTTCCATTTCCAAGATAGAAGTTTACGGTATAATACTTACTCTTTCTGCGGACCGCATACAGAGTCATATCTTTTCTGACCTTTACGCTGGCACCTGCTTTATATACTACCTTGCTGCTCCTCTTCCGTGTGGTCCATCCGAGATTCTGATATCCCACAGCCTTGGGTACTGCCGGAAGCCGGATCGTGGTATTTAATGTCACATTCCGTGTCAGTGCAGTATACGTCTTACTTTTGCTGGTACCTGAATTATTATTGAACTTAACGGTATAAACAAGCTTCGCCGCCGACACCTTATGCGATGCAGCCGGCACAAAGATCAGTGCAGCTGCCACAAGTGCCAGCAAAAGCCATTTTATGCGAAGGACCTTACCGGTTTTTTCCCTGTTTTTCATATAAACAAACTCCTCCTGAAATACATATCCATCCCCGGGTGCCTCCGTACTTTTTACAGAGTATTGATAAATCTCATAAATGCATCCCTGCCCTCTGGTGTGCATTTATAAACACCGGCATCCTCCAGTACATGAACAAATACATTGCCCACTTCCCTGCGAAGGACTTCCTGGATATTATCTTTATCAAGTTTCTCATATTTTGGCAGAAATTCTGCAACCCATGCAGCATGTTTCTCAATTTTCTCATTGGAAGCGATATCCCTGCCGCTTAAAATGTATTCTTCAAGAAGCTCCAGCTCTTCTTTCAGACGGGCCGGAAGAACAGCGAGTCCCATAACTTCGATAAGACCGATATTCTCTTTCTTGATATGATGATAGCATGCATGCGGATGATAAACCCCCAGCGGATGCTCCTCTGTTGTGATATTGTTACGTAATGTCAGATCCAGTTCAAAGGTATCTCCCACTTTACGTGCGATCGGTGTGATTGTGTTGTGCGGCTCTCCGTCTGTTTCTGCAAAGATAAATGCAGCCTCATCCGTATATCCTCTCCAACCTGCCAGTACATGTGTTGCCAGATCGATCAGTCTCTTCTCGTCTTTGCTGCGGATACGCAGTACGGAAAGAGGCCATTTTACAATGCCGGCTTCCACATCTTCGTATCCCGGGATCGTCACATGCTTTTCAATCTCTGCCTTCGCCATGGCAAAGGTATAATGCCCGCCCTGGAAATGATCGTGGCTGAGGATAGAACCTCCTACGATTGGAAGATCCGCATTGGAGCCAAGGAAATAATGTGGGAACAGCTTTACAAAATCAAACAGCTTGATAAATGTATTTCTCTCGATCTTCATCGGAGTATGCTGACTGTTAAATACGATACAATGTTCATTGTAGTAAACATATGGAGAGTACTGGAAGCCCCATGGACTGTCATTGATGGTGATCGGGATGATCCTGTGGTTCTCCCTTGCCGGATGATTGACTCTTCCTGCATAGCCTTCATTTTCCGGACAAAGCAGACATTTTGGATAGCTGCTGGATTTTACCAGCTTGGCAGCTGCGATAGCCTTTGGGTCTTTTTCCGGCTTGGACAGGTTGATCGTGATATCGATCTTGCCATATTCGCTGTCTACTGTCCATTTCTGATCTTTTTTTACGCGATAACGTCTGATATAGTTACTGTCCTGACTCAGCTTATAAAAATAATCTGTGGCTTTTTCCGGATTTTCTTTATAAGCATCCCAGAATTCTCTCTGCACCTGGGCAGGACGCGGCATCAGACAGTTCATCAGTTTTGTATCAAAGAGATCTCTGTACACAATACTGTCCTCGATGATGCCCCTCTTTACAGCCTCATCAAGAAGTTCGTTCAAAGTCTCCTCAAGATTGATTTTAGCATACTCTGTCTCCGGTTCTGTATATTCGCTTTCCCCAAAGGCATCCAGAAGAAGATTGGTTGCATAAATTCTTTCGCATTCCGGAGTAATACCACTCTCCACCCCATACTGTACCAGTTTTTTAATACTTTCACTTAACATTGATTTTTCCCCTTTCCTGTCGCGCTTTTCCCGGAAAACAGGAAATTTTTTCCTATTTTCCGATTTATGCCAAACGGGAACTCCCGTCTTGCCATCCTGCTGTAACCCCATGGCCTTCATCCGGCCTGCTCTGTAAGCATCACTCTATGACGTTTTCTATATAGGTGAGAAATACATTTCCGGCACTCTCAAACAGCGCTGTACTGTCATTCATTCCATACGGGCTGATCTGCCCTGTTGCCGGATCATAAAGATAGGTATTATATTCATCATAGCCTACGATCACCACACTGGAATTTTCTCCTGTCTTGGCGATCACCGGTCTCTGGGCACTGACCTCATAAAGAACATTGTCAAGAGTGCAGCCGGTCAGATCGATCACCGTTCCCATATCACCAAGGCTATCCTGAAGTTCTTTTTTCTTCCAGTTGGCTGTACGTATACTTTCCGGTACATCCTCTATATTCATCTGGAGCTTTGTTTTTTTGTTTCCACGTTCCCAGACATACTGCTGCGCACGGTTAAGTACCACTCCAGTCTGCGCATCCGCGCGTTTCACAGCTGCAGCCGGATCGGTATAGATACGGTCAAGAGAACCATATGCATAAACATAATAAAGTTCTCCCTGTGGAACGGTAGTATCCAATGTTACCGATGAGTCTTCAGTACTCTCGATCTTGGAACAAACAAGCAGCGGACTGTCTGTCTCCGGTTTCTGGGTCATGGTCAGGCGGATCAGCGTTCCTGCACGGTTTGTAGTGATCAATGCTACATCTATCTGGCTTCCGGATGCTTTTTTGTTATTCATGATATTGTCCTTTTTCTGGACTGTATAAGCATTCCCCGATTTTGCAGAAAGTTCAAACTCCATCATGGTACTGCCAACCGTTACGTTGGTGATATAAAGGCCATCCTGACGATACTCTTTTTTCACCTTTCCTTTAAAGCTTTCAATGCGGAATGTACTGATTCCCTCTGTTTCATGTCCGTTGGCATCCGTAAGAATGTCTTCATCGGAAAGGATCCCATATACCAGATCTTCATTCATAAATCCCAGAGCTCTCAGATTTTTTCCGCTTTCCGGCGAAATATCTCTTGTTTTCAGAGAATCAAATTCAATTTCCCGGATCTTCCCTGCATCATCTCCGGATTCGATCAGCCATGCTGCATGTGCCTTGGTATCTGACACAACAAAATGGTTCTGTTTGATTCCTTCTTCCAGAACCTGTGAGGTTCCTGTCTCAATATCTACCTGATACAGCTTCTGTGCAAACAGCAGAAACAGCTGATTGTTTTTGTTTACATAAGTGAGTGTTCCAAGATCTTCCTTCAGGAACTCGTAGGATTCTGTACTTGGTATGAATACTTTTTCTTCCACCACATTACGGTCGCTGTTGTAGTGATAAACACAGACACCGCTGTATCCCTCGTGAACACCACGGTTCATGTAACCGTACAATACAAAGTCCACATCCCCGTTATCTGCCACTCGGATGATCTTGATATCATGTTCGTTGCGCACATATCTGGAATCGTTATCTTCCTCTTTGCGGAAGCTGAAGATCCTTGTGATCTTTCCGCTGGACGGTGCATAAGACCAGAGATCCCCATCCTGCTCAAAAGCAACGATCTTTCCACTGCTGTCTGAAGCATAGGTGACATTCTTATCACGGACACCCAGAAGCAGGCCTGCATCGGAAACTACCTTCTGAGACGGATCAAATACCTTCGTTGCAGAACGTTTAAAATCAAGCAGCATGATCCTTGTTTCTGTATAACGCATACGGTAAAATTCCGTAACATCATAAATTTCGGTTTTACCCTCATCATCCTGTGCGGAAACCTGATAATCCAGCGTGATACTTGCAGTCGTTTCATTGATATCATCGATCAGCGGAACTCCTTCCATGTAGAGCTTCGGAGAAAGGGATCCCCAGCTGATATTGGAAAGTCCAGAACTGATGGAAATATTATTGTAATTCGTTCCGCCGGAAATATCCTCCGCTTCCAGATATCCGGTCAGCGTATCTGCCTGTTCCTTGTCCAGACACTTTGTGGAAAAATCCTTGACAAACTGAAGATACGCTTCTGTATTCAACTGGGTTCTGGAAACCACTCTTGTATAGTAGTAAACTTCCCCCTCACTGGTATCCAGCGTGATCTGCATAGAATACTCCTGGTTCATGCGAAGGTCACTGCCGATCTCAATCTCTGTACTTAAACAGCCGTTGTCCTCTTTCGTGAGATTCTTGATCTTACGGTTCTCCATAACCTTGCTTCCGTCTGAAGTCCGTACCTCATAAGCAAGCCCTGTTACTGTATCAGCATATGGGTTGATCTCAAAAGACACTTTTTTGGTCGTATCCAGCGGAGTAATACTTCCTCTCATGAAATCGGTCTGCATCTGCTGTCTGTATCCATACATCTTATTTGCCTGGGTACTTCCGATCTTTACCATAACCTCCGGAAGTGTGGCATCGTTCATATCTGAGCGGTTATCTGTAGACTGACTGTTCATCAGAAATGAGGTCCCGGCTACTACTGCCACAAAGATCACCAGCAGTATCACTCCCTTACGTAGGATCTTCATCATGTCATTCTCCCTTCTGTGAGGCTGACTCTTCCGGATAAAGAAGCCTGTCCAGGGTAGGAGCCACATGAAGAGCCTTCATGGTATCCGAAAAACTGTCCCTGCTCTTTTTCTTTCCGGTTTTTACTGCGCGGATCAGAATATTCTTTGGTGTATGTTCCATATCGATAAATTCAAGAAGCTGGGTTTCATATCCTTTGCTTTCCAGAAGCTCGGCACGAAGACCATCTGTGATCAGAGCTGCCATTCTTTCCTTCAGGATCCCATAACGCATAACAGGCTGGAGCATTTCGTTTCGGATCTGACGATTCAGTTCATGCTGACAGCATGGAACAGACAGGATCACCTGAGCCCCCCATTCCACTGCCTTGGCCAGAGCGAAATCTGTTGCTGTATCGCAGGCATGAAGTGTCACCACCATGTCCACAGATGAAACACCTTCGTACCCTGCAATATCTCCCTGGTAAAAATGCAGCTTGTCATAACCATAAGATCTGGCCAATTCACTGCAATGCCGTATCACATCTTCCTTAAGATCCAGCCCTATGATGTTTACATCAAAACCCTCCAGTTCTCTGAGATAATAATACATAGCAAAAGTAAGATAGGATTTTCCGCAGCCAAAATCCAGGATCGTGATCTCTCTGTCTTTAGGAAGCTTCGGAAGGATATCCCTGATAAACTCCAGAAAGCGATTGATCTGTCTGAACTTGTCATATCTGGAAGCAACGATCTTTCCATCCTTTGTCATAACTCCCAGATCCACCAGAAACGGAGCTGCCGTTCCCTCTCTGAGAATGTACTGTTTCACCCGGTTATGAGGAGCGATCTTTATCTTCTCATTCTGTGCAGGCCCGTGTTGTTTTGTTTTGATGGTTGCTTTCCCTTTCTTGCTGATAAGGATACTTCCATCCTGACTGCGTCCGGTTGCCTGAAGCTGACGAAATTCCTCCATGGCATGCTCCAGATAAGCGATCATCTCTTCCCTGGTAAAATTCTTATGATAAACCTTCGTCCCTTCTGTCATGGACGCCTGGTAAAAAATCTGACCCTTCAGCTCCACAGGACGAAGCTTCACCTTGGAAGGTCCCTCGCCAGTCCTGCGGCCACTGACAACAGCCTGTATCAGCTGTTCATTAATCTGTTCTTCTAAAAATTCCCTTATTGTTTTCATCATACTTCCATTATATTCACTTTTTGTTTTATTGTATATGGACAGATGTTGTGCGAACCAGTTTTGGTCGCTTCTGCCAGTATCACTGTATCGTTCATGGGTAAACCGCCATTTTAATACTCAGTGCGGAAACATTTTCTGCACCTTCTCCTCCTGCATCTTCGTCTGGAAATCTCCTGATACACCAGCACTTCGATCAGATCATCCAGGAACCCTCCTGGAATCTCCTGTACACTGGTATCTCCTTCCATCTGTCCTTTCACCTGGTGGCAGATGTGATAGAGCATGAAACGATCCGGATATTCATCATACAGCCGGCTCCCCTCATAATCCAAAAGCTGACACTGTGCTTCCGCTTTTTCCTGGATCCTTCGGGCTGTATCCGGATAGTATGATCTCATCAGATCAAATTCCTTTTCCTGTTCTCTCTCTTCATTATAAAAACCAGGACTTCCCTGTGTAGCATAAAACGGATAAAAATCTGGATAGATCATAACTCTTCTGCTGTCCTCTCTCTGCTATCTCTTACAGTATATGCAGAAGAAAAATGACGGTTCCCTCCAAAGTTCCGATCAGGCCATCCGTTTCAGCATTCCCTGGGTCAGACGTACGCTGTGCTCAATTGCAAGCTTTTCAAAAGCCGGATAATCCATGTTTGCACTATTATCTGCTTTATCTGAGATAGCACGAATGATCAGGAATGGAACCCCGTTAAGAGCTGCTGCCTGTCCGATCGCTGCGCCCTCCATCTCAACAGCATAGGCGCTGAATTCCTTTACAATATTATCTTTTACACCCTGATCACATACAAACTGATCTCCGGAAGCAATTCTTCCTTCAAAAACCCTGATCTCCGGATTTACTTCCTCGCATACATCATGTGCGATCTTACGAAGGCACTCATCTGCCTGGAAGGAAAACTCTTTCATCTGCGGAATCTGTCCCTTCGGATATCCGAATCCGGTTGCATCCATATCATGATGAAGAACATCTGTGGAAAGTACGATATCTCCAATATTGATATCATTGTTAAGGCTTCCTGCGATACCGGTATTAATCACCGCTTCCACCTGAAAGAGATCTGCCAGGATCTGGGTGCACATGCCGGCATTTACCTTACCAATCCCGGACTGTACCACAACTACCTTCTTTCCTTCCAGAACACCCTCATAAAAATCCATTCCGGCTCTGGTAGTAATGGATACATTCTCCATAACCTCTTTCAGTCTTGCTACTTCCTGTTCCATTGCTCCTATGATTCCAACACATTTCATGATCTGTAAATCCTCTCTTTCAATATGATATCCCGCTGAATTTCACAGTTTTTTCCGTTCAGCAGTATCTTTTTCTTTTTCTACATTGTTCATTATAACAAATTTTATTTTTTATGGAAACTTTTTTTGAGAGATGCTATAATCGATAAATAAACAGAACAGGAGGTAACCAGAATGGTTTATAAGACAAAAGGCGTCTGTGCTCAGGGAATTGAGTTCGAGATCGACGATAATAAAAAAGTTCACAATATCAAGTTTACAGGCGGATGTTCCGGAAACACACAGGGTGTTGCACAGCTTGCAGAGGGAATGGATGCAGATGAAGTGATCTCCCGTCTGGAAGGCATCCGCTGCGGATTCAAACCAACTTCATGTCCGGATCAGCTTGCAAAAGCCATCCGCCAGGCATTGAACGAAGGCTGATCTCACATAATCTTATTTTGTATATCGTATTTATCATCACCCTGCGAAAAATTTCCGCAGGGTGATTTTAGGATGATTTGACAAAATAATTGTTTCAATGTTATCTTTGTTATCCGGTTAAATATCTGTTCTGTCCCACTTGTCACACAGTGACTGGATATCTCTTGTAAAACGATCCAGATCTTTATTGGGGCAGCCTTCATTCTTCCGGATCACGGACATCAGGCGACGTCCCATAGCCAGCAGCTTCTCATATGCACGGGCAGCCTTGGTTGTTTTCGGCGAAGCAGTTACCTTTACGATCCGAACACCAACAGCCTCATGGATACACCGGTTCTCTAGAAGATCATATTCAGTTCCACTAAAGGGTGCTGTTGCATCATACCCAAGCTCTTCTTTAAGCCTCTGGGCAAAAATCTCCGTCACCGTATCATCACCATGCGTAACAAATACGTGTTTTGGTCTCGTTTCAAAGGCTTTCGCCCATTCTATAAGTCCGTTTACATCAGCATGACCGCTGATTCCCGGCATTTTGCATATTTCAGCAGCTACCTGCACAGTCTCACCAAACAACTTCATCTCCACAGCACCTTCCAATAATGCCCGTCCCGGAGTTCCGATAGCCTGGTATCCAACAAAAAGAATGGTATTTCTGGGATTCCACAGATTGTGTTTCAGATGATGTTTGATACGACCAGCATCACACATACCGCTGGCGGAAATGATCACCTTGCAGTCCTCATCAAAATTGATAGCTCTGGAATCATCGGTAGTAACGGAGGTCTTCAATCCCTGAAAGGATAACGGATTGATACCTTTATTCAAAAGATCCATTGCTTCCTCATCATAGCAGGTATATGCATTCTCACTGAAGATCGTAGTTGCCTCATTGGCAAGGGGACTGTCTACATATACCGTAAAACCATCATGGCCGTGAACCAGTCCCTGTTCTTTGATCTGTCGGATAAAATACAGCATTTCCTGAGTACGGCCTACTGCAAAGGACGGGATCACCAAACTGCCGCCTCTGTCAAAGGTCCTCTGGATGATCTCTGCCAGTATTGCCGGATAATCCGGACGTTCTCCATGGCTGCGGTCTCCGTAGGTAGATTCCATCACAATATAATCTGCCTCTCGGATATATACCGGATCCCTGATCAGCGGCTGATTGATATTTCCGATATCGCCGGAAAAAACGATCTTTTCTGTTTTGTCCTCTTCCGTCATCCAGACTTCAATACTGCTAGAGCCAAGAAGATGTCCTGCATCCACAAATCTTACTTCGATTCCCTCTGCCGGTTTGATGATCTTATCATATGGGCATCTGACGAAGTTCCGGAGCACACCCATGGCATCTTCCATAGTGTATGCAGGAATAAATTCCGGTTTTCCTTCTCTCCGCCCCTTTCGGTTTCTCCACTCAGCCTCGAACATCTGGATATGTGCGCTGTCACGAAGCATGATATCGCAGAGATTACAAGTTGCCTCTGTCGCATAGATCGGCCCCTGATAGCCTTTTGCATACAAGGCCGGAAGATTTCCGGAATGATCCATGTGTGCATGTGTCAGAAGCACAAAATCCAGATCACCCGGAGCCACCGGAAGCTCCTTATTTTCATAATAATCCGGTCCCTGCTCCATTCCATAATCCACCAGAAACTTCCGTCCTGCCGCTTCCAGATAATAACAGCTTCCAGTCACCTCATGCGTAGCACCGATAAATGTTATCTTCATGCACAAGCCCCCTTTTCCGTCCCACGTTCTGAAATTTCCATATCAAAAAAGCCTGAAGGATCTCTCTGTGATATCCGATCGTCCAGAAACGCTGTGATATACAATTCCAAGAAGAAATAATCGACTTTTTGTTTATTAACGGTTTGTTATTGTATTTATTATACACGAAATATATGTTTTTTGACAGTCTTTTTGTGAAATATGTTTCTTTTTTTAAGGGGATTTTTTTAGTTTTTTTGATATTATTCAGAATTTTTAGACATTCCCCAGCGAAGGTAATGTAAAGTTTACTGGATTTTTTATTTTTTTTGGGGGTGTGGCATCGCTGGGGGTGTGATTTATTTTGTTGATTTGTTATTTTACGAGAATACCGCTGGTTAAGGTCTTTGTAGACTCTTTGCTTCCATCTTTAGCTGCGTGATAGCCTCGTACACGATAATAATATCCCTTCGGAACAATAACTGTAATATCTTTAACTAAATTACTTGCATTTGATGCGGAAAAACTCCAGTTTTTATATGTAGAATATGTTCCATTTACTTTTCTTTCCAAATAAACGTTCAAATAAACTTTATCGCATACATGATGGCACTGAGTTATTCCAGAGATTCCAACTTTATTACTTGCCATCTTTTTTATCGTTGTTGTTCCAAAACTTAAATTATTGCCTCTAAGAACACTGTACGTCGTATCTTCTGCATAATCTTCGTTTGTATCCGTTTCCACTGAAAAATCATCTGACAAACTTTCTGCCATCGCTGGAACTGCAAATAATATACTACAGCAGCATGCTAAAAACAACAGGCTTACTATTCTTTTCATTTTCTCTTTCATATAATGTCTTTCCTCCTTTAAACTTTCATTACACTATATATACGATGTGGAAAAGACATTATCTCGCTAAAATTTTATATTTTGAATCAATTTTATAAACTCCTTTTCTTCCATTTGAGCTTCTATTTGATAAAATTCTGTAGAATTATTCCAATACGCAACATAACTGACTTTCTTATCTCCTTTTGCCATTATTTTTTTTACCTCAATACGAATTTCCTCCTCCGGTAATTTAATAGTTTCTATTTCTTTTCCATCTAAACTTGCACCACTGCTTTTAGTTTCTTTATCATATTTATTAACATATACCGTTAAAATTGTATCCTCATAATCATACTGCAATAAAGCATATTCAAAGTCTTTACTGACATTGTAGTCTTTAAATTTGAAACCTTGAGGACGATACATTAAATATGGCAAATCAATATCCAATTTCTCTTCTATATCATCGATTGCCTTTTGTTCGTCTTCATATTCTTTCTCACTCTTTCTATCGTTGTCTATTACAATCTTCGTATCATCCCCAAACCAATACCTCACAGAATCAAGGAAATAACTCCTGTTCGCCTGGCTGGTCATGCTTGCGGCGAAGATGCTGGCTGAGCATACAAGTACTGCTGCCGCTACGCGAGCTGCTTTATGACTTTTCTTTTCGGGCAGATAAACGATTTTTACATTCTCTTTATGATCATCAGTTTTAATACTGTCAGTTTCGTCTTCTTTGTAAACACCATCTGCTTTCAGTTTTTCTACAAGCCTCTGATAAGCAGCCTTTGCCTCCTCTTCTGTTTCTCCATCATCAGGAATCACTCCATCTGGAAACAGGATTTTTTCCATCTCTTCGGTTTCTTTTTCATATTCTTCTGCCAACCATTTTTTCAGTTCAGCATCCCTGAAATTTTCCATTATTTTTCTCCTGTAATCCTATCTTTCCTTGACAATTCCTCCGTTAGAGTTCATATTTAATGATAGTATATGACTATTCAGGAGGAATCCAAATGAAACACATCGTACTTACCGGCGGTGGTACTGCCGGACATGTAACTCCAAATATTGCCCTGATTCCAAAGCTCAGGGAGCTTGGTTATAAGATTTCCTACATCGGTTCCTACGAAGGAATCGAAAAAAAACTGATCGAAGAACTTGGAATCCCATATTATGGAATCTCATCCGGAAAGCTGAGACGTTACTTCGATCTCAAAAACTTCTCTGACCCGTTTCGTGTACTGAAGGGATTCAGCCAGGCCAGAAAGATTCTGAAAGAGTTGAAACCGGACGTTGTTTTTTCTAAAGGCGGTTTCGTTACGGTTCCCGTTGTGATCGCGGCCAAACGTTTAAAAATCCCCGCACTGATCCACGAGTCCGACATGACTCCAGGTCTTGCCAATAAACTCTGTCTCTCTTCTGCATCCAGAATCTGCTGTAATTTTCCTGAGACAGTCGCCAATCTTCCTGCTGACAAAGCAGTTCTTACAGGAACTCCGATCCGCCAGGAACTTCTTTCCGGAAATGCGGAAAACGGTCGTAAATTCTGTGGTTTCACTGCTGACAAGCCGGTACTTATGGTCATCGGTGGAAGTCTGGGAGCTGCTTCTGTCAATGATAATGTCCGCAAGATCCTCCCTGAACTTCTGAAGGAATTCCAGGTTGTTCATCTCTGCGGAAAGGGAAAAACCGATGAATCTCTCAACGGTACTGCCGGATACGTCCAGTATGAATATATCCAGGACGAGCTTCCGGATCTGTTTGCCATGGCTGATATCGTGATCTCCCGCGCAGGCGCTAACGCAATCTGTGAGATCCGCGAACTTCATAAGCCAAATCTTCTGATCCCGCTTTCTGCCAAAGCCAGTCGTGGTGACCAGATCCTTAACGCTCGATCCTTCGAACGCCAGGGCTTCAGTAAAGTGCTGGAAGAAGAGGAGATTACAGAAGAAAAGCTTCTGGAAACCATCCGCCAGCTCTATACCGATCGTCAGAAATATACAGATGCTATGGCAGGAAACGGCCAGGTAGATTCCATCAGTAAGATCACTGATCTTATTGAAGAATGCGCCAGAGCCTGACTATATTTCCACAACATCCATATGAAAACTCTGCCACTCCCTTCCGGGCTGGCAGGGTTTTCTTTTATTCGTATACTTTGCGAAATTCTTCCTGCAGCCAGCGCTTCGCTTTATATATCCTGTTATTGACACCACTTTTCGTCAGACCATATTCTTCTGCAACTGTTTCAACGGAAATCTCCAGATATTTGACCTGAATTAAGATCTCATAATTTATCGGCTGTTTCTTTCGAAATCTTCTCAGCACCATATACATAAATTCTTTCTTCTCTTTACGCAGAAATACCTCTTCCGCATCAACCGAATTCTGTTCTTCCAGAAATGCCGCAACTTCTTCCTGACAGACAAACTCATGCTTGGAGCTTGATTTCTTTATATAATCCAAAGCCTTATTCATAGATGCCCTCTTAATCAGAGAAAACATCATCTTTTCATTATCAATATTCAGGCCATCCTTTATAGTATACATTTTGTAAAGTACATCCTGACTGACATCATCAGCAATACTCCAGTCATGGAGAACCCCATACGCATACCCTCTGGATATTTTTCGGTATTTAAGATAAAACTCTTCAAATGTCTGATTATTCATTTTTCCTCTTTAGTGGCTATTTGTCATTCTTTAATTTTCTTTAAGATTTCATCTCTCACCTCATCGCTGAGTTCTCCGGGTTTCCAGGTTAAACCAACACCATCTCCCTCATATCTCGGAATCAGATGCATGTGAAAATGAAACACAGTCTGTCCTGCGATCTCTCCATTGTTCTGCACAACATTAAATCCATCACAGTTCAGTGCATCTCTCAGCTTTCCTGCCATTTTTTTAGCCAGGATCATTGCTTTTCCGGCAGTCTCATCCGGAAGTTCATAAATATTCGCTGCATGCTTTTTCGGCAGGATCAATGAGTGTCCTTTGCTTGCCGGTCCCAGATCCAGAATCACGCGAAATTCCTCATCCTCATAAAGTGTTGCTGATGGAATCTCTCCATTTGCGATTTTACAAAATATGCAATCTCCCATTATTTTGTCCTCCTTGTTTGCAAAATTATTTTATCTATATTCTTATTTTGTCGTATTTTCTCGAATTTTTCAATACTGTTCTTGTTGATATTTGAAATTTCTGATGTTAATATTTTTTCGAGGTGATAATATGTGCAACGATACTACAGTCAGTAAATTGAAAAACGATTTTCATTATACACTTTCAAAATTTTCACATGAACTCCGGAATCCTCTGACTCTTATTAACAGCGGACTCCAGATGATCGCATCTGCACATCCTGAGGTCAAAGAATATGAGCACTGGGATGATGTTATGGATAATCTTGATTATGTAAAAGAACTTCTTGATGAACTTTCTGCATTTAATAATGCAGGCCATGTCAAAAGAGAAAACATTGACACCTGCAGCTACCTCCGAACGATCCTTTCCTCCATAAAACCTACTCTGGATTATCTGGAGATCACACTTGAAACAGATATTCCGGATTCATTGCCATCGATGGCTCTTGACCGGATCCGTGTCCGGCAGATGCTTCTGAATCTTCTGAAAAACGCATGGGAAGCCGTTCCCATTCCCGGAGGAAAGATTTCTTTTTCTGTCATTCCGGAAAATTCCGGCATCCGCATTGATATCCGGGATAACGGATGTGGAATCTCAAAAGAACAGCAGGCTACGATATTTCAGCCATTTTTTACAACCAAAGAATCCGGGACCGGCCTTGGCCTTGCTGTTTCAAAACAGATCGCTCAGGCACACAGTGGAGACATCACGCTTGAGAGCGCTCCCGGTCAGGGAACTGTTTTCCATATTTTTCTGGGATGATAAAGAATTACAGTGATCAGGAAACCACTCAACAAACCGCCTATATGCGCTACGTTATCCACGCCTTCACTTGCAAATCCGAAATACAGTGAAAATGCGGCCATGATCAGCATCTGTCTGACAGTTAGATCCGCCACTCTTCCTCTGTGCCGTATGATCACATAGATCATACCGCCCATGACTGCAAAAACAGCTCCGGAAGCTCCTGCAGATAAAGAAGCGTTTCCTGCATACATATCAAAAAACAAAGAGAGCATATTTCCGCCCAGACCACCAAATATATAGATCAGAAAAAATTTTATCTTTCCTGTTACCGGTTCCAGTCTCTGGCCAAGCACAAACAGAACCAACATATTATTGATCAGATGCGGCGCACCAAAATGCAGAAACATACTGCTAAACATCCGATACCACTGTCCCTGTTCCAGGATCAGCGGTGCATAAGCAGCACCGCATTCCAGCATATGCTGCCCGTTCTCCGAGCCGCCGGTAAATTCCACCACAAGAAAGATCAGCGTATTTATGAGGATCAGCAAAACTGTCACAGGTTCTTTTTTTATTTCTTCCAATTCCGGCCTCTTTCCACAGCGGTTCCGGAAATATCTCCCATAACTCGCTGTTATAATCTGAAAATTCGAATTTATTTCATTATTTTAACAGATTTTCATCAGGCGGACAACCTACGGTCCCATATTAGTACGATACAAAACTGGATTTTTCGCTCTGTTATTTCAAAAAAATATAACGGGCCTGTGCAAAATCAACTTCATCCTCATCCTCCAGCAAATAATCTTCTCCTGTTTTCAGAAGCTGTCCATTTACAGAAGTCCCATTTCTGGAGTTCAGATCTGCCAGATAATATGCCCCCTCCCTTTTTCGGATCTTGGCATGGATCCTGCTGACAGTTGGTATATTGATCACTGCATCCGCCGCAGTTTCCAGTTTTCCGATCACTGTGATATCTTTTTCCAAATAAATGGTAGCCAATTCCCCCGGTTCCCGGCTTACTAATGTAGCAGGACCTTTGGATGCACCTGCCGAAAGAACTACTGTTTCACCAAATCCATCTGAAAAATCTTCCGCTTTTGTCGGGATATTTTTGTTGATCTTTTCCAGTTCTTTTCTGCTGTCACCGACATTGCTCTCTGACAGCGTACCAGATTCTTTCTGATCTTCAGAATATACAGCTGCCTCTTTTTCCGCCGCACCATATTTCTGCTCAGGCACCGGCGTATCCAGTTTTTTCTTTTTTCTACAGACTTTTTTGATCAGAATATAGCTCAGCATCCCCAGTATCATTGCTGCAAGAATTCCCAGAAGAAAAATTTCTTTACTTATTCTTGGAATATATCCGCCGGCCATTCCTGCCGTAATTCCCAGAAGAAGCGCCAATGCTGCACCAAATCCAGCCACTGGCTTCCATATTTTGTTTGTTTTCCGCTTCTGTGAGTCCGCTGAAGATTTTTTCTGTTTTTCATTTCCAGACACACTGGCTCTTTCCCAGCCTTCCACCTGCCACAGATCCTCTGCTTTTTCCTCCTCTGTCATCCTGTTTTCTTCCTGGAGCACTGTTTTCTTTTTTTCATATGGAGAAAAATCTTCCTCGTCGCTGTTACATATTTTATATAACTCTTCCTTGATGTATTCCAGATGAAAGCTGTCCTCCAGTGCACGTCTGTATACATTATATCCCAACATGACCGCTTTTCCGTCTTCATGATCCAGCTTTGGAAGGATATACTCCGCAAGACTCTGAAACTGTTTCTGTATTTCCCCATGAAATCCCGGAAGATAACAAAATCGGACACTTTTTCTTTCCGCATCCAGATAGATATATTCCGGTTCCAGGATCAGCTGACAGGGATTCAAAAGATACTCGGACATTTCTTCCATGATCTGTATAAAGCCTCCCAGTATCACCTGAAGCGACTCCAGATCCATCTTTTTTTCCTCAAAAAGTGCAGTCATGGAATGCCTGGAAGTTATATCATAATACACCATGAATTTTCCGTCGATTCCCTGTATCCGACACTGAAGAAGATCAGGCACAGCATTGGCCACGATCATCCTTACCTGGTAAGAATCTGTATCGATTCTCTCATCTCCTGTCAGGATCAGATAATTATGATTCATATCTCTTTTATATTCCGTTCTCATTTTATGGCGTCACCTCTCCCAGCATATCCACAGTTCCTTTTACCTTGCGGATCCATCCCACAGGCCGCAGAGGCTTTGCCTTACCACTGACTTCCAGCTTCCATTTCTGCCCCAGGAACCCGGCAGGTACTTCCAGTCTGTAAGTTACTTTCACAGTTTTTCCTGCATTTGTCTGCATGCTCAGATTCTCTCCTCCCGGCAGCCCGATATCTCCCAGCATTCTACCCTGTATATCCGCCTTTTCATATATGTTCCCTTTCTTTTTATATCCTTCCATACTGCCGCTGACTGCTGCCTCATAAGCTGCCGCAGTGAGATATGCTCTGTCATGTACAAAAAAATCCAGATACAGCACTCCGATCAGTATCATAAGCACCAGAGGCATGAGCAATGCAGCTTCTATTGTAAAGCTTCCCTTTTTTATTTTTCTCACAAAAATATCCCTCCCAAATATCCGATCAGCAGAAACGGTACAAAAGGAATTTCCTCACTTCGACTCTTTTTTAGCATAAGATACTCAATGCCTGAGTAGATTCCGCACAACAATAATGCACCACAGAGGATCCCTGCCAGTTCTCCGGCTCCCAGCACAGAGCCCATTGTCAGTATCAGCAATCCGTCTCCAAATCCGACCATTCCTCCACTGATCAAAGCGATCAAAATTATAAATACTCCGATTCCCATGGAAATAATCCCTGCCGGCCAGAGAAGCCCCTGCCTGATCCGCCACAGGATCCCGCCTGCCAGAAATATAAAAAGCACCGGTAAACAGATTTCTTTTTTTCGGATATCTGTCCAGGTATTAATTACAAGAAGTACAGTCATGCAAATTTTTACACTGCTCATGATCTCTCCCTTCAGCCACATCGTCCGCAGGCACTCATTTCACCGGAAACCTCTGTTTCTTTCACCATCCGTACAGATCGTTTCAATGCGCTGCAGCTTTCCCTGTTATGAAAACGGTTACTCTTTTTTGTGATATATACCACTCCGGCCGGTTCCTGCCCACGACTGCACAGCTCACAGGCCTGATACTTTTCTCCATATGCATTTTTTAAAGCTTTAACCGAAGAGCCTGATATCTGCTGAACAGACAGATTCAGATAACTGCACCCCAGTTTTCTGTGATACACACTTCCTGATTCTGTCACATACACCATAGGCTGGCTCTCCACTGTATCCTTTCCATTTTCGTATATCACACCATTCCACGTATGAACCTTTACCGTATTATGGAACCATATTTTAGGAAGCGGGATCAGACCGCCTATGGGCTGATAGGAATATAAGTCCGGCAATGTGATCGTTTCTGTACCTGAACCGCCAGCACCATACGCATACATACCTGCTTCCTTTGCTTTCTGGCACAAGCCGGTCAGATGCTCCGTCTGTACCTTGTAAATATCCATAAAAGAAAGCAGCGTGAGCACTCCGAAAAAAAACAGCGGCAAAGCCATCGCAGTCTCCAGGGTGAGACTTGCTTTTTTCAGAAAGGTGCACAGGGATACTTTTCCAGAAAGCGTTTTCCGGCTTATCGGGGAAAGCAGGAAAAAAGCTCTTCGAGAGCGCCTTTCTCTTTTTTGATCCAGTCTGTTTATCTGATTTTTATCTTCTTTTTCTTTCTGAAAAAGCATCCCTGTACACCTCTCTTTCTATTCATACGCATACTGACGTGTAACTGTAAATATTTTCCGTCTGTTTGCTTTTACATCTGCAGACGCTTCCAGGGCAGTGATGCAGTGATCCATCTGAAAACCCGGTCTTTTTCCCTTTTCACGTACAGAGCACTCGATCATGTCCATTCCTCTCAGAACTTTATCCTGTTTTCCTTTCGCCATAAGCAGAACCTGAAGATAATCCTCATAAGACATTCCATTCCCTGCATCCTTTCTTGAAGAATCCAGTTTGTCCAGGATATTGGGCAGATTACTCAAAGACAGCTGCCAGTCTGAGGAGTTTTTTATAAGAGGTACATGTCCTCCTGCAAAAAGTTCCCGGACATCCAGAATACTCTCCGCAAATGCCCAGCAAAAAATCAGTGCCGCTTCGATCACTGCTGCCGCCGGTGGGATCAGAAAACCTGATGCAATCGCCAGCGCCAGTGTTTCGACCTGTATCCGTTTTCCACCATCTGAAAGCAGATACGCCATGTTAACCCCCTGACGGATCACCAGAAGTTTTCCTGCCACGGACTTCAGATTTTCCCGATCACTGTTCTTCCCTCCAAGAATATATTCCACCTGATAATTCAACCCCGCCGCTGCCGGTCTTCGATAATTTCCCAGTTTCTTTAGCAGATACTGTCCAAACAATATTCCGGACGTATACGAATTATCGGATCGTATATCCGTATCCAACATTAGTCCTGTCTGGAGTTTTCTTCCGGATGTAAGGCTTTTTCTGTCTGTAACCGCATCCGATATTCCCCGTTCGGATGGTACTACCAGATCAAGAAGTCCCATTTTACGGACTCTTCTGATGATCGGAATAGGATTTTCCACGCTTTCATCAACACCGCCGGTAAAATCATCCCCATTTCCTGCATCCGAAAAATCTCCCTGGTTTTTTTGTTGTTCCTGTTCTTTTTTGGCTTCTTCGCTCTTCTGCGCGGCGTCCGTAATAGCAGAATCATAGGAATCCAACGTTCCTTTATTTTCTGCCTGTTCTCCTTTTTTCTCTGCATCCTCTGTCTTCTTTTCCTGATCCTTCAGTTTTCCGAGAAGAGTCTGTACCCCCTGGCTTCCCAGAGTTTCACGCATATACTGAACAGCCTGCTGGTAAAAAATCTCGCCTTTTCCGTCGCTCAGAAGCTGATAACCATTGAATCCGCCCTGGAGAAGCTCCAGTTTCTGACTGTTCTGTTTCAATACAGGTTTCATATAAGTCTGAAAATCATCATATACAGAAGCCATATCCAGTTCTTCTTTTCCACCTGCATACAGTGCAAACAGCTCATAATCTTCCAAAAGCGTTCGGTCATACTGTCCAAATAAGGAATATAAGCCAATATCCATACTGTTAAGTATCTGTGTCCTGGCAGCTGCCATGCGTACAGATTCAATGCTGGCACACACAAGAGAAAGAACCAGGCTCAAGATCAGAGCCAGAAAGATCGTAATGCTGCCTTTTTTCACATTTCCTGCCAAGGGGTACCTCTCCTTTCCAAAACGAAAATATCAGCAGATATCACCGTTTTTTCTTATTTTCAGATCGTATTGCTTTGTTTTGTGATTTTTGTAAGGATTTTTTTAACAAGTGCTGTAAGCTGTTCCTTAAAGATGATGACCAGACTGATCAGAACCACCAGAATCAGGATGATCTCCACAACACCCACCGCATCCTCTTCCATCGCAAATTCTTTTACATACTTCCACATATTTTCATTTGTCACCTCACATTTCCTTTCTCTGTTCTCCAGTCCTACCCTCCGTAAAAGGAAAGGCATGCCGGCAGCATGATCACCGCCATCACCACCAGGAGCATCAAGACCATCGGAAGAAGCAGTTTTGTTGCTGCTGTATCTCCCAGCACTCTTGCTTTTCTTTTTCGCTCCTCCCAGGCTTCCACGGATTCCTTTTCCAGCAGATCGGCCAGATACCTGCTTCCTTTCTGGAGGTTCTGGATCAGTAGTGTTGACAGAGTTTTATACTTTACCTGTCCGCACCGTTCTCCAAATCTCCGGTAAGCCTCTGCTTCGGAAATCCCACTGTCCATCTCATAACAGGCTACTCGGATTTCTTCGTAAGCCTCACGTTTTTTACCATCTTCTCTCTTTCCGTAATCCAGTGCTATTTTCTGGAACGCTTTTCTGGCAGTTAAGCCTGCCTGCACCAGAAGGGTAAATTTCATGATCAGTCCTGGGTAATCCATCAGCATCTGTTCTCTTCTTTTTATCTGAGCATTCTGTTCTTCCCGTTTTTTTGCAATGACAGCTGCTGCCGCTGCTGCCAGACCAAGAGCTGAAAGCAGGTTTCCTGTTTTGTCTTTTGGCTGCTCCCATTCAAGATGTTTTCCATTCCATTCATCTGGAAGATAATAGTACTGCGGATCGTTTTTTTTCTGATTATATTGTACGATCATGTCCTGCAGCTCTTTCTCGCGCTGCTGTTCTTCGCTAAGTTCTGTTTCCGGTTCTTCTTCGGATCCTTCTGTTTCTTTTTCCGGCACCTGCACATACAGGGAACCGGCTTCTTCTCCGTCTACAGATACTTTGAATTTCTCTTCATAAGCACCTGTCTCCTCTTTTTCCATACGGTATCCGGATGAATAAACCTTATCTCCGCCACTTTGAAATGTCAGGAGCATACCGATGATATTTCCGGTAAGCGCTATCCGTATAAACAGTTTCTTTTCTTCCGGATTTCCGGCTTCCGGAGGCAGCCGCCCCATTTTTCCTGCCAGAAACACCCCAAGGATCACCATAAATATCAAAATATGTATCCACATTATCCTCACCTACACTTCTATGTCTACAATCTTCACACCCAGCCAGTAAGACAAGCCATAGATCACCATGCAAACTGTCATGGTACAGATTCCGAAAGGATTCCCATAAAGTACATCCAAAAATCCCGGCGAAGTCAGTTTCAGATAGCAGATGATACCGGCCGGCATGATACTCATAACCATCTGTTCCGATTTCTTTGCGGCCAGCGTTGCCTCGATCTCTTTTTTTACCTCAATCTTATCACTAAGCATTCTGGCTACTTTCTGGATCACCTGCGTCATATCCCCGCCTGTTCTTTTTGCTGTATAAAATACTGCTGCAAAATTTTCAATATCTTCCACTCCGCTGCGTTTTCCCAGATCCAGGAACAGCTCTTCCACCGGAACACTCAGACGCAGCTGGCTTTCGATATACCGAAATTCATCCAGGATATCACTTCCCTTTTCATAAAGTCTCCCCAGATCCTTTACACTGGCACGCACCGCATTCTCCGCGGAATAGCCGGCCTGTACCGCCACATTCATGGCCGTCAGAGCATCCCGGAACTGGTAATTCAGCTCCCTCTGCTGCCGTGCAGTGCATTTTTTCCTCTGCATTTTCAGAAAAAGCACTGGTATTGGAAGCATAAACAGCAACACAGGAAGGCTCTGATAAAACAGATAGTCGGCTGCAGCGCATACGGCAGCTCCCTCCAGAAGATACTTTGCAGTCTCCTTCCCCGTAAAATGATACATCCTGTAATCTTTCCTCGTAGATCTCCATTTCTGATTCTTTCCTTTCCGCTCTTTCATAGTCTGATTCCTGCCCGTTTCATTTTTTCACAATGCAAAAGTTCTCCGGTTTTTACAAGTCCCTTTCCTTCTTCCCAGCGATACAGCGGCCTGGTCTGGATCTCTCCGTTTTCAAATCCACATACTTCTGTGATTTCCAGCAGCTTTCTGCTTTTATCCCGCATACGCCCGAGATGTACCAGAATGTCTACCCCGGAAGCGATCTGCCTTCGGATTGCTTCCAGGGGAAGATCGATCCCCATCAATGTCATCGTTTCAATTCTGGAAAGCATATCCTGACTGCTGTTTGCATGAAGTGTTGAAAGGCTTCCATCATGTCCCGTATTCAGGCTCTGCAGCATATCCACTGCCTCTCCTCCACGGACTTCCCCTACAATTATCCTATCCGGTCTCATTCGAAGGGCTGACCGGATCAGATCTCGGATCGTTACTGACACCGCGCCCGCCATATTGGCCATTTTTGCCTCCAGACATACCAGGTTATCAATTCCCCGGATCTTAAGCTCCGCATTATCTTCAATGGTGATCAGGCGCTCATCTTTTGGAATATATTCTGTAACAGCTCCAAGGAATGTTGTTTTTCCACTGCCTGTACCTCCACCGATCACAATAGAATATCTTGCCTGAACAAGTTTTTTTAAAAACTGTGCACATTCTTCGGTGATGCTTCCAAAAGCGATCAGTTTTTCCATTGTGATAGGATCATCCGGAAAACGACGGATCGTCAGGATCGGACCATTCAGAGCAACCGGATAAACCACTGCATTCACACGTGCTCCGTTTTCCAGCCTTGCATCTACAATAGGCATGGACTCGTTGACAACCCGGTTACAGCGCCCTACGATCTGCTGGATCACATCCTCCAGCTTCTCTTCTGACGTGAAGACCTTATTCCATCTGGTCAGTTTTCCTCCACGTTCCACAAAAATATGATCCGGACCATTTACCATGATCTCCGTAACACTTTCATCATCGATCAGTTCCTGCAGAACATCCAGCTTGCGCACAGAACAGAACAGCTCCTGTCTGAGCTCTACTTTCTCCTTCAGTGAAAGAAACAGTTCCCTTGCCTGAGTTAATATCAGTTCATCGATCACCCCCAGGATTTCATCATCGGACAGCTCTCTGGAAACATCCAGCTGTTCCATGAGCAGATCATACATTTCCCGGAATTTTTCTCTGTTCATGACCGCTCCTTTCTCAAAAGTTCACGGATATAATCTCCCAGTTCACTCCAGACCAGCTGTTCTACGTAAGCGTCAGAAGAGATCCTATCCATATGAAAGGGCAGATGCACCTTTTCTGTTTTTTCCAGGATCTTTTCTTTATTCCAGATACGCAGAAGATTTTCGAATTGTGTCACCTTACAGACAGAAAGTGTGTCATTCAAAACCGGCATATAGATTTTTCTGCACATTTCCAGAAGCCGGAAATCCTCATCTCCATTTTCTCCCATATCCAGGATCAGCACTTCATAGGAACTGTGAAGTACGATCTCCTGCAACAGCCGCTCCCAGTCTTCCCAGTCCACGGTCCGGATATCTGAAGGTGTTCTTACAGGCGGTATAAAATCCAGATTGTTTACTGTCTGGATCATTCCGTTCATTCTATGGATCAGGTTTTCATTTCCCTGGCGAACATAATAAAACAGATCACTCAGATTAGCCGGAAATTTTTTCCCAAGAAGTTCTTCAAAACCAGAATAGGATTCCAGATTCAGATAAAGAACGGCACGTTCTTTCGCCAGTATCTGTCCCAGCGCAAGTGCAAAGGATGTCTTCAGACATCTGCCAAGAGGAGAAAAAACACCGATGATCTCCATTGTCTTTTTCAACACAGGAAAAGTTACCGGATCAAGAGACTTCTCTTCTCCATAGCAGGCCATCACCTCCCTTATCACATCTGAGGAAGATTGATATTTATACACACTTGAATACTGATCCAGTTCCGGAGGATGCACACCCTCTGAAAGAATGATGATCTTTCCGATACCAAGGTCACGGACTTCTTTTCTCATTGCTTTATCGGAAATCAGCAGCAACTCAATATGATTTTCTTTTCCGTAGGCAATGAGACTTTCCGCCGTGGTAAATGCCTGGATCTCAAACGGAAGATTCTTTTTCTGGTTCAGATAATCCATAAAATTGAAAGCATAATCCACCTCCAGATCACAGACTGCAAATATGTTTTTCTTCAATACACACCTCCTGCATAAAGCACCGCACTCAAAAATATGGGTACCGTAAAATGAAAGTTCTCCGGAAAGCTCATCCCCTTTCTGTAATAAGGACGTATCTCACCGGTACAGTAAAACTCATTCATATACTGATATAAATAAAGGAATCGTCGGCGGATACCGCCTGTAGAAATAAGAATTGCCAGAGAAATGCCTGCACCTGCAAGCAGAGAATAAACAATACATTCCATAACTGTCCGCGGCCCCATGATCCCGCCAAGTGCGCACAGAAGCTTGATATCTCCGGCGCCGATCATATGGAATATAAAAAGGATTCCCAAAAGAAGCACCGGCACGGCCACTCCTGCCAAAAAGATCACTCCACCTTTCAGCCCGTTTTCTGTAATCTGGATCAGGAAACCGATCATAAAAGAAAAAAGGATCCATCCATTGTCTACAGATGCATCTTTAAGATCCATCCAGACCGCCATCGCAGATATCACCACGGATAATTCTCCATAAAGAAACATACACGCCCCCTTTCCTTCTTAAAATATATGTTTATTCGGTTATGATAAAAATGGAATTTCCCGCCTGACCTGGCGGTGATCGATACCAGAAGATCTCTGGTGAAATTAATTATAGAATTTCAGGAGCATTTTGTCCAGCATTTTCGTTCGACAAATTCTGACACGAATTTTGCTGTCATCTGCTCCTGAAATTCTTTTTATCTTTTTATTTTTTATCGTTTTATCTTCTATGATCCTATCGAATCTTTACTCCGTCCTTGATCACTGCTTTCAGTTCCAGATCCTGATCCAGCAGTACCACATGAGCTTTTTTACCTGCTTCCAGAGATCCGTACTGTTCTTCCACACCAAGGCTTCTGGCCGGATTTATAGTCGCGCAGGCCACGGCTGTTTCCAGCGGAAGATCCATCTTTTTAACAACTGTACGCATACAATCCATCAGATTTGTGGCAGATCCTGCGATCGCACCGTCAGATACCAGCGTGGCAAGTCTTCCCACAACCTTAACATCCAGTCCGCCCAGTGTATACTGGCCGTCCGGCATACCGGTAGCTCTCATACTGTCGCTGATCAGGATCATCCTGTCAGCTCCCATCATCTGAAAGGTAGCTCGAACAACAGACGGATGGATATGGATCCCGTCACAGATGATCTCTGCCATAACATCCTTATTATCAAAAACAGCCCCTACGACACCTGGTGCACGATGCGTAAACGCAGGCATTGCGTTATACAGATGGACTGCATGGTTTGCTCCTGCTCTGCATGCTTCCATTGCTGTATCGTAATCTGCATTGGTATGTGCCAGAGAAACATTGACCCTTTCATGAACTTCCCGGATAAATTCTGCTGCATGCTCACTTTCTTCAGGTGCAATCCCTATAAATTTTACCAGACCTTCCGAGGCCTTTAAAAAACGGTCACAGATTTCCACATTACATGGCAGGATATTTCTCGCGTCCTGTGCCCCTTTTTTTGCCGGGCTGATAAAAGGCCCTTCCATATTGATCCCCAGAAAATCCGCCTTACGGCAGTCCTTTGTTTCTTTTTTATATTCTGCTGCTGTATGGAGGATCTGCTCCAGTTCCTCTACCGGTAAAGTCATAGTAGCCGGTGCAATCGCTGTAACTCCTACCGATGCCTCATATTCCGCGATTCTTCCGATCGCAGCCTTGTCTCCATCGCAGAAATCATCTCCCTTGCATCCATGAAAATGCAGATCGATCAGTCCCGGAATGGCGTAGCAGCCTTTTCCGTCCAGAACATCCCCGTTAAGCTGCGGCGCATCCTTTTCTTCATAAACCTGTCGGATCTTATCCCCATCCAGGATAATCCCGCCTTTTACAAATGCTTTGTCCGGTGTAAAAACATACACATTATCAATGATCATAGTAAAACCTCCCAAAATCCCCATTTGTGATCATAAACAAAAAAGCAACCAGAAACATGTTCTGATTGCTTTCAGTTAATAGCCAGTACGGGAATCGAACCCGTGTTTCCGCCGTGAGAGGGCGGCGTCTTAGCCCCTTGACCAACTGGCCATATTCTTTTGTTTCTGTCGTTTGATTTCGTTTTTTGTTGTTTCCCTCAACCGACTTCGTTAGTATATAACACTTTCTTTCAAAATGCAAGTACTTTTTTTAATTTTTTAAAAAAATTTTCATGTTTTTCACGTTTATTCGTTTTTTACCCATTTTCCGGTATTTCGTACTCTTGACCACTGCTGGTGTAAGTGCTACTATCAAAGCACCAATACGAAAATAATCGACTGCGGATAATGATCCGCCCGGTATAACAGAAAGAAGGAATTGGATGACTCGCATTTTGTGTCTCGGAGACAGTATCACAGATTGCGGACGGCTTTTCTCCGCAGATCCTCTTGGAAAAGGATATGTGAAGCAGCTCTCCTGTCTGCTTCATAACACAGATCACCGATTTTCCATTGAAAACAGAGGTATTGATGGTTTCACCCTGGAACGGCTTCTTCAGAACACAGATTTCTGGCTGGAAAGCTCTGATCCGGATATTGTTACCGTCCTGATCGGGATCAATGATGTGGGGATCATGATGAACACCCGCCGTTCATCTGCACAACAGCAGGATCTGATGAACAAATTTGTCACCCGTTATGAGCTCCTTGCAAAAAAGCTATCCTGCACAAACTCCCGGAAACGAAAGCTCTATTTCCTGGAACCCTTTGTTTTTCCATGGCCACGCTGCTACGCTTCCTGGGCTCCCCTTCTTTCACAGATGTCCGTGCATATTAAAAAGATCAGTCAGGATCATGGCGCCGTTTTTCTCCCGCTGCAGAACGATCTGGATCAGGAAGCTGCACGGTCCGGGCCTGCATCAATAACTTCTGACGGTATCCATCTCACACCACAGGGGCATCAGATCCTGGCAGATAAACTTTATAAATTGATCATATCAGAAAGGTAATACTATGGAAACAACGATCAAAAAAATCGAAGATATGTCACTGAACGCATGGCCTTCCCATAAAATGGAACTTTATGACGGATGGATCTTACGTTTTTCTTATTTCTATACGCACAGGACCAACAGTGTGGAACAGTTCGGAACCTCCACACTTCCATGGCGCGAAAAAATCCCCTACTGCGAACAGGTCTATAAGCGTCTGGGAACTCCTGCGATCTTTAAGATCAGCCCCCTTGTATCCCCGGATTTTGACTATATGCTGGAAAACAGGGGCTATTCCGTTCAGCACATAACAAATGTTATGACTGTAGACCTGGACAATGCCGTTCTGGATGCGTCTGTCACCGATGTGCTTTTTTCCAATGAAATTCCTGATTTCTGGATCCACAGCCTTTTTGACTTGAAAAGAACTACAAATCCGATCCATCGAAGCGTCGTTCCTTCCATGTACCGTGCCATTCTTAAGGAAACTGTCTGCGCTTCCATAACAAAAAACGGCGAGATCATTGCCACAGGTCTTGGAATCCTGGATCGCGACTACATCGGTATCTATGCCATTCATGTGCGTGAAGATTATCGCCGCAGAGGATATGCCCGTCAGATCTGTACCGGTCTTCTCAATGAGGGCAAAAAAAGAGGCGCCAGCCACGCTTATCTTCAGGTGGTAAAAAACAATACTTCCGCAGAAAAGCTTTACAGCTCTCTTGGATTTCAGTATTCCTATACCTACTGGTTCCGTGTTCAGCCTGTAGGAACACGTTTTCAGTAAATGCATGGATTTTCCGTAAATCCCTGTAGAAATCAAAAAATCTTTTTGCTATAATACCCTTAATATGTATAAAATCTTTCCTGCCTTCATATACTGATCCTTATCAATCAATAAGGAGACTGATCCGATGAACGATCCGCAGGAAAAAAACACCCAAAATCCCTATCATATTTATTACGATAATTATCTGGATACCAATGCCTGTACTGAATGCACGGGTCTGATCAACCATGGAATCGACAGCCGTGAGCAATGGGATTCTTTCCGCCAGATCTTTGACTTTATACCGGCGTCGGAAACCCATGATCTTACAGATAAACAGGACTGACCGTTATCCCGGGTCGGAGGACACAAATGAAAAAACTGTCTGCTGCATGTATGATTCTCGGCCTTTCCCTTTTTGCGGGAGGCTGCAGCAATGATCAGATCGATGATCATATTATTTCTCTTCAGGATAAAATTTCAGACGTTACTGCTTCAGATTCCACAGAACAGGAAGATCAGGAGCCTTCCACGGAAGAACGTGTTTATATAGATGAGCTTACCGGCACACTGCTGGATTTTGACGGTACACATCTGACGATTTCCAGCAATGGAGAAACCTATGTATTTGATGTTTCCCAGACAAGGCTTGAATGCAAATACGGCGTTGTATCCAGTGATCAGGTCAGTGTGATCTACCAGGGACAGCTTTCCGGAACGGATATCAGCACCATTTCCCCCATCAAAATAACCGACAAATATCATAATGAAACTCCTCTGGAGGACCGCACTTTAAAGGGCAAAGTGAAATCACTCACCTCCAATGCCCTTGTGATAGTTACAGAAAAGGGAAATACCGTAACCTTCCCTGTCACCGGTGTCAGACAATACTACAAAAAAGGCATCAAGGCCGGCAAGTGGGTCTATGTCCATTTTCGCGGTAAATTCATCAACGAAACACTCGTGGATGACAAACAGTATGACGGCAGTTTCACAAAAGTGATCAGTGTCTCCGATACGGATCCACTGAAAGTACCTGCAGCAACTCCTACGCCTTCCCCTGAACCAAAGAAAAAAGAACAGCATCTCCGTGCAAAGATCGTAAGTGTCAGCACCAGCACAATGACTGTCATCCCGCAGGCCACAGGATCGGAACTGACAGTTTCACTTTCCTCCGCCCCTGTATATTTCAAAGGAGGAATGGCTCCGGGATCTTATGTAAACATTATCTATACCGGTAAATTTAATGGTGAATCCACCAGCGGCATGAAGATCCGTGGAATCACCGGGGAGGATCCGGACATACTTTCAGTACGCAACATTACTTCTACTGTAACCGGCACGATCCTGGGCACAACCGCCAATACCGTGCTGCTCCAGACATACGACGGCGTAAAGATCCTCTGCAGCCGTGAAAACGTTCCGGACCTTTCCTCAAGCGGAATGGAAGAAGGTGCCGATCTCCGGGTTACTTTCAACCCTGCGAAATCACGCACCTCCAATATTTATACCTGTATTAAATTCGAAGACCCGTGACGGAAGATGGTACGGATCCTTTTTTCTCCATCTTCCATCCAGCTTCGTACTGCCTGCGTATCACCCAGTATATCAAAAAAAGCTCTGCTTTCATCCTGTACACCCTGGCCGTGAAGAACCTGATATGCACCGGCATCGCTTCCTACTGCCACATGAACCTTCTTTTCAAAAGCTTTCTTCAGATTCTGCTCGCCTGTCTTTATAATAGATGCAAGGATCGTATCTTCAAATCTGCCGCAGCCTTTAAGATTCCGCACAGTTACAAGTGTCGGAACCCACACGCTTTCGCTGTCTGCCAGCATGGAAATCGTCTCATCATCCATATAGTTCCCATGCTCAATACTGTCAACACCAGCCTCCACTGCTGCCTGTACGCCATAGCATCCATTTGTATGGCTCATCACGGCAAATCCCTCTTCATGAGCAATATGTACCATTTCTTTCACATCCGTTGCTGAAAGCGGCGTTCCCGTAATTTTCCCGTGATCTGCAAAATCCAGAAGCCCTGTAGTCATGATCTTGATAAAATCCGCACCTTCAGCGGCAGCTTCCAGAACTCTTCTGTGATATTCCTTCATGTCTGAAAAGCTTTTTCCAACGATCTTCCCGTAATGACCCTC
Organism: Blautia sp. LMAG:36; assembly: GCF_008680535.1. Lineage (NCBI taxonomy): Bacteria > Bacillati > Bacillota > Clostridia > Lachnospirales > Lachnospiraceae > Blautia > Blautia sp. LMAG:36. The sequence continues at coordinate 246,270 of NZ_NALB01000006.1, read as the reverse complement.
TTTATAAATGGCAAAAACCGGTGTGCGATAGTCAATTTCATATTCCGGGGCCAGTCTGGCAGCCCGTTTTGACACACCGTAATGATCTCCTCCGTCTCTCACAAAACGGATTCCTCTTTTCCGGTATTCCTCAAAATGAGCACGGATCAGTGTATCCCGGGGCCCGTTTTTCTGTGTCTCAACGGCTTTCCGGTAATCATAGCCATTGAGAAATATATGTGCATGACATTCCCCAAACATTTTCATCACTGTTCAAAAAAGTTTCGGATCTCTTTCTCAGATGCCTGCACCGATCCCTGTACAAAGAACGGCTTTCCGCCTCCGCGTCCGTTTAATTTCGCATTCATCTCTTTTGTAAACTGACGGAGATCGCCATCTTTTTCACCTATTGCATACTTGTAGCTTCCGTCTGCATTTCCGGAAAAAACCGCACAGCAGCCCTGGCAGGTCTGTGTCACGGCGTCTGCAAGCTTCCGCACACTGTCTGCATCCATTCCATCCATAAAGATGAGAACGCTTCCGCTTCCTGCATAACGCTCTGCCTCTTTCCGGCACATGTCGTCTACCAGCTGCCCAACCTGTCCTTTCAGTCGGAAATTCTCTTCCTGAAGGCGTTCCACTGCCTGCGCAGTCTTATCCATTTTTGCGGAAAGCTTTACAGAAATCTGGTGGTTCTGGTCATTGACCATGTTCAGATAATCCAGCACACGTTTTCCGCAGATCATCTCAATACGGACACCTTCACGAAATTTTTCCACGGAAAGAAGTTTCACCATTCCGATCTCTCCGGTATGTGTCACATGAGTTCCGCAGCATGCACAGATATCCACCCCTGGAAATTCTACGATCCGCACCTGACCGGTGAGCTCTTTTTTGCTTCGATAATCGATCTTTTCCAGTTCCTCAGCTGTAGGATATATGATCTTTATCTGCGTATCTTCCCATATCTTTTGGTTTGTTTTCCGCTCGATCTCAGCAAGCTGCGCCTCATCCAACGGGCCATTCAGATCTATGGTAATGGTATCGCTTCCCATATGAAAGCCTACATTATCATATCCGTAAGCCTCATGGATCAGTCCGCTCACCATATGCTCACCGGAATGCTGCTGCATCAGATCAAATCTTCTTGCCCAATCGATGCGTCCCTGTACTTCTGTTCCGGCTTCCATCGGCTGATCTGTATAATGAAGAAGTTCTCCCTCCTTTTCATGCACTTCCTTTACTTTCACATCGTTGAGATATCCGGTATCGCTTGGCTGTCCACCGCCCTCCGGGTAAAAAGCGCTCTCATCCAGAATGATATGAAAACCTTTTTTTGCTTCTCTGCACTCCAGGACTTTGGCTGTAAATTCTTTTTTATATACATCTTCATAATATAAACGTTTCGTCTCTGTCATTTGTCTCATCCTTTCTGCATCTCTGCTTTGACGACTTATAGTATAGACCAAATTTTCTCTCCCCGCTATATAAAAACGGCATTTATCCAATGATTTACATATTTTTCTATAAAAGCTGAAGGCTTTCCTTCAGGTTCCGCGTTATAATAAATGAAGCGGGAAGAGAAGGGAGCTGATTGCATTACACGGGAAGAATATCTGGAATATCTGATACATACATACCAAAACTTAATATTTTCCATTTGTCTGAAATCGGTGGGCAATCCCTTTGACGCCGAGGATCTGACACAGGATGTTTTTCTTTCCGCCTACAAAAATCTCTCCCGTTTTGATGGCACCTACGAAAAAGCCTGGCTCAGCAAGATCGCAGTCAGAAAATGTCTGGATCATCTGAAAGCAGCCGGCAGACGTACCATTCCCACAGAGGACACCTATTTTGAACAGCTCCATGATAAAGAGTTTTCCCCGGAGGAGGCATTTCTGGACAAAGATTTCAAGGATCGGATCCGGCATTTATGTACAGCGCTGAAAAGCCCCTACAGGGAGGTTGCCCTTGAGCATTTCTGCGAAGAAAAAACCGCCGCAGAAATTGCAAAAGCGCAGAATAAAAATATCAAAACAGTCCAGACGCAGATCTACCGGTCCAGATCTATGCTGAAAGCACTGCTGGAAAGGAGTGATTAGATGCACATACCACAAGATGAATTACAGAAATTCCAGGACGGAACCATGAATACGGATGAAATGATCCATTTTCTGGAGCATATGGAGCAATGTGACTTCTGTCTGGATGAACTTCTTCAGAATGAGGATGCCGCTTCTGAGTATGCTCCATCCTATCTGCAGGATGAAATTCTGAAAAAAGCAGCTTCTCCGGAAGTTCAGGCTTCCAGAAAAATACATGAAACTGCTTATTGGATGAAGCTTCTCTGTGCAGGCTTACGGACTGCCGTAGGCATGGGTGTTGCGCTGATCATGCTTTTTTCTGTATCTCAGACAGATTTTACGGCTCTTCATCCTTCACCGGAAACAAAAGTTAAGATTTCTTCATCCCTTGACATTGGTTCCGGCCTAAACCAGCTTTCCATGCAGGTAGGTTCCCAGCTCAGTGAACATTCTCAGAAGATCAGTAATAATCTGAACGATCTTACGAATAAAATTATAAACGGAGGCAAGTAAATTTATGAAAAAACAAAAACATGGTTTCTGGGTATTTATCTTTTCCCTGATCCCCGGTGCCGGGGAAATGTACATGGGATTTAAAAAACAGGGACTTAGCATTATGCTGCTATTCTGGGGATCGATCGCACTGGCATCCATAACCGGTCTTGGATGGCTGGCCATGTTTCTCCCGGTGATATGGTTCTATAGTTTTTTTAATGTCCATAATCTGAAATCCCTGTCAGAAGAAGAATTCTACTCTGTAGAGGATAATTACATTCTTCACATGGATCAGTTTTCCGGTGATATGGGAAAATTCTTACAAAAGCATCAGAGTGCAGTTGCATGGGTTCTGATCCTGTTTGGTATCTGCATCCTGTGGAGTCGTTTCACAAGTCTTCTGTACTTCATTGTACCGAATAATATGGCCGACTATGTATACAATATCTGCAACAGCCTTCCGCAGATCGTCATTGCTACAGGTATCATTGCTGCAGGTATTTATCTTCTTACTCAGCAGAAAAAGAAACTGAAACAGGAAACCGAAACAAAAGATGAACATTACTGGGAACCCTATCGTCCATATCAGCAGCTGACAGAAAAGCCTGTTCATACTTCTGATAACTCAGACAAAGATACAGCTTCTGAAGCTTCTTCCATTGCTGATCCGGAAAATACCGATTCTAATTCATCCACAAAATAACAGAGAAAAAAAGATCCACTGTCAGTTTCCTGACAATGGATCTTTTTATATGATTTAAATTTACTGCTTATGTGTTACCTTAAGACGTGTCATCGCTCTCGCAAGTGCCATCTGGTTCATATGATACTCCTGGATGCTCTGTTTCTGACGAAGCTGCTCTTCTGCACGTTCCTTTGCTTCCTGAGCACGGCGGATATCAATCTCGTCCGGACTCTCTACGCTGAGGCAGAACAGCTTGGCACGGTTATTGATCATCTCAACAAATCCGCTGCTCACAGCAAACACATACTCATTACCGTCAGCATCCTCAAAACGCATCTCACCGGGAATGATGGCAGCTACAACATTCGCATGATGGGCAAGAAATCCCTGCTCACCATCCACTGCCGGGATAATAAGCTTCTGAGCACGTCCTGCATAAGCCAGTTTATTGCTGGCATATATTTCCAGGCCAAATGTCTCACTCATAGCTGCTCCTTACTGCCGGTTCTCCTCGGCTTTTGCTTTTGCAATTACATCATCAATGGTTCCAACATTAAAGAATGCGTTCTCCGGATAATCATCCATCTCGCCGTCAATGATCGCCTTAAATCCGCGGATCGTCTCTTTCAGAGGTACATATTTACCTTTGATACCGGTGAAGTTCTCAGCTACATGGAACGGCTGGGAAAGGAACTTCTGGATCTTTCTTGCACGGAATACTGTCTGCTTGTCTTCCTCTGAGAGCTCCTCCATACCAAGAATAGCAATGATGTCCTGAAGTTCTTTATATTTCTGAAGGATTTCCTGTACTCTACGTGCAACCTCGTAATGTTCCTCACCGACAATATCTGCCTCCAGGATACGGGAAGTAGACTCAAGCGGATCTACGGCCGGATAAATACCCTGCTCAACGATCTTACGGGAAAGAACGGTTGTTGCATCCAGATGGGCAAATGTTGTTGCCGGAGCCGGGTCAGTTAAGTCATCGGCCGGTACATATACTGCCTGTACAGATGTAACAGAACCTTCCTTGGTAGATGCGATCCTCTCCTGAAGCTCACCCATCTCAGTTGCCAGTGTAGGCTGATATCCTACTGCGGACGGCATACGTCCAAGCAGAGCGGAAACCTCAGATCCTGCCTGTACAAAACGGAAGATATTATCAATGAAAAGAAGTACATCTCTGTGCTCCTGATCACGGAAATACTCTGCCATGGTAAGTCCTGTCTCAGCAACACGCATACGTGCTCCAGGCGGCTCGTTCATCTGTCCGAACACTAAGGCTGTCTTTTCAAGAACACCGGATTCCTTCATCTCTGTCCAAAGGTCATTACCCTCACGGGAACGCTCACCGACACCGGTGAAAATAGAATATCCACCATGCTCGGTAGCGATATTCTGGATCAGCTCCTGGATAAGGACTGTCTTACCAACACCGGCACCACCGAACAGACCGATCTTACCACCTTTTGCATATGGAGCAAGAAGGTCGATAACCTTGATACCTGTTTCCAGGATCTCAACTGCCGGTTTCTGCTCTTCAAATGAAGGCGGATCACGATGGATGACCCAATGCTCTTCACCGTCCAGGGAATCACCGCCATCTACGGTATCTCCAAGAACGTTGAACAGACGACCAAGTGTTTTATCTCCAACCGGAACCTTGATACCGCTTCCGGTAGCTGTTACTTCTCTGTCTCGCTGCAGGCCCTCGCTGGCTCCCAGCATGATGCAGCGTACGATATTATTTCCAAGGTGCTGGGACACCTCCATAACGCATCTCTTACCGTTGTTCTCGACTTCAAGGGCATCCTTGATATCCGGAAGCTGTCCGTCTTCAAAAACAACGTCTACAACAGGTCCCATAACCTGTACGATCTTACCTTTATTCATAGTCATCACTTCCTTTTTTGTGCTTTAGCACCGCTGATAACCTCAGTGATCTCCTGGGTGATCGCAGCCTGACGTGCACGATTATACTGAATGGAAAGATCCTTCAGCATCGCCTTTGCACTATCTGTAGAGGACTGCATTGCTGTCATTCTCGCACTGTTCTCACTGGCATATGCCTCTACAAGACATCCATAGATCACACCTGTAAGGTAGTTGGGGATCATAGTATCCAGAAGCACATCTGCAGACGGAGATAACACGATCTCCTCCTGATAAATATCTGCCGGGATCTGACCCAACTTAAAATCAGCCTTTTTCAGCGGTAAAAGCTGCATATTCACATTTTCCATTGCCATCGCATTCAGCATCTGTGTATAGACAATGTGAATTTCATCCAGCTCTCTTTCAAGAAATGCCCGTACGATCTCTTCCGTGATAAGGCGTGCTCTGTGCATAGTCGGCTTCTGCACGGTATAATGAAAACCGCCGTCCATATCCACATCTCTCTTGCCGAAATACTGACGCCCTACCATACCAAGGACATACAGCTTGTGATGTCCCGGTACCTCTTCCATGAAATCTTCTGTCATTTTCTGTACATTATGATTGTATGCACCAGCCATACCTTTATCACCTGTAATGACAATGGTACCTACCTTTCTTTCATCCTTCGGAACAAGATGACGCTCACTGAAGAAAGGATGCTGGATGTCCGGCATATGACGGAGGATCCTGGCAATGGCAGCCTGCATATTATAGAAATATGGTTCCGTGTCCTGCAGGATCTTCTTGGCCTTCTGCATCTTGGAAGAAGAAATCATGTACATCGCATTGGTGATCTTCATGGTGTCCTGAATGCTTTTCATACGAGTCTGTATTTCTTTTGCATTTGCCATATCAACACCTACCTGCTCTTATCTCTGAATTCTTCTGCCGCCTTTACGATTTTCTCTACAAGCTCATCAGAGAGCTGCTTTGTAGTCTCGATCTCTTTGCCGATCTCAGGATATACATTATCAAAGTACTCCAGAAGATCCTTCTGATATTTCTTGATCTCTTTCTTTTCTACATCTACCATCAGCTTGTGAGTCGCAACGCAGAGAGTAATTACCTGCTGATGAAGACTTAACGGGCTGCAGAGCGGCTGTTTCAGAAGCTCCATCAGACAGCTTCCGTATTTCAGCTGTGCAGTTGTAGCCTCATCCAGATCTGAACTGAACTGGGTGAACACTTCCATCTCTCTGTACTGTGCCAGGTCGATACGTACACTACCGGAAGCTTTCTTCATAGCCTTGGTCTGTGCAGCACCACCAACACGGGATACGGAAAGACCAACATTGACTGCCGGACGCATACCTGAGAAGAACAGATCACTTTCCAGGAAGATCTGACCATCTGTGATAGAAATTACGTTTGTAGGAATGTATGCAGATACATCACCGGCCTGTGTCTCGATGATCGGAAGTGCCGTAATGGATCCGCCGCCTGCCTCTTCACTCAGACGGCTGGAACGCTCCAGAAGTCTGGAATGAAGATAGAATACGTCACCAGGATATGCCTCACGTCCCGGAGAACGCTCAAGCAGAAGTGACAATGCACGATATGCCACTGCATGCTTGGAAAGATCATCATATACGATCAGTACGTCTTTACCCTGATACATGAAATACTCTGCAAGAGCAGTACCAGCATAAGGAGCAATATACTGAAGCGGTGCACAGTCGCTGGCTGTTGCGGAGAATACGGTTGTATACTCCATTGCACCGTATTTTTCAAGATTGGAAACTACCTTTGCAACGGTAGAAGCTTTCTGTCCGATGGCAACATAGATACAGATCACATCCTTACCTTTCTGGTTGATGATCGTATCGGTTGCGATGGATGTTTTACCTGTCTGTCTGTCGCCGATGATCAGCTCTCGCTGTCCACGGCCGATCGGGAACATGGAATCAATGGAAAGGATTCCTGTTTCCAGAGGTACAGTTACAGACTTACGGTCGATGATTCCAGGAGCCGGGTTCTCGATCGGGCGGTATTCCTCTGCCTGGATCTCTCCCTTTCCATCAATAGGCTCACCAAGTGCGTTCACGATTCTTCCGATAAATTTATCCCCTACCGGAATACCTGCCTGCTTGCCAGTTCTGGCAACTTTGGTGCCTTCCTTGATTCCTGTATCCTTTCCGAAAAGAATACATCCCATGCTGTTGGCACGGACATCCTGTACCATACCTTTCAGACCATTCTCGAAGGTCACGACCTCACCGTACATGGCATGATCGATGCCATAAACAGTTGCGATACCATCTCCCACGGAGATGACAGTGCCTACTTCCTGGTCCTTGCTGATTTCGTCATAGTTCTTTATTTCTTCCTTGAGAATCGAAATGATTTCATCTGGATTTATTGCACCCAATTCAATTTCACCTCCGGGTTAATTTCTGTTTCAGTTTCTTATAACGTCCGATGAGGCTCCAGTCGTACTCACGATCTCCTGCCCTGAGAACAAATCCACCTACAAGGCTTTTATCCTCTGTAAGGGTAAGTTCCACTTCTCTGGCAGAAAACTGGCTACGGAGAAACTCCTTCATCTTATTTTCCTGCTCTTCGGCAGGACGTGTTACATAAAGAAGCTCTGCCTTGAGAATTCCTTTCTGTTCCCGGCTGTAAGCATCATAAGCTTCAAGGATCTCTCCGATTCTGTCAATCTTCTGATACTTACACGTTACTTTAAGAAAACTCTTCATTTCCTGCGGAAAAACCCGCTCTATTACCTGTTCTTTTTCTTTGAGGGAAACAAGTGGATTTTCAAGCATCTTACCTATCTCAGGTGTATTCTTAAAAATCCTTCCTGTTTCGCAGATTGCCTCCCCCGGGACAGAAAGACCGTATAATGCTTTTGCATAATTAATGGACGTCTCTGTCATGAGGATCACCTGCTCCTTCTAAAAACTGGTCATATAGGGACATATCCTGTGCTTCGTCGTTCTTTTTTCCCATGATTCTGGATGCTGCATCCATTGCCAGCTCAGCCACTTTGCCTTCCATCGCTTTCATAGCAGCTTCCTGCTCAGTGCTGATATCTCTTCTTGCTTTCTCAAGAATCTGACCAGCCTGATCATTAGCTCTCTTCACGATGCTGTCTGCCTGTACTTTTGCCTCGTCCTTAGCCTGCTCTACAATACTGAAGGATTCCTCCTTCGCAGATTTCAGTGCATCCTCATACTGTCCTTTCAGCTGGTTTGCTTCAGTGGTTGTCTTCTCTGCTGAAGCAAACTGCTCATCGATCATAGCTTTTCTCTTCTCCATAACACCAATGATCGGGCCGAAAAGGAACTTCTTCATTAAAAGATAAAGAACGATCAGGTTTATAATAGTAAAGACAAGGTTGATATCAATTTTAATCACCTGGTCCACCTGCCTCTCTTAATCCTGAATTAGTATCTCGTCTTTACCTATTAGCCAAGCATGATGATGATCAGAAGACCGATTACGAAACCGTAAATAGCTGTTGCCTCTGCAAGAGCACATCCAAGAAGAAGTGCTTTACTGATCTTGCTCTCTGCCTCTGGCTGTCTTGCGATAGCTTCTACTGCTTTAGATGTTGCAAGACCGATACCAATACCTGCTCCAATACCTGTAAGAACTGCGATAGCTGCACCAATTGCGATTAACATAGTTTTTTCCTCCTGTAAAATACAATTTTTTCATTTTTAGATCAAGCGGATCTTCCGCTTCACTACTCAATTGCTTCCTTAATGAACAAGGATGTTAAGAATACAAATACATACGCCTGTATGAATCCGTCGAAGAAATCAAAATACAGGCTGAATGGTATGGGAAGAATGGCCGGACAAACAAACTCCAGCAGCTTCATAACTACGAAGCTTCCCAGAACATTACCGAACAACCGCATGCAGAGAGATGTAGGTCTGATCGCTATTTCCAGAATGTTGATCGGAAGCATGATCGGAACCGGCTCCGCAAAGCTTTTCAGGAAACCCTTCAGTCCCCTTTTATGAAAGCCTGCATACTCGATCAGAATAATGCTCATCAGCGCCAGCGCAATGGTAACATTCATGTCCTTCGTTGGTGGTGTAAAACCAAATACGCCTGCGATATTGGCTATTCCGATGTAAATTACGGTTGACATCAAATAAGGCACATACTGTTTGCCTTCTTCTCCAAGGATACCCATGAAGAAATCCTGAAGAAAACTTACCCCGGTCTCCAGAAGCAGCTGCTTCTTACCCGGATTTTCCACACTGAGATTCCGAACTAAGATCAGAGACAGAATCACAAGAACCGCCATGATGACCCATGTGACTACCACGCATTCTGCAATTGGTATTCCACCAAACGCCGGAATGGTAAAGGCTGTCTTACTGTTTAGTTCTTCTGCCAGTGTACTTGATAAATCTCCCGTTTTTCTCCCTCCTTTTCTCTTGGCGCTGATCGTATCTTTTTATAATTGGTATGACCACGCCTTGTAGTTGACTTTATTTTACTCCGCATTTCCAGAATGTCAATATTATTTTTGCCTGTTTTGTACAAAAAAGAATCTGTTTTTTATACAAAATATACAATTCATTTCAATTAACCTTGATCCTACTTCCTGCGTACAGATACTTCTCCATAAGAAAGCAGGGTTTCTGAACCATCCTGTTCTCTCACAAGAAGCCTTCCATCTGGTGCTATGGATTCTGCATAAGCTTCCCTTGTACACTGTCCGTCTGTGATCACGATCATGTTTCCAGGAATGATATTATTTTCTGTATATTCTCTGGAAAGTCCCGGAGTCTCCACTTCCATGAGAAGCTGATTGACGATCTCCGCCACAAGAATACTGCAGTTTATATGCTCTGCGTCATTCCTGTTTTCAAATAATGCTCCAGCCGTTTCCTGTATATCTTCAGGAAACCCATCTTCCGGCATATACAGATTCAAACCAATTCCTACAACTGCAAACTCAATGTTCCCGCTTTCAAAGTCTGTAACAGCCTCTGTCAGTATCCCACACACTTTCTTATTATGAAAATACAGATCATTGACCCATTTGATCCCAAGGTCGATCCCGCAGATTTTCTTCACTGCACGGCACACTGCAGTTGCCGCCGCTGTAGTGATCAGGAGTCCTTCCTTCAGAGTTCGGTCAGGTCTTAGAACGATACTCATATAAAGTCCTGCATTTTCAGGAGAATAAAAACTTCGGCCTCTTCGGCCTCTTCCGCTTTTCTGTCTGCGCGCCAGTATCAGTGCACCATGACCTGCTTCTCCTGAAAATGCAGCCTCCTTGGCTGCCCGGTTTGTAGAATCCAGTTCTCTGTATATTTTTACAGGGACATCCGGATGATCGAGGTAAAGCCGTATTCCTTCTTCCGATAAACGGCTGCCTCCTCGAAGCACATAGCCTTTGTTTGGTCCAGCTTCTATGGTATATCCCTCTTCACGAAGGGATTTCACAGCTTTCCAGATGGCTGCCCGTGTGCAGTTTAGTTCTGCTGCTGCCGCCTCTCCGGATATCAGTTCGTTCTCGTGCTGCTCCAGAAGCTTCAGCATTCTTGCTTTTACAGTCATATCTTCACCGTCCGTATTCTGCCTGAAATGGCAAAATTTATTCCCTCCTAAGAGTCGAAAGCATTATAGCACTTAAACATCGCGATGTCTATTATCTTTTTTACATATGCTATCTATATTATTTTTATATTTCAGATACAGCTATTATATGATTTTTCTCATTTTTGTCTGTTTTCATTTATTTTTTTATATATTATTTCTGTTGAAAACCTGCAGACTCAGGAGTGAATTTTCCTGAATCTTTATTATATACAGATTTTCTTTATCATATATTTATCATTTGTAATTAGAAAGACTTTTCTCAAGAAATTCCCGGTACTTATCGCGAACCTCATCCGGTGACGCGATCACCGCATCCGGGCCAAGACTGGCTATCCAGCCAAAGAACTGGTCACTGATATTTACACGAACCAGTGTTTTGAAATGTTCAGGATCCTTCCTGTGTATCATAATATCTCTGCCAAACCGATCCAGCACCACCCCGACCAAGCGGTTATGTGCTTCCAGACATATGGTTACTTCTCTGCCGCCAAACATCCCGAAGGTCCTGGATGTCAGCTCCCCTATATCATAATTCTCAAAAAATTCTCTGCCGCGTCGCACCTCCTTCTCTATACGGATCTGCTGGAGCTTATCTACCTGATACTGCTTAACCCTTCCACACTTCTCGTCGTAAGTGATCAGATAATATTCCTCATTCTGCCATACAAGTCCCCAGGGACTGACCGAATATCGTTCTCCCTCATTCTCCGGACGCAGCTTCTTCTCCACAGTCCATTCACAATATTGAAAAGAAATCTGCCTGTCCTCAGTTAATGCACGCTGGATCATATCAATACTGTAATACACATTCTCGTTTATAGTCCGGATACGGTTCTCTGCAAATCCCTGTCGCCGCAGCTGTCTGGACTCATAAACACTGGCAAGGCTCTCCAGCTTCCTGATCAGCTGTCGGGATTTCCCATTGGTGATACATCTGGAGGACTGTACTGCATCCACCAGAAGTCTCAGCTCCGGAAGCTCAAATTCCCGACTGGCAAGATAAAAACCGGCCGGGTGCTCCCGCCGGTTCAGGATATCCATTCCAAAATTCCGCAGGGTTTCAATATCATCATAGACAGTCTTACGCTCTGCACTGATCCCCAGACTATTCAGATAGGCGATCAGCTCCTTCACAGACATCGGATGCTCTTCGTCCGTCTGCTCCAGAAAAATGCGCATCAGATATAAAATTTTAATCTTCTGGTTAAAGACCCTTGGCATCCTTTCTCCTCCGTTCTGCTACTTGTCTGTCAGTGATGCTACCACTGCAAAATATAATACCATGAATGACAATACAACAGCAACGATATCTGCTCCGCGGAAATCAAAATTAAACAGCATCGCCCCGCCAAGCATGATCTCCATTGTAAGAAGTGCGCCCAGTACCATTGCCATTCCTGAGGAAAGCTTCTGTCTGCCGCAATGTCCGTTCTCAGCTTCCACATATCTTCCTTCTGCCAATACTGCCTTCCTGCTGCTCTCTGTATTCCACATAAGATCCATCCTCCCTGTCCTATGTTCGTCTCACGATTTATCGAACATATTTTCCAAACATATTTTCTGTATGTTTGCATTATAGCTCATTTTTAGTCCAATAAAACGGTACAAATATGGTTTTTCCGAACATTTGTTTATTTTATACAAAAATATGTTCGTCTTTAAGATCCACAAAAAAAGCCTGCCGTAAACGACAGACTTGTAAAATGTAACACTTTGAAAGGGCATTTGAAATCCTATGATATCTGCTTTTACATCATTCCCGCAAACACAGACGCACCTATAACCGTAAGCAATCCGGCTACGGCAATGGCAAGGCTGCTCATGGCTCCTTCTACCGGGCCAAGCTCCATGGCTTTGGCTGTTCCGATAGCATGGGCAGATGTTCCAAGTCCAAGACCTCTTGCAATCGGCTCCTCGATCTTTGCGATCTTGTAGACAACCTCTGCGATCATATTTCCCAGAACTCCTGTGATGATGATCACAGCAACGGTGATGGTCACGATACCGCCAAGCTCCTCGGAAACACCCATTCCGATAGCAGTTGTGATAGACTTCGGAAGCATGGTGACATATTCCTGATGATCAAAGCCAAACAATTTCGCCATAAGCAGAATGCTGCAAAGCCCGGCCAGCGTTCCGGAAAAGATCCCGGCAGCCACTGCCTTGAGATTTTTTTTCAGCAGATGGATCTGCTCATAAAGGGGCACTGCCAGACAGACTGTTGCCGGGGTCAGCAGATAGCTGATATATTTTCCACCTTCATTATAATCATCATAATCAATATGGAAGATCAAAAGAACACCAATAACACAGATGATCGAGATCAAAAGCGGATTAAAGATCGCCATTTTAAACTTCTTTTTCAGGATCAGACCGATCTCATAGGCGATCAGACTTATCATTGCTCCGAAAAATGCGGAGTTTTTTATGAATTCCATCATTTTTCAGTTCCTCTCTTTCCCATACGGATCACTCCCTGTGTTACTTTTCCTGTTACGACCATTACGATCACCGTGCTGATAAACGTCATGATGAGAACCGGTACACAGATCGGTTTCAGAGTACTCCAGGCTGTGATCAGTCCCGCACCAGCCGGCACAAACATCACCGGCATGATCTCAACCAGAAAATCTGCCGCACCTTTGACCTGATCCAGCTTCAGAATACCTGTGAGCAAAGCCACCAGCATAATGATCAATCCATAGACACTGGCCGGTACCGGAAGTGGAAGAAAGGTTTTCAGTAATTCTCCAATGACGGAAATCAACAGGATGATGCTGAACTGTTGCACATGCTTCATGTTGCATCCCTCCTGATTCATGTAAAGCGCATATTCACATTTTGCTTTACTGCATACTCATGAACGCAGCTGCGTTCAAAGTCTGCGCTCAAACGAATTTTTCAAAAGTGGTAAGACCACTTTTGTTTTAAACGTTTTTTTATTATACGCTACAAATCCAAAATTACAAGGATTGTATCCAATAAAATACAAAAAATCCTTTTATGCATCAGCGTATTCCAGTAATCTACAGAAACAGCTCTGCATAAAAGGATCTATAAACAGGGTTATGATCATTTCCTGGAATTTTCCGCCAAAATGATTTTTTCCACCTGATATTTGCCATCCTCCACAGTCATCACCGCCATGGTAACCTCTCCGCCAAAGCGGCTTCTTCCACAGCTTCCCGGATTCAGCCACAGTCTGCCATCGATCATCTTCTCAAAATATTTGTGAGTATGCCCGAAGATGACCACCTGTGTGTCCCCCAGCTCCCACGCAACGTCTTTTTTGTTATGAACCATAAAAAATTTTACGCCGCCAATGGTAAAGCTTAGACTGGTGCGGAGATTTTCCGCCCAGTCTTTATCATTATTTCCACGGACCACATAGAGATTCCCCATGGAACGCAGTACATCCAGGATCTCATCTTTATTGACATCTCCGGCATGAAGAATGTATTTGCAGTCTTTTAAGATTTCCAGTACCTCCGGCCGCAAAAGACCGTGAGTGTCTGATATAATGCCGATTTTTTCTTTCATGATCTCTATCCTGCTCCAATCCTTTATCATTATCGCCTTTTACCTTTTGCAGCTCACGCTATGACCGGCAATACTCTTCACAATACATAAATATTTAACAGCTGCTTCTTTTCACACCATTTCAGAAATTTTCTTAATTGGATCAAGCCGATATTCGCAATCCCGCAGAGGACTTACCTGCTTCGCTTAAAACAATTCTATTTTTCCATATTCTCCGTCAGATCCCGGTTTCCGCAACACTTCTCCTGCACGGAGCCGCCGGATGCCTTCCGCCAGAACTTCTCCGCCGGCTTTTCGGATATCTTCCGGCGGAACCTCTCTCAATATGGTAAATTCTGCACCTAGTTTCTCAAGCAGAGCCTCGTACTGTCCCTGAACTTTTTTGCTTGCCGTGGAAAATCCCACGCAGGCGGAGATCACCTCTGGCAGCGGCATCAGGCTTTCATATGGGCGGCCGCTTTCCGGCATGGCCGCTGAACTCTCGTCACGGTCAGATAACTGCAGGATCCGGTGATCCACACCCATGGTCAGTTTCTTTCCGCACACCGGACAGATACCATTATACTTTTCTGCCTCTCTCGGGCTCAGGCAGACGCCGCATTTCCGGTGTCCGTCATAATGATACTTTCCCTCTTCCGGAAAAAATTCGATGGTGCCCGTAAGTCCTTCTCCCTTCTGCACCGCATTCCACAAGCCCCGGTAGGAAAGCTCAATATCCAGAAGATCTGCTTCCCGTCCAAGTTTTGACGGGGAATGTGCATCAGAGTGTGATACCAGCTGATATCCATCCAGCGCCGAAATCTGCCAGTTCATCACTGGATCTGAGGACAGTCCGGTTTCCAGTGCATGAATGTACGGAGTCAGATCCTCAAAGCACTCTTCTATGGTATCAAAACCGGACTTTGCCCCAAACAGGGAAAAATGTGGCGTCCAGATATGCGCCGGAATATACATGCCTTCCTCACTGACTTCCAGCATGATCTCCAGAAGATCATGACAGGGCAGGCCAAGGATAGGACGTCCGTCTGAATGGATATTTCCGATCTTTTCCAGCCTTGCGGCAAAAGCATCTGCCTCATTGAATCCCGGAAGCAGGATCAAGCTGTGCACCTTCCTGGTTTTTCCGCCTTTTTTATAGATGGAACTGATCTCACCGGACAATACAAATCTGGGTGCTTTTTCAGGATAGCGTGACGCCTCCGGCAAAACATATTCATCTTTCAGCCGGAACAGTCCCTGTTCTGCAGGGATCAGCTTCGCCTTCAACTCCTGCCGCCAGATGGGATGTGTCATATCTCCGGTTCCAAGGAGTGTAATCCCTTTTTTCCGCGCCCAGAGATCCAGCATCTCCGGCGTGCCATCTTTGCTGGTTGCCATGGAATATCTGGAATGTATGTGCAGGTCTGCGATCTGTTTCAAAACTTTTCCTCCTGTATCTCTTTTCCTCTGTCCACATGTACATCCTGTCTTTTTAACAAAAACGCAGACAAAGAAATTACCGTCTTCTTTGTCTGCATGAATGACCGGATCGTATATAACTCAACAGAAATCCATCTGTAACATGATCAGATATCTTTATAATACGATGGTGATATCACATCATACTCCCTGCAGGAGCATCCGTTCTCATAGCTGTCACAGCAGTCACAGTTGGAACAATACATATGCGCGTCATTAATATAAAATAAACCGCCATACTGCATGGAAGTGCGCTGATTCTTGGATTTCTTCTTGCTGTTGTCGTAGTAGGCTCCGTTGGGGATCATCATATTCTCCGGGGAGAAGCTGCTGAAATCAAAGAAATGGGATTCCGTACCATGATGTGGTACCTTGATACACCAGTAATGCTCATGAAGCGGAATCCTCCCATCATAGTTTTCTGCGATCATCCTCATGTACTGTGGCTGTACATCTCCGGTAAACAGAAGATTCAGCTCTCCGTCGCCAGTATTCTGAAATGCCAGACTGATCTTGTGGCGGAACTGACGCAGAAAATGCCCCTGTTTTTCCGCACTTTCCAGAAGTGCCTGAAATTCTTCGGTTGCCTGTAATTCACGGAATTTCTTTTCCAGCTTTTCCGGTTTAAGGCGACGTGCTCTCTCTTTTTCGGCTTCTTCCGGAACCTCTGCTGTATCCTCAGCTGCTGCGCCTGTATCTTCCATTATAAGCTCCAGCTTCTCCTGCGTATATCCTTCGTTTTCCCCACCAGGCTCTGTCTGTCCTGTCAAAGAGCGCTCGGATTCCTCTGTATCCTCTTCCACCAAAGATGCCTCAGACAGTGGAGCAGATTTCTGCTCTGCTTCCGGCATCTCCTCTGTCATGGACAGGAACAGCTGACGTACCTCCTCCGCAATGTTCACAAGCTCGGTCATTGCATTTTCATGATTCTCGATCAGGGAATTAAATACGCCCTCCGTTTCCCGGCTGACTTCCCTGAGATCCGGCCAGAGCGCTGTATATTTTCCCTCAAACTCTGAGCCTCTGGATAAAAGGTCGATCTTTACCCTTCTGGCGCAAAGAGCTTCTGCAAGGGCAAAAAGGCTGACACGTCTTCCGGGAAGGCTGGCCTTTTTTGTCACATCCGCAAGGAGCAGAAGCGCCAGTGTGTATTTCATTTCCGGACTGGAAAATACATCCGGAAGATAGATCTTTTCAAATTCGTAGGCATCTCTTCGGTAACGCATCATATAAAGCAATCCGGAAACATGGTCCGGATGAAAATGTGTCAGAAGCAGATTTTTTTTGCGGATAGTGGTAAGATCTGAGATGATCACATCAAAAACCTCTCTCCGTGGCCGCCCTTCGATCTTGCTGTTGGCTGCCCCGAAATCCACAAGCAGGCTGCTTTTTCTGTCACGGATACAGAAACAGTCTCCGAACCCCACATTGTACATTCGTATTCTCATTTATTTTTCCTCTGGTTTCTTATTCAGCTGACCTTCGTTTTTGCAGCTGACTCTTCTTTTTTCTTCTGTTACTGTCTTCATTTCTCAGAACCAGATCTGCATATCATACCAGGTTGCTCCGCCATGACAGGAATCTGCCACACCCAGCTTCTTCAGTCCGTGGCTCTCATAGAATGGGATCATATGCTCCTTGCAGGTAAGGATCAGAGCTTTTTTTCCGCGCTCTTTCGCAAGCTCCTTGAAATATTCCACAAGCTCTCCGGCGATCCCCTGATGACGGTATTCCGGGATCACATTCAGTCCGAATACCGTCTGGATGTCCCCGTCCTTTCTGTGAAGCGTGATATCATGATAAAATTCATCCGGGAGTACTGGTTTATCTGTGGTTCCTCCGTTGATAAAGCCTACGATCTGCTCATCCTTTACTGCTACAACGAAATTCTCCGGGAATGCTCCCATACGCTTCACAACTTCCTCATGACTTGCTGCCTCCGCAGGTGGAAAACAGATTGCCTCGATCTCTGCCAGACGATCCGCCTCACCGGGATCTGCCAGTCTGATCTGTAAATTTTCTGCCATTTTTCGTGGTCTCCTCTATATTTATTCCGTTTTCATCCGGTTTCGATTCTTTTTTAATTATATCGGGTGAGGGAAAATGCGTCAACGTGTAACCTGCAAAAAAGCCCTCAGTCTTCACACTACTGAGGGCTTCGTTCTTTTGTTTTTATCTGTCATTATCACAGCACTGACCGGATCAGCTGCTCCGTATACTCTGTCTTCGGATGCTCAATGATCTCTTCCGGTGTCCCTTCCTCTTCCACATGTCCGTCATGCATCACGATCACCCGGTCGCAGAACAGCTGGACAAGGGCCAGGTCATGGCAGATAAAAAGAAAGGACAGCTGGTTTTCTTTTTTTAACTTCTGAAGCAGCTCCATGATCTGTTTCTGCACAGTCACATCCAGGGCGCTGGTTGCTTCATCACAGATCAGCACTCTGGGTTCCACAGCCAAAGCTCTGGCAATAGCCGCTCTCTGGCACTCTCCTCCGCTGACCTGATGGGGATACCGATCTGCATATTCCGGAGTCAGTCCGCAGGTAAGCAGAAGCTTTTCCACACGGTTCCTGGTTTCCTTCTTACTTATCCCCATATTCCGGAGACTTTCCCCGATTCCGTCCCCAAGAGTGCATCTGGGGTCAAAGGATTCTGCCGGTGTCTGAAAAATCATCTGCATTTCCCGGTAGATTTCCCGGAGATTTTTTCCCCTTGCATGTGTGATATCCTTTTCCATGAGAAAAATCTCTCCGGCGGTGGGTTCTGTCAGATGTGTGATCATCTTCGCCACAGTGCTTTTTCCTGAGCCGGATTCCCCTACGATTCCTAATACTTCCCCCGTTTTCAGAGAAAAGCTTATGTCTTCTACAGCCGTGAAGGATTTTTTACCGGTGGTGAAGCTTTTTTTCAAATGATGTACTTCCAGAATGTTTTTATTTTCTGTCATCATCTGCCTCCATTTCCGGTACCTGTACGTTTCAGACGAGGTACCGAACTCATAAGCTCTTTTGTATAGGGATCCTCCGGATCTGTCAGAACCTGAGCTGTTTTTCCGTATTCCCTCACCTTTCCGTTTTTCAGTACCAGAACCTTATCTGCCATTTTTTCCACCACACCGATGTTGTGTGTGACAACGATCATGGCTGTTCCGTATTCCTTACGCATCAGCAGCATTTCCTCAACTACCTGTTTCTGTATGGTTACATCCAGGGCACTGGTAGGCTCATCTGCCAGAAGAAGTGACGGATTCTGCAGCATGGAAATACAGATTCCCACACGCTGATTCATACCGCCGGACAATTCAAATGGGTAGCTTTGCAAAACACGTTCCTCATCCTTGAGGCCAATCTTAGCCATCATCCGGACGGCGCGCTCCGCACACTCTTTACGACTGATCCTTTCATGCTCCCGCATACTCTCATAAATCTGATCGCCCACGGTGCGGATGGGACAAAGGGCTGCCCCTGAATCCTGAAAGATCATGGCAATCTCCGGTCCCAGAAGTGTGCGGAGTTCTTTTTCCTGCATGTCCACTATATTTTTTCCTTTGTACCAGATATCGCCTTCTGTCACCATGCCTTCGTTTCCCAGAAGTCCCATAACTGCCTTGATGATGGTACTTTTTCCGCTTCCGGATTCGCCTACCACTCCCAGGATCTCTCCTTTATTCAGTTCCAGATTTATATCCTGTACAACTATTTCTCCATTATAGCAGATCGTTACATGTTCCATTTTTAATAATGGTGTCATTTCAAATCTCCTACTTCACTTCCAGATCCGCCGTGATCTCATAATAATCACATGGATGAGCAGTCAGCCCTGATACATTTGACTTTGACACAAGTCCCATATTCAGATGAGAAACAAAGAAATACGCATCATCATCCAGAATGGTCTGCTGTGCTTCCACAGCAAGCTTACCTCTCTCATCTGTATCAAAGGTCTCATGCAGCTTCGCTACGATATCATCAACATCCGAATTGCTGTATTTGCCATAATTTTTGGCAGCGTCAGATACAACTGTACTTGTGAAGAAATATTCCGGATCACCGGTAGGTGCAGTTGTAAGTGAGCTTACATATACATCAAATTCTCCGTTCTTCGCATACGTCGCATGATCTGCTGTATTGTTAACATTGACCTCAATTCCGATGTCCTTTAAAGTGGACTGTGCATATTCTGCAAGCTTAGGCTGTTCCAGACGGGTTGGATAGGTCAGCCATGTGATGGACAGCTTCTTTCCGTCCTTATCTGCATAGCCATCTCCATCCGTATCTGTCCATCCGGATTCTTCCAGAAGCTTTTTCGCCTCTTCCGGATCATAGGACGGTGCCTTTACTGCATCGTTTCCATAGGAAAAGCTGCTTGGGAAGGCTCCCACTGCCGGAACACCTCGTCCCTCCATGATCACACTGCAGAAGCCGTCCTTATCGATTCCCATCTCAATGGCTTTTCTCACATTCTGATCCTGCATCAGCTCGGATTCCATATTAAATTGTCCGAAGAAACAACGGCTTGTTGCTACAGAGCTGATCTGATAGTCCGGATTTCCGTCAAAAAGTGCATAGTTATCATACTGAAGTCCATAGGTTCCCTGTATATCGCCTGTCTGCAATGCCGCTGTCAGAGCACTTCCGTCTGAGAAGGATTTTACGATAACGTTGTCTACCTTTACATCTCCGCCCCAGTAATCCTCATTTTTTACCAGCTTAATCTCTGTTGGAGATACCTCTGTTGCAACATAAGGGCCTGTTCCTGCCACATTTGCAGAGCCGCCCTCTCCCTGTACGCCATAATCCATATCAATGATGGCACCATACGGGTCACCGAGATAATTGATCAGTGCCGGACATGGTTCGGAAGTATGGATCGTTACTGTCATTCCATCTGCTTCGATCTTATCGATCTTCATATCGTAAGGTGCACGGTCATGGTTTGCGATCAGATCTTCCAGACATTCCTTTACCGCTTCTCCGTCCATGGTTCTTCCGCTGGAAAATTTCACACCATCACGAAGGGTGATCTTTACTGTATTATCGTCTGTAAATTCATAGTCTGTAGCAAGCCATGGCTCTACCTCCATGTTGTCATTGTACTTAAACAGTGTTTCTCCTACGCCATAACGAAGACAGCTCCATCCGGAATAATTGTCGTGAGGGTTTAATCCTGCATCTCCCATTTCTTCACTATATCCGGTAGTTCCGTAAACAAATGTAGTTCCTTCTCTCTTTTCTTTGCTTTTTGCCGCTGCCGGAACTCCTGTCATGCTCATGACCATTGCCGCTGCAAGCACTGCTGCCAGAATCTTTTTCTTCATAATCTCCGCTCTCACTTTCTCTATTATGTTTATTTATAAGTGCCTGTTATCCTCTTCTCCTGTTTCGTTCCTTCGGATCCATATAATCCCGGATCGTATCTCCCAGAAGATTAAAGATCATTACTGTAATAAAAATCGCCATTCCCGGCGCAAGTACCATCCACGGTGAAATCTGCAGCATACTTCTTCCATCGTTGATCATACTTCCCCATTCTGCCATTGGAGGCTTTACCCCAAGCCCGAGAAAGGAAAGTCCTGCCAGCTCCATCATCATGGTTCCGATATCAAGAACTGACGTAACAAGGATGGGGCCTGCGATATTGGGAAGGATATGTTTGAGCAGAAGCTTTCCTGTACTGCTTCCGGAAAGCTTCGCCGCCATAAGATATGCAGAGTCCTTCTGAGTCAGAGTAAGCCCTCTGGCAAGTCTCGCAAACTTCGGCCAGCTGATCACTGTCAGGGCAATGATCGCATTCTGGATACCGCCTCCCAGAACACCTGCTACTGCCAGGGCAAATACCAGTCCCGGAAAAGCCAGGAACAGATCGGAGATACGCATCAGAACAGTATCGGCTTTGCCGCCCTTCCAGCCACAGAAAACACCAATAGCCGTTCCTGCCACAGTGATCACCGCAACCAGGAGCAGCGTTGCATAAATACTGGTCGTACTTCCTATGATCACACGGGAAAGCATATCTCTTCCATAACGGTCTGTCCCGAGCAGATGCTCCGGTCCCGGCGGTTTCTGGGCAAGTGCCAGATCCTGGGCATAAGGATCATAAGGGCAGAGATATTTTGCAAATGCCGCTACAAACAGAAGCAATACTGTGAGCACAAGAAAAAAGACAAGCTTTGCTTTTGTATGATTTTTCCGGATCT
This sequence comes from Blautia sp. LMAG:36, assembly GCF_008680535.1. Classification (NCBI taxonomy): domain Bacteria; kingdom Bacillati; phylum Bacillota; class Clostridia; order Lachnospirales; family Lachnospiraceae; genus Blautia; species Blautia sp. LMAG:36. Next base: position 224,321 of record NZ_NALB01000006.1, on the reverse strand, counting down.
TCTGCTTCCGGACTGTGATATTATTTTTTCCACTCATGCTCTGTCACCTCCAAGTCGTACTCTCGGATCCAGATAGTGGTAAATAATATCTGTCACCAGATTTACCAGAACATAAATAACCGCCATCCAGGCCACATAAGCCTGGATGATCGGATAGTCACGCATGGTGATCGCATCTACCGCCAGTTTTCCGACACCATCCCACATAAAGATATTTTCTACAATGGCAGTTCCTCCCAGAAGATTGCCGATGGACAGAGCCAGCAGTGTGATGATCGTCAGCATGGAAGCCTTCATTACACTCTTCCAGATGATCACACGACTGCGGATCCCTCTTGCACGGGCTCCGGTCACATAATCCTTATTCAGTTCTTCCAAAACCGTGGCACGCACCTGTCTGGTATATTTTGCAGCCATGGAGATCGCCAGTGTCAGTGTCGGCAGAATGATACTCTGTCCGAGATCTGTATTTGTGACTACCGGTAAAACGCCCAGCCTGATGGACAGAAAATACATCAGGACCATGGCAGCAAAAAAATTCGGCATGGAATTGCCGATAAAGCTTAAAAATCTTATCAGATAATCTACCCATTTGTTGTGCTTTACTGCTGACAGGATTCCCAACGGGATCGCAAGAACAATTGTAAGAAGGATCGATGACAGAGTCAGCATCATCGTTGCCGGAAGCTTTGAAATAAAGGTTTCATAGACATCTCTGTGAGACACATAGCTCTCTCCCATATCTCCGGTTACCATTCCCGCAAACCAGGCAGCATATTGTACAAGGAATGGTTTATCAAGGCCATATTCTGCCTTCGCCTTATCAATGACCTCCTGAGATACTGCAGAGCCTGCATTTTCATACATATAAGTTACTGCATCTCCGCCAGCAAGCCGCATCATGGCAAAAGAAAGAAATGTGATCCCGATCAGGACCGGGATCAGCTGCAGCAACCGTTTTATTATATATTTTCCCATATTTTCCTCTCCGCACTTTGTTTCTCAGTATTTCGAATAACAAAAGTTTAACAACACGGCTGTTCTGCCACAACCCCGGCGGGGGGATTTTACATATTCCATTTTGTCATGCATATGTATTCCATTATGCTCTTATATTCTCACACAGTGACATGCGGATAATTCTTTCCAGCCCTCTCCAAGAGACTGTGGCTCTTCATACTCGATCAGCCTCCGTTTTCTCTCTTCCAGCGGATCCGGGATATGGATCGCAGAAAGCAGGGACTGTGTATAAGGATGCTGCGGATTTTCAAAAAGCTCTTTTGTAGGTGCCATTTCTACCAGCTTTCCGTTTTTCATCACACCGGTTGTATCACTTAAAAAACGTACCATGGACAGATCATGGGCAATAAAAAGAAAAGAAAATCTTTTTTCCTGCTGAAGCTTTTTAAAAAGCATGACAATCTGTGCCTGGATAGAAATGTCCAACGATGCGATCGGTTCATCTGCAATGATAAGACGTGGTTCCATGAGAAGGCTTCTTCCTATGGCAACTCTCTGTCTCTGTCCGCCGGAAAGCTCTCCCGGCTTTTTCGCCAGAATGCTTTCATCCAGTCCTGTCTCCTTCAGAATTTCCCGAAGCCTGTTCTCCAACATTTCTCTGTCACGGATCCTACGGCTGATCTTTACAGGCTCCAGCATGATCTGCCGTATGCTCATTCGGGGATTCAGTGCTGCGCCCGAATCCTGAAAGATCATCTGGATCTCCGTCTGCATTTTCTTCCGCATTCCGAAAGGATCCTTTTTATCCGGCACTCTTGCTCCCTGATAAAAGATCTCCCCGCCAGTAGGCCGGTAGATTCCTGCAAGCGTTCTGGCTGTCGTGGATTTTCCGCAGCCGGTCTCTCCCACCAGTGCCATGATCTCACCTTCCCGGATACGGAAGGAAACATCATCCACTGCATGGATCGTATAATCGGAACGGATACGGAAATGCTGCTTCAGATTTCTGGCTTCGATCAGTACAGGCGCCTGTTTCTGTTCTGTTTTCTGTAAAAATGACATTTCCTTTTTATCCGGTTTCTGTTTACGGCCGCTGTTTTCCTGTAATCTTTCCTTCAAAATGGAAGGCTTTTCTATTTTCGGAGCTCTTTCATCCAGAAGCCATGTGGCTGCATAATGCGTATCACTGACCTTAAACATCGGAGGAGTCTGTTCATAATCGATTGCTAGTGCCTGGGGATTCCGAACGGCAAACGCATCTCCCGGCGGAGGATCCAAAAGAGAGGGCGGCATTCCGGGGATCGGATTCAGCTCCCCTTTTTCACCTGCAAATACAGGCAGAGAAGACAGAAGTCCCCAGGTATAAGGATGCCGGGGATCATAATAAACATCTTCCGCTGTCCCGATCTCAATGATCTTTCCTGCATACATAACTGCAACTCTGTCTGCGATCCTTGCAACAGCTCCCAGATCATGAGATATGAACACAATACTGATCCCTGTTTTTTCTCTCAGCTCAAGAAGCAGATCCAGAATCCTTGCTTCCACGGTTGCATCCAATGCTGTAGTCGCCTCATCGGCAAATAATATTTCCGGATCACAGGCCAGTGCAATAGCCAGCACACAACGCTGACGCATTCCTCCGGAAAAAAAATGAGGCTGCAGGCCATAGCGCTGTTCTGCATCCGGAATCCCTACCAGCTTCAGCATTTCCACAGCTCTTTTTTTCGCCTCATCCCTGGATACTTTCTGATTTTTGATAATAGCCTCTGTGATCTGTTTGCCAACCGGGATCGTCGGATTCAGCGTCAGCATAGGGTCCTGGAACACCATGCTTACCTTGCTTCCGCACAGCTTTTCCATTTTTTTTCTTTTATAGGCTGTGATATTCTCTCCGCAGAGACTGATCTCTCCGCTTTTTACATGTGCATTCGGTGGCAGAAGCTTCATCACACTACGGCACATAACGGTTTTTCCACATCCGGACTCACCTACGATACAAAGTATCTCTCCTTTTTTTACCGTGAGATCAACATTCCGAACGGCCTGTACCTCGCCGTCCGGTGTGTCAAAGCTTACCGAATAGTTTTTTAATTCCAAAACGGTTTCCTGCATGATCTTTTCCTTATTTTGTAATGGTCCAGTCTTCAATATTCCACATAACACCTACGGAATGATGTCCCAGAACACGTGTGGTATCCAGTCCGTCAAGTCCGGAAACGCCTACATAATCTCCCTGAAGATAAGCAACCAGAAGGATTCCAGGTGCCTTGGCATATGCCTTTTCGAATTCACTATATGCTTCTTTTCTGGCTTCCTCAGTCTCACCGTGACGGCCTTCCTCAAGATATTTATCCACATCTGCATTGGAATAATGCATGTTGTTTCCACTTGCGTCGGTTACAAAGTTTACATATGCCATATCCGGGTCAAACTGTGTTGAATAGCCGGCAAGAAATCCATTGTATCCTGCATCCCAGTCAAATTTGGTAACAAGCTTTACTTCCATTTCCACACCAGCCTGCTTCAGCATATCAGACATGACATTGGCAATATCCACACGCTCTTCTTCGTAATCACGTACCTGGATGGTAAAGTGGAATTTCTGTCCGTTTCTCTCATAGATCCCATCATCACCTTTTTTCCATCCCAGCTCTTCCATCTTCTTTGCAAAGGTATCCAGATCATAGGAGTAGATATTGGCTTCCTTATCTGTTCCGAGAGGGTTTCTCTGGATCGGGCTGTATGCCGGCTCTCCCTGTCCTGCAAGAACACCTGCAATAATGGAATCCTTATCCAGCGCATAATTCAGAACGCCGATGGAATCTCCGTTTTCCTTCCAGAAATCTGTGCTCATATCCATGGCCGCTCCACGGTAATCTGCTGTGGTGAACTCCCAGTAATTATATCCGTCCTTATCCTTGAACTGAGAAGCATAGTTGGAATTCAGCCATGCAAGATCCGCCTCGCCGGACTGGAGCATGGTTGCCTTTGTAGTCTCATCCGATACTGTACGGTATACAACGGTTTCAATATTCGGAACCTTTCCGTAATAATCTTCATTTCGTTTCAGTGTGATCATTCCGCCGGTAGCATCCCAGTCTTCAAATTTATAACGGCCTGTTCCCACCGGATTCTGGTTAAAGGATGTGGTATTCACGTCCTCTCCTTCCAGAAGATGCTCAGGAAGGATTCCCATGGTAAAGTAATCCAGCATGGCAGCATCATATTGATCCAGTGTAAAGATCACAGTCTGATCATCCGGTGCCTCAATGCTTGTAATGTCCTGATAGTTGCTGGTGATGCTGGCTCCCAGGGTTTCATCCTCTGTAAGCTCCTTATAGGTGTATACAACATCCTCTGCATTGAAATCTTCTCCATCATGCCACTTAACACCATCTCGAAGTTTAAAAGTATAGGTATTGGTATCCTTGTCAAAGGTATAACTCTCTGCAAGATCCTCTACCGGCTTTCCATTGGCATCATATTTCATCAGTCCTGAAAAAATAAGATCCGGAAGTTCATCATGGTTATTCAGAAGGGGATTAATTGTACTTTCTGACTCACCTGCATATACCAGAGTTTTGTTTTCTTCTGCCGCAGCTACGGTTACCGCACTGCCTGCAGCTGCTCCTGTACATGCTGCGGTCACTGCTGCCAGTGTTATCGCCGCATATTTTCTTCCATAGTTGATTCCTGTTCTCTTTTTCATTCTGTTTTCCTCATCTTTCCTTATTTTCAAACCGGTTATCTACACTTCGGAATGCTTCATCACGGTTTGTATTCAAATATTTTTGACTGCATCAGAGATTGCTGTAATGGTTATTTACCTCACTTCTCACAAAGCTACCCATACTGGTAATGCACATTAAAGTAATGACCAGAAAAACTCCCGGGATCACGATCACCCACCAGGTATTCATGATCAGTGCTTTATTTGCCAGTGAGAGCATACTTCCCCAGGAGACTACATCTGCCGGAAGCCCGAGGCCAAGGAAGCTTAATGTAGATTCCATGGTAATACAGCTGCTTATCGAAGAGATCACCACAAACATGATCGCCGAAACAAAATTCGGGATCAGATGGTGATACATCACATATCCAAAACTTCCTCCGCAAAGTCTTGCATACATCACATAATCACTGTTCCTTATCTGCCGCACTTCACTTCTTACAATACGTGCCAGTGCAAACCACCCGGTAATACCGATGATCACAGATATGCTGATCACATCATCGGCCTGAAGGACCGCAGACAGGATCAGGATCAGCAGAAGGGTCGGAATACTTCCGCACATTTCCGTAAACCGCATCAGAACCGAATCCACCTTTGGACCTGCTGTTCCACTGATGCATCCGTAGGTAACACCGATCACAGTAATAATCGCAGCACCCAGAAGTCCGATCACCAGAGAAACCCTTCCGCCATACCAGATCAGTGAATAAATATCTCTTCCAAGCGAATCCGTTCCAAAGATAAACTCCTTTCCTGGCGGTGTATTCAGATTCTGGAGATAAAAACCTGAGGGATCATGATTTGCAACAACATTTGCAAATACACAGCCCAAAACGATCAGAAAAAGCAGGAACATGGAAAATACCGGTTTCCCCTTCAGCTTTTCCTGAAATGTTTTTTTTCGTTTTTCAGATTCATGCTGCTTCCACCCGGCGCCAACTACCTGAAAAAGCTCAGCTTCTGAAAGCTTCCGGTCAGCTACCATACCCTCACCTCCGAATCCTTCATTCTTGGATCGATCTCTTCATTGACAGTCTGTGCAACAAAGCTGCTTAAAAATACGATAAATCCCGTGATCAGCACATCGATCATCAGCAGGTTATAATCATGATATTTTGCAGATTCCACTGCAAGATTTCCAATTCCCGCATAATTGAAAACAGCTTCCACAGTTACAGTCCCACCGGTTACATGGGGTACCGAAACTGCCATGATACTCACGATCGTCGGCATTACATTTCGAAGACAATGCTTCCACAGGATCTTTCTTTTGGAAAGTCCCTTGGATCTGGCAAGAAGTACATAATCCTTCCGCACCTCATCCAGGAATTTGTTACGTATCATATATGCGTAATACCAGAGATGGCTGAAGATCATTACTACCAGCGGAAGGATCATATGCTTCATACGATTGCCGATACTATCTGCCATTCCTACATCATAGGCACCGCTGCTTGGGAACCATCCAAGATTTACACTGAAGATCAGGATCAGTACCACACCAAGCCAGAAAGCCGGCACATAATAGGTTGCTGTTCCGATCTTGCAAATCAGCCGGTCGATCCACTGATCCTCATGGAGCGTACAGAATATGGCGATCAGAACTGCCAGTATAAAGATCACAATATAAGCAATTCCTCCCAGCACCAGAGTATTTCCGATCAGCGGTTTGATCACATTCATAACCGGCTGCCTGTATTTCAGCGACAATCCGAAATCACCATGGACTACATTGGTAAACCACCTTACATACTGTACCCCGATCCCCTGATCCAGTCCTAGTCTCGTTCTGGCCGCAGCCACTTCCTCGCTGGTCATCATTTCCAGGGAATCTCCGTAAAAGGACTGCAGGGGATCTCCCGGTGCCAGTCTCGCCAGCCAGAACACCACCACAGACAGCAGAAACATAACCACAGCAAGCAGAAGGATCCGCTTCAGGATCCGGATGACGAGTTTATTTTCTTTGTTCATAATTTTCCTTTCCCACTGCCCTTTACAGTTCAGACAGACATTCGCATTCCGCTCTGCTGCATGCTCATGAACACAAATCGTGGAACGATTTGTGTTCATATTTCAAAAGCAGTTATGGCATCCAAAACCATAACTGCTTTTGAAAGGGTCGTGTTATTATTCGACAAAACATTTGTATGCACAAATAGGAGTGCGCGGAGGTTATGTGCATCACAGTGTTTTTATATTCAGCACGCGGAGTGTGCTGCTGATATTATTTTATCATTTAACAGTTTTCGGACAACCCCGGTACGGGGATATTGGACAGTCGGGTTTGGCATGGATGTGTATTCCATATAAAAAACGGGACTTTTCTGTATCAGGAACCTGTGTCCCGTGCAGAAAAATCCCGTCTGGTCTTTTGCTTTATTCTTTTATCACTTCCCGGAAATCTGAAGTCTTTCCTTCACGAATCCCAGAAAATCCTTTCCCTGTTCACTGAGCTCTTCACCTCTCCGGCAAATGCACCCGTAAACAAGTTTCTGGCCTTCTCCCGGAAATGTATATTTCACGGAGGAATATCCCGGATCACGGCCGGAAAGATCCGCACCACTGATATTACACAACTCTCCGGACCCAAGAAGACGTTCCACGATATAATCACTGTTTGTTACGACTACGGTCTCTGCCTCCACTGCGGAATGACCGTTTTCCTCTACAAGGTTCCGGTAATTATCCGGGGAAAATTCATCGGGAAATCTCTGGATCAGCCTGAGCTGGGACATATTAAAATCTCCCTCATCTGCTGTATCTGCTTTCCCTTTCCCGGTATAAATATTTACCTCGGTTTCCGTCAGCAGCTCAAATTCCAGGTAATTTCGGGAAAGAAAATACTGGAATGCTGCCAGCTGATTCTGCATCACATAGGCGAATCCCATATCATCCTGTCTGCCTTTCACACGTTTTATGATCTCATGGGTATCTGCTGCGTAAACCTGATAATGAAGATCATCGCACTTATGTGCTTCATAATACGTTACGAAGATATCCGCAAACCAGGAGCTGGGATGAAAGCATACACACAGGCTGCTTTTTGCAAGTGGCTGTGCCTGCATTTCCAGCTCATCTATATTTTCCAGAATCCTCTGCACATGGATATATGCACGCTCTCCTTCCAGTGTCAGCTCTATGCCCTTTGCATGACGGACAAACAGCTGGGTACGCATATCATCTTCCATGGAACGGATTACCTTGCTTACATTTGACTGCGTGGTAAAAAGCAGCTCTGCAGCCTGGCTGAAGGAGCCTGTTTTGGCACAGGCTGCAAAATATTGTATCTGTTTTATATTGAGCATGATCCTACCTCTGTTTCTTTGCAAAGATCAAAAACATCGGGGTCGGATTGTAAAACTCGTCTTTTTCTGTATAAATACGTTTGCTGATACCAAGGTCAAAGGAAAATTCTTCCACACCTATACGGCTCAGCGTTTCCAGATCCCATGCCGGACGCAGAAAAGAACTGATGGGCAGCTGCCGCTTGATATCCTCGCATTCCTGCATCAGCTCATCCTGGATCTGATGATGGGCATGATTCTCCGGAAGATCCGCAGTGTCCGCAAAGTCTGCTGCTCCGTAGTTTGCATCCAGATTGATCATCACTCCGCCTGGTTTCAGCACGCGGAACCATTCCTGATAAGCGTGTTCTGCATCCGGCAGTGTCCAGGTAAGGTTTCGGGATACGATTACGTCAAATTCCTCATCCGGGAAATCCGGGTTTTCCGCATCCATGACTGCAAACTGACAGTCTGCTTTTTCTTCCTCCGCCAGCTCCTTTGCATGAGTGATCATATCCGGTGTCAGATCGATCCCGGTTACCTGATGGCCTTCCTTTGCAAGAAGAATGGTAAAAAATCCGGTTCCGCAACCTACATCCAGGATTCGGAGATTCTTTTTCTCAGGCAGATACTTCTTAAGCTCAGTCATCCAGCGGCCTGCAAGTGCACTGTGAAGCTCTGCTCTTCTCTGTTCCAGAAAGCTGTCGCTGCGCCTGGTCCAGTACTGGGCGATCCTTGTTTTCCGCTCGTCTTTTTCTCTTACGATATTTCCGTAGGTGATCACAGGGCCGCCTTCCACAACCTGAAGACTGGATACCTGATAAAGGATCACACCATCCATGTCTGCACGACAGATTTCCTGTACATTTCCCTCATAATCACGGATCTCGCCAAGATACTCATCCTGATGAACAATATCGCCTGGTTTCTTCACCGGGTACCAGAGACCGTTGACACTGGCGCACTGATAACGCACATCATCCATTTTCAGCGGATAGTACGTACTGTGGGAACGGATTCCGTTATAGGCTCCGATGCTGCAGAGGATATTTCTTACATCTCTTCGCATGGAATCCACTTCCTCCCGTTCCCAGGTTCCCATACAGCCGCGTTCCAGAAGGACCGCCGGAATATGGAAGGTACTTGCCGCATAATTGTAGGCGCCGCCTGTACTCACATTTGACTGTACCATATATGGGACATCAACCTGCTCTGCCATTTTTCGGGAAGCTTCCACGATCTCTGGCTTTGCCACGCCTGCAAAATATACATACGGAGTCAGCTCCTCATAATCATCACCGCCGTGAAGATCGATATAATAATCTGCCTTCCGGATCAGGGATTCTGTGATGGCCGCTGCCAGTCGTTCCATTTTTGTGCCATCTTTTCTGCCAGGGAAAACACGGTTCAGATTTTTTCCGTCTTCCCAGCTGATGCTGCCTGCACGCTTCTCAAAGTCTTCCCGGTTCAGTACCTTTACCAGAACCAGCTGGCCCTTTACCTTTTCCGGTTTCAGCCGCTTCGACAGCTCGATCAGAGTCTGGATCCCTACATACTCTCCTGCATGAAGACCTGCTGTGACGAGAACGGTTTTTCCAGGATCTTTTCCACGGATGATGGTTGCAGGAAGGACAAATTCTCCATCTCCGAGCTCAAGAAAGCCTTCTGTTTTTTCTCCTGCCGCAACCGGAAGATTCAGGAAATGATCCGGCTTTACACCAGTTACCATAAACATTGGTGTGGACTGATAATTTAATCTCTCCTCCTCACTCCAGACCGTTTTCCATATTTCTGTGTCTGTGCGAATCCCAAGAAGTCCTGCTTCTCTGAGAGTTTTTACATCCCACTGGGGACGACTGATCTTTGACAGCGGTACCTGGAGGGCAATCCGCTCCATGCGCTCAATATCCGTACAGAGATAGTGATCATCCAGGCTGTTGTTTTCCACATTTTTCCGGTCGTTTTCGTAGGCCTTACGCTGCTCTTCCTCATAAAGATAACCGTACCAGTTGGCATCAAAATTCAGAAGTCTTCCTCCTACCTTCAGTACACGGACCCACTCTCTGTAAGCAACATCAGGATGCTCCAGATTCCAGGTAAGATTTCGGGAAATGACCACGTCAAAGGTATTATCCTCAAAATCCAGCTTCTGTGCATCCATCCTCAAAAAGCGGATATTCCGGCAAAGGTCTCCTGCATTTTCCTTTGCCTTTTCCAGCATTCCTTCCGTATAATCCACTGCATCTACATGATATCCGGCTTCTGCCAGGATCACAGGAAAAAATCCGGGGCCTGTTCCGATATCCAGGATACGGATCTCTTCCTTGGGTTTGTCCGGAAACTGACTGGTCAGCACCTTAAGCCATGCGTTTTTCTGCGTTCCTGCAAGCTCTTTATGATTCACTTCGGAGTACCCTTCTGTACGGGTGCTCCAGTAAGATTCGATTTCATCGAGAAGTTTTTCCACGTTGATTCCTCCGCACTTTTCTATTCACGTGAGGGAGATCAGGTCCCTCACAGGTCACGTTTAATGTACCAAATTGTCAGGGTATTAACAAGCCCCTGGGGGGGATTCCCAAAATTGCTCTGCTGATAAAATTCCCAAATGCCACACACTGCTTCTGTACTCCTGTCCACCTTGTAATTCTCCGAATGCTGTGGTATCATCCTGGCTGTAGTAATTCAGTAATATAACCGAAATTGAAAGGATGGTTCATATACAAATGACAACACAGGAACTGGCCTATGAAGTTATCAGCCGTTTAAAAAAGGAATATCCGGATGCAGACTGTACACTGGATTATGATGATGCCTGGAAGCTTCTTGTAAGTGTCCGTCTGGCAGCTCAGTGCACCGATGCCCGGGTCAATGTAGTTGTTCAGGATCTCTATGCAAAATACCCAGATGTGGCAGCCCTGGCAGCAGCAGAGCCGGAAGCGATCGAAGCCATTGTACGTCCCTGCGGCCTTGGAAAAAGCAAAGCCCGGGACATCAGCGCCTGTATGCGCATTCTCCACGAACAGTATCACGACAAGGTGCCGGAAGACTTTAACGCGCTTCTGAAACTTCCCGGTGTGGGCCGAAAAAGCGCAAACCTAATCATGGGTGACGTATTCGGCAAGCCCGCCATTGTAACAGATACTCACTGTATCCGCCTTTCCAACCGCATCGGCCTTGTCCATGACATGAAGGATCCAAAAAAGGTGGAAATGGCTCTCTGGAAGATCATCCCTCCGGAAGAAGGCAATGATCTCTGCCACCGTCTTGTCAATCATGGAAGAGAAGTCTGTACAGCGCGGACAAAGCCTTACTGTGACCGCTGCTGTCTCAATGATATCTGCGAAAAAAATGGGATCTGAATGTATGCAGTTCAATAAACCTTCAGACCCCGGAAAGGAAAAACATAATGAATTTCAAAAAACTGGAAAATAATCTCCTGGATATGATCCAGGAACAACAGGTAAAGATCGGATACATGAGCGGAGTTACCCGTTTTTATTATCCGCTGCAGTCTCTGAACCGCCTTCTTGGCACAGAGCTTACGGAAGAAGAAATGCAGCATGCAATGGAAGAATTCTCAGATCATGCCTGTGACCGTCTTGGAAAAGTAACGGCTTCTTCCAAAAACGGGCGTTTCTGCATCACCCTGCCGCCTCAGGCCTCGGACTACGTTCACGAAAACCGGAAGCCGAGTGAATTTCTGGTACGCTTTATAGGCACGGTTGCCCGTCATGGCTGTACTCTGGATGAAGTGATGGACGTTTTTCATGCTTATTCCGACCATGTACACATGGAAAAAACAACCGGAACCGGATTTGATTATCTTGTATATTTCGAAGACGGGATTCCGGATGACTACCGGTATTGTCTGTCCCTGGAGGGTGAGCATATGATCTATCATAAGTTCACACCTGAGGACTATGAGGACTTCGGATTCTGATCTCCGAACACCGGGCAAGTTTTCCCCTCTGCTTATTGCTTTTCGCAGCTCTGCAGGGAACTTCCTTTATTTGCTAAACAACCGCCGGTCTGCAGACAGATCTTCAAAAAGTCCTCTGCAGATCGACGGTTGTTTTTATTTTCTATGCACGGAATTTCTTCTGCATCTCCCGCACCATATCTTTCCTCTTAAACAGGAACAGCCATACCAGCATCAGAAAGCTGACGCATATACAGATCAGCGACGGATACAGCACCGTTACCACACCGGCAGCCAGCAGGATCACAGGGATCACTCCTCCGAAAGCTCCTGCTTCCAGAAGATAGATCATATATTCCGCCACCTCCAGCTTCTGTACCGCAGTGATCACCCACATGGAGCAGATCACAGCAAGCGAAGCCAGAGGAAGCAGATAATCCACAGACCAGCCACGCCAACCGGTAAACACATCCCAAAGCACTCCTGCAACAGCTGCGATCACCAGCTGCCACATCTCATTCTTCAGAAGATTCCGCCGCTTCACATAAGCCACTGAAACCATCAGCCAGGTGCAGAACGCCCCTGCAGTCACAAACCAGGCCCAGCCTATATGACTATCCAGCAGATAATCGATCAGATTACATACCACAGCCAGCACAATACACAGAAATGTAAAGCTCTCAAAAAGCTTCATCTGCTGTTTCTGCTCCTCTTTTTGTCCCGGAAGATCATTCTCCCGAATTTTACAGGATACCTGCTCATTTTTCAGTCTCTCCACAAAATTCCGCTCAATATTTCCATTGGGGATCTTGGACGTAAAGCTTAAAACCATCTCATCTCCAAAAGAACAGGAACACAGCTGCAGACTGTCCGTGCTTGCAAAAAGTCCGAATCTCTGAATATATTTCCGATATTCCTCCGGCATCCGGATGATCCCCACATTGGAATAGATCGCCGTGATAGACCTCCCTCCGAGAGTTGTCCCGGCAAGAAGGAACGGGGTTTTGATCTCCAGTGGTACCAGACGCAGGATCGGATTTTTCTCCAGGCTTACCAAATCATTCAGCTTTGCTTCGATCACGTCCTTACTCAGTTCCTTTGCAAACTGCTCCTTTACGGAGCTCAGAATATCCTCAAAGGCTGTATCAGGCTGAAAATAACAGCTGATCTCGATCCATCCGAAAAAATTTGCCATAGACCGGGACGGAAAATAATTTCTCAAATTTACCGGGATCATCAGACCAATGGGCTTTTTCGCCTGATTCTGAGGTACTTCTTCATGGATCGCCCAGATAAGTGCTGCCGTAAGGAAAACCGTGATCGATACACCGGCCGCTTTTGCACGGGCGTGGATCTCTTTTACCGGAACACAGACTTCCGTGATATTCATATCCTCCTGCCTGAGCTTCTCGCCTTTTAACTGGAAAGCAGGCTTCTTGGACTCTCTCTTTCTTGGCGCATCGGAGGAATAATACTGGGAAAAGCTGTCCTCCTCCATATCCCTGCCCGTAATGTTTTCATCCGAAAAAAGCTCCGGAAGCTCTGCGGATGGGTGCGTCTCCTGAAGATAATTTTTCACCAGCTCCATCAGAAAATGCATGGCTCCCGTTCCATCCGTCAGCGCATGAAATACCTCGAAATTAATCCTGTTCTTATAATAGCTCACCCGAAAAAGAAGCGTTTTTTTGTCCGGAATATAAAGTCCGCTGCAGGGTGCACCTGCTTCTTTCTTTACCACTGCCGGAATATCACGTCTCTCCAGATAAAACCAGAACAGTCCCTTTCTTAAAACTGCACGGAAAAGAGGATATTTTTCCAGTGTCCTCTCCAGGGCTTCCTGCAGGTTTTCTTCTTTTATCTCTTCTTTAAGTTCACAGTAAAAACGAAATACCCTGGTGTCATTCTTTCCTGTCACCGCCGGGAACGCCAGCGCCGCATTGTCAAGTTTTCTCCACTGTGCATATTCGTTCTTCATGATGCTTTCCTTCTTCCTGTTCCTCTGTTTCCAGAAAACGATTTACATATGCAAAGCTCTCCTGCACATGCAGAAATTTGATCCCCAGTGCAAAATACCCGTGAAACGCACCTGCGATCCTGTGCACTTCCACACGATTTCCCGCTTCCTTCAGTTTTTCACCAAATGCCTCACCTTCATCCCGAAGAGGATCGAACTCAGCGGTAAGTATCAGTGTATCCGGCATATTTCGAAAATTCTTCTCCAGGATCGGCGCAAAATAGGGATTCCTCCTGTCTTCCGGACAACTCTCATAGAATTTCAGATAATCTTCCATCTTCTCCGCTGTGAGAAGATAACCGGTTCCATTTGTTTTTACGGATTCAAAAGGAGAGTCTTCCGTATAACAGTTGTTCAGTGCCGGATAAATAAGGATCTGTTTTTTGGGAAAAAAATCTCCGCGGTCTCTGGCCATCATACATACAGCCGCTGCCAGATTTCCGCCTGCACTATCTCCCATAATGGTGATACGATCCGGATCCGTATTCAGAAGAAAACGATTGGTGTAAAAAGTCTTCGCAGCTGCATAACAATCCATCAGTCCCACCGGGAAACGGTATTCCGGTGCCAGCCTGTATTCAACAGACGCCACGATCTGACCGGTAGACTGTGCCATTCTGGCACAAACCCGCTGATAATTCTCTACACTTTCCGTAACCCAGCCACCGCCATGGAAAAACAGGATCACCGGTGGTTTTTTTCCGGAGGCGGCACCGTTTTCCATGTCCTCTTCTGTTGGAAAAAACAGACGGATCGGCACTTTATAGTCTCCGTTATAAACTTCCGCATCCAGTGTCCTGTAAAAGATCCTCATAGGATCCATCTTCTTAAGATCTGCCAGCTTTCTGGAAGCCTCCACTTCGATCCCGCCATAGGAAAGAGCATGGAGCACTGTCCGCACGGCACGTGGCATAGCCGCTTCTCTCCCGGTCGGAATGCCCGGAACTATGACTGGGCGGCTTCTTCTGTTTTCTTTTCTTGTATAGATATATTTTGTTTCTGTTTCGTATCTTCCAGGAATGCAGACTTGTTTCACGCAGGTACGCCTGTAGGCAATCCTCTTCAGGATCTCATGATCTGTACGGATGATCACTTCCGTTCCCTTATAGCCCCGGATATAATATCTGTTTTCTTTCTTTTTTATACGTGGTTGTCTCAATCGCAGTAAATATTTTTTGATTACTTTTTCCTCCGTGGATTTTTCCTTTATTTTCACCTATGATAGCATCCGCAGTCTATGAGTACAAGTCATAGTAAAAAATATACTGCTGCATGATCCCACGCATTCCTCTGTATCTGCGGTTGGGAAATCCTCTTTTGTAATGCACGTCCATGACCTGACGGATGTGGGTATCTATGGGAAAAGCATCCATATGATGCAGTGCAAACAGGCAGATACATTCAGCTACCTTTTCTCCCACACCACAGAGCTTCATCAGCTCCTTCTTTGCCTGAGGGTAACGCATATCATAGATTTTTTCCAGGGAGATCTGACCGGATGCAATGGTCCTGGCCGTTACTGCGATATATTTTGCCCGGTATCCCAGGCCGCATCCTCTTAACTCCTCTTCCGTTGCCTGACTCAGCGCCTCTACAGTCGGAAAAGCGTAGTATTCCACACCTGCAGATGAATTTTTTCGCTCTCCGTACTTCCGGCAGATGGTTTCGATACATTTGCGGATACGCTTGATATTGTTCTGCTGAGATATCAGAAACGTAACGATCATTTCCCAGAGATCCTGTCTTAATATCCGTATCCCGTCTCCTGCCTTTATTGCGGCACCCAGATATTTATCCCGTGGATTAGCAGCATTCATGTAAGCTTCATAATCCGTATCCAGATCAAAATAAAGCACCCAGTAACAGATAAATTCCTCCTGAGAGCAGCAGAAATCCACCACTCCGTCTTTCTGATACATTTCCAGATACTGGTCTCCCGCCACCATGGAAAAATGTCCGTCTCCAAGCTTTCTCATCCGGAAGCACTGTCCGGAATCGCATATTTTATCAAGGCTGAAATGTTCCAGCTCTACTGTGATCATGTCTGTTCCTCTCGTAAATATTTTTCCTTATATAATATTCTGTATTCTCTTGGTGTCATCCGGTACCGTTCCCGGAATACCCGGTTAAAAGTCCTCTGACTTTCAAATCCCGGGATCTGCACATACGCCTGTTCCACTGCAAGATTATCATCCTTCTCCTTGCGGTTTGCCCTGAGACACCGTACCGCATTTACAATATCCGGATGCACCTGCTCCTTTTTTATAACCGGGTCTTCCGGACAGCTGTTCTGAATGATATCCGCAAACTGACCAGTCAATACCGGCTTTGCCCAGAGATAGACTGCTTTGTTTTCTCCCGTAGAGAACACCTGATAGTGATGGATCACATCCGGAAAGATCACTGCAAAATCTCCCTCTTCCATATGATAAAGCTCCTGTCCCATACCAAGCTCCAGAGTTCCCTCTGTGATATAGATAAACTCTATGGAGTTATGAAGATGGGGTGAAGCATGGGCTGAGGTCCGCAGATGAATATGGCGATTCTTCTTTTTTTCTTCGTATACTGGAAACATGGATTTTTCTCTCCGCAATATTTGACTACTTTTTCTGTGTTTTTGGCACGTAATATTTCCGAGAGTTTATTATAATGCATTTGTAAGTTAAAGAAAAGAGGAGGAAAATAAAATGAAAAAAATCATAGAATTTATCAAATATGCGATCAAATGCTACGTGGAGATCAATGCAAGAAATCCATATTTCCGCTAAGAAGATCCTCAATAATATCTGAGGTCACGGATATTTTGTGTGGATCATGCGCATGAAAAAAACTGAATAAAAGTCAATAAATGACTTGTGCGAAAATAATATCACCTGGCATCATGAAGTATCTCCAAAGCCCGTTTATATCTTCCATGCAGCCGTGATATCTGTTCAGCAGACATATTTTCGCAGTCAGAAAGACGTGTTACATCAGAATTGTGGAGCAGATCAGCCTGCTTCACTTTTTTTGCGATCGGATTCTTCCGGAGCTTCCGGATATAATCGAAATAATTCATATTCTTATCTCTTGTAAGACAACGTAAGGCCTCCACAACCTCTTCCGGAAATTCTCCGGTAAGATCCTCAAATGTGATCTCTGTATCTTCTATCACATCGTGCAGAAGTGCCGTACATACACTGAGTTCATCATCCATCTGCTCCGCTACATAAAATGGATGAAAGATATAAGGTGTCCCGCTTCGATCTGTCTGTCCATGATGTGCCTCGTATGCCACCTTCATAGCTTTTTTCGTCAAAGCTGTATAAATCATAGCTGTACCTCCCGTCAGGTCTTTCGACCCCCCGTTCATACTCTGTATTACACAGTATAGCATCTATATTTCCTATATACAAGGACAAAAAGGGTTATATATCTATCATTTTTACTTATATACGACAATTTTCTGATTATAACATTCCCAAAACTCTGCTGTTCTTATTTAGATCTTTCATTGGATCATGAACTCGCTTGCCCTCATTCTGAAATTGGTATATACTTACTAGTACAGCGAAAATTAAGTTTCTGCTATATTGACGCAGGATGATTTCTTCATCTGCAAGGCGGAGGAATGAGGCGTAGCGGTGGCTACGACGATTGACGACAACGCAGCAGATGAAAAATCAGACAAGTCAATATGGCGGTTACTTAATATTCGCTGTACTAGGTCAGGTAAAACTATCCATATTCATGGTATTACACGAATCACTTCATTTTAAAAAAGAAAGGAATCTTACCTATGAAATTTATATATCCCGCAGTTTTCCGTCCCACAGAGGACAAAAAATACAATGCTTTTTTTCCGGATCTTGCCTGCTGTGAAGCCAACGGTGACACGCTGGATGATGCCATCGAAAATGCCAATGCAGCTGCATACGACTGGATCTACACAGAGCTTATGGAATTTGAGGGAAAGCTTCCTCCGGTTTCCGATGAGAGCGATCTGGAGCTTCAGGAGGGAGACGTTGTCCGCAATATCTCTGTAAATATCCGCTTCCAGGATGGCTGGGACGAATAAACTCTCGTACCACAAAAACAAAGGCGACATTTAATATCATTTTCAATAAATGTCCGTGTCGAAAATACCTGTTATGCAAAAAGCATCCGGATCGGTAATTGTCCTTTATTACCGATCCGGATGCTTTTATTATACGTTTCTTTATTGTTCATGATACTGTCTGAAAAATTTACGCAGTCCGTCCAGTGCTTTTACCAGCACTTCTGTCTCATTCTCATTCAGCTCTGCGATCACCGCTTCTGTCATCTGCCTGTGAAACTCCGCATGATGATGATATGCCATACGTCCCTTATTTGTAAGCTGAATAAATACCACACGCCGGTCCTTCTCACTTCGTTCTCTCTTCACATAGCCTTTTTTTACAAGACTGTTCATAGATGTTGTGAGGGAGCCTACGGTGATCTTAAGCTTGGCTGCAATGGAGGACATGTTCCCCCCTCCAAGACCTACAGCCTCGATAATGTGCATATCATTGTTGGAAATATCTTTATATTTATCTGTGATGATGGCTTCCTCCTCCAGTCGGAGGATCTCATTGAACAGATTCACCAGCACGTCATTTATAACTTCCCGATTGTCCACTCTACCCGCTCCTGTTTCTCCGGAGCAAAAAGGCTTCTCCGGTTCTCTGTTTATGAAGCCATCGTAACATAAATATGGCATTTTTTCCACTGGATTTTTACTTTGCGGGCTACAAAATCACTGCACTTATTGCTTCTACATTTTCCGGAAACGTTCATAGCGATGTTCCAGAAGCTTCTCCGGCTCTTCTTCGCCATATTTCTCAAGAAAATCCGCAATTCCGTTTTCCAGATAACCTGCGATATCATTTATGTTCTCACGGCTTACAGGCTCTGCTTCCGGAATCACATGCTCGATCATCCCCATCTGGTAAAGGTCTGCAGCTGTGAGCTTCATCACTGCTGCTGCTTCCTTTGCCTTTTTGCTGTCTTTCCAGAGAATGGAGGCAAAGCCCTCCGGGGACAGGATGGAATAAACGGAATGCTCCAGCATCCATACCTCATCTGCCACCGCCAAGGCAAGGGCACCTCCGCTTCCGCCTTCACCGATCACAACGGAAAGCACCGGCACTGTGAGACCTGCCAGTGTATAGAGATTTTTTGCAATGGCTTCACCCTGTCCACGTTCCTCTGCTTCCAGCCCGCAGAATGCGCCTGGTGTATCTACAAGGCAGATCACCGGACGGTGAAATTTCTCTGCCTGCTGCATCAGGCGCAGGGATTTCCAGTACCCCTCCGGAGATACCATTCCGAAATTCCGGGTAATGTTTTCCTTTGTACCCTCTCCTTTTTCCTGTGCAAGGACAGTTACCGGCTGTCCGTGGAAAAATGCCACACCACCGATCACTGCCGGATCATCCCCGCAGTGACGGTCTCCGTGAAATTCCATGAAATCGTCAAAAAGCGCTTCGATGTAGTCCTTTCCTGTAGGACGTGTTTTGGCTCTGGCAAGCTGAACATGTTCCCAGGGAGTGAAATCTCCGGATGGAACGAAGTCCGGCCAGATCCTATTATCTTCCTCAACAGTTTTCATCGATTCCTGATTGTCAGACTTGAACCCATTTTTAATGTCCGTATTATTGGACTGTACATTATTCAGGACTTTATCCTGATGTAATCTCAGAATATCCGCCAATACGATCCTCTGCTCCTCACGCTTTACGATCTTGTCCACAAAGCCGTGTTCCAGAAGAAATTCCGCTCTCTGGAAGCCTTTGGGAAGCTTTTGCCCGATGGTCTGTTCGATCACTCTGGGACCTGCAAAACCGATCAGCGCTTTCGGCTCTGCCAGGATAATATCTCCCAGCATAGCAAAGCTTGCCGTCACGCCGCCTGTTGTCGGGTCTGTGAGGACCGGCACATAAAGAAGTCCAGCATCGCTGTGCTTCCGGATGGCCATACTGGTTTTTGCCATCTGCATCAGGGAAACCAGGCCCTCCTGCATTCTGGCACCGCCGGAACAGATATAGAGGATTACCGGCAGCTTCTCCTCTGTGGCACGTTCAAAAGCCCGCGTGATCTTTTCCCCCACGACTTCTCCCATACTGGACATCATGAAACGACAGTCACAGACACCAAGTGCCACAGGTGTCCCTTTTATAGTACACTTTCCGGTAACTACAGCCTCATCAAGCCCTGTCTTTTCACGAAGCCCCTGGAGCTTTTCTTCGTAGCCTCTGTACTGAAGGGGATTCTGTTCTTCCATGTGAGCATCCCACTCTACAAAACTCTTTCTATCTGCGATCAGTTTGATCCGACGGTAAGCGGGTACATGGAAATAATTTCCGCAGTGGGGACAGATGTATTGATTCTGCTTTACCTCGTCTACAAAAACCGCCGCTTTGCAGGCGTTGCATTTACGCATCAGGTTATCCGGCACCTCCGGAATGTTTTCCTGTTCTTCACCCCGGATATCCCTGACTGTTTTTTTGAACATGTGCTTAATTCTCATTGATCTTCACTCCCGCAATGATATGGCTGGCAAGAAAGCCAGTGTCAAAATTTCCGGACTGATAATCCTCATCTTTCAGGATTTCGTACTGATAGTCAATATTTGTATCGATTCCGTCAATGATCACCTCACCAAGAGCACTCTGCATTTTTGCAATGGCTTCTTTCCGGTTACCTGCATGAACGATCAGCTTCGCAAGCATGGAATCATAATATGGCGGGATCTTACAGCCGTTATACACACAGGTATCCACACGGATCCCGTTTCCTCCCGGAAAATGCGCTCCCTGGATAGTTCCCGGCGAAGGGCGGAAATTTTTCTGGGGATTTTCAGCATTGATCCTGCACTCAATGGCGTGTCCCTGGATCCGGACATCCTCCTGAGCGATCTCAAGAGGCATTCCGGAAGCGATCTTCAGCTGCTCCTTTACAAGATCGATACCTGTTACCCACTCTGTCACCGGATGCTCCACCTGGATCCTTGTATTCATTTCCATAAACCAGAATTTTCCATCCGGTTCCAGAAGAAATTCGATCGTTCCCGCATTTACATAACCGGCTGCTTTCGCCGCCGTCACCGCCGCATGCCCCATTTTTTCTCTTAATTCCGGAGAAACTGCAGCACTTGGAGATTCCTCGATCATCTTCTGATGATTTCTCTGGATGGAGCAGTCACGCTCTCCCAGATGGATCACATTTCCGAAGCTGTCTGCAAGGATCTGAAACTCAATATGTCTCGGATTTACCACGAAATGTTCAATATACATGGTACCGTCGCCAAAAGCGATCTCAGACTCTTTTCTGGCGGTTGCATAGGCTTCCGGAAATTCCTCCGGTGTGTTTGCCACACGCATGCCTTTTCCGCCACCGCCAAGAGCTGCCTTGATGATCACCGGATAACCGATTCTCTCAGCTTCCTTAAGACCGGTTTCAATATCCTCCACATCCCCTTCGCTGCCCGGAACTACCGGAACACCAGCTGCGATCATGGTGCTTCTTGCAATTTTTTTATTGCCCAGCATACGGATGACCTTTGATGGAGGACCCACAAATGTGATCCCGCATTTTTCACAGAGCTCCGCAAATCTGGCATTTTCAGAAAGAAAGCCAAATCCCGGATGAATGGCATCCGCACCGGAAACCATGGTTGCACTGATGATCTGTTCCATATTCAGATAGCTCTGTGCAGATGGCCCCGGTCCGATACAGATTGCTTCGTCCGCCAGCTGTGTGTGAAGGCTTTCCTCATCTGCCTCAGAATAAACCGCCACTGTGGCAATTCCCATTTCTCTGCAGGCACGGATAATACGCACCGCGATCTCGCCTCTGTTGGCGATCAGTAACTTTCGAATCATACAATCACCTTACCCGATCATAAATGTAAGCTCAGCCTCTACGGCAACCTCGCCATCCACAGATGCCACTGCAGAACCAATGCCTACAGGACCCTTTCTGCGGATGATCTTTGTTTCAAGACGGAGCTTGTCTCCCGGAGCTACCTTTCTGCGGAATTTACACTTGTTGATGCCTCCGAAATAAGCGGTTTTTCCCTTCATGTCCTCCAGGGAAAGAATGGCTACCGCACCCACCTGTGCCAGCGCTTCTACCATCAGAACACCCGGCATTACCGGCTCCTGGGGAAAATGTCCCCGAAAAAAATCCTCGCGGAAGGTCACACATTTATATCCGACAGCAAATTCACCCGGCTCATAATCTTCAATATAGTCCACAAGCAGAAACGGATGTCTGTGTGGAATGATCTCCTCGATCTGTTTTACATCAAGATGCTTCATTCTCTATCCTCCTGAAACAATAATTTTTCTTATTCTCTGATTCTGATCTGAAGGTACTTATCGGATACGGAAAAGCTTCTGACCGTATTCTACCGGCTGTCCGTTCTCCACATAGATCTCTGCGATCTCGCCGTCAAAATCACTTTCGATCTCATTCATCAGCTTCATAGCTTCCACGATTGCAAGAACCTGTCCTTTTTTTACCTTGTCTCCCACCTGAACGTAAGGCGGAAGATCCTGGGACGGTGCAGCATAGAAGGTTCCTACCAGCGGAGATGTTACCAGGCTGCCTGTCTGATCTTCCCCGCTCTGTGGTGCGGTTTCCAACTGCTCAGTACCTTTCACTCCCTGTGCTTCTGCCACAGTTTTTCCTGTCACTGCCATTTCATCTGTTGAAGCCGGCACCACAGGATCTTTGCCTGCCGCTGGTGCTGTATTCACTGCCCTGCGGACTTTTCCACCGGTCATTCCTGCTGCCGGAATGTTTTCCACAGTTTCTCCCATAACACCCTGGATGATCTGTGGCTTTCCATGTTCCATGCTTAAGGTCAGATCTGCTGTCTCATATGTAAAGGCAGTAAGCTCTGATGCAGATACGTGATCGATCAGTTCAAGGATCTGGTTAAATTCCATAGGTTCAGTCCTCCTCATACTTCTTTACAAGCAATGTTCCGTTGTGTCCTCCAAAACCAAGGGAATTGCTCATTGCATAACGAACTTCCTGTTTTGCCGGAGCGCCGATCATATAGTTCAGATCAAGCTCCTCCTCTGTTTCTGTTGTTCCCACCGTCTGATGGATAAATCCGTCCAGAATGGATTTTACGCATACGATAAACTCAACAGCTCCTGCTGCGCCAAGAAGATGGCCCACCATGGATTTTGTGGAATTGATCTTTACATCCTTGGCAGCGTCCTTAAACGCAAGCTTGATAGCTCTTGTTTCAAACAGGTCATTGTGATGTGTTCCGGTTCCGTGTGCATTGATATAATCTACCTGCGCCGGTGCAACACCTGCTTCCTTCATGGCATTTTCCATAGCACGTGCGGCGCCGCTTCCGTCCTCGGCCGGAGATGTGATATGGAAAGCATCTGCAGTTGCACCGTATCCCACAACCTCTGCCAGGATATTGGCATTTCTCTTTTTGGCATGCTCAAGCTCTTCCAGAACAACCACACCTGCACCCTCGCCCATAACAAAACCGCCTCTGTCTTTATCAAACGGAATGGATGCACGCAGCGGATCCTCACTTGTGCTCAATGCAGTAAGGCTTGCAAAGCCTGCGATACCGATAGGGCAGACAGCTCCCTCTGTACCACCGGCAAGCATTACATCTGCATCACCATACTGAATGGCACGGAAAGCATCTCCGATACAATGTGTTCCTGTCGCACATGCCGTTACCACGTTGGTGCATTTTCCTTTTGCGCCGGTAGCGATAGAAACATTTCCGGCTGCCATATTTGTGATCATCTTCGGAACAAGAAGCGGATCCACTCTTGAAGGACCTTTTTCCATAAGCTTCTTCTCATTGGTCTCGGTAGCCTGAAGACTTCCCACACCGGAGCCGATGATAACGCCTACCATGTACGGATCTTCCTCTTCCATCTTAAGCCCGGAATTTTCCATGGCTTCCAGTGCAGCTGCTACAGCATACTGGGAAAAAGGCTCCATTCTTCTTGCAGTTCTCGGGTCCATGCGATCCTTTGCCACAAAATCTTTAAGCTCTGCTGCCAACGTTGCCTTATATCCTGTCGAATCAAAACGGGTGATCGGTCCGATCCCCACCTTTCCTTCTTTTACTCCGTTCCAGAAGCTTTCCACATCATTTCCAATCGGTGTTACTGCTCCAAGTCCTGTTACTACTACTCGTCTTTTCATCAATCTATCCTCCTGACTCCGGGGAGCCTCCTTTACATTGCCATTCCGCCGTCTACGCGAAGTACCTGTCCTGTGATGTAACGTGCACCGTCTGATGCCAGAAATGCGGCTGCCTTTGCCACGTCTTCTGCTGTTCCCATGCTTCCCATGGGGATAGATGCCGCAATATTTTCTTTTACTTTGTCAGAAAGCACGTCTGTCATGTCTGTTTTGATAAATCCCGGTGCAATGGCGTTGACCGTGATTCCTCTGGATGCCAGCTCCTTTGCAGCGGATTTTGTAAGACCGATGATCCCGGCTTTGGATGCCGCATAATTGGCCTGTCCTGCATTTCCACGAAGGCCTACCACCGATGAAAGGCTGATGATCCGTCCGCTTCTCTGCTTCAGCATCATTCTGGACACATGACGGATGCAGTTGAAGGTTCCTTTCAGATTGATGTCAACAACTCTGGAAAAATCTTCCTCACTCATTTTCATGAGAAGTCCGTCCTTCGTAACTCCGGCATTATTTACCAGAATATCAACACGTCCGTATTTCTCTGCAACGGCTTTAAAAAAAGCTTCACATGCATCAAAATCTGCCACATTGCACTGCAGGATATCTGCCTGGCCACCGGCTGTCTCGATCTCTGCTTTTGTTTCCCGGGCTTTTTCTTCTGAGCCGTTATAATTGATCACTACAAGGTTTCCTGCTTTTGCAAGCTCCAGGGCGATGGCTTTCCCGATCCCACGTGCACCGCCTGTTACAACTGCGATTTTTTTCTCTGACATATGAATTCCTTTCTGATGTTATGCGGTCATCCGTGATCCGCATTTGTTACCTGGCATTTCTGTCTGCTGCCCTATGCCTACTCTACTTTTGATTCTTTATCTGTTTTTTCCAATATTTATACCAGTTCCCGGCAGACCTTCTCTGCATCTTCTACGGTCTGGATGTTATATACTTTTACATTTCTGTCGATCTTTCTCATAAATCCGGCAAGGGTTCTTCC
The DNA here is from genome assembly GCF_008680535.1 of Blautia sp. LMAG:36. Classification (NCBI taxonomy): domain Bacteria; kingdom Bacillati; phylum Bacillota; class Clostridia; order Lachnospirales; family Lachnospiraceae; genus Blautia; species Blautia sp. LMAG:36. The sequence goes on along the minus strand of NZ_NALB01000006.1, from coordinate 199,214 downwards.
CGGTCCGATCTCAATAAATGTATCTACTCCCTGACGGATCATATTTTCCACACTCTGTTGCCAGCGCACGGAAGAAGAAATCTGTTTTTCCAGAAGTGCTTTTGTTTCCGCCGGATCTTCCACATACTCTGCGGTCACGTTTGTCACATACGGGATTTTAAGTTCATGAAGTGTGACACCCTCCAGAACCTTTCCCAGTTCTTTTCCTGCAGTGGCAAGCATTGCGGAGTGGAACGGTCCGCTGACATTTAACGGGATCACTCTTCTTCCTCCGGCTGCCTTCAGCTTTTCAGAGGCTTCCGCAACTGCCTCCGCAAGGCCTGTGATCACGATCTGGCCGGGACAGTTGTAGTTTGCAATGCTTACATCTGCAATGTCTGCAAGCACTTCCTCGATCTTCTCTGTCTCCATTCCCATAACTGCTGCCATGCTTCCCTTACCTGCCGGAACTGCCTGCTCCATAAGGATTCCCCTTTTTCTCACGGTAGTAACAGCATCCTTCAGCTCCATGCCGCCGGCAGCTTCAATAGCGCAGTACTCGCCAAGGCTTAATCCTGCAGTTACATCCGGATGAAGTCCCATCTCCTCTACCACCTTCTCCATGGCAAGACAGGTAGTGACCAGTGCAGCCTGTGTATATTCAGTCAGGTCAAGCCTGTCATTTTCTTCAAAGCAAAGTGCTTTCATATCCAGATCCAGCCACTCACCGGCAAAGTCGAAAACATCCTTTGCTGTATCGTATTTCTCATAAAAATCTTTTCCCATTCCGGCCTTCTGTGCACCCTGGCCCGGAAAGATGAATGCTGTTTTTCCCATTTATTATTCCTCCACAAGAAAACTGTTTTTCTTTACAGTCTCTTTTGTCTCTCTGATCAGTCTTGCCATCAGCTCCTTACAGGTCGGTACATCCTTTACCATACCTGCGATCTGTCCGGACATAACGCTTCCGGTTTTTACATCGCCGTCAACAACAGCCTTCCTGAGGCCACCAAGTGTCAGCATTTCCAGTTCTTCAAAGGATGCACCTGCAGCTTCTTTCTCCAGATATTCCTTTGTCATAGGGTTTCTTAAGGTACGGACCGGATGACCTGTGGTACGGCCGGTTACTCTTGTGTCGATATCCCTGGCTTTCAGAAGGAATTGTTTGTAATTCTCATGTACGTGACATTCCTCTGTTGCCACAAATCGGGTTCCCATCTGTACGGCTTCTGCACCCAGCATAAAGGCTGCCGCGATCCCACGACCGTCTGCAATTCCACCTGCTGCAATTACCGGGATCTTTACTGCATCCACGACCTGCGGTACCAGCGCCATAGTGGTTGTCTCACCGATATGTCCGCCAGACTCGCTTCCCTCTGCTACCACTGCATCTGCGCCACAGCGCTCCATTCTTCTTGCAAGAGCTACAGATGCAACAACCGGGATCACCTTTACTCCGGCAGCTTTCCATGCTTCCATGTATTTTTCCGGGCTTCCGGCACCGGTTGTTACTACCTTGATTCCTTCTTCTACTACGATCTTCGCAACCTCATCGGCACTTGGACTCATCAGCATGATGTTTACACCAAAAGTCTTATCTGTCAGTTTTTTCGCCTCACGGATCTGCTCACGCACCCACTCTGCCGGTGCGTTTGCCGCTGCGATCAGTCCCAGGCCGCCTGACTCGGATACTGCTGCCGCAATGTGATGATCTGCCACCCAGGCCATACCGCCCTGGATGATGGGATATTCAATACCAAGTAATTCTGTAACTCTTGTTTTCATCTTTTACCTCCGGAAAATTAAATCAAGCGGATAAAAGCATCCGCGGTTTATTTGGATCAAGCGGATAAAAACATCCGCATTCACTACGTAGCCTTATTTTAACAATTCATTAACAGGGGCTTTAATACTCGATCAGGCTTGCTCCGTACGTCAGTCCGCCGCCGAAGCCTGCAAGGACCATTCTGTCACCCCGCTGCAGGTTTCCGCTTTTTTTCATCTCATCCAGGAGGATAAGAAGACTTGCGGAAGAAGTATTGCCGTATCTGTCCATATTCATAGGGAACTTGGAAATGTCTTCGCCCAGCCGCCTTGCTGCGGAACGGATGATCCGCTCATTTGCCTGGTGGAGAAGATAATAACTGATATCTTCACAGGAAACCTGCTCTCGGGAAAGAAGCTCCTTCACAGCCTCCGGTACCTTGCTCACGGCAAAGCTGAACACTTCCTTTCCGTTCATCTGTATGTAGGTTTCCTTTGCCTTCGGATCATTTTCATAGCGGATCTGATTTCTGCTCTGTAAGGTAAGTGCACCGCCTTTTTTTCCGATGGAATGGGTCACCTGCGCATAGCTTCCACCCTCTTCTGCTCTCAGTACGACTGCTCCTGCACCATCTCCGAAAAGAATGCAGGTGCCGCGATCTGTCCAGTCCGTTAAACCGGACAGCTTTTCCGCACCGATTACAAGGACATTCCTGTATATCCCCTGGGCCAGATATGCCTGCGCAGTGTTCAGTGCCAGAAGAGATCCTGTGCAGGCGCCGTTCAGATCAAAGCAGGTAGCATTTTCCGCTCCGAGCCGCTCCTGCACCCCACATGCCACACAGGGCATGATCTCTGTTGGAGAAATGGTTGCCACAAGGATCAGATCGATCTCTTCTGCCTTCATTTCTGCGTCTTCCAGAGCTCTTAATGCTGCCCCCGCTGCCATCGTCACAGTATCTTCGTCCTCTTTTGCAATATGTCTCTGTACCACACCGGTTCTTTCCCGGATCCACTGATCACTGGTTTCCACCATCTTTGCCAGATCGTTGTTATCCCACACTCTGTCCGGTGCCCAGGAACCGGTTCCGCATATTTTACCTGTCATATTTTTCTCCATGATATCTGTCTTAAATCAGTCTGTATAAATCTGTACTGCTGTTCTCTGAATTATCTTTTATCTTAAAATATTTTGATTATCAAATTATATCATCATAAAAGTATTTGTCAAGAAGGAATTTTGAGCATCCTTTTATGAAAAAAAATAACAGCTGCCCCAGGCGTGGAGTATTGGTCTCTCCTCTGTCCTGCAACAGCTGTCTTGTTTTTTTCAGACAGGTATTGTATTTATGGTTATTACATTTATAGTTATTGCCTTCATAGTTTTACTTCATCGCCCACTGTACCAGGCACACCACACCAATCTGCACCAGCAGTATCACCGGTACACCAATTGCAAATCTGGCTTTTCGGGTTTTGTGGTGAAAAAATCTCATGCCAAGGATCGCCCCGACGCTGCCACCGATGACAGCACTTAAGATCAAGGTCTTCTCCGGGATCCGCCATTTATTACGACGGGCTTTCTGCTTGTCAACTCCGAAAAACACAAAGGCCAGGATATTGACTGCAAGCAGATAATAATATATGTAATCATTCATGATAGCTCCCTCCGGGCTCTGTGTCCTGTATTTCGGACAGTAACCGATTTATGTCTTCATTGCAGTTTGATGATCAGCACCGGTATGGGCGGATCATTGGGCCGGTTTGCATATTCCGACAGGATCACCAGATATTTATGAGGATCCAGCTGACGGATAAACGCAAGCATCTCATTCCGTTCCTGATATCCCGTATCCCCGCCACTGTAAATGCAAAGTGTCATAAGTCCGCCTTTTTTCAGAAGCTTAAGTCCGCTTTCTACCGCTCTTATGCTACTGTCTGCTCTGGTCGCCACCGAATGGTCTCCGCCGGGAAGATATCCCAGATTAAAGGTGATGCAGGACACGGTTTCTTCTCCTGCATAAACATCCATATTTTCATGAGACTCCAGAAGAAGCTGATAATTTTCCGGACAGTTATCTCTTTTCAGTCGCTCCTTCGTATGTTCCAGTGCCTGCTTCTGAATGTCAAAAGCCAGAACCCGTCCCCTTTTTCCTGCAAGCTGGCTTAACAGAGCCGTGTCATTGCCATTTCCCATTGTTGCATCGATACAGATGTCTCCCGGCATGACCTGCTGCCGTATAAAATGCTGCATGTATGCAGTGATCTGAAGATTTTTCATTTAAAAATCCTTTCAAAATTCTCTTACAGTTCATGATAATACGGACAGATATCCTCATAATGTCCATCCTTCATACGGAACCCCTTCGGGATCACGCCAAGCTGGGTAAATCCAAGTCTCTCATAAAGATGTCTTGCAGGAACATTGCAGGCCACAACCGCATTAAACTGCAGGACACCAAAACCATGCTCTTTTCCCCGGGTCAGACAGTCGGATACCAGCTTTTCTCCAATGTGAAGTCCTCTGGAATCTCTGCTTACCGCATAGCTGGCGTTACAGATATGACCGCATCTTCCGATATTATTCGGATGAAGGATGTAAAGTCCGTAAACTTTTCCGCTTTCCGCATCTACTGCTGCAGCTGTATAGGTCTGTTCTGCAAAAAAAGCTTTTCCTGTCTCTTCGTTAAGGCATTCTTCCTGTGGAAAAGCCACACCGTCTTCTACAACCTCATTCCATATCCGGATCAGATCCGGAAGATCTTTTTCTTCGTATTTTCTTACGGTAACATTCATGATGATCTTCTCCTCTATTTAAGCAGCTCCACATTCCGTCCGTCTCTTCGGATCACACCCTCATCCGAAAGATTTTTGATCTCCCGCATCATGGCACTACGGTCCACACTTAAGTACTGGGCCAGTGCGGTATAGGACATGGGCAGCTTGAATTTCCCGGCATTTTTTTCCGCAGCCAGAGAATGCAGATAGGCTATCAGCTTCTTCCTGGTGGAGGATCGTGAAAGCATGTATATCCGATCTGTCTGCTGCCTGGAACGAAGGGCCGTCATCTGCAGCAGATTACTGACCATCTGGCTGTGATGATGACAGGCATTTTCACAGCGCTTGATCACATGCTCATAATCAATAAACAGCACTTTCGTCACGGTAGTGGCACATACATAATAATGCTGGGAATCTGACGAAAGCAGAAACGGTTCGCCAAATACACTGTCCTTATTCAATTCATCGATGACATACTCATTTCCATCCTCGTCACAGCAGTAGAGAACTGCTCTTCCCTCCTGGATCAGACCGATCTTTTTCATGGAGCTGGAATATTCCATTATGGTTTCTCCATTCTGAAAAACTTTCTCCCGGACTTTGAAGCAGACACGCATCCTTTCCTGTTCTTCGGGCAAAATATCCGTAAATAAAGTGATATGCTCCATAAATTTTCCTCCCACCGGCAAAATAATCTTCCGCATATCTGTACTTTTCTCTCTGCATCCAGGACTATGTAAGAGGACTCTCAAAGCAGATATCCGTATTTTATTTTGCTGCATGTTTCTGATTTTATACCAGCACGAAAAAAATGTAAAGTCTGGAATTTTTTTCTGTTTTGTTGTATTTGCAACAGTTTTTGTTGTCGATTTCTGTTATATTTTTATCAAAGTTAAGAAACAAACAAAACCTGAAGCATATAAATAAATCCACCATAGAAAGAAAAGAGGAATCGCTCATGAAAATCACAGATACCATCAAATATGTAGGCGTTAATGATCATCAGGTTGACCTTTTTGAAGGCCAGTACAAAGTGCCGAACGGCATGTCCTACAACTCCTATGTGATCCTGGACGAAAAAATTGCGGTTATGGATACGGTAGATGCAAATTTTACTCACGAATGGCTTGATAATATCCAGAAAGTTCTGGGTGACCGGAAACCGGATTATCTGATCGTACAGCATATGGAACCGGATCATGCAGCCAACATCGCAAACTTCCTGAAGGCTTATCCGGACACCATCGTTGTTTCCAACAAAAAAGCCTTCGCCATGATGCAGAATTTCTTTGACCTGGATCTGGAAGGTCATCAGATCATCGTAGATAACGGCGGAACCCTTTCCCTTGGAAAACACAATCTGACTTTTGTATTTGCACCGATGGTTCACTGGCCGGAAGTTATGGTCACTTATGACAGCACAGAAAAGGTTCTTTTTTCCGCAGACGGCTTCGGAAAATTCGGTGCCCTGGATGCAGATGAACCATGGGACGATGAGGCAAGAAGATACTATATCGGCATCGTTGGAAAATATGGTGTGCAGGTTCAGAATCTTCTGAAAGTAGCCGCAACTCTGGATATCCAGACCATCTGCCCGCTCCACGGACCGGTTCTTACTGAAGATCTTGGACATTATATCAGTCTCTATGATACCTGGTCTTCCTATACACCGGAGGATGACGGAATCGTGATCGCCTACACTTCCGTTTACGGCCACACAAGAACAGCAGTCGCACAGCTTGCCGATAAATTCCGTGCCAAAGGATGTCCGCGTGTTCTGATCTATGACCTTGCAAGAGATGATATGTCCCAGGCACTGAGCGATGCTTTCCGTTACTCCAAGCTGGTTCTCGCAACCACCACATATAATGCAGGTATCTATCCGTTTATGAACGACTTTATTACCCGTCTGGCAGAGCACAACTTCCAGAACCGCACTGTAGGACTGATTGAAAACGGAAGCTGGGCACCGCTGGCAGCAAAGGTCATGAAAGAAATGCTTTCCAAATGCAAAAAGATCAACTGGCTGAATACCACAGTTAAGATCATGTCTGCAGTAAACGAAGAAAACCGCAGACAGATGGAAGCTATGGCTGATGAGCTCTGCCAGGAATACATTGCCAAAAGCGATGATCTTGCCAACAAAAATGATATGACTGCTCTGTTCCGCATCGGTTACGGCCTCTATGTGGTAACCTCCAACGATGGCAAAAAGGACAACGGTCTGATCGTCAATACCGTTACACAGCTTACCGACAACCCATATCGCGTGGCTGTCAACATCAACAAGGCAAACTACTCTCACCACGTGATTCAGCAGACCGGTATCATGAACGTAAACTGCCTGTCCACAGATGCTCCGTTCTCTGTTTTTGAGCAGTTCGGCTTCCAGTCCGGCAGAAGCACCGATAAATTTGCCGGCCAGAAAGTAAACCACTCCGACAACGGCCTGGTATTCCTGGACAAATATATCAATGCTTTCATGTCCCTGAAGGTAGAAAACTATGTGGATCTCGGCACTCACGGAATGTTCATCTGCAGCGTCACAGAGGCCCGCGTCATGAGCGATCAGGATACCATGACTTACACCTACTACCAGAAGCATGTAAAGCCAAAGCCACAGACCGAGGGCAAAAAAGGCTGGGTATGCAAAGTCTGCGGATACATCTATGAAGGCGATGAACTTCCGGAAGATATCATCTGCCCGCTGTGCAAGCATGGCGCTGTGGATTTTGAACCGATCGAAGGATAAGTCTGAAATCCCCATAAATTGATTTAATCCGGTTACAGCTCCCTTATTTTTACAAATTATAAACCACAAAAAAGACAGGCTTCTGAGGTGGCCTGTCTTTTTTGTATTATCATCCAATGTCTTCTCAGCGTCTTTCACCAAATTTATTCTTCCAGCAGATCAGACACTCACGCTCTATATTTCTGCAGGAATCCTGAAATTTACGGATTATATGCCTTTTATTTATTTCATTAATCTGACAACCTGCTCTGCAGTATCTGCCAGATTCTGCTTTGCATTCTCATTTTTCATGGCCTCCTCCAGAGTTACCACTCCGCGGAGGATCGGGAAAAAGGCATCGATCCCTGCATCGTTGCAGGCTCTTGCGTCACGCTGTACGGCACCTGCAAAGGCGATCACTTTTTTGCCATATTTCTTTGCAAGCTTTGCAACACCTACCGGCGCTTTTCCCATGGCTGTCTGTCCATCCATACGTCCCTCACCTGTGATCACAAGATCCGCGTCTTTGATGTAGTCCTCAAGTTTTGTCTCATCCAGCACGATGTTGATCCCGGATTCCAGAACTGCATCGGTAAAGGTCAGGAATGCAAATCCCATTCCGCCGGCAGCACCTGTTCCCGGATACTTTGCATCTGCTTTCGGAAAACGCTCCTTTGCAAGCTCTGCGTAAGCACCCAGCCACTGATCCATGTCCTGGATCATCTCCGGTGTAGCACCCTTCTGCGGTCCGTAGATGGCACTGCATCCAAGCTCTCCGCAAAGAGGATTTGTGACATCGCAGGCAACACGAAATTTACATTCTGCAAGCTCCGGGATCACATAGGCATCTGTGATCTCTGTGATGTCTTTCAGGCCTCTTGCTCCCGGAAGGACCTGCTTTCCGTCTTTATCCAGAAATGCATAGCCAAGTGCCTGAAGCATTCCCACACCACCGTCATTGGTGGCGCTTCCGCCGATACCCACAATAAATCTGCGGCAGCCTTTTTCGATGGCGTCCTTGATCACCTCACCGACACCGTAGGTTGTGGTATAAAGAGGATTTCTTTTTTCGTCCGGCACCTGCGTGATCCCTGCTGCACCAGCCATTTCGATCACTGCGGTCTTTGTGCTTTCGATGATGCCATACTCACAGATCACCGGCTCGCCAAGAGGCCCCGTAACCTTTACGTGCTCTGTTTTTCCGTTCATTCCTGCGACAAGGGCTTCCACGGTTCCCTCTCCACCGTCTGCCAGTGGTCTTACCTGAACTTCTGCGTCCGCATCCACACGATGGATACCTTCAGCAGCTGCAAAACCTGCCTCCATGGATGTCATACTGCCCTTAAAAGAATCGATCGCTGTTACTACCTTCATTTTATTTTCCTCCTGTATGATTTTTATGTAAAGCTGATATCCGTACTCTCCGTTCTATCATTCCGTGTACCGGAAACGTGAAATGTTCATTTACGTGTCAGGCGGATATTTTCTGCGCAGCTCTGCAGCCAAATAACTGTTCTGCTGTTTGGTTATCAGCTGTCCCCGGATGAAAAGAACCTTCTGTGAACTTATTTTTCCCTGGAAATGTCTCTGGCTGATGCCGCAGAGAAGCTTTTTCTCCACAAAAATACTCTTCAATATAAATTAAACCACATTTATAAAAAATGTGGTCTCAATCCCCGAAAATTCCGGGACGCTGTTCTGTTGTATCTGGCACTGGAGCTGGAATGAACCGGCTATTTCACTATTCTCTCACATGAAAGCCAAACTCCTCCTCCAGTGGGATTTCCCTTGCTTCAATCCCCTCGATCTCCACAAAGCTCTGCTGAGAAAGGCGTTCTACCATCTCCCGGATTTCTTCTCTGGTTCCCTGTACTTCCATTTCCACACGATCATCCCAGAGATTCCGTACCCAGCCGGTCAGTCCCATGGACTGTGCAATATAATAGGAGCGGTAACGAAAGCCTACTCCCTGTACTCTTCCTGAAAAATAAAAATGTTTCCGAATCTTTTCCATCTGGCACCTCATATTTTCTGTCTTAACTATTCTGTCTCTGTATCTCCACCCGAAATTCTCCCGCATCCGCCGCAGGAATATCATAACCAGATTATATAATATTTCTTTATAAATTGTAAAGTTATATCCTTCTATCTATTGGAAACTATAATCATCTGCGTTATAATGGTTTTTATCAGAATAAAAAGAAATTTACTTTCTTTTGCAGAAAATATTTTCAACAAAATTTAACATCAGGAGGTAATGATCATGAATGAAAGCATCAAAAACCTGTTAGAACGCAGAAGCATCCGCGCCTACAAAAAAGAGCTTGTTCCGAAAGAAACTCTGGATACGATCCTGGAGGCGGGAGAATATTCCCCCAGCGGCATGGGACAGCAGAGCACTCTTATGGTAGTGACACAGGATCCGGAGCTGGTTGCAAGGCTTTCCAAAATGAACGCAGCTGTTATGGGCAGCACCTCAGATCCGTTCTACGGCGCCCCAACTGTGATCATTGTCTTTTCCGACAGCAAAATGGGCACCTGTGTGGAAAACGGAAGTCTTGTGATGGGAAATCTCATGAATGCCGCACATGCTCTCGGCGTGGACTCCTGCTGGATTCACCGTGCAAGAGAAGTTTTTGACTCCGAGGAAGGAAAAGAGCTGAAGAAGCAGTGGGGTGTTCCGGAGGAATATATCGGCGTGGGCCACTGTGTTCTTGGATACCGTGACTGTGAGTATCCAACAGCCAAACCGCGTAAAGATGGTTTTGTGATCCGTGTGTGATCGGCTTGCAGAATAAAATTTCCACTGCCAAAAACTTTTAATGTAAATAAAGATCTGACAGATTCCTGCATGATACGCATCGCTACGTATCTGAGAATACACAGGGAAACAACCCTCCGGTATCATAAATACCAGAAGCTTTTCCCGTCTTCTCCGGCAGTGATCTGTCAGATTTTATTTTCTCTTATTTCAGTGCTTTATCCTTATATCTAGAAATCTCCTCCAGATATTTTTTCCCAAGGGCACTGATGTTAACACCCTTTCTGGCAACATAACCGATTGTCATGATCTCATCGGAATCCAGCTTCACAGCACAGTAATCGGAACCATTAAGATCCTCACAGATAATACCGGAGCATAAGGTATATCCATTCAGTCCTACCATCAGGTTCAGCATAGTAGCCCTGTCATCGGCTTTGATCAGCCGTTTGTATTCATAGGTGCTCAAAACCTCCTCAGCAAAATAAAAAGAGTTATTTCCTCCCTGTTCAAAGGACAGACACGGATATTCCTTCAGTTCTTCCAGCGTGATCTTCTCACGCTTCGCCAGAGGATGCCCCTTCCACATATAAACGTAGATCCGACAGTTGAGAAGTTCGTGAAACTCCAGACCATACTCGTGAAACATTTTTGTAAGTACCTTACGGTTAAAATCATTTACGTAGAGGATCCCGATCTCACTCTTGAAATTACGGACATCCTCGATGACCTGATGCGTCTTGGTCTCGTGGACCGCAAATTCGTACTCATCCATGCCGAATTGCTTTACCAGCTCCACAAAGGCATTAACTGCAAAGGTATAATGCTGCATGGAAACACTGAATTTTTTGCGTGACTGTTCCTTGGAAATATATTTGGCTTCCATCAGTTCGTACTGTTCCACCACCTGCCTTGCATACCCCAGAAATTCTTCGCCTGCAGGCGTTACGGCGATTCCTCGGTTCGTTCTTCGGAAGATCTCAACACCGGTTTCTGCTTCCAGCTCCCGGATTGCCGTGGAAAGACTGGGCTGAGAAATATAAAGGCTTTTTGCTGCCTCGTTCATAGATCCGGCTTTTGCAATTGCTATGGTATATCTGAGCTGTGCCAGAGTCATCTTTCTGCCTCCCCGTTTCTTGTTCCGGCTTTCTGTTCCTCTTCAGGCAGATCCGGCAACAAGCATCCTTTATCTTTTTATTTAAGGTAGTTCTTATCTACATATCCTTCTTTTCCAAGCTTCGGAACATATACATACCAGTAAGTACTGTCTTTCTTCTCAATGACTTCTACCGTATCTCCGTTATTCAGCTGGGCGATCTCATTGTCCTTGTCATACGCCTTTGTACTGCGCAGAGCCAGATAGCCGCTTTCCACTTTAACAGTCATGGATGGAGTTGTCGTACCTGAGCCTCCGGTAAGATAGTTCCTGTCAACATAACCGGTCTTATCCAGCTGCGGAACATATACATACCAGTACTGATCGTTGCTGGTGTCCTTCACCTGAACCGTGTCACCGGTATTCAGCTGTCCGATCTCATTGCTTTCATTATAGGCTGCCTTATTGCGAAGGGCAAGATAACCAGTTTCTACTTTAACTGTCCACAGACCACTGTTGTAAATATACCGGTTATCCACATATCCGGATTTATCAAGCCCCGGAGCATATACGTACCAGTAAGTAGAATCACTGCTGTCCTTTACAAGAACGACATCTCCGGTATTCAGACGTCCGATCTCGTTACTGTCATTGTAAGCTGCGGTACTTCGAAGAGCCAGATAGCCTTTTTTTACCTTTACTGTCCAGGAATCGTTGGAAGCTGTGGCGTTCTCTACTATCTGGATATAGTTTTTGTCCAGATATCCGGATTTATCCAGTCTTGGCACGTATGCATACCAGTAGGTAGCGTCCTTCCGATTTGTAACTTCCACAAGATCTCCTGTATTCAGCTGTCCGATCTCATTGCCTTTGTCAAAAGCCTTCTCACTCCGGAGAGCCAGGTATCCATCTGTGACTTTGACTTTAAAAGTGGTTCCTGCTGCTGCCTTTGCCTCCCGGATCGTCGCCGGAAAAGCTGCTGCCAGTATAAGTGTCAGAAGTACCAGCCTTTTTACTGCCTTTATATGGGACAGAAGAGTTCTTTTTCTCATATTATACGCCTCCTTTTCTTTTTTGGATCTTTCTCTGATCTGCGGCTCTCTCTGTTTTTTATTTACTGAGCAGACCGCACCGGAATTTATGGTAGTATTATATCATATTTTCAGCTGATAGCTGTAAGAATCACATCTCTTATTGCAGTCCAAAATGTTCTTTTCCACAATGCAGGTATTGACACTTTTAATTAGTAGTGTTATATTACATGTAGAACAAGATAAAAGTAATGCCCCCGGGATTTTTCCCGGGGAATTTTATACGCATACGTTCAATATATGACAGTCCGGGAGATCTGTCCTCTGAGAGGACAGATCAATCATCCGGGACGCTGCAGACTATAATATAAGGGAAGGTGAATACCATGGCAGTAAAAAGAGATTATTACGATGTTCTGGGCATTGACCGGAACGCAGATGAAAAAACAATAAAAAAAGCCTATCGTAAACTGGCCAAAAAATATCATCCGGATACAAACGCCGGTAATGCAGATGCCGCAGATAAATTTAAAGAAGTAAACGAAGCCTACGATGTCTTAAGTGATCCAAAGAAGAAAAAAATGTATGATCAGTTTGGTCATGCCGCATTTGAAGCAGGAGCTGATCCTGGAGCCGGCGCAGGTGCCGGTGGATTCGGCGGATTCCAGGGTGGCGGCAATGGCAGCTATCAGGAATTTCATTTTAACGGTGAAAATATGGACGATATTTTTGGTGATATCTTCGGAAATATGTTCCACGGCAGTCACGGCGAAAGCCGCGGTTTCGGCAGCAATGGCACATATGAGCATTTCACCGGTAACGGTGGCGGCTTTCACAGTGGATTTGGCGGAAGTGGCTTTCACAGTGGCAACGGCTTCGGCGGATTCCATCAACAGGATTTTCCGCAAAAAGGCTCTGATGTGAAGGCCAGCATCAACGTTACCTTTGATGAGGCAGCTTTTGGTGCAGATAAAAGGATCTCTCTGTCCGGTCCGGACGGAAGCTCCGGTGCACCGCAGACACTTCAGATTCATATTCCGGCAGGTATTGATACCGGCAAGAGTATCCGTCTGAAAGGAAAAGGCATGCCCGGAACCGGCGGCGGTGAGCCTGGTGACCTTCTTCTGAAGGTTACCGTAGGAACACGTCCTGGCTATGAACGAAAGGGATCGGATGTTTATACCACCATTTCTATTCCTTACACAACCGCTGTTTTCGGCGGTGAAGCCACCGTTCCCACCCTTTACGGAAATGTTATCTGTAAGATCAGGGAAGGTATGCAGTCCGGTTCCAAGATCCGCCTGAGAGGAAAAGGCATTGTTTCCATGAAGAACCCTTCCGTCCGCGGTGATCAGTATGTAACCATTCAGATCCAAGTTCCTCAGAATCTGAATTATTCCGCAAAAGAGAAACTCCATGAATATGCAAAGGCCTGTGGACTGGAACGGAGTAATGCCACCGGATCACATGTAGCATAAAAGTTAAAATAAAAGAGTATCACAAAGCTCATCACTATCAATGAGTTCCTGTGATACTCTTTTTTGATTTTAAAGTAAGATCTGATATAGCTTATGACAGCGTCATATCTCCATCTTTCACCCATCCGAGCTTACGTACAAACATATTGATCAACGGGCAGAGAACTGCCGGGAGAATAAAAGAGATCAGGAAAAGTCCTGCCCAGTCCATAGCTGTAACAGCTGTCTTGGTTCCTTCTGCAATATCATTCATCCATCCTGTATACACACCGATCTGACCTACAAAACCGCAAGTACCCATTCCTGAGGATACAGCAGTTCCGTTCATCTGAAGCCTGAACAAGCAGGTTGCAATAGGTCCTGTGATAGCAGATGTTACGATCGGAGCGATCCAGATCCTTGGATTTCTGACAATATTCCCCATCTGGAGCATGGAAGTTCCAATTCCCTGAGAGACAAGACCACCCCATTTGTTTTCCCTGAAGGACATGACCGCAAAACCTACCATCTGCGCACAGCAGCCCGCTACTGCAGCGCCGCCTGCCAGTCCGGTAAGTCCCAGAGCCGCGCAGATCGCAGCAGAAGAGATCGGCAGCGTTAGTGCGATTCCAACAAATACAGAAACCAAGATTCCCATAAAGAATGGCTGCAGATCTGTTGCCCACATGATCACGCTTCCTACCTTCATGGCAGCTTTTCCAAGAGCCGGTGCCCACCATGCGGAAAGACCTACGCCCACACCGATGGTTACAAGAGGCGTTACAAGGATATCGATCTTTGTTTCCTTTGAAACTGCCTTACCGATCTCAGCTGCAACAATGGCAACAAACAGTACAGCCAGAGGACCGCCTGCTCCGCCAAGTGCGTTGGAGGCAAATCCAACGGTGATCAGCGAAAACAATACCAGCGGCGGGCAATGCAAGGCGTAACCGATGGCTACTGCCATGGCAGGGCCGCTCATGGCAGATGCCAGAGAACCTACTGTATACTGGGTATCATTGACTGTGGCAACTGCCATAGTCAGAAACGGAATGTGAAACTGTGTGCCAATGGTGTTGATGATCGTACCGATCAGCAGGGAACAGAAAAGTCCCTGTGCCATAGCTCCCAGTGCATCGATACCATATCTCTTCAGAGAGATCTCGATATCCTTCCGTTTTAGAAATGCTTTGAATTTTTCCATTTTTAAACTCTCTCCTTACCCTGATCCGCTTCCTGCCGGATCAGTTCCTTTATTTGCAAAAAGCCTCGCTTACTTTCTCAAGTTCCTCGCGGATGGAAATATGCTGCGGACATACTTCCTCACACTGTCCGCATTTTATACATTCATCTGCACGCTTTCTGCCATGACTGGCTACCAGCCAGTCTTCCTGATGCGCTGCGGCGGCTTTATTTCCGTACAATGTCAGATAATTCATTGCTGTAAAAGAACCGGAAATTCCAATTTCCATCGGACAGACCTTTGCACAGTAGTTACAGGTTGTACATGGGATCAGAGGAATTTTGCTCATAGCCTCTCTTGCCTTATCAAGAGTCTCCTTCTCACTGTCAGTAAGGCCATTGAAATCCTTCATAAAGGAAAGGTTATCCTCCATCTGTGCAACATTGCTCATTCCGGAAAGTACGGTGATCACGCCTTCCAGATTTGCCGCAAAACGGATCGCCCAGGATGCTGTGGATGCTTCCGGCTCTGCTTCCTTCAGAAGCTTTTCCACTGCTTCCGGCGGAGTTGCAAGCATGCCGCCTTTTACAGGTTCCATGATAATGACCGGTTTTCCATGTTTTCTGGCTACCTCGTAGCAGGCTCTTGACTGGATCACCGGATTTTCCCAGTCTGCGTAATTGATCTGCAGCTGTACAAATTCCATTTCCGGATGTGCAGTGAGAAGTGCATCCAGCTCCTCCGGTGTGGAGTGGAACGAAAATCCTGCATGTCTGATCAGACCGGCTTCCTTCTGTTCATGGATCCAGTCCCATAAACCGTACTCATCAAAATATTTTGTTCTGTGCTCTCCAAGATTGTGGAGAAGATAAAAGTCGAAATATCCTGCCTTTGTTCTCTCCAGAGATGTTTTAAACTGTGCAAGAGCTTCATCTCTTGTCTTGCAGTTGATCCAGGCTGCCATCTTGGTGGCTAACTGATATTTTTCTCTCGGATAACGCTCTACCAGCGCTTCGCGGATAGCATCTTCGCTTCCTGCATAAGCCCATGCTGTATCAAAATATGTAAATCCGGCTTCCATAAATTTGTCCACCATGACTTTGGTCTGCTCCACATCGATCACACCTTCTGATTTCTGCGGAAGTCTCATAAGGCCAAAACCAAGTTTTTTGATCTCTTCACCTAAATATGCCATATCTTTCTCCCTTCTTATTACATACCGGAAAATTCCTCATATCATCTGATATATCACCGGATAAGCAATATTTCTGACACAGATATCTC
Organism: Blautia sp. LMAG:36; assembly: GCF_008680535.1. Lineage (NCBI taxonomy): Bacteria > Bacillati > Bacillota > Clostridia > Lachnospirales > Lachnospiraceae > Blautia > Blautia sp. LMAG:36. Next base: position 183,147 of record NZ_NALB01000006.1, on the reverse strand, counting down.
CCGGACCGTTATATTTTTGCCGCAGAGAAACTGCGTTTCTCCTATTATAACGATATTTTTCCTGGTGGTAAACCTTTTTCTTTTACAAGTGTCAAGACAATGCCTGCATTACGTCTGAATTTTTGCAGAAAACAGAAAAACAGCTGCCACACGTTTATCGCACGGCAACTGTCTTTTGTCCTATCAGTTCATCTTTGTTCTTTACACCTCAGATCAAATATTTTAAACTGATATTATCTATAATCATGCATCGAAAGGAGGAAACTCCCATAGAAAACAAACAGGTTCTGAACCGCCAGACCTCATCAAAAGAACTTCATCTTATTTCCTGCGGCTGGGAAAAATGTACACCGGAACAGTCCTACGGCCCTGGTGTCCGGCGATATTACACCATCCATTTTGTGCTGAGCGGACAGGGATATTTCTATATGAACAACCGGAAATATACCTTGAAAGCCGGACAGTGCTTTTTCATTCCTCCTGTGACCAGCTCTCTCTACAAAGCAGAGCCTTCTGATCCCTGGACTTATATCTGGATCTGTTTCAATGGAGAAAATGCTCCCATACTTTGTGAACACTGTCATCTTACTGAAGAAACTCCGGTCCAGCAGCTAAATTCGGTTCTTCCCTATCAGGAAACCATTCTTGAAATGATGGCTCACCCGCAGCTGACGCCCTCCAGTGAAGCCTATATCCAGAGTGGTCTTTACCGGATCATCGCCATGCTGGAGGAAGAATTTCATGCTTCCTACACGACCATGGAATCCAATGAGAATTTTTACATCACACAGGCTGTTGATTACATCAAAAAAAGTCCGCTGCAGAATATCACTGTGACAGATGTTGCTGACTATCTCCATATCAGCCGCAGCCACCTTTACGGACTTTTTAAAAAACATCTTGGAACCACACCCCAAGCATTCCTGACTTCAGCCAAGATCATCAACGCCCGGGAGCTTCTGACCATCACGGATATCCCTGTCTCCAGCGTGGCGTTCTCCTGCGGATATCAAAATCCATTTGCCTTTTCCCGTGCCTTCAAAAAAGAAACCGGCATGACGCCACGGGAATACCGGGAAAAATATCATCATGCCGAGGATCTTCTGGATTGCTGAACCACTTTTCCTGATTTACGGAACAACTACCTTGGCATTATAGTATTCCACCGTAGCATCCATGGTCGGACCTTCGTTGTCAAACCAGTCATAAGTGATAGTTTCGCCGTTTTCTCCCCATACCTCCGGGCAGTCGATTTCTTCCCAGTCAAGCGGAACAAAATGCTCTTCCTGTTCTGATGCACGCAGCATGATCTGATGCAGCTCCTCAAATTCCTCCGGATTCAAAACTCCAGGTTTTGCGGATACAAACAGTGGTGTACCGCTCTTTGCAAGAACGTCTGCCCACTGACGATTTTTCTCCCATGGGATCATTCCGAAAATACCGACACAGTCTGCATCAATATGGTAAAACGTATTGTGCTGCGGAAGACGGAATGCCAGCGTATTTACGCCCATTCGTCTGGTACGCTCCCAGATACGTCCGCTGGTATCGTCACCGGTCCGATTCAGATGCATCAGGCCTGCGCCGAGATGTCCGATGGTATTGCAGCCGATGATCACTGCGTTGTTGCTCCGGGAAGCATCATAAATCTCCTGATAAAGCATTTTTACGATTTCTGCGCTGGTTTTGGTCTGATCATAAAAATGCCATTTCTCCATGGAATTGTCTCTTAAATTCGCCTCAAATCCCCATTTTCCAAAGAGATCAAAGGTAGAAAAATCATGCTTGATCAGCGTGTATCCCCAATCACAGATTCTCTCGATATCTTTACGGATATATTCCAGTGCATCCGGGTGGGACGGATCGAGACAGTCATTATAGGAAATTCTCCACTCATCCGGGATATTCTCATCTTCATTAAGAAGCAGACGGACCCAGATACCCGGGCGGACACCTTTTTTCTCCAGCTTGTCTGCAAGACCTTTCATATCCGGAAATCTGGCATTGCCTTTTGTCCAGGGTCCACCGTTGTATTCATCCAGGCGGTGATGCTCCTGCCAGCAGTCATCAATGACCATGAACGGAGGATTTTTTACACCTTCGGTCAGTTTCAGGATATAATCGGTATCACTTAAGATCTCCTCTTCGGAGCTGTCACCGTAAGCATAATACCAGTTATTGCTTCCATATACCGGAAACTCTGGGAAGATCGGATCTGTACACATTTTTTCACAGAATTTCTGTGCAGTTTCAAAAGTATCTGCTCCTTCTGCTTCCATGCAGACGATCTGTGCGGCACACAGCTTTCTTCCTTTCAGCTGTACTCCTGTATTTCCGCAGCGAACATCCAGAAACAAAGTAATTCCTTTGGTATCCACCTGCCAGCAGCACATAGCAGAAGGACGGACCTTTACGCCAAAGCAGAGAACCTTCTCAGAAAGCTTCGCCAGAAAATACCATGGCAGATAACGGTTTCCGCTCATTCCATGCCATTCCGCATCACCATAGGTACGTTCCCAGGCATCTCCCAGAAATCTGGCTGATTTCGGGATCTTATAGTTCCATCTCAGCTTCACACATCTCACTGCATCCTCGGATGTGACAAATATATCCTCATGTTCACCTGCGTCCTGAAATTCCACAGTAGTTGCACCGGCAGCTACTGTCGTCTGCCCTCCCTGGCACACAAGTCTCTCCTCTTCTGTTTCCACTGTTACATAATCCGGTACCCCAAGCTTAAAATCTGCATATTTTTTCTGCATCATTCTCTCCTCCTGTACTTTTTCATTTACATTTTGCTTTACCTGCATACTCATGAATACTGTCTTTCTATCGTCTGTTCAACTCAGAAGAATGTACGAAAAATTTTTTTTAATATATTTTGTCTATATGCCTTATTATATTGATTTTTTTGGTTTTTTCTATGCTTTAAAGTTATTATAACATTGCAGAATGTTCAATCTGCATAAGCTTTTCAGTCCTTGTCCGATTCGCTTTTTAACGTAAGAACATAAAGGGCTAAAGATGGAAATTAGTTTTTCATTTTACGGGACACAAATTCTTCACAATTTTTTAGCACTCGCCTCTTGACTTTGCTAACAACAAGTGTTATATTACATATAGAACAAAGGAGAAGATAAAAAAGAACTTCCAGATGTTCAGAATAAAACCAAACGATCACCACTGCGGAATAACCCGAAGTGGTAACTATATACCGGCAACAGTTGGATTTCTTGATCCACCGGAACGGCTTTTCAATTTGAAAGGAGAAATGACTTATGATGTTCCCGAGTGTATTTGGAGAAAACTTATTTGATGACTGGATGGATGATTTTGGATTCAGAGATAATTTCTTTAGCGGAAAGAACCCTCTTTATGGCAAACATGCAAAAAATATCATGAAAACTGATGTACGTGAAACAGATAAAGGCTATGAGCTGGATGTAGATCTTCCAGGATTTAAGAAAGATGAAGTACAGGTACAGCTGAAGGATGGTTATCTTACCATCTCTGCTGCCAAGGGTCTTGACAAAGACGAGGAAGACAAGAAAGGCAATTATATCCGCCGTGAACGTTATGCCGGCAGCACAAGCAGAAGCTTCTATGTTGGTAATGGTGTAAAAAACGAAGATGTCCATGCAAAATTTGAGAACGGTGTTCTGAGACTTTCTATTCCGAAAAAAGCAGCTGAAGAGATTGAAGCTGATAAATATGTATCTATTGAAGGCTGACATCGACTCACTCTCACAGGAGGAGAATCCATAAGGATTCTCCTCCTCTTTTTTATACGCAATAATACATATGACACTCTCTTTCCAATTTACTACGTACTCACAAGTACTTTCACTCTATAGTAATGATCCTATTGTCAAAGTTTTCATGATATTGGATATTTTTTAACAAATACGCTTGATTTTTTGAATATTTTTTATATATTTTGCATTATATTATTTCATTTTTTTGAAATTAATGGTATAATATGCACAGCTAATCGGATATTTGCAATCCGCATTCGGTTAAATAAATCTGTTTCGTAATCCTTCAGGATAATTCTCCTGAACAACCACGTAAAACACGATCACGACAGGAGGTTTTTATTATGGATCAGGACAACATCATAAAAATTTATGCACGCACTGACAACCGCATACAGCTTAAAATGATTCCGGGACACTTCGTAACATCCCAATCCCATATCACACACTACCTGGATCTCACTACTATGAAATCCAGATGCGCTGAAGCACAGCGTATTGCATCCGCTCTCGCAGCAAATTACGAAGCATCCATTCCGGTAGACACCATCGTCTGCATGGACGGACTTGAAGTGATCGGTGCTTATCTCGCCGAAGAACTGACCAAAGCCGGCGTCCTTTCCATGAACGCACACCAGACCATCTACGTCATCACCCCTGAGTTCAACAGCACCGGGCAGATGATCTTCCGCGACAACTATGAACCAATGATCAATGGAAAAAACATCCTCATCCTAAATGGCTCCATCACCACCGGATCCACATTGAACCGAGCTATCGAAAGCGTTCTGTACTATGGCGGTAAGATCCGCGGCGTGGCAGCCATCTACAGCAGTGTAGACAGTGTAGCCACACTCCCTGTCCACTCTATCTTTCAGGCCAGAGACATCCCGGACTATCACTCCTACCGCTCTGACAACTGCCCACTGTGCAAAAACCGCCAGAAGATCGATGCTATTGTCAGCAGTTACGGATATTCTGTATTATAAGATTCAGATCAATCAACGAATCCCCCATGGATAGCAAAACCAGTGGGGGATTCTCTTTATCTTTTCTTATTATAATTGATATTCTCTATACATGGCTTCACGCATTTCTTTATCTGTAACAACCTTCTGAATCTCATTACCACGATTATCAAGTATAAGCCTGTTGATCAGAACACTAAGTCGTTCTTCCCCCTGGGCCATTCCCTGAGCTATTCCCTGAGCCATTCCCTGGGCCATTCCCTGAGCCATTCCCTGAGCCATTCCCTGTTCTCGCCCCAGTGCTTCAGCCTGTTCCTTAGCTTCCGCCATCAGTCTTGCCCTTTTCTCAGATTCCAGTTCCAGAACATGTCCACCCATAATCTCACCTATTCCTTTCCGGACTTTCTCCTCATTTCTGAAAATATGATCAGATATCCGAGTTATCAGTCCAATCAGATCACTGAACAGTTCAGACCTTCCAGATTCAGTGATCTCTACCTCCAGTTTACTCCGGATCACTTCATATTCATTCAGTAATTCCTGAAAAAGTTGTGGATTCTCACTCATCTCATGCCCTCTTTTTTCATATCGCATGATATAAAAAGGAAGCAGCATAAGAAGACTCTTTTCAAATATCTTATCTTTTGTATAATTCTCTACTTTAATGGCAGGCACTCTGTACAAATGACATCCCCCATCCGGAAAAACCACATCCACTTCCAGAAAATCCGGCGTATTCCTACTATTTCTCAGATACAACACACAAGAACGTGGAAACTCCATCCGATACCTCCGTCCCTGCTTTCTGGCAAACTCAACAGCAGTTGCAAAATCATACTCTATCATCCGTACAGCCATTGTCGTGTCATCCGTACTCTGACATTCTATATGATAAATCCTGTTTCCGATCAACAGCCGCGAATCCGTAATAATCTCACCATCCACCCGCTGATACTCATTACGCAGTTGCACAATCTCCACATCAGCCGGGTATGATGTATGAAAAACATCATTGATCAAAGGCACGACCAGAAACGTCATTTTCTCCATCATAGTACGAAAAACATCATCAAAAATCGTATTATCTCTCAAACAATACTCCTTCTGGTATATACAATTATACCATCAACCAAACACTTCAGAAACCCTGTATACAGTTTTTATAAATATTTTTGAAAAAACGCTTCAGACATTGAAGCAAAAAAGAAATCAAATAAATGGATAGATCTTATAAGATATACAAATCATACCACACATCCCACCACAACACCACAAAAACCCATCTCCAAATTTCGACACCACCTTCCAGCGTCCAGCAACGCGCCGACATTCACAACCTCCCTCCAAACCACATGGAATCTCAACCTTCCAAACTACAGGCGTCCAGCAACGCGCCGACGCTCACAACCTCCCTCCAAACCACATGGAATCTCAACCTTCCAAACTACAAGCGTCCAGCAACGCGCCGACGCTCACAACCTCCCTCCAAACCACATGGAAACTCAGCCTTTCCTCCCAGCCATCCAGCGCAGCGCTGATGGCTCATCCAACTCCCGTCAGACCACTCTACCCCTCCCACCATGACCGCACAGTGTGAGGTTTGCAGCAGAAGTCCGGGTGCTTTGGAGTGAGCCTTGGTCCATACTTAGCGTCTGAGGTGGTTCACGGAGAGGTACCCGGCGGCCACAAGCCGCAGGGTAAGGTCCATCTGTCTGAGCCAGGTACGCATCAGCGTACATGGCGAGTTATGGGCCGGCCGCTCCGTGAGGCACCTCAGACGCTTAGTATGACCAGGCGAAACGACGGCACCCGGACTTCTGCTGCAAATCTCACACGTCCGTCCGTGTCATCTTGCCCACACCAAACACCTGTGCTATAATCAAACTAATTAAAAAACCGAGGTAAACCACACATGAACAAAAAAGAAATCGCAGAAATAAAAAAACAATTCACCCCTGACCGCTGCTCCATCACCCGCATCTGCGGCTGCTACGTAGACGGTGAAAAAAACAAAAAAACCGAACTCAAAGAAGCCTTCTTATCCTTATCAGAGGAAGAAACCTTCAAATACTTCGACATCTTCCGAAAAACCCTCACCGGCACCATCGGAAAAAACCTCATCAACATGGAATTTCCTCTGGATCAGGAAACCGAAGGCGGAACCCAAAACTTCCTCATGAAACTCCGCAAAAGCAAACTCACCGACGACACCCTCACCGAAGCCTTCTACGACAGAATCATAGAAAACTACGACTACGGTGAAAACTACTACATCATCCTCATCCACGCAGTCTACGACATCCCCGGCAAATCCTCCGACGGTGCCGAAATGTTCGACGCTTCCGATGAGATCTACGATCACATCCTCTGCAGTATCTGCCCGGTCAAGCTCTCCAAAGCAGGCCTGCATTACAATGCAGAGACAAACAATATTGAAGACCGTATCCGGGACTGGCTGGTAGAAATGCCTGACTGGGGCTTCCTTTTCCCACAGTTCAACGACCGCAGTACCGATATCCACGGACTTCTCTACTACACCAAAAACGCCGAAAATCTCCGCTCCACCATGATGGAAGAAGTCTTCGGCTGCACCACACCACTATCTGCCGGAACCCAGCGTGACTCCTTCAATGCTCTGGTGGAAGAAACCCTTGGTGATGACTGTGCCTACGACACAGTCCTTGAGATCCACGAAAAGCTCAACGATCTCATCGAATCCCAGAAGGACGAACCGGAACCTGTTGTCCTCACCAAATCCGAAGTCAAACGTCTCTTCGAAGAATGCGGCGTAGAAGACGAAAAGCTCCAGAACTTCGATGAACAGTATGAGCTTGCCGCAGGAGAAAAATCAGCTCTGGTAGCATCCAACATCACCAACACCCGGAAATTCGAGATCAAAACCCCTGACGTGGTGATCCATGTAGCACCGGACCGGGCAGAACTGGTAGAAACCCGCATCATCGATGGTCGAAAATGCCTTGTGATCCCCATGGAAAGTGAAATAGAACTCAACGGCATCCGTGTCAGCACACTGAACTCTGTTGAAGATACATCCGCAGAACCGCTTCCTGTTAATGATATTACTGACATTGATAACAGTAACACCGAAGAAGAAATCCCATTTTAAAGGAGACCTTATGAACGATAAAAAAATCCTGTTCTTCGACATAGACGGCACACTGCTTACGCCTCACCCCTTCAAGGTTCCGGAGAGCACCAGCCGCGCCCTCACAAAAGCCCATGAAAACGGTCATCTTCTTTTCATCAACACCGGCCGCACCAAAGTAATGATGCCCTCTGCACTCTCAGAGCTTCATTTCGATGGCTATATATACGGCTGTGGAACCCACATTTACATGGACAACAAATTGCTTTTTTTCCGCACAGTCCCAAATCTTCTGTGCAAGGAAACCGTAGACCTTCTCCGCAAATGCAAGATCGAGGCAATTTTTGAATCCAACACTGAGATCCTGTATGATGGCATATCTCCGGCCCAGTCCGAATTCGGAGTCAAAATGCGAAAAGAAATTCCAATGGTCGACATCACAAAATTCAATCGGGAGGATGCCTGCACTTACTCCTATGACAAATTCCTGGTACATATGCTGCCGGATTCCGATGTCGAAAAATTCCGCAGCTTCTGTAATGATCATTACACCTATTTTGATCACGGAGACGGAATCTGGGAAGTCACACAAAAGGGTACCAGCAAAGCCACAGGCATGGAATTTCTCCTGGACCGCCTTTCCATCCCCAAGGAAAACTGCTATGCATTCGGAGACAGTCCCAACGACCTTCCCATGCTGAAAGCTGCCGGAGTCAGCGTTGCTATGGGAAATGCTTACGGAGGCATCGAAAAACACTGCACATACCAGACAGACTCAGTGGACAAGGACGGGATCCTTCACGCACTAGAGCATCTCGATCTGATCTGATGATCCGTAAAGCAGGCATGAGCATTACAAAAAACGAGCCGTGTACGATAAATCCGTACACGGCTCGTTGTCTTTTCTCTTATCATTCCATTGTAAACATGGTATCTTATTTCTCAGCTTCCAGTGTAGCAGCTGCCTCAGATTCTGTACTATCTGCAGTCTCCTCATCAGCCTTTGCAGAATCTCCCTCTGTCTCCGGTGTCTCGGTCACATCGGTCTGCTCCTCAGCTGCCGGTGTCTCGGTTGCCTCAGCCTCTGCAGAATCTGCTATCGGTGTCTCAGTTACATCCGGGTCCGGTGTCGGAGTTGGAGTCTGGATCGTAAAGCTGTGATTATCTGTGATCTTGATCTTCTTGATCAATTTTTTCTCTTCTTTGATATCAGCTTTCTTCTTCCAGCCATCTGTTGTATCATTATAGAAATCATCCTTCTTGGTGTTTGTCAGAGACTCTTTCTTACTCTCCGTTGCAGTTTTATCATTCTTGGAATCCAGTCTCACAACATACCATACGGAATCTGTCTTTATGATCTCCTCGTTCAGTGCACCCTCGTCCAGCTTTCTTAAAGCGGTACGAACCTCATCCGGATAAGTAGTTCCGTTGGCAGCACTGTCATCACCTTCCTCATAGGTAGGGCATGTTCCGGTTGTTGCGGTCATATCCTCGGAGATCTTATCTCCAAGAGTATTGAAATCTGCAGCCGGATCCTCTTTAACCTTGTCATAGAACTTCTGAAGATTCTCTTTATTCTTCTTGATATCATCATCGGAAAGATCATCTCCGCTGACCTTTGCACTTGCATAGCTGAAGGACATCTGCTGATATTCTTTCTCATCCAGTTTCACGTCCGCTTTGGCTTCAATGGCATCCTTCATCTTCACATCGTATGTTTCAAGCTCGAGGAAAGTCTTCACCATATCTTCATCAACCGCAAGCTCTGCAATTGTCTCATCGGAATTGGCAGCCATAAAGTTCTTGGCAGCTTCCTCAAGAGCCTTCTGCTCATCATCTGTGATTTCAACATCATACTCGGAAGCGTGTTCTTTCTCCAGACACATCTTTTCAACAGTTTCAACAGAAGTTGTTACCGCATTTTCACCGTAAGTCTCATCGGAATCATCATCCATTTTGGTACTCCAGATAGACATATCGCTTCCACCGCCAAGATACATCTTGTACATTGCCTCAGCCTGTGCCTGCTGCATACGTGCTGCCAAACTTACAACGCCAAACGGGATTTCCTGCTTATTGACTGTCACTGCGATCTTTGTACCATCGAGTTTTTTATTTCCGCAGCCTGCCATCATTCCTGCCGCTGTAACGCAGACAAGAGCAGTAACTGCCGCTTTCTTTACTGAATTTCTCATTTCATCCTCCATCTATCCGTCCATAAGAATCACGGTCCGGCTCTTATTCCATAATACTTGATTATAAACGTTTTCACCTTTAAGAGCAAGGAATTTCACGAACTTACACGACATTTCACAAATTATCCACAAGTCTTTCCGGGAAAATATCCGGTATCCACAAACCGGATGTTTTTTCCCGTGGATAACCCTAAGCTTAGCTGATTCTTCCCTTTACTCCAGCGGCTCTGCCAGTTTTGCCAGCTCCCCCGCAAACTTCATCAGCTCTTCGATCAGCCTTCCCTGTGGTGTCAGGATAAATTTCGGCTCATGATCAGCCTTAAACTGCAAACCTCTCCGGTACTGCGCCATAATAGCCGGGATACCTGCGGGATCCAGCTTGGCCTTTTCATAGAGCGTGATCCGGACATCTTTTCCAAGCTGCTTGATCTCCGTCACATATCCCTGATGGGCAAGAGCCTTCAGTCTTGCAATGGCAAGAAGATTCAGCACAGCTTTTGTCGGCTCGCCAAAACGGTCGATCAGCTCCTCCAGCATATCGTCATATTCCTGCTGGCTTTCAATACCGGCAATACGCTTATAAATATCCAGCTTCTGGAACTCGTTGCCGATATAGGAATCCGGGATAAATGCATCAATATTGAGATCAATGGTCGTCTCAAAATCATCCATAGTCCGGATTCCCTTTGCCTCCTTGACAGCCTCACTGAGCATCTTGCAGTAAAGGTCATAACCAACTGCGTTCATATGCCCGTGCTGCTGAGCACCGAGAAGATTTCCTGCTCCACGAAGCTCCAGATCCTTCATAGCTATCTTAAAACCGCTTCCAAGGTCTGAATACTCCCGCATGGCGCTGAGCCGTTTCTCCGCGGTCTCCTGGAGCATCTTGTTTTTGGTATACATCAGGAATGCATAAGCAGTCCTGTTGGAACGTCCTACACGCCCACGGAGCTGATAAAGCTGGGAAAGGCCATATCTGTCCGAATCATGGATGATCATAGTGTTTACGTTGGAAATATCCAGTCCTGTCTCAATAATAGTGGTGGAAACCAGTACATCCACATCTCCATTGATAAAATCATACATTACCTGCTCCAGTTCCCTCTGACTCATCTGTCCATGTGCAAAATCCACTCTGGCCTCCGGCACAAGTCTGGATATCCGAAGGGCTACTTCGGCAATGTCATTGACTCGATTATATACGTAATACACCTGTCCCCCCCGGCGAAGCTCCCTGCGGATGGCTTCCCGAACAGTCTCCTCATCGTACTCCATAACGTATGTCTGGATCGGCACACGATCCATCGGCGGCTCTTCCAGAACGCTCATATCACGGATACCGATGAGACTCATATGAAGAGTTCTCGGAATCGGCGTTGCCGTCAGCGTCAGTACATCCACATCTTTTTTCATCTGCTTGATCTTCTCCTTGTGAGTAACACCAAAGCGCTGCTCCTCATCAATGATCAGAAGTCCAAGATTTTTAAATTCCACATCTTTTGAAAGAACTCTGTGGGTGCCGATCACAATATCTACCTGCCCCTTTTTGATCCCTTCGATGGTCTTTTTCTGCTGGGCAGATGTCCGGAAACGGCAGAGAAGCTCCACCTTCACCGGAAATTCTTTCATACGCTGTACAAAGGTATTGTAATGCTGCTGGGCAAGAATGGTAGTAGGGACCAGATAAAACACCTGCCGGCTTTCCTGTACTGCCTTAAACGCAGCTCTTAAAGCCACCTCCGTCTTTCCGTAACCAACGTCACCACACACAAGACGGTCCATGATCCTAGTGCTTTCCATATCTCTCTTGGTATCCTCAATGGCTGCCAGCTGATCCTCTGTCTCCTCATAGGGAAACATCTCCTCAAATTCCTTCTGCCATACGGTATCCGGTCCGCAGACATACCCCTCTTTCTCCTGGCGGACTGCATAAAGCTCTACCAGCTCTTTTGCGATATTTTTTACCGCACCCTTAACACGGCTCTTGGTCTTATTCCACTCCTGACCGCCAAGCTTGTTCAGCTTAGGCGTTTTTGCATTTTCGGAGGATCCTGAATATTTCTGCAAAGCATCCAGCTGGGTTGCCAGGATATAGAGATTACTGCCGCCCCGGTATTCGATCTTGATGTAATCCTTCACAACACGGTCAACCTCTACCTTTTCGATTCCACGGTAAATACCCAGTCCGTGCTTTTCATGAACAACAAGATCACCAATGGAAAGCTCTGCAAAATCCTGGATCCTGTTTCCGCTGTACTTTTTCTTTTTTTTACGCTTTTTCTGCTCTTTGCCGAAAATATCGGTTTCCGTCATCACTGCAAATTTGATTAGCGGATACTGGAAGCCACGTCTTGCGTGACCATAGACAACCATGATCTCCCCGGGACTGATGATACGATCCATGTCCTGGCTGTAAAAAGCATTCAGTCCTTCCTCTGAAAGATCCTTTGCCAGACGCTCCGCCCTGGTCCTGGAACCGGAGAGCAATGCGATCCGGTATCCCTGACTCTTATACTGAAGGAGATCCTTTACCAGAAGTTCAAAGCTGCTGTTATAAGAATCTACAGACTTCACCGTAAGATCAAATTCCTCATTGATCTTCCATCCGGAACGTCTGGGAGAAAGTGCGGATACAGCCACACAATTCCGTCTGTTCAGCTTCTTCTGCAGTTCCTGAAAGCCACATAGCCACTGCTCCGGAAGATTTGCCTCGCCTTTTTCCTCTCTGTGCATACGACTCTGACGGTACTCTTCCTCCACACCCTCGCCGTTTTCTGCCAGGTGGTTCAGTTCATCCAGAAACACCAGTGTTTTTTCTTCCGGAAAATAATCCAGAAAGGATACCATATCTTCTCCGTCCATCTTTTCTGCGGCCGGATAAATCGTAATTTCATCTACATTTTCCAGAGATCTCTGACTTTCCGCATCAAAGCTCCGGATAGAATCCACCTCATCATCCCACAGTTCGATACGCCAAGGATTATCCTCTGTCAGCGGATAGATATCAATGATTCCTCCACGCACAGAAAACTGCCCCGGAAGCTCTACCTGACCGGTGCGTTCATACCCCAGCTCTACCAGCTCTTCCTTCAACTGATCCAGATCGATCACACTGTCACTTTTAAAATGAAGAAGTCTGCTTCTAATCTTTTCCAGCGGCATCAGGAAATCCATACATCCGTCAATGCTGGTAACAACGGTCACTTCTTCCTGTTCCAGAAGTGCCCGAATCACACGCATCCGCTGCCGGATCAGAAGATTTCCGTGTATATCTGCCTGAAAAAACAGAAGATCCTTTGCCGGATAAAAATATACATTTTTGTCATAGAATCGGTAATCCTCATAGATTTCCTTTGCGTTGCGCTCATCATCCGCAAGGATCAGATGATATGGAAAAAGCCCGGAAAGTCCATACATCAGATGGACCTTCTGGGACTCCATGCATCCGGAAACATTAAGAATTCCGCAGTTTGCGCCACAGCGCTTTTTTATTTCCTCAAACTCTGCAAGACCCTGCAGAGGATGCAAAAATGCTTCCATACAAACCTCAATTCTTAGGCTTTTTCCTGTTATATTTATTCATCGCCGCATCTACGCCCTCGGACAGGATCATCTCCACAGCCTCTGCCGCATCATTGATCCCTTCATCCACAAGCTTGCGGTCACTGTCCGAAAAATGACCCAGCACAAAATCTGCCAGATCCCAGTCTTTCGGTTTCGCACCGACACCAACACGGATACGGATAAATTTTTCAGTTCCAAGGCGGCGGATGATATCCTTGATCCCGTTATGTCCGCCCGCACTGCCCTTTTTGCGGATACGAAGCTGCCCAGGCTCCAGATCGATATCATCGTAGATCACGATCAGCTCTGTCTCCGGATCGATCTTGAAATAGCCGGACATCTCCTGGATCGGACCGCCGCTTAAATTCATATAGGAAAGCGGTTTCATCAGAATAGCTTTTTCACCGCCGATGATACCTTTTCCATACATGGCATTAAATTTTACGCCGCCCTGCGGGATATTATGCTTCTCCACAAGACAGTCAACGGTGTCAAAGCCCATATTGTGGCGTGTAGCCTCATACTGCTTTCCCGGATTTCCCAAACCTGCAATTAAATACATAAAAACTCCTCAGCTGTAATTCACCTGTTTCAATGTCAGCCTTCTTATGCCTTAAGGCATACAAATGCTCTGATCGTATCAGTTGAAATATACCATCTCATCAGCAAGTGGCTCACAAACTTCTACATGCTCTGCGTAAAGTACGATTCCCTCTCCCTGATATTCCATTCTCTTCTCAAACGCAACCTTCGCAGTAACATCCACCCACTGGCCTTCTGCGATCTTCGGAGCAAAAGCGCTCTTGCAGATGTAACCAAGGAATGTGGTATCATCTGCACAGCATGTCATGGCTGTTCTTCCGGGAACAAAGAATTTGCTTCCCATTCCACGCGGCTTCAGGGCACGTGCTTTAAAGTGAACGGTTTTTCCGACATAACGGTCCGGATGATCCATGGAATCCACAAACCAGATACCATAATCCTCCGGAAGGATATCGATCACCGGCGCATCAATATCAAATGGCATCTCATCCTCAAAAAGATCACCAAGCTCGCCCTCTTCATCCTCAAAGATAATCTCCGCACGCTGGTTCACCACCTTGATGCTTCTTCTGTAAGAAGGAAGCGGGTCGTTCTCCTGGCAGCGGTTAAAGATAACCATATCCGCATTGCGGACCATGTCCATAAAAAGGGACTTCATATTCGCCATATAGACTTGGAATGTGCTTGCATCCACACAGGTGATATGTTGCTCCACGCCCCAGCCTTCCGGTTTTTCCATTTCTTCGAATTTACTTACCAGCCACATGCCATTATACTCAATGATCACCCGCTCCGGCTGATGCAAGATCTCCATTGCCGCAAGTCGTTCCGGTGTAAGCTCTTCCTCGCTGTCAATGCTCTCCACAACGGTATTGCACTGTTTCAGTGCTTCCTCATCATATTCTTCCTCACCCTCTTCGCAAAGGATCAGCAGTGTTTTTCCATCGATCTGAAAGTAATCCTGCTGCAGGGTAAAGCTCAGGAAAGAGGTCTTGCCGCTTTCCAGAAAACCTGTGATCAGATAAACGGGTACTCTGGTCTCTTCCATAAATCCATCCTATCAGATACTGTACAATTTAATGTACAGTATCTGTTTCCTTTCTGTAACAATCTATATCTGTATTCCGCTTTGGCTTTGCGTCAAAACGAACATTTATTTTATCATATGCTTTATGCGATCCCGAAAAGCTCCTCCAGTGCATGCTCGTCAAGCTTAGAACCGATCACGCACAGACGGCCTGTATATTCCGGTGCACCCTCACGGATCTCAGTTTCTTCCGGAACCATATCAAAATAGATCCATGTTCCGTCTTCTGCTGGAAGCATTCCCTTTGCACGGAGGATGATACCGTATTTATCAGACTCGGAAAGTGCCTCAAGGATCTTCTCAAGTCCCTCACGTGTATATTTTTTAATAGTCTCACGGCCCCAGCTTGTGAAGACCTCATCTGCATGATGATGGTGGTGGTCATGTCCACAGCCACACTCTCCGTCGTGGTGATGGTGATGCTCATGCTCTTCATGATCATGGCCGCAGCCGCACTCTCCGTCATGGTGATGGTGATGCTCATGCTCTTCATGATCATGGCCACAGCCGCACTCTCCGTCGTGGTGATGGTGATGCTCATGCTCTTCATGATCATGGCCGCAGCCACACTCTCCGTCGTGGTGATGATGATGCTCATGCTCCTCCTCAAGCATCTCCTGCTCCAGGGATACCGGATGCTCCATAACCTCTACCAGCTTCTTACCGTCAAGATTCTCGATCGGAGTTGTAATGATAGCAGCATCCTTATTCAGGCTGCGGAGAAGCTCCAGGGACTCCTGAACCTTTTTCTCACTTGCAATATCAGTACGGCTCATGATGATAGCACCTGCATACTGGATCTGATTATCAAAGAACTCACCGAAGTTCTTCATATACATTTTGCATTTTTTTGCATCAACAACAGTTGTATAGCTGTTCAGTTTAATGTCAACCTCGTCCTGAACACCCTGTACAGCCTTGATAACGTCAGAAAGCTTACCAACTCCTGATGGCTCGATCAGGATCCTGTCCGGATCATATTTGGTAACAACCTCTTTCAGAGAGGTTCCGAAATCTCCTACCAGAGAGCAGCAGATACATCCGGAGTTCATCTCACGGATCTGGATCCCTGCCTCTTTCAGGAAGCCGCCGTCAATACCGATCTCACCGAACTCGTTCTCGATCAGCACTACCTGCTCACCCTGAAATCCATCCTTCAGAAGCTTTTTGATCAGAGTTGTTTTTCCGGCGCCAAGGAAACCGGAGATAATATCAATTTTAACCATTTTGTATACACTCCTTTTAACGTAGTTTGACCAGGAAGTATTATACCCCCTGGTTGTATCCTGTTATGCTCATGATGACAGAGAAAAAAATACCTGTTTCTGTATCTGCTGTCATTATATCCATTTTACAAAACAGACATTCCTATTCTGCTTTATATTCAGATTAATAGAGGGATGTGAAAAGCTCACATCCCTGAAAATCGTTCTTCCTATCAGCCGTTGATCATAAAGTTCATAAGCTTGTCGATATCCTCTTTCTCTGCTGCAACGATCTCAAGCTCCGGGATCTCACCAGCGGAAAAGATGTTTGCAAGAGATACATACTGGGAAAGTTTGGATTTCAGGTTCAATCTGTCTCCCTCTCCTGTTACAAGCTCTACTCTACCCTTGCAGCTGTCAATTACCTCAAAAAATTTATCAATATCTGTAATATGTGTTACTTTCATTTTAAAAATCTCCTTTCTTATTAAAGGGCTGTTCTTAACTCTTTCCGTTAGATTATACCCCAGTGTTTTTAAAAAAGCAATCCCTGCCGGGCAAAAACACTTCACAGATATTCTCTACGGATCTATATATATTTCGTCATATTTCTTCAATTTCAACGGTACAGTCTTTTCTTCCTTTGTTCCATTTCATGAGATAAACCTTAAATCCCAGAGAATCTCTGGCAATGGTAAACGGTTCTTCCCTGAGTACTTCGGATCCCATACCCTGCTCGTTCAGCTCTGCCTGCTTTGTCCTGGCTTTTTCTGTAAGAACTCTAAGTTCTTCATCGGCTTCTTTTCCAAAAGAACGATTCCCATATCCGGATGAAGCTTCCCGCAGCTTTTCAGAAAGGCACATCGTTACCTGGATGTGTTTTGTACGGTGAAGCATTCCTGCCAGTTTCCGTGCTACCCATTTAAACCGAAGTTTCCGGTAAATTTCAAGCCACCTGACAAAGGTACGGTCTCCTGCCTGCCTTGCGATCTCTCCCATTACCTCAAATGCCTTTTCCGAGGGAATCCACGGATTTTCCCTGGGAACAATATACTTTTCCGGAACAGCCGGATAACAGCAGTAATTCAATGGCGGAAATTCCACCAGTGCAGAAAGCTTCTCCTCCAGAGCGTTGCAGCTGTCCCCGCCTATATAATCATATTTGTCGCGGAGGATCGCCAGCCGATATTCCAGCTGCCGTAAGTATTCATACCCTTCTACCCAGAAATGACCGATCCGGCTGTAATCGTAGAGATGTTTTTCCAGAGACAGGGTTTCAAAAAACAAAGTCACCACCGAATCATCCTGGTGAACCACAAGGATGTATTCTCTGCCCTGCCGGCTTAAATCTGCCAGGATCTCGCCCTCGTAATCCGATTTGTATACACCTGTCATACGGGCATTTTCAAAAACAAGAAAGCTTTCTACCGCATCATTCATAAGATACACAAGACGGATTTCGCCGTTTTTTACATAAGAATCCACTCTGTACATATTGTCATCGGACTTTTCCGCAATTGCTTCCGAAAAAGCACTTTCTGAAGCTGCTTTCTGATCCTGCGGATCTTTCTCATCATTCACTGCCACCAGTTCAAACTGATCTTCTCCAAGCAGCTCTGCTAGCTTCTGAAAGGTATCTGGAAGCTCTTCAAAGGCCTTCTCTGAGACATATCTCTCCGGTGCTGTTTTTCCTGCAGTATTATTTCCAGTATCCATCAATTACCTCTTTATTCAGTTTCTCCCCAATAACGATCATGATCTCCTGTCCCAGCTTCGTTGGCCGGATGCAGATCTCATGGCGGGTAGCATTCAGCTCCAGCCATTGTCCATCTTCTTTTCTGAGAAAACCTTTTACGCGAAAAACATCTCCGCAGGATGGATCATTCAGGATCCTTTCTGCAGTTTCATGAAGTTCCTCCTCGCTTTTATGAACGTTCATAAAAAACAGAGAATCAAATCCGCCGCCTTCCGCATAGGATTCCTTCACGTAATCCTCTGCCACATACCCGCAATCCAGGATTTTTTCCAGGTCTGTGTCTGTGAGATCATCCCAGTTTCCGGTGAGAATCTCACTGTCCAGACGGCGCCTGCACTGGATCTGGCCAAGTGCACGGTTGAGATGCTCTTTTGTGCTACTGATCTCTTCCACCGTGGCTTCCTGGCTCCTGCTCAATAATACACAGCCTGCATCTGCCACCTCGGAAGCCAGCAGATAATCCGCTTCCGCTGAAAGATCCTCTGCCAGCTTCGCATCCACAATGGCGATCACATTTCCGATCTCATACCATTTATCCAACGGTTCCTCATGGAGGGCGTCAAAGAACTCATCCACATCAAAGATTCCGGATGGTTCTACGATGACACGGTCGTAACCGCACATTCCCATGGCGATCAGCTTTGTCTTAAATCGCCGTCTGTGACAGTCCGCATCACAGCCCCCGGAAACCATCTCCAGCTCACAGTTGTCACCCATCAGATCCTGAAGCAGCATCATATCCACATTCACTGCCCCGAAATCATTTTCCAGGATCCCGATGTTCATGCCTTTTTTCAAAAGATAGGAGGCATATTTTTTTATAAATGTTGTCTTTCCGGATCCGAGAAATCCGGTTATCAGATCGATCTTTATCATATTTCTTCCTTTACTTTATCAACTCTCCGGAGCATACAGTAAAATAAATGCGAATATATGCTTTACTTATGTTCCGGTCATATTTCAATAATCTCCTGCCCGACAAATGCCGGACTGCTATCAGTATATAATCTTTTTTCCACAAAGAAAAGAGGCGGTCCTGAAAAATCCTCTCAGAACTGCCTCTTTCCGGCTATTTTATCTTTTTATAAACATATATGAAGATTACTTTGTAAACAGATCTACCAGATCCTGGCCATCGTCATAGCCCTGATCTTTCAGCTCCTGAACAAACCACTCATCTACGCCGTCTACCGCTTCTTTGAAGGAATCGATATCCATGTCAGCTTTCTCTGTGAAAGTCACACCGTTTTTGTCTGCCCAGCGTGCTTTGATCTCATCATCGCTGGAACGGTTGATATAACGCTCATACTCTACGGCTTTCTGGCCGCACTCATCAACAACAGCCTGCTGCTCCGGTGTCAGTGCATCGTAAACATCCTGGTTGATACAGAAGAACAGACAGTCATAGATGGCATCCCACATGGAGCAGTATGGCTGTACCTCCTGTACACTGGCTGCATCGATGGCAGGCAACGGATTCTCCTCGCCCTCTACCGTATTCTGCTGAAGTGCTGTGTAAGTCTCGGACCAGTTCATATTTGTGGCATCTGCGCCCCATCTCTTATAGCACTCCATAAGAAGATTAGAGCCGGCTACACGAACCTTCAGATTCTTCATATCATCTACAGATTTTACCTCATGCTTGCTGTTTGTCAGCTCACGGAAACCGTTCTCTGCAATACCCATGCAGTGGAGTCCGTAGCCGTTAAGGATCTCCTTCAGCTTATCTCCGGCCTCGCCGTCAAACTTCGCATCTGCATCATCATAGGAATCATAAATGAACGGCAGGGATACCACATTAAATCTCGGGTCAAATGCAGAGTAGATCAGATTGGAATGCATGGAGATCTGTACCGGATCTCCGTTCATCAGTGCCTGGATTCCCTCGGACTGGTTTCCGTTTGTCAGCTGATCCGCTGCGTAAATGTTAACCTTGACCTTTCCTCCTGTAGCTTTTTCCATGAGCTCACCGAACTTACGTCCTCCGTCAGCCCAGGTGCTTGTCTCTGTTGTGGAGCATGCAAAGTTCCAGGTTGTCTCAGGCCAGTTCAGATCACTGTAATCCTCCACGGTATCTACAGAATCCTCTGTAAAAAGATCTACCAGATCCTGTGCATCGTCATAGCCTGCACTCTTAAGCTCGTTTACAAACCAGTCGTCGATTCCGTCTACTGCTTTCTTGAAGGAATCGATATCCATATCCTCTTTCTTTGTAAAGGTCACACCGTTGCTCTTCTCCCAGCGGCTCATGATCTCTTCGTCGCCGGAACGGTTGATATAACGCTCATACTCAACAGCCTTCTGGCCTGCCTCATCAACAACCTGCTGCTGTTCCGGTGTCAGGCTTTCATAAATATCCTGGTTGATGCAGAAGAACAGACAGTCATAGATTGCATCCCACATGGAGCAGTACGGCTGTACCTCCTGTACGCTGGCTGCGTCGATAGCCGGCAACGGGTTCTCCTCGCCCTCTACCGTATTCTGCTGAAGTGCTGTGTAGGTCTCGGACCAGTTCATATTTGTGGCATCTGCGCCCCATCTCTTATAGCATTCCATGAGAAGATTGGAACCGGCCACACGAACCTTCAGGTTCTTCATGTCGTCTACTGTTTTTACTTCATGCTTGCTGTTTGTCAGCTCACGGAAACCGTTCTCTGCGATTCCCATACAGTGAAGTCCGTACTCACCAAGGATTTCTTTCAGCTTTTCTCCGGCCTCACCATCAAATTTTGCATCCGCGTCATCGTAGGAATCATAGATAAACGGCAGGGATACTACATTGAATCTCGGGTCAAATGCAGAATAGATCAGATTGGAATGCATGGAGATCTGTACCGGATCTCCGTTCATCAGTGCCTGGATTCCCTCGGACTGATTTCCGTTTGTCAGCTGATCTGCTGCGTAAATATTAACCTTGACTTTTCCGCCGGTTGCTTTTTCCATAAGCTCACCAAACTTACGTCCTCCGTCAGCCCAGGTACTTGTTTCAGTTGTAGAGCATGCAAAGTTCCATGTCATCTCCGGCCAGTCAAGATCACTGTAATCCGCGATGGTATTAAAGGAATCACTTCCGTCTCCGGAATCCTTGGAACTCTGGCTTTCTGTGTCAGAAGACTGGTCTCCTGTATAGGAACCCTCTTTTGCAAGAGCCTTCGGAAGAGCTGTGGAAACAGCCGGAATATAAGTGATGATCAGAAGAACTGCAACGGATGCAGCGATCATCGGCATAACTGCTCTGGAGATCTGCTGAAGAGTAACCTCCAGACCTTTTTTGATCTTGATACTGATGGCAACGAAAAGATTTACACCTACCGGAGGTGTTACCTGTCCGATCGCAAGGTTAACTGTTGCCATAACACCGAATGCTACCACATCATAGCCCAGAGCCTTACATACCGGAAGCATGATCGGTATAAAAATGTACATCGCAGAGTTTGCATCAATGAAGCATCCTGCGATCAGGAAAATGATGTTTACGATCAGAAGGAAGGTAAACTGATTATGTGCAATGCCGGCAAGAAGCTCAGATGCCGCATTTGCAATACCAAACTTGGTACATACAAAAGAGAACAGGGAAGCACTCGCTACGATCAGCATGATTCCACCGGTTGTCTTTGCAGAATCCACAAGAATGTCAAACAGATCTTTGAGCTTAACCTCACGGTAGATCACCATACCAACAAACAGACCGTAAACAACAGATACGGCTGCAGCCTCAGTTGGTGTAAAGATACCACCGTAAATTCCCCCGAGGATGATAACCGGCATCAGGAATCCCCAGAATGCATCTTTAAATGTATCCCAGCGCTCTTTTGCGGAAGCTTTTTCACGGGATGGCTGAATGTTATGTTTCTTTGCCTCGATCATAACGATGATCACAAGAGCAACACCCATCAGAAGTCCCGGAACGATACCAGCCATAAACATATCTGCAATAGATACCCCTGTGATAGAAGCGTATACAACGAATGCGATACTCGGCGGTATGACAATGGCGATGGAACTGGAGGTTGCCATCAATGCCGTGGAAAACGGTGCGGAGAAACCGCCCTGCTCAACCATAGCCGGGATCAGAACTGCTCCAAGTGCCGCAACCGTTGCAGGGCCGGAACCGGAGATCGCTCCGAAGAAGCAGGCTACGATAACACATACAATGGCGATGCCGCCCTTTTTATGTCCTACGCAGGTATCTACGAAGTTGATCAGTCGTTTGGAAATACCGGCTTTTGCCATAATGTTTCCGGACAGAACAAAGAACGGGATAGCAAGAAGCAGGAATTTACTGATTCCGGAGTACATATTTGTAGCTACGATCGTCAGAGATGTACCGGAATAAAGGATGGCACATACAGATGACAGACCTAAGCAGATCGCAATGGGAAGTCCCAGGATCAGGAAAACAAAGAAGGAGATAAATAAGATTGCACTGATCATTTATTTGTCCTCCTTTTCATCATCTTTTTTCAGGCAGAAGTCGAGGCAGTACTCAATAAAATGAAGGATCATACAGCCTGCTCCGATCGGCACGAAGGACCAGAAGATCCACTCCGGCCAGTTCAATACGAAAGTTCTCTTGCCGTTTGCCAGCTGTGTAAGAACTTTGTCCATTCCATATTTAAATAAAATTGCGGAAAAAACAATACTCAGGACCGTGATCAGGATCACAGATGGTTTTTCCAGTTTTTTCGGAAGACGGTCCGTAACCAGTGTCAGACTTACCAGTCCTCCTTTTTCACGGCAGGCAAGTGCTGCTGCCAGAAGTGTGATGAGAACAAACACCGCTACAACAAGCTCTTCTGTAAAAGACCATGAGCGATGGATGACCTTACGGGAAAATACATTTCCCACAGTCAGCACAAGGATAAGCAGTGTGGAAATGACCAGTACAATTTTTTCTACTGCTGCAAGTGC
Source organism: Blautia sp. LMAG:36 (assembly GCF_008680535.1). Classification (NCBI taxonomy): domain Bacteria; kingdom Bacillati; phylum Bacillota; class Clostridia; order Lachnospirales; family Lachnospiraceae; genus Blautia; species Blautia sp. LMAG:36. Next base: position 160,057 of record NZ_NALB01000006.1, on the reverse strand, counting down.
GTTCATGAGTTTTTTGTACACTTTCATACTCTTTCCCCTTTTGTATATTTTTCCGGTTTCAGATCCTTACCCCGTGGTTTAAAATGTTTTGGATAAAAAAATCCGTCCCCTTTCAGGGACGGATATAAAATTCCGCAACCACCCTGTTTCTCCATTGAAACAAGCACGATTCTGCAACGTACCGGCATACGCGACTTCTGTAACGGGAAGCACCCGTGAAAACCTACTTACTTGTCTGAAACTTTCGGCTTTCCTTCTCAGGGATGATATTCAAGGCAGTTCCGACGCTGCATCACACCAGTCACAGCTCTCTGAAGACGGTTCCTCTGTCTTTACTGATTCCCTTCATGGAATTTACTTCTGTTATGTGTTAACTCTTTAATGAGCTAAACCAATTCTAACTCTGTTTGTTTTGATAGTCAAGTTTTTTTTTCAAAAACTCCCTCAGGCGTTCTTTCCTTCTCCGGCGAAGTACTCCTTCACAAGCTTTACAACCACACCGGAAAGCAGGAATACTGCGATCAGGTTAGGGATCGCCATCAGACCGTTGAAGGTCTCTGCGATACTCCAGAGAAGTCCGAGATCAACAGTTGCGCCGATGATCGCTACCAGAGAGTACAGTACCATAAAAGGCCTGATAGCTTTTTCCTTAAAAAGGAACTCCGCACATCTGGCTCCGTAAAGTCCCCATCCAATGATAGTGGAAAATGCGAAGCAGCACATGGCAACTGCTGTAAAGATGGAAACCCAGTTTCCGTATGTACTGGTAAAACCGCTGATGGTAAGCTCCGCTCCTGCTGCTGCGCCATAACCAACCGGCACCCCGCTGCAGAGGATGACAAGCGCTGTCAGCGTACAGATCACGATCGTGTCCGTGAATACCTCAAAGATCCCGAAAAATCCCTGTTTTACAGGTTTTCTGGTGTCTGCACAGGCATGTGCGATGGAACCGGTACCAAGACCTGCCTCATTGGAAAAAATACCTCTGGAAACACCTTTTTTCATACTCATGAAAAAGCTTCCTACTACGCCGCCTGTCACAGATGCCGGATTAAATGCGCCTCTGATGATAGCGCTGAAAACACCCGGAACATTTTTCCAGTTGATGATAATTACACCGACGGCAAGAATAATATAAAACAATGCCATAAACGGTACCAGCTTTTCTGTAACCTGGCCGATCCTTTTGATTCCGCCAAGCAGGATCATTGCCACAAGAATCGCAAGGATGATCCCCATAACAAGGTTTACCGTAGAAGTATTGTCTGCAGCGATCACATTGTAATTGATCAGTGCAGAATCAATAGCTGTTGTAATGGTATTAACCTGGGTTGCATTTCCGGTTCCGAAAACAGTAAGCACACCAAAAGCGGAAAACAGATATGCCAGCCAGTGCCAGTGTTTTTTTAGACCATTCTTAATGTAATACATTGGTCCTCCAACCAGATCTCCATTGGCATTGGTTTCGCGGAAATGTACCGCAAGTGTTACTTCTGAAAACTTTGTACACATTCCAAGAAGTGCGGAAATCCACATCCAGAATACGGCTCCCGGTCCTCCGATGGCAATAGCACCTGCCACACCTGCAATATTTCCCGTTCCCACGGTAGCAGCTAACGCCGTACAAACAGCCTGAAACGGTGTCAGACTTCCATCGGAAGCTTCTCTTTTCCGAAGCATACGTCCGATAGTGACCCTGATGGCATAGGGAAATTTCCGAATCTGGAGAAAATTCGTGCGGATACTTAAATAAAGACCTACACCAATAATACAGATCATCGCAGGAACGCCCCAGATAAAATTGTTTACGGCAGCATTCACTGATTCAATAACAGATAACATTCTATAATCCTTCCCTTATTTAATTTTGTCTTTTTGGATTGTACGTTTGTCTGTACAAAAAGACGATTCGTTAGATTATATCACATTTTTTGTCGAATGTATAAGAGAAAAGCTTTATAATTTTACTATGATAAAGAAAGGAAGTGAATAAAAGCTGCCAATCCTGTTGTTAAATATGTGATACACCTGTAGTAAAAATACTTATCTGTGATCAATATCATTTTCCGTATCGTCCAGGAATGTAAATATATATCCCCAGTATTTCTCCAGGATCTTACCTCTGCTTCCATAGATCTCATGCTTTGTTCCGATCATATGGATATAATCACAGCTTGTTTTTCCCTGGCGATTGATCTTTCCGGCAAAATTTTTCAGGGCACGGACAGACACCAGATCTTCCGTCTGGGCCTGAATGAGCAGCATTGGTGCCGTATATTTTTTCCATCCGTAGAGACGCAGATACCAGCTCATTTCCGCAGAAGCCCAGAGCCAGCCGTAGGATGGAGACCAGGTCTGGAGCTCCTTATGTTCTGCACGGAGATTTTTGTATCGCTCGTATCTTGGTTTTGATGTTGCGGAGCTTGTCTCAAAAGAACCGCTGCCATCGTAAGGCTTTCGGCCAGCTACATATTCCTCATCTTTTCCGAAAATGCATTTCTCCAGAGCTATGCCGGTGGCTGCCGGCCACGGAACATTATCTGTAAGAGGACGGATCATCGGAGAAGAAAGGATCACCTTGTGAAACCAGTCCGGCTCCCAGGCTGCAGCAATACCACCGATGGCACCACCCATGGAATGTGCATACAAGTTAAGTGACAGATCCGGATGTGCTTTCTTTATGTAGCGGCATGCTTTCAGAAAATCGCGGATATATCTTCTCCATGTATCGATGTGGACCAGAGACGGGTCTGCGGTAAGACGATAGCTGCGGCCATGGCCGCAATGCTCCGGAATATATACATGATAGCCTTCCTTAAGAAAATAATAGGCCACTTCATCATATTTTACTGCTGATTCTGTGAATCCGTGGCTGATGACTACCACACCTTTAGGCATATCAATATCAGACAGATACTGCAGCATATGGATCTTACCTGTGATTCGTTTGCTTTCGTTACGAAACGGATAATCCGCACCCGGTACATAAAGCTCTCTTCTGTGAGACAGAAGATATGGCGTTACGATATTTTTCATGGTTTCTTCGTATTCATTTTCATGTATGATCTGCATATTGGTTAAAAACCTCCCTTGCTTTTACTGTATTGCTTTTTTGCTTCTCCCAAACTCTGCTTTTCAAAACCCTTCCATGTTGTCACAGCTGTTTTCTTACAGGATAACAGAATTCACTCCTCCAGGCAATCCTTTTTAGACCATTTTGCTCTTTAATTTCCATTAAAAAATGCCCGAACACTTTGATATGTACCGGGCATTTCTTCTATTATTTAATAGAATCTCACAATATCTTCCACATCTTTACGTTTCGGTCTTGCAGGCTCTTCGGCTGCTTTTCCGATGGCGATCACTGCCACTACCGTTTCTGTTTCCGGAATGGAAAGGAGCTCACGGAGTTTGTCTCCGTCACGAAGTCCCATGATCAGGGTTCCATATCCAAGCTCCTTTGCCTTCAGGATCAGATTCTCGTTCTGAAGTCCCAGATCATAGCAGCCCCAGCCGTTTCCGAGTTCATTATCTGGTGTTCCGTCTTTCTGAAATCCGGCATGGTTATGTACAAAGGTTGTAACGATCAGGGAGGCATTCTCTGCTTTTGCCTGGTTCATTTCCGGCAGACATTCTCTGCTGACCTTCTCCACCATCTCTTCGGACATTACACAATAATATCTTCCGGTCTGGGAGTTTTTCCAGCTGGGTGCTTCCTGAGCGGCCCGGATCACTGCAAGAAGATCTTCTTTTGTGATCCTGCTCTCCGGGCTGTATTTACGGATGGTCCTTCTCTCTTCGATCAGTTTCTGAAATTCCATATTTTTCCTCCTTACTGTCCGGTGCCGGATCTGCTTCCGGATCCTGCAGTTATTCCGGCATGGATTTTTATGTTCACACTTTTTATGGAGCTATTTTAACACAATGCCGTATTGAAATCAATTTCAAAACTCCGGCATCGTTACTGTTCATTCTGCGACCATTACTGTTCACTCCGTTCTCAGCAACACGCTTCAAAAAATATTGCCTTGGAACAATAACTGCAATACCACTTATGAAGATTTTTTTTGATTTACCACATAAATTCCCACACAGACAAGAAACAGTGCGATGAGACTTCCCATATTAAATGCCTGACGTACCTCTCCCAGAACCAGTGCAGACAGTATCACACTGAACAAAGGATTTACAAAGCCAAAGATCGCTACCCTAGATACATCATTCCAGGCAAGCAGCACTGACCACAGTGTATAGGCCACTGCAGACACCATTGCCAGATAAAAGATGATCCCGATACCGGCGGCATTTACCACTCCGAAATGTCCTCCCATCCCTTTTCCGATCAGGAACAGAATGATCCCGCCCATGGTAAACTGCGTTCCGCTGAGTACCACCGGAGATACCTTTCTGGAAAAAATATTGATCAGCACCGTGGACATTCCGTAAGAAAACTGCGCGATCAGAATAAATCCTTCTCCTGTAAGCCTAAAACCTGCATCCAGAGAATTTCCCATGAGATTGATCACGACCACGCCGGCAAAACCGAGGACACAGCCGAGCATCTTTCGCCCGGTCATTTTTTCCTTGTGAAAAACAAGGCAGGACAGCAGGATCGCAATAAAATTCCCAAGACCTGTGATAATAGCGCCTTTTACACCGGAGGTATGTGCCACACCTATATAAAAGAAGAAATACTGACATACCGTCTGAGCCATACATACCGGCACCGCATATTTCAGAACAGTTCGATCCGGAAGCAGAACCTTGCGCTCACGCAAAGATGCAAAGATCAGTACAAGGATTCCTGCCAGTGCAAAACGCACACCTGCAAAAACGATCTGACTTGCCGTATCTGCAGAATCCATCTGCATCAGACGGTATCCTGTCTTGATCAGCGGGATCGCACTCCCCCAGAGAAGACAGCAGACGCAGGCAAGCGCTGCTACCACCCAGGTTTTTTTTAATATTGTTTTTGTTTGTTCCATTTGTTTATTCTCTCTTTCTCAAAACTTCTTCCATCTGACTGATCACAGCTTTTATTTCATTTATTGCACTGATACTTACGTCCTGGAAATCAAGCTTTTTCACCTTTCCGTATAATTCCGCCTCATAAGCGCTGGCTTTCTCTTCATCTTTATCCTTGTATCGGGCTTTTCCGATCAGCCAGGCACTGGAATCCGCACAGTCCGGATATTCCGTATTTCCCCGGATCAGAAAATCCTCTGAAGCTTCCGTCAATGCTGTTTTCAGTTTTTCTGCTTTATCCAGAAATTCTTCCGTTGTCTGCGGATAATGTTCTTTTATATAGAGGAGATTTTTATGAATACAGGTGGCACTTTTTTCCATTAGTTTCCGTTCTTCCGGATCTTTGAAATTATCATATTCCCCAGGCCGGACTTCCCATCCGCGGATGGATTTGCTTAATTCCATCAGCCAGTATACATGACGGGAAATATCGTCCGGAAACATAAAATACGTAGAAAATTCATGATCGATCATAGGTGCAAGACTTATGATCCCGCCATCTTTATCACAGAGAAATGCTACATTTTCATAATGATAATTCTGGTCTCCCTTCAGGACAGAGATCAGTACCTGCATGGCAAGCTGTTCCGCCATTTCCTGATGCTCCTGCAAAAAATCAGCTTCAAAAATATCTCTATAATCATAAAACATCTGGCAATAGTTTACATAATTATCTATATCTACCTTTTCATCCGGATATTTCCTGAAAAACTCCAGAAGATTCAAAAGGGATTCCCCTTCTTTATAGGCCATGGGTACTGCCGTTCCGTAGTCAAGATATTTTTCATTTACTGCCTCATACCCTTCACAGATGGCCAGTTCATACCTGGGCGCAGGCATAAAATATTCATTAATGATCGTTGACCAGAACACCTCTGCATAAGCATATAGTGGCGTGGAAAATGGTTTGGATTTCGTCAGTGGCTTGAAAATCATATTTCCAGGAAATATGGGGAAATGTTTTTCCCCGCTTACCACGCCTACAGCTTCAGACTTAAGATTTCCGATTCGATTTTTGTATTGATAGTGTCTGACTTTATAATACATAGCAGTCATATCGTATTGCCTTCCCCTTCAATGTATAAGACGGCTCCCGGCCGGCAAGACATTCACTTTTCAGCGGACGCTTGACGATGATCTTATCCGGATTTGCTCTGATAGCTGCATCAAAAAGATCCTTTTCCCCGGAACACGGTGGTTCCAGCTTCTGGATCAATTGAAGTTTCTTGTTGATCAGGCTGGATTTCTGTCTTGCCGGAAACATAGGATCCAGATAGATCACGTCTACAGGATCAAGAAGCTTTGACATACCTTCTACACTGTTTCCCTCGATCACCTTCATACGACCGGCAATATCTTTCAGATCCATATTTTTCTTGGCACGGCGAATGGCATCTTTAAGAAGGGCTGCGATCACCGGATTCTGCTCGTACAGCGTCACCTCATAGCCCTGGGCTGCCAGAAGAAAGGCATCCTCACCCATTCCTGCCGTAGCATCGATGGCCTTCCTTCCCTCCTTATCTGACTTCACCGCCTTCACCAGCATCTCATGCTGAAGTCTGCCTCTGGTAACTCTGTGAAGCATCGTCTCCACAAAATCCCCCTGATAGGTCAGCCCGAAACCGGACAGCGAAACGCCCCTGGAATCAAACCGCACCGTCAGAAAATCTCCCGGCTTATCCTGAAGCTGCGCTCCGGTCCTCCTGCAAAAGGCTTCCGCCATATCTCTCTGTCCGCCCTTTCCAAGACAGACTGCGATTTTATCATTCATTTCCCGATTCTCTCTTTCATGACTCTTTTTCATAAGCTCTTTCATTCTACAATTTTACAAAAAAAATTGCAATTCATCTCAAAAAAAGATGTCCGCAGACGTACCAAAATACGCTGCGGACATCCAATGTCTGATCCATAGTCAGGCGGTTACTTAATGCTTGCTGTCCTAAAACAGAAGATGAAGTCCCATTGCAATGATCCACATATATGCACAGGTCTTTGGGATCATCAGTAATCCGACCTTGGGCTTTGTTTTGCTGAATAAGGTTACCGGAAGATAGCATCCAAAGGAAATGATGATCGCAGCAACCATTCTTGTCATGTGATACCCATTCGCATTTCCGGAGATCGCATACAGAATGATCACACCGATACCGGTAACTGCAAAAACTGCATTTCTCAGGATGGATAATTTCATATTTCCATCATCTGTACACCAGTTATTCTGAGGAAGGAAGCATACCACGATCCTGATGATCGCAGAGATCCAGATCATTGCTTCCACTGCTGCCGGTGCATTCAGCTCCGGGAAGGTAAGCTTCCATACATACAGTAAAATAATATAAAATACAGTCATCGTGATCGAGGATACCTGTAATCCGATTCCCAGCTGTTTCCTGATCCTCTCGCTGCTTCCATGGACAGCTCTGATGATCCTTGGCACCAGATGGAAAGCATCTCCGCCACAAAGTGTCAATGTCAGTACTCCGTAAAGGATAAACAAAGGATTACCCTTCGAAAATACAAAGAAAAGAATTCCTGCGATCAGATCGAATATCAAATATCCTGCGTCAAATATTGCCTCCATTATGTCCGGCATGTTTTTCTTACTATTTTCTCTCATGCTTCCTGCTCCTTTACGATCAATTGTTTATAACAAAAATAATTTCTGGTAAATACCACCCCCGCCAGGGCCAGTGCACAGCCGAGACCGGAATAGAAAAAAGCAACGAAGATATCAGGGAATATTCCCGCTGCCCTGAAACCAATTCCTCCGCTCATCATACATGTCATGATCAGATATGCTTTCAGATCAAAAAAATGCCAGAACGGACGGTGGCTCTCATATCCCAGGATCCTTTTTGTATGCTTTTTGCTCATCTTATAAAACATCATGCCAAACATAAAAAATACAACGACCGAAAACAGATACAGATACCACTTCCGATCGATCACCCGGTATGATAATATCCCAAGTCTGGCAACATTAAATCCGGCAATCAGCCATACAATACCCGCGATCAGCAAAAGAGTCCTTTTCTTTACATGAAATCTCTTTTTCATCATCTCACCTCATATATTTATCCGCATTTTCGCAGATCTTATGAAACACCTCTTTACAAATACGCTTCTCTTCCACTGTCAGGCCGTCCAAAGCGATTTTTGCAAATTCCTTCTGTGCTTTTATTCCATCTTCAATAATCCGGTCTGCCTTATTTAATAAAACGATCTCGATATGCTTCTTATTGTCCGCACTCTGGATCCTTTCGATCAGACCTCTGCTCTCCAGATTTTTCAGAGAAGAGGACACGTGGGATTTCGTCGACTTACGGACTTTAACGATCTCAGCCGCAGTATTATGCTGTGGATTGTTGTGTAAAAACATAAGGATATCATATTCCATATGCGTCAGCTGATATTTCTCACATACACTCCCTGTGACTTTTTCATAACAGCTTGTTATCGTTTTATGCTGATCCCAGAAAAACATAGCCTTCCTCCATATCTTTTCGTTCTATTTAGAACGATTGTATGGCATTGTTCTCTATTTGTCAACTATAAAATATCTTCTTTCACCATTTATATATCTGCCACAAATAAAAGCTGCCGCTTTGCGATCTATCAACCGCTAAAGCGACAGCTTTCTTCTCAGCCGTATATTTATTTTGAATTTCTCTTTCCTTTTCTGACTTTGATCCTGCGGATCATCCTTCGGATCAGAAATACCACAAGCACAATGATCACGATAAAGATCAGACAAATACCTGCGATCATTGCCGAAAACTTATTCGGCTGCTTCACCAGATCAATGATATTTCTGCTGTTCTCCACAACCTTACGTCCATGTGTCGTCTCATAATATTCCGGCACATTGGCAATTCCGTCGCCGTCTGTATCCTCAAAGGACTGCATATATCTTGCGATCGCATCCCAGGCCTTTAATTCCCTGTCATCCTCCATGATCGCCTGATCTTCCAGATTTTCAATAGGATTCCCATCCCTGTCCTTCGGTTCAAGAGACAGCAGTCCATAGGACATTTTCATCACAGAACCAAGCATCTGGCCGGTATACAGATCTGTCACAACATGATACAGCTTGTCATCCTGGATCTCGATCCGCTCTCCGTCTGCCCTGGTGAGATAACAATCTGTCACCTTATTCAGGATCATCCGATGTGGATTGTATGCAAAATTCAATCCACTGCAATATAACCTTGCCGTTGTCATAAAATCCGATACAGAAGCGTCCACCTCCGCTGCCAGCTTCAGCTCTTTTCCGGTCAGGTATGCACTGATCAGCGGATATCCGGCAACACCGTCCTTTCCGATTCCCAGTGAAAAGGAATTAAAAACATCCTCTACTGTGATATCGCCCTTTGTGTATGTATCCCGCACGGTTCCGCTTGGAACAACGGCTACATCAACCGGATCACCATCATAATACTCGGAATTCTCCACTGCATATATGTATGCATCGGACATGATATCACCAAGATTCAACTCTTCGTGCTTCGTGCCCATTTCTTCCAGACTGTTGAATTCAACATCATTTTCAGCAAGAACCTCTTCCCTTGTATAGCCGAAATCGGCAAGATAATTCTTATCCACCGTATCCATCAGGGCATCGATCTGTTCCTGTGTCGCCTGGTCCGGTTTTACATCCTCAGAAACAGGGATCAGCTCATAGGATGTCAGCTCCCACCGTCCGTCCTGTTTCTGTGTCATGGAAAGTGATCCCAGATTTCTTCCGTATTCGCCGCAGGATACGATATATGTGTTCCCATGCTGAATTGCCTCTTTCAGCTCTGTGTGCGTATGTCCGCTGATGATCAAGTCGATATCCGGCACCTCTTTTGCAAGGATCTCATCCTCCGATTTGTTCTCATCCTCCCAGGTTCCTCCATGGGACACACAAGCGATCATATCCACTTTTTCATTTTTTCGGATCTCTTCTACCGTCTGTTTTACGGCCTCAACCGGATCCTTGAACTTTAATTCACAGGTCGGTGCACATTCCAGGGCATCCTTACCGAACACACCGACTACTGCAGCCTTTACATCTCCTTTTTGAACTACTACATAATCCTTCACACCGTAGGCTTCAAATGCCGACCGGATCTGCTTCTGACCATCGCTTAATCCATCCTGCTCCATGTTGTCCCAGTCCACGTTGCACACTACCAGTGCCGGCACTGTCTCACCGGAAGCCTTCGCAGCCTCCAGCATATTTGCCAGTCCCTTTGAACGATAATCATATTCATGATTCCCCAGAGTCGTCACATCATACCCCAGATATCCCAGCATCCGAAGCTCTGCCGCCTCCGTTTCGTATACGGTCTGAATCAGGGTTCCCATGGAAAAATCGCCGCCATCCAGCACCAGGGTGTCCGGATCTTCCTGCTTCTTTTCATCGATCAGAGTTTTGATCCTTGCAAATCCGCCAACTTCTTTTTGCTCTCCATCTACGATGGTTGAAAAGCTGTTCAAATGCGAATGTGTATCATGGCTGAACAAAACATCGATCTGTTTTGCCTCGGCTGCTTCCACCGGGACATTCCATGCAAGAGGAAGCAGCAATGCAGCAATAAGCATGATCGCCAGCAGCTTTGCTGAAATTTTCTTTCGTGTTTTCATAACACTCTCCTTTTGTATATAGTTTTCTTATGCCTTTTTACAAAACCATCAATAATGTTCCCACACCGATCAAAATACATCCCATCATCGATTTTGCTGTGAATTTCTCATGCAAAAAAACAAATGCCAGTACCAGTGTGATCACAACACTCAGCTTGTCTATCGGCACAACCTTGGATGCATCGCCTATCTGCAGAGCACGATAATAGCATAACCACGAAGCACCCGTTGCCAGACCTGAAAGGATCAGAAACAGCCAGCTTTTTTTGCTGATCGCTGCGATCCCGCCCTGGGTATTTGTGAGGAAAACCATTCCCCACGCCATAACCAGCACCACCATCGTTCGAATCGCTGTTGCAAGATTCGAATTAACACCGACAATACCTATCTTGGCCAGTATGGAGGTCAGCGCCGCAAATACAGCAGACAGCAAGGCAAACACAAACCACATAGTAACTCCCCCACTTAAATATAAGATTTTTCTTAACTATCCCAATACAAGTCCATCATATCATTTCCCCTCTGATATGTCACTATTTACAATTTCCTCCGCCGTATATTCCTCTATTTCTGTCTTTGTCACCTGTTTGATATGCTTTTTCTTCAGGCGCAGATATACGAATTCCCGAAAGATAGTATAGAACACGGAAAGCAGCGGAATGAAAACAAGCATACCTACAATTCCCATAAGGTTTCCGCCGATCGTAACTGCTGCAAGAACCCAGATCGACGGGAGTCCTACGGATTCACCCACAACATGAGGATAGATCAGATTTCCCTCGATCTGCTGCAGCACCAGAAATACTATAATAAATAAAATTGCCTGTTTCGGATTTACCATAAAGATCAAAAAGCTTCCCACCGCACACCCGATGAAGGCCCCGAAAATCGGAATCAATGCGGTAAACGCAATCAAAACTCCGATCAAAAGTGCATATGGAATCCTCAAAATACTCAGTATCACAACAAACATACAGCCGAGGATCACAGCTTCCAGACACTGACCTGCAAGAAAATTTGCAAATGTCCGATAAGTCAGAGAACAGACTTTAAGAAAAGCATCTGCCTTTTTCTTTGGGAGAAAGGCAAAAAATACTTTTCGGATCTGCACATGCAGCTTCTCCTTCTGAAAAAGGACATAGCAGGCAAATGAAAAAGCAATAAAAAAGGTTGCCAATCCACTGACTATGGAACCCACTGCTGACATTGTGGTATTCATCATATTTCCTGCACCGTTTCCAAGAAGGCTTATCCCCCACTTGATCGCCTGATCCGGATTAAACTGTACCTGATCTACCAGCTTCATGATTTCCTGGTTATTATGGGAGAATTCCCGGATCCAGCTTTGCATCTGCGGAATAAAATCAGCGATACTCATCATCAGAGTTCCCATTGTCCGCGTAAGCTGCGGGATCACACCAAACATCACCAGTACGATCACGCCAACCGCAAATACGATCGTAAGGAACAGACTTATCGGTCTTGCCAGTTTTGCACCTATCTTATTTTCTTTTTTTACCCTTCCAAAAATTTTCTTTTCCAAAAAGCTCATTGGCACGTTGGTCACAAATGCGATCGCTCCGCCAAGTACAAAAGGAAATGCGATCCCCCATATTGCTTTCAGCACATCGAGCACCACATCAAACTTCCACAGGGCGACCACAAGAAATGCTGTAAACACAATAAGCTCTCGGATTTTTTTTACAGATATTTTACTTATATCCACTATCATTCTCCTCTTTTTCTTAATTTCATGCGTATCCATTTAAGCAGCTGAATGATCGGAAGACTTGCAAACGCATACAGATATACACAGCCAAGCTGCATCAGATCCAACGTCTCTACTTTAAACAGGAGATGAAATCCTGGAACCGTCAGTACAGCGGTAATGAGTACTGCCCCAAGTACAAATGCTCCCTGAAGCCATTTATTATTAAAGAAACGTTTTGTAAAGATAACCGGATGATCCGATTTGCAGTTGAATCCATGGAACAGACGTGCCAGACAAAGTGTTCCGAAGGCATAAGTACTGCCAAGCAGTGCACCATTCTGATGATATCCTGTCAAAAATCCTATCATCGTCATCATACCGATCACCAGTCCTTCCAGACCGATTTTACCAAGAAAATCCTTTGTCAGTATTGACTCGTCTGCTGATCTTGGTTTCTCATTCATCACCTCACTGCTGTGCGGCTCCACGCCTAACGCGATCGCCGGAAGACTGTCTGTCAAAAGATTGATAAACAGCAGATGTACCGGTGCAAAAGGAACCGGAAGTCCTGCAAGGGATGCACAAAGAACTGCCAGGATCGCACCAAAGTTTCCGGACAGAAGAAACTGGATCGCATACTTGATATTCTGATATAAATTTCGTCCGTTTTCCACTGCTTTTACAATTGTTGCAAAATTATCATCTGTAAGCACCATTGCTGCGGCATCCTTTGCGACCTCGGTTCCGGTCACTCCCATTGCAACACCAATATCTGCCTGCTTCAATGCCGGAGCATCATTCACACCGTCTCCGGTCATTGCCACGATCATCCCCTTCTCCTGCCATGCACGGACAATACGGATCTTGTGCTCCGGTGACACTCTTGCATACACAGAAATATTCGGGACAAACTCCTTCAGCTGCTCATCACTCATATTTTCAATATCAGCACCTTCGCAGGCCTCTGACAGATCATGTAGGATCCCGATCCTTTTTGCGATTGCCGCTGCTGTGATCTTATGATCTCCCGTGATCATGACCGGCCGAATCCCCGCTTTTATACATTCTGCAACTGCAGCCTTTGATTCTTCCCTCGGCGGATCCATCATAGCGATCAGGCCAAGAAATACCAGATGGTTCTCATCTTCTGTCGTCAATACATGCTTCTCCGGAATTTCACGATAGGTAAATGCCAGTACCCGTAACCCTTCCATTGAAAATTCCTGATTCTGGCGCCGGATCTTTTCTTTATCTGCTTCTGTGATTTCCCGAACTCCGTCCTTTGTCCAGATCCTGTCTGTCAGCTCCAGAAGCCGGTCAACCGCACCTTTTACGATCATCCGGTTTTCATCATCAATTCTGTGAAGTGTTGACATCATCTTACGGTCACTGTCAAAGGGAAGTTCTCCTTCCCTTGGATAAAGCTTTCTTACACCAGCAGCCTCGATTCCGTACCGGCTGCCCAGATTGATCAATGCCGTTTCCGTCGGATCTCCGATCTCCACTCCATTTTCATTTGTTGAATCATTACATAAAATGCTGTAGTCCAAAAGACATCTCTGCGCCGGATCTGCTACATCAATTGCATCTGCTGTGATTCTTTTTCCATCAATATAATAATCTTCTACTGTCATTTTATTCTGTGTGAGTGTTCCGGTCTTATCCGAACAGATAACAGATACGCTTCCAAGACCTTCCACAGCCTGAAGCTTACGAATGATCGCGTGCTCCTTTGCCATCTTCTGTGTTCCGAAAGAAAGGACGATCGTCACGATGGAGCTTAAAGCTTCCGGAATCGCTGCGACTGCAAGTGCTACTGCAAACATAAATGCACTGCTGATCTTCTCACCGCGGAATACACTGATCGCAAACAGAATTCCGCAAAATATCAGGATCAGAATGGAAAGCTTCTTTCCAAAATCATCCAGATTCGCCTGAAGTGGCGTCTGTTTTTCCGAAGTCGATTTCAGAAGTCCCGCAATCTTTCCAACCTCTGTCTGCATTCCTACATTCGTTACAACCGCTCTGCCACGCCCATATGTGACAAAGCTTCCGGAAAACAGCATATTTGTCCGATCACCAAGCGGTGCTTCCTCCAAAATAATGTCCATACTCTTTTCAACCGCAAGACTTTCTCCGGTAAGGGCACTTTCATCGACCTTAAGGCTTGCATTTTCAATCAATCTTCCATCGGCCGGGATCATATCACCTGCTTCAAGAAGGATCACATCTCCTACAACCAGTTCTCTTGCCGGGAGCTGTACCGCCACACCATCACGTAATACCTTTGCCTCCGGTCCGGAAAGCTTCTTTAAGCTCTGCAGGGACTGCTCAGCCTTTACTGTCTGCACAGTTCCCAAAATCGCATTGATCGTAATAACGATCACGATAACTGCTGCACTTTCCACATCTCCAAGCATACCGGATATCACTGCCGATGCGATCAGGATCAGCACCAGAAAATCCTTATACTGTTCAAAGAAGATCTGCAAAATACTTTTTTTCTTTCCTTCTGCAAGCTCATTCCATCCGCACTTCTCTCTGGACCGTCTGACCTGTTCATCGGTAAGCCCTGATTCCCTGCTTTCCACACGCTCGAGAACTTCTTCTGCTGTCTGCTGATAAATTTCTTTCATTCCCTTTGCCTCCTTTTTTGCAAATATTCACCAACTGTAATTTTTTTATGCAATAAAGGATTTTTTTGATAAAAGGATATAAAAAAAGAAACCCTTATTGCACAACAAAAAATGCAATAAAAGTCTCACCATTTCCCTGCAGCGCCGGATGTTTCCACCGTACTGACGACACTGCAAACGCAGATTTCCAAACGTAGGTTACTCCCCTTTATCAGTTTTAATAGTATAACAGGATCGGTACCTCTGTCAAGATACTTTATAAATCACACCTTGCAAATATGATACTCCGGTAACAGAAAAACTCCCATTTTTTGAATGGAAGTTTTTCTGTTACCCTGAAAGTATTATAGGCCTGCAGCCGTTTTATTACCTTTTAAGATTTATTACTCTGATCAGCCACAATATTTCCCTGTACAACTCTTCCCTGGTCTTTTCCTTTTCTCAGTCCTCGAACTACCTGCACATTTCCAAGAATCAGATAATCCATTTCCCTCTTAGTGACTTTCGCAAAATTTTTCTTTGAAACAAAATAGAAGGTAACTCCCATCAACACCCACACGATCAGTGCTGCAAAGGACTGTGGAGCCATGAATGCTGGAGAACCGGGAACGATCAGGAGCAGCAATATTACAACAGAGATCACGCAGCCGCCCATTGCTACTGCCGGATGGATTTTATTTGTATCTGTATCATCGCCATATTTTTTCAGAAGAATATAAGCACCTGCACAGGTAAAGAAATATCCGAACGCAGTACCTACGGAACACATATCTACAACCCAGCCGATCACTTCTCTACCGAAAAATGGGCAGATACAGCAGATGATCATGGTAAACCCAACACATATGGACGGAGTTTTATGCTCCGGATGAACCTTTTCAAAAGCTGACGGAAGCATTTTTGCTCTTGCCATACCAAATAAAAGACGGCTGGATGTCATAAAAAATCCATTCATACCGGTAAAAATTCCCATGCACACTGCCAGTGCCACAAAGCACACACCAACTTTTCCCATTGCAAGATCAAGAACTGCACCTGTATGCCATTTTACAAGAGTTCCATTCGCATCTGTCATAGTCAGAACCTGCTGCCAGGGAACAACACAATCTGTCACCAGTGCCATTGCACCATAGATCAAAGCACCTACGATCAATGCTGAAATAATCAGCATTTTGCACTTCTGTGGTGGAAAATCATATTCTTCTGCCGCCTGTGGAATACAGTCAAATCCTACATAAAGGAACGGAGCCAATGCCAGGATAGATACAAAACCGCTTCCAAGAGACTTGCCTTCGGCTCCGTATGCCGGCTGCAAGTTTGAAGCATCAAAATGTCCTGTTGCGATCACACCAATGACTGATACAACAACCGCTGCACACATGATAAGGACCATCGCAAGCTGAAGATTTCCTACAGATTTCGCACCTTTGTAATTCATGATCCCGAAAAGTATGATAAAGAACAGGGATAATCCGACTTCACCCATATATACATCATATCCTGCAATTGTATACAGGTAACCTCTGTTAAAGACTCCAGGAAAAATATAGGATGCCAATACCGGAAGTGCCGTTGCATTCAAAGCTACAATAGACAGATATCCAAGCGACAGCATCCATCCGCATATGTACGAAGCAGTTCTTCCAAAGCCTTTATATGCATAGGCAAATTCACCACCCGCTACCGGGAATTTTGCGATCATATAAGAATAGCTGTATCCTACCACGATCATTAAAAGACCGCCTGCCAGAAATCCCAGAAACAGTGGGAGCGGTCCACCTGCACGTTCTGTCCAGAGACCACCCTGTATAAAACATCCCCATCCAATGATGGAACCGACTGCAACTGCCCAGATCGAACCAGGTCCCATGGATTTTTTTAATTTTGTTCTTTTATTTCTTTCACCCATATATATCCTCCTGCTTCATCAATCATATCATTCATCATCATCTTCTCTGGTTTCTTCACTGATCGTATATGCCTCACTGATATCGGAAACAAAAATTTTTCCATCACCATAATGACCATACTGCCCACTCTTTGCACTGTTAATGATAATATCTACAACCTCATCTTTTTCTTTGTCCCCAACAGTAATATACAGCATGTTTTTTGCCATTTCCTGATAAAGGACATCCCCTACCTGAATTCCTTTTTCCTTACCTCTTCCTGAAATTGCCCATTTTGAAAAAGCAAAATATCCTTCCTGCTCCAGTGCTTTGATAACGTCCATCACTTTCTCAGGTCTTACGATTGCTGTGATCAGTTTCATAATCCTTCATCTCCCATCCATAAATACAAAAAGAGCCCAGATACAAAAGTATCCGGACTCCATCGTCTCTTTCTATATTATCATTATTTTTTTCAATATTCAATCAAAATCTTTCACTTTCCGGCCAGATATCGATACATCTCACCCAGCATCTCATCTGTGATCTCCACCGGATTGTTATAAAGGTTCGGATGTCTGCTGATACGAACCAGCTCCGCAATCTGATCATCATCAAGCTCCAGATCCTTCAGATCACACCGCAATCCCATTTTTTTCTTTAATTCAAGAACTGCATCCGCCATCTCTTCTGCATCTTTGAATCCAATCCTTCTGGCAAATTCCTCTACACGTTCACCACCTTCGCCTTTTGCATTGATTCTTATAAAATAATCCAGGGTCAGGCCACACGCCTCGCCATGCGGGATGTGATAAATATTGGTCAATGGAAATGAACACGCATGGGACGAAGTGGTTTTCGGTAAAGTAAACGCCAATCCTGCGATCAAAGATGCTTCGCACATTTTCTCCCTTGCTTCCTCATCATCGGGCTTCCTGTATGCTCTGTAAACATATTTAAATACCAGTTCTGCTGCATGCATCGCAAGTACATCACAGATCGGCTGATGACCTTTGCTCCAATAGCCTTCGATCGCATGGGAAAGAACATCAATTCCTGTTCCTGCCGTAACCTGCGGTGGCATTGTATAAGTAAGTTCCGGATCAATGATAGCTGCTGCCGGATAAAATCCCTCTGATACGATCGGCGCTTTTTTTCCATTTGCATGATCCGAAAGAACTGATACACAGGTCACTTCACTTCCTGTTCCTGCAGTCGTAGGAACTGCGATCAGTGGAAGATGTTTCTCCGGCATTGCTACTCCGGTTCCATGATACTTACGGATGGAATCCGAAGTCAGAGCTACACTGGCAGCTGCTTTAGCACAATCCATGGGACTGCCTCCCCCCAGTGCTACCACAAATCCGATATTTTTCTGCCGGATCACTTCCGCACAGGCATCTACCTCTGCAACGTCCGGGTTTGGAGAAACATCTCCAAAAGAAGCAACGATCATTCCTTCTGACTCTTTTATGACCTTTTCGGCAAGACCGCTTTTAAAGAAAAACGGTCCTGCCACCAGAAGGCCTCTTTCGTAGCCAAGCTCTCTGGCTATTTCTTTGATTTCTTTTACTCTGCCTTTGCCGAAATGAATTTTTACCGGCTGTAGATAATCCCAGTTCATAGGCTACCTCCTGCTTTATCAGTCACAAAATTTTTCATCGACCATTGTAAGCACTTCATCAAGGATCGGGAGATACTCTTCCAGCTCCTCTTTCGTGATGATCAGTGGCGGACAGATTTCAATAAAGTTCTCACGTCCGAAGGTTGCAAAGCCACGTTTCTTTAATTCTGCAAATATCCACGGCATTACCGGTCCGGGTACGCCGTATTCCTGCATCGGTTCTCTGGTTTCTTTATTCTTGACTACTTCAAGTGCACCGAACAAACCGATACATCTTGCTTCACCAATACATTTATGCTTCTTTACCATCTCATCCATAAACGGAGCAACGATCTCATGCATCTCAGCTACATGGCCCTCGATATCGTGTTCTTTATAATATTTCATTGCTGCTACACCAGCCGCACATGCAAGTGTATGTCCACTGTAAGTAAGTCCGCACTGAAGAACATTTTCCTCAAAATACTCCGCAACCTTTTTACTTACAATACATCCGCCCAGCTGTACATAACCACAGGTAACACCTTTTGCAAATGTAATGATATCCGGTTTCATGTCGAAATTCATAAATGCAAACATTTTTCCTGTACGGTAAAATCCTGCCATAACCTCATCACAGATCAGAAGGATTCCATATTTGTCACAAAGTGCACGAACACCTTCCATATATCCGTCTGGAGGAAGAATGACACCGTTTGCACCTACTATAGACTCCATCAGGATCGCTGCCACATTTCCGGGGCCTTCATATCTGAGCTGCAGATCCAGCGCATCCAGATATTTTTTCGTTACCTCTGCATCATCAACTCCTTTTGTATATCCGTCACGATACATCTGAGGGTTCATAAAGTGTACGAACCCATTTGCACCACCGATCTCTGCTGCATATCTTCTCCAGTCACCGGAAGCATTGGATGCTCCAAGTGTAGCTCCATGATAGCTTCTGTAACAGGAAAAGATCTTGGTTCTTCCGGTTACCATACGTGCCATTTTTATAGCATTCTCATTGGATTCTGCTCCACCATTTGTGAAGAAAACTCTCTTGTATGTATCTGCTCCTGCTGCTTCTACAAGCATTTTTGCCAGCATGCTCTTAGGCTCGGATGCATATGCCGGTGCCATGAAGCACATCTTATCAGCCTGTTCCTTGATCGCTTCAACGATCTCCGGAAGCTCATGTCCGAGGTTGGAACACACCAGAAGTGAAGCCATATCTGCATATTTTTTTCCATCATAATCGTAAAAATAAATTCCCTCGGCTCTTTCTACCGGTAAAGTATCTGCTCCTGATCTTGCCCATGACTGCATCACATAATCTTTGTGCATCTGTGCTACTTCTTTTCCTGTTAAACTCATAATAACTTCCTCCTCTTTATCTGTAATTCAGTTTTAAATATTGTTCATTTTTGCGGTAAACAAACTTATTATTTGTTGTAGAATAAGAAAAGCGCCCGGCCCACATTCATTTGTGAACCAGACGCCTTTGTCTTATCTGAGTCATATATTACTCTCGACACTGGCTGTCTGCAATAGACATCTATCCAATTATTTTTGTGCTGCAGCACAATTGTTATTATTCTGCTGCCGCATTTTCCTTTTACATTTCATTCATCTGATATAACAAGAAACCCAGCCTCAGCTGAAAACGCACATCAAAATCAGAAAGATTTTTTCCAAGTATCTCAGCGGCCTTTCCAAGCTTATAATTAATTGTATTTCGATGTACGATCAATTCCTGTGACGCACTTTTGACACTGCAGTCGTTAGCCAGGTAGCACTGAAGTACTCTGACCAGATCTGAGTGGTTCATCTCATCATATTCATACAATGGAGCTACTGTATCTGCCAGATATTCTTTTATTGCTTCCTTATCTGTAAGTGTGAGCAGTACCCTGTAAATCCCAAGATCTTTGTAAAAAATAATCTTTCCGCCATCTGTGCTTTGCTCACCCGGAACCTGACAGACACATAATAGATCAGACATTTTTTCCGCAAACTGATAGCTCTTATAAATCTGCCTGATCCCGGAAATCTGCTTACTTACACTTACAAAAATCTGTTCCTTCTGACATACCATCCTGCATAGTATCTGAAAAATCCTCTCTGTAGTTTTTCTGCATGCTTCATCAGAATAATCACACAGAACCAGAAGGATCTGCTTTTCCTGGGCACAACACAAAATCCCATTATAATTACAGCGGATATGACTGCTCAGTTTAGATAAAATCTGCTCTAGCCTTGTTCCTGTTACACGATCATTGTCTTCCAGAACACACACATTCACAACCGTATATGCACTGTCTGTAAAATACCCTTTTCTCATCAGTGCCGAAACATACAGTTCTTCCTGGGACGGACATAAAAAGGCATTGTTCAGTGCCGTCGCAACCTCAATTGCGTTCTGCTGCTCTTTTGTTATTGCAAAACATATGATCCGCATGATTTCAGCCATTCGAACCCTCCACGGTACTTCAAATACCGGGAATCCCTTTTCATTTGCAAAATCAATAACATCCTGTCCGATCTCACTGATATAAGGCCCTATATTGATCACGATTCCACTGGCTTTGTTTCGCCATACTTCCTTTACCAGACGAAGAAGAGTCAGATTTTCATTCAGTCCCAACCCTGTTGTAAAGGTAAGTTCCTGTCCCTGCAGAAATGCAGAAATCGTGTCGCTGTCTACCATATGAGTCCATGACACTTCATGATCCAGTCCTGTCTCACCTGCTACCAGCTTCATCTCCAGATGCTGTACCTGTTTTATGATCTCACGCAATGTTACTGCCATATTTATACACCTTTCTCCACCGCAGCTTCCTGTGATCAACTGCATCAGACGATCAAAGATACTCCAGATATCAGAAGCAGTATATAAGTCAGATTCAGAAATACCTTCTGAGATACTTTACATACCAGCTTTTTACCTAACCATGTAGCTATAAGTAATGGCAGGATACTGATACAGATCAGTCGAATATCTGCCGTTCCAACCAGGCCGCTCCTGAACTGGGTAACCATCAGAAAAAAATTCAGCACCACCCATACAGGGGCCACTGTCGCACGAAATTCTTCTTTTTCTTTCAGTACCTGTGTTGCATAGATCACAAGTAAAGCCCCTCCTGATACAAACATACCATGAATTATCCCTGCCAGGATCAGAACTATCCACAAAATGAGATCCGGAAGTTTTTTCTCTGTATGGATGCACAGATTCTTTAATGCAACTACGACGATTATGATTCCATATATTGTCAGAAGAATATTTTCAGATTTCACGATCCGGCAGATCTGTATCCCTGCAAACATTCCAACCAACATGACCGCAGACATCTTAAGCAATTCTTTCCATTTTATATGTCGATATCCGGTCACTGCGATCATCAGTCCGGACAGCCAGGCCATAACATTCAGGACCACCTTTGCATGATCCAGCCCAAGCAAATAAACGGAAGGCGGCATCGCCAATACCGTACCGGCAAACCCTGTGATAGCCTGAATAACATTAGAAACAAACAATACAAGCAAAAATAACAATTCTTTCATAGAGCATTCTTCCTTTTCTGTATTATCTGTTTACCGCACACTCTTTATCACTGCTGATAAAATAAAAAGACGCTTTGCAATAATGACTGCAAAACGTCTTTGTTTTTCTACACTCTCGATTTTAGCACGCTAAAAAGCAAAAGTCAACAGTTGCCTTTCTCCATTACCTTGACACATTCTTTTGTATTATTATTTTTTGCTATTTTTCTTAATGACAGCTATGGCTTCCACATCCATGCTCGCCACATGTATGTCCTTCCCCGTGGCTGTGCTCGTGATGAGAACATTTCACATCCGGATTATACTCCAGTGTTTCATTGATAAAAGCTTCTACTGCTTCATCCGCATCTCCGGAAACTCCTCCGAAAAGCTTAATGCCGGCTGCCGCTAACGCTGTCTGTGCGCCGCCTCCGATTCCGCCACAGATCAAAACATCTGCATTCAATGCTTTAAGAACTCCTGCCAATGCACCATGTCCGCTTCCATTCGTATCTACTACTTCTGAATGTACTACTTTTCCTTCCTCTACATCGTAAATCTTAAATGTCTCTGTGTGTCCAAAGTGCTGGAAAATCTGTCCATTTTCATACGTTACTGCTATTCTCATGATACCTTCTCCTTTTTCCGCTGCATATTTTTGATGAAGCTCCTGCTTGTAACATCCTCCAAGCCCACAGTTACTGCTCTGACCATCACAGATTTTGAAATCTCCACCTTCAATTTTAAGCGGATATCCATCAATGAGTGCATCTGCTATTTTCTTCCTGGCAATCTCATAAATTCGTTGAACAGTTGTTCTTGCGACTTGCATAGATTCTGCACACTGCTCCTGACTATAACCTTTCTTGTCCAAAAGACGGATGGTTTCATACTCATCTACCGTCAGAACAATAGGTGTTTTTTTCTCAGTATCATCTGCCGGAAAGAATTCTAAAACATTGGGGAAATGGCAAACTTTTCTGCATTTTACTGGTCTCGGCATAAACTGCTCCTTTCTCGCTTTTCTTATATAATAGTTCTATAAAAGGCATATGTCAATAATATTTTTGACATATGTCCATATAGCTCAGCTAATAGTATTATATACAGCATAAACTTCTCCTCACGACACATATATTTCGATGTTTTTCCGCAAATCAACTATTGATAATGGAATAGAAAAAACAGTCTGTCATAACAGAAATTAATCCCATCAAAACAGACTGTTCTTTTTCCTTTACAAATATTACATTAATGAGGTTCCTGCCTCATGCTCATAGAATCTCTTTATTATCTCCTGCACCGGTTTCTCACATATTTCATAGCTGTCGTCCTTCCATGCCTCGGAAGCAGAAGGCAGCTTCGGTGCCCACTCCCATAAAGCAAAGCCACAAAGCCATGGTCGTTTCTTATAGGCCTCAAACATTGCACGATACCATTCACACTGTTCTTCCAGGCGAAGTTCTCCCTGCAATTAAATGTCAAAAGGCAGTGCGAAAAAATAATTGCAATTATTCAAACTCTTTATGACCCAAACATCACTTAACTTATTTTATTTAAGTTTCGGTCGAGTATGGGGCATATTTATATATCAATTACACTATTTATTTTGACCTACTGAATGGTTGTTGCCAAACTGTTGCCATGGGAATATTATAACTTGATGATACCTGAATGACAAGTTAATTTTCATTTTTTGCAACTACAAATTCTCTCCTCCCTCAATATCGTCGCTTTCAAACATATTCCTGTGGTATGATTCATTTTCATCATCTTCAAAATCATCAAAATCAAACAAAACCGATCTATTTCCAATCAATGCCAATAATTCCTTACGCTCTTTTCTTTTCTTTATGTCTTCCATTTCTTCATACAGCTCGTCTACATAATCTATCAACCAATTATTGACTTTTCCCTCACATAAATCAGCTAAATAATCATTTACTAGTGCATCATCCATTTCCAAAGATTCCATATCATTCAGTAATCTAAAAGCACCAGACTCTCGCTTATTCTTATACATATAGAGCAGTAGCTCTTTTATTGAATTTTGTTCAATAACCATCTGCTCATAAAAAGATCTTCTTTGAGTTGATAAAAAGACTCTTGCAGCATTTGAATACGAGTCAATCTCATATGTATACGTATTAATATCTCTTGCCTTATGTTCTATTAATTCAAAATAATATCTAGCCAATTTTCCCAATTCATTTATGTAAAAACGTTTGAATGCATCAAACTGGATCAAAGCACATGGCTCATCAAAATTAAATTTTCCATTTTGTTTTTTCAAAAAACTAATAAATAACTTTCTCAACTCACTACTATTTTTTCCCGGTATATAATTTGCATATCGGTAATTATTATAATAATTAGAAAAAACTCCCAAAAGACTTCTTCCATTTTTTGAAAGTTGTTCTGTAGTATATTTCTCAATTTCTTTTTCTAATTCATGATGGTTATGTTCTACAAGGCACTTTGGAACAGATTCCTTATCAGTTGGATTTTGTAGAACAAGACACAAATAAATTTTTTGTAACCGTTCTATACCAACTGCTCCGGTATACAATATGATATTAATCTCATATTGATTATTTAATCCAGTTATCGACATTGTTTTCTTTGCTGATTCATATATAAATTCTCCAGAAATCTCTAACTCGCGTCCCATGTTAATACTTTTGAAATCCCATATTTCATCTACCAACATCTCATCACCACCTTTATTATCATCTTATATTCAAAGATATCTTTCAAAAAAATCCTGTATTCTCTTCTTTGTGTATTTATCCTCAACCTCTTTTAATATGTATATCGACAATTCATTTAGCGAACGTGTAAGTGCTACATAAAGTTTATTCTTTGTTTTATTCGTCTCTGTATTATTGTTAAATAAATGTGCTGCCAAGTCATTTGTGAGAATGAATAAACACTTCTCACCCTCCATTCCCTTTATGTAGTCTATAGATTTTACAAAAATCTTATCTTCTTGTTTTATTGGGCTTTCATCTTCAAAAAGATTTATGATGATGCCATATCTTCTTGAATCTATTTTTTCCCAATTGCTCAGTAATGTCATTGCATCTTTTTTCTCTCTAGTACTCCTGTACTTTTCAATCATCTTCCCTGCATAATAATACGCTACTTTTTTAACTGTCTGAGCATCTTTGGTTGGATGATTCTCAAACAGCAATGGTTCAAGCTCTTCCGCTAAATTCTCTCTTATGTTATTCTTCTTGTAGTCGTGTGTTTCATACACCCCTTGCTTCTGGGATATATACATCAAATCATATTTTTGTCTTTCAATTAATGTGTGGCAATCAATTTCACTTTCATAATATACTGATAATTGACCGGAGTCCTTTTCAGATTTCTGCTTTTCATTTTTATCTACCAAACGATTTGACAGTTCTAAATGTAATTGCGGACATCTATGACATTCTGATATATATCTAACATTTTGTTCGTATATAGACATAAGATTTCTTAAGCATTTAAATCCTTTTAAATCCTGCTTCGGATCTCCCATCAGTATCATTGGGATTTCCATTCCACTTAATTCTTCTATAATTTCTTGCATATGCTTATCTATGTCCTGTACTTCATCTATACAGATTGCACCACAATATTTTACAATTGCATTTTTAATTATTTGTCTCCCATCTTTTATATTTTTTGTATCCTTTGATTTTTTACACAATACCCATTTAGCATGTTCAGGAATTACTGTTTGATGAAGTACATTCATATCATCAAGTCTTTTAATCTTTGCATTTTTATACTTTGCGTCTTGTGGTAATTCTGCAATAGAAATTTTTTCATATTTCTTTCCATAAAGTAAATGATAATATGGCTTTATTATTTCCCTATACAAAAACGAATGAATCGTACTCACTATTATGTTTTCCGGAATTTGTACATAATGTTCGCACAGCTTTCTACGAATACAATCTACGGCACTATTAGTAAATGCAACGCAAAATATTTTCTTTTCCGCATCAATTTGATTACGAAGAAGTATTATTTTATCAGACATCTTTGTAGTCTTTCCTGCTCCTGCACCTGCTATATTTATTTCCACTTTATAACACCTCTTCTGACTCTTGTGAAAGAAAATCTATAACATCTTGGATATGTTTTGGCATTTGAAAACCTTCTAATTCTCCACTAGCTAAATCTTTACAAATCGTAAACATATCAGTTGCTTTTGCATTTTTCCACGCTTCTGTAAGCTGCTCAGCTGTCATATCATTCCAACCAAAAACATCTCCATATTTGTTCTTCAATATCTTATAGTTGTCACCCGTATTTACAATTTCCGGTTCTAAAGTATAATACTCGGTTGTTCTAACACATATTTCCTTATCATCATTATATTTATCATGTTGCTTCTTAGCGTTAGGTTGATTATCATAATCACGAACAATGCCCAATTTATTGCCAGAACCTTCATTGACTTTTTTCCAAATATTCATTATTTTTTTAAACCCTTTATGAAATGACAGCACTTCAATGTCACTTAATGTTTCTTTTGAGTCAATATAAGAACGAATTAATAATTCTTCCGATATTCCCTCAAACAAAATACATTTCTTAGAGAAAAATAGTTTAAAAAGATCCAAATTAGGGTTCTTTGCTAAATATGCAAAATCTTCATCCTCTAATTCATCTGCAAATGAGTAAGCTTTTCCATTATGTAAAACCACCACATTTTTTAAATTCATCTTGTTAATGAATTCAGTACTATGTGTGGAATAAAACAACTGCACAGTTTTATTCTTATCCGTAAATGCTTTTAAAAAACTTACCATCAATCTTGTATTATTAATACACAAATGAGCTTCCGGTTCTTCTATCGTTAAAACATCCAGAGCAATATCTGTTTCCTTTCCAAGCAGTGAATTAATCAGCACAAACAGCAATACTAAGTTACGATATCCCAATCCTTGCATTGACAATTCTTCTTCTGAATATCCCAACCTTACACTACTTAAAATAGATTGCATTGGTGGCATATTAGGCAGAATGTTAATGTGCGAAAAAAACTTCTTTGCACCCTTTAGCTCAGATGTTTCTTGCCAGTTAATTATATCATTAATATCACTAATTTCTTTTAGTGCCTCAAAGAAATGACTATATTCTTTTTCTATTTTCAATTTATCCTGATCAGAAAGTCTATCTTTCAATAAATCAACCAAAAATTTTGAGCCCAACTGATTCTTAGTTTTTGAAAAATCATCTCTTTCTGCCTCAAGAGCCTCGTACTTGAACATTCTCAATGTATCATATGGCACATTGCTACCATCCGAAACTTTTATTGAATAATTATAATATTCTACTGGTAAGAGATTCATTTTAACCTCTTTTAAATTTGCATCGTTAATTTCAGTCTGAGATACAACTTCTTTTACCACTCTGAATATGTCTGCGCAATTCTTAGGAGCGAACTCATATTTTATTCCATATTGAATTTCTCCATCTTCGATTGCATACGACATATCCTTAACATAATATTCCTCTGCACCACTTGCCTGAATATTCACTTCAACACTTACTGTCGGTAAAAATTCTGCAAATTGCTCAACAGTAATCTCATCATTCCTAATTTTATTTTGATTCAGAATAATTTTCTTATAATAGCATTTCTTAGTTTCATTGTTTATATCAATCCATGATAATTTCTTACTGATATGTGTATTATCATCAGTCAAAAAAGGAAGCGTGATTGCTTTTAAAAAGTTGCTTTTACCACTATTATTTTCCCCTATAATTGCTACTGTTTCTGCTAAACCTATATCTATATCCCTTAAATTTCTATAATTGCGTATTTTAACATGTGTAATCTTCAAATCTTCACTTCCTTTTTTACAATACAGCTGTCAATTGTTAGTAGATATAATTTAAATAATGACTTCTCCAATTATTTTCTGCACTTTTTCCGACTGTATCAACATCCTCATCTTCTCATTCCCATCCTCAATCTTCGGCTTACCACACCTCCGATTATCTGGATGTTCCGACACACAGCAATCCTTATACCAACACTCGCCCATAAGCGCCCCCTTAACGGACCACTTCTCGTTTTGTGTAAATTCACCCACCAATGATTTCATCACACGCTCTGTAGAGTATCTCTTAAAACCTGCCAAGTACTGTAATGTCTTCACATCATCAATCTTTGACAAGTTGATTCTATGATCCTCAATTGCTGATAAAACCTCTTCACGGATCTTGATTTTATCTGTCTTTCCAGTGCCTGTCCATGCCACCAGCTTATCAAAAGCAAGAATCAGGTATTCAAAACAAATCATATTCAGAATGATAATCTTCCCTTCTGCCTTATCTGCTATTGATTTCAATATACGATACTTGTTACGAATATCCTGATTATCAACCACATAATCAAATGCAATATAATACTTATCGTCCTCTTTCATGTCAATATCTGACAACGCATCCAATAAGCCTTGATTGCTTCCCTTGCTTTCGATTACAAATGCATCATCAAAGAAAAGTTGATTAACCAATTCCCAGAAGTGAAGTCCTGCGCCGGTATCTTCCGTCCATAAATATTTCATATCACAACTCCTCTTCCAGTGTTATTCTATTATTGTCAAACTTCAACACCTTAAAACTCTTATCAGATACATTTAGTCCGTCGCAATTTCGTAGGAAAAGCATATATTGATTCGACGGTTCAAAATTAATAAAACGTCTGACTTCATCATTAATCAAATTATCTGCATTATCGACTACAATAAAACTATCTCTGCACTGTTCAATCGATTCTGAGAAATTATCTGATTTGTAATTAAACAATTTTATAGCTTTGTATTCATTAGTTAATCGTAGATCTTCTAACATTTCATAAAGCACTGTTTTACCGGTACCGCTATCTCCGCCAACAAGAGTTATTCTATCGTCAAATTCCAGGTTGTATGAAAATGGATCTGCTTTAAATGTAATATTCTTATAAATCATCTGCTTCTCTCCTTTCATACTCCTTGCCCCACCAGGCATTATATCCTCTCCCTCCGGTCACTATATCAGAATCATTGAATCTGATTTGCACATCATCCGGGATATCAAAAAGTGATGGTCTAGACATATAAATCTTTATATTATCCATAGTAAAAATTATTTTAAGCACATTCGGACCACATTCTTCTACATTCACAACCTTATCAGGATGCTTTACAATATTAAGTAATGTCTTGCAACCAGATGACAAATTACGGATTGTACCTAAACCATATTTTGTTTCAATATGCTTATCTGGTGTCAACTTCGCCTCATCTACTTGCTGAATGAGATTTATTTCATTTGAGGACATTTCTTCATTACTTGTATTTAAATTGAAATACAAATCGTTTTGAAGTATCCAATCTTTTGAATCTTTTTTATCTGTATATATATCTATCATTCAGAGTCACTCCTTTAAACCGATTTCATTATTGATTATTTACATATTCTCAACTACGAGGACAATTTATTTTTCAACTTCAATCCAGCCTGTCCTGCAAATAATTGTGCCTGTTTTAATCCTACATTACTCTTCACAAATTTTTCCGCAAGTTTCTTCTGCGTTTCCTTACTCATGTAAATTTTAAGTTTATCTGTTGTTCTAGTGATCGCTGTATAAAAAATATTGTGGGATATTTTTTCATCAATATCCTCTGTGATTACCACCTTTACAGATTTATATTCTAAACCCTGAGCTTTATGTATAGATACTGCATAAGCAATCTGAAATGGTACAATCTGTTCAGAATAATCTGAGTCCGAATCTCGTTCTACTCGTCTTTTTACACTAAATTCAACAATAGACTTTCCTTCACAATCGCAATCAATGAGTTTGATATCCGAAAAAAGAACATCTCTTTCAGAAATAATCTTATCAACCAATATTTGAAATACGATTTCATCCGTTTTTTTATCAATTGATAGTATGCTACCTTTTAAATTATTATATAGAACATTTCCAAATCTTCTACTTTCATTGAACAGAACTTTATCTCCAACCTTATATGTCCAGTTTCCCCACTCAATCGGCTTAGATGGATTGATTTTCTGCATATATCTATTTATATTATTAACTCCATATAGTCCATCATATCCTAAACATAAAACAATTTCATCATCATCTCTTTCAAAAATCGACTCATTCAAAGTTGATATAAATCCATTTGCTAACAGTCTTTCAAACATATTTTCATCAAAATTTCTCACGCAAGTCCACATATCAAGTAGAATCGATTTATCTTTTGCTCTATATGGAGTTACTAACTCATAAACAGATTTTTTATCAACAAAATATCTCGCAAAGTTAAACCAGTTTCCAAACTTTATCGCTTCAATCTGATATATGTCGCCAATTAGCAAATATGCCTCCGCATTACACTTCTCAAACAAATTCAAAACATCTTCATTACACACTGTACTGCACTCGTCTAAAATAACCAAATCATACTTTTTCCAACTATATCCATTCTTTAAATAATCATACACTGTATAACAATCACAAGAGGATTTTATTCTTCTTTCCAAATTATTTTTCGCAGCATTTGTATTAGCAAGCAAAAGAATATTTTTATCTTCGAATATTTTTGCAATATATTCTGCAACTCTTGTTTTGCCAGTTCCAGCAGCACCATAAATCATTCCTAATTTAGAATTCATATATATATTAGCTACTATTTTTCGTTTATTATCATCATCTATTTCTTGCATAAAGTCTGCTTGTTTATCAATCATATCAGAATATACATCGATTCTTTCCAATGTATATTTCTGCAACTTTTCTATAACAGATTTAGTTGTTTCATAATAATTTTTAACATACAAATGATTTGCAAAAGTATCTATTTTCCTAAGTTGTTGCTTCTTACTATTATATAAGTTATTGTTAAAAATACCCACTTCATACTGATAATAATCTAACTTATCATGATCCACAATTACATATAATATATTACTGTCATAAGCCTCTTTATTCACCATTGAAGAAACATATTGGCATTCACAATCATATATTTCTAAACATTTATGCAACCTTAATTTTGATAAATTATGTCCGCATAAACTTGATGCATAAGGCATTTCATCAAACGGAATTGCCTCATTCTTCAAATACAAATACGATAGAAGATTATTGGTACGATCTGCCAACTGGTCTCTAATAACATCATTTTTCAAATAAGCTGTGATGTACCTTAAAATATTACTGCCTGGTTTTTCTTTAATGATAACCTCTCTTATTTTATCAAAAGTATCCTTCAATTCAGTTTTCTTACTAAGCTCAATTTGCTGAATGTATATTTCATATTCCTCATTATCTGCCAAAAGAATATCCAATAAATTCATTCCTGTTCTACTTAAAAATTTCATTAATGCCTTATAATATAGATTATCCGATTTTACAACAATATCATATCCACATATTCTAGCTAACTTCTCCAATTCACATGGACGTATAGCTACATTCCATGCTATTAAACACTTTATATCTATCCCAACTCCATTAAAATCTATATTTGATTGGTAAAAATCACATTGGATAGAATAATTATCTGGAATATCATTGAATGAATATGCAACAAACCTATCAAATTTAGTTATCTCTTCCTGTGCATATGACAATGTGTATTCAAAAAAACCTTTTCCATTTACCGTACGATATTTTTTTCGTGTAATGTAATATCTATCATTGGTATGTTCCTTGCTATCTTCTAAATCTATAGCCTTTAATGCAATATATATTTTTTCATAGTATGAATCTAATTCACAACTTTTTTCCTGCGGATAATCTTCAAAATTACTCAGCAACAACAACCCAAACTTATCTCTCATCTGATCTCTTAGATGATATAATTGTGGTAAATATCCATCCATTAATCGAATAGCTCCATCCTCCGCAGGTACATAATGAGATGTCGAAATCTGAAGTGAATGATGCATTCTCCATATGTACCCGTATTCATTACTTTCTTTAAGTTGTTTCATATATTGGGTATACCATTTATCTTTTCCCCTAATTGGTACTTGTTCATTAGGATTTTCATAAGCATATATACGAGCTGCAATATGTTCTAAATAAGTGCGAAGAAATTGAATTACATAGTCTGCAACCTTTTGGGGTTCTTGCAATACTCTATAATCATCAATTATTCCACAGATTTTTGAATCAATATTATATATACTCTTTTCGATAATATCTATGTAATCCAATCTAACTCCTCCCTAGAAATAATACTTCATCTATTCTTTTCCGTACTCAACCGGATCTTCCGCAACCATCATCACTTTATGCTCTGGCTCATACTCATAAATCTTTCCAGAAGTAGTTGCTTCACTTCCTATACCTTCTGTTACAGAATACTCCTCAAAATTTTCCACCTGTTCCATAACTTTGTTAAATACTTCCGGACTATACTGTGGCGGATAACCATTCTTCACCAAGCATATTTTGATTTCCAATTTCAATCCATTTCTTACATTTTGGTTATTGAGCCAATCAGCAAATGAAGATTTTGTATCAATAATATCTTTTATTTTCTTTGCTAAAGCTTTGCATTTATCATTGACTATAACACCATCCACTTCTTTATCTGTTCCATACTCAAAGTTATATTGGTCACGCAGAGAAATCAAAATATCATAAAATGCTTTTTCCTCAAATGTTAAGCCAATTTTTCGAAAACTCTCCCTATTTTCGTTCATCTGACGAAGAATAGCTAAAGCCTGTTCCGTTGCAATCTTAATGATATCCTCTGATGCCTGTTCCTGTGCTTCACCAGCTTCTTCAGCAGTAAGATGTTTACGTCTTTCATGATATTCTGCAATCGTCTTTTCCAACATTTCCTGAAATGATTTTGCAGCTAACTGATTAACTTTTCCATATTCCTTAATTTGTTTACGGAGCATCTTAACAAGCAATTCCAATTTAGTTGCCGGCATTTTGACATCAGATAATTTTTCAAAATATTCCGGAGAAAAAATATCTTCTTCCTCTCCGCTTTCAAGAACACTTTCCACCTGATTATATTTTAATGCTTCTTCAACCATCTTTGAAACTGCACGATTCATCGTATCAGTGTCTACTTCACTTGTTCCGCTCATCTTACGAACAAAACCTGCTATAGCCATAAAGCATTGTGCAAGTGCAGATTCTTCTTCCCCAAGATAACCGGAAGGCTGACAAATATCAAAAGCTGTCCTCATTCGTTTTACTGTCTTTAAAAAATAGGTTTTGAAAGAAACTTTCTGAACACCTTTATTTCCTTCCGACTGTAATTCTTCTGTTGATACAAATACATATTCCGCTGCTTTTGCAAGGAGTCTGTATCGTTCTATAGGATCACATTCCGGATTTAAAAATGGTGATAAATCATAACCTGTGAACATGTTTTTCAACACTTCTAGTTCTTCTCTAAACACTGATGTAGCCTGCTCAACATCATCGGATGTCGGTGCAACAGATGTATCTCCTCCATATACCTTCATAGCTTCACGCATATTGTCGCGAATACCAATATAGTCGATAACCATACCATATTCTTTCCCCGGATATTTTCTGTTTACACGGCTTATTGTCTGTATCAGCAAATGCTTTTTGAGAGGTTTGTCATTATATAAATATGTAAGGCAAGGAACATCAAAGCCTGTAATCCACATATCTACAACAATGACAATACTGAAATTAGATTTTTCCTGTTTAAAAGCAGCATCCAATTCTTCTGAACGCTTATCATTTTTAACTCCGCCAAGATAATCATACATATCTTTTTCATCATTACTACCAACACTAGATACCATTGCCATAAATGGCATCAGTTTCAATTCTTTCAGTTCCTCTTCTGTTACAGAAACCCCATCCGGTGATTTCTTTTCCTCAAACCATTCCGGGTATTTATCCTTAAACTTCTGTAATAATGCATAAGCAATCTTTCTATTAGAACATACAACCATTGCTTTTTGTATTCTATCCGGATCACCTGCACAAGACGCAACATAATGGTTGTGGATATCTGTAGCAAGACGCTCAAGTCTGGAAGGCTCACCAAGAATTATTTCCATGGAGCTCATTGCTTTCTTACTTGCTTCGATATCCTCATATGTTGCACCATCATCTGCACATTTTTTATAATAATTCTCAATTTCTTTTACTTTTTTATTATCAAGCAATACCTTTGCAATACGCGGATGATACTTAATGGAAACAGTAAGTCCATCTGCAACTGCCTGATCCATTGTATATCGGTCAATTTCATCACCAAAGGTTTGATAAGTTTCCGCAATAGGCGTTCCAGTAAAACCAACGAAAGTAGCATGTGGAAATGCTTCCTTCAATACTTTTGCATATGGTTTTGAAACCATAGCTTTCATATTTTCATCGGCATCTTTACTAAACTGAATTTTCTTAGAATGTTCAAGCTGAGTTCTGTGAGCCTCGTCTGAAAAACATATAATATTCTGCCTATCATTGATAAGTCCTATTTTGTCATCTTCCCTATCGCAGAATTTCTGAATGGTACAAATATAAAAACCGCCACTTTGTCTTGCACCAAGTTCCTGCCTTAATTGTGTTCTGTTTTTTACAACAGATACTTCTCCCAGATTAAGAAACTCTTTACTCTTTGTAAAAAGCTTTGAACCTTGTTTTTGCAGTTCATCTCTGTCAACAATTAATATAATTGTTGGTGAACCGATTTCCGGAATATTAGTACAACGAAGTGCAAGCTGACGTGCAAGAAAAGCCATCGTATATGTTTTTCCACATCCGGTTGCTCCAAAATATGTACCACCTTTACCACTCCTCGTAACAACAGAATTTACAATACTTTGTTTTAAAAGTTTTGCTGCAAAGAACTGAGGATATCGGCATACGATTTCTACTTCATCACTGTCGTAAATACTATCTTGGAAATAGATATAGTCCCTAAAAATCTCCACGAACCGCTCTGGTGTATAAACACCCTTTATCATAGTTTCTGTTTCTGCAAAAGGAAGAGTGGATACAACATCTCCTTCGTTTACTCTACGCCAAGCATAAAAATGCTCGTAAGGTGTACGTACTGTACCTAATCTTGTTTTCACACCATCTGAAATGCAAGCCAAAGGGCAATAGTGTAAAAGGTGTGGAATATCTCTCCAGTATCGAATATTAATTTGTTCCCAAGCATCATAAATAGTCGCATTGGCATCAGCGGGATTTTTCAACTCGATGACACACAGTGGCATACCATTTACAAACAAAAGCACATCCGGTCTACGATTTTCTTTTTGACCATTGTTTGTATATTCCACTGTAAACTGATTCACTACACGGAAGATATTCTTATCCCAATTATCAAACTCAATAAGTGGTATCATTCTTGGCAATCCATCCTGCGGCGTAAACTGAACACCATTTACCATCCAACCATATACTTTGTGCAAAGTAGCAAAATCACTTTCCGCACCTACAAGACGGACATTATCGTAAACCTGTGTCACTTCGTCTTCTGTCAAATCCGGGTTAGTGTCTGCAATAAATTTCTTGAAATCATCAACAATTAGTACATCTCTTTTTGTAACACGACGGATATTATTACCAGAAGAATACTTCCAACCTTCCGCTTCTAAAAATCCAATGAAGGCATATTCATATTCTGATTCACAATAATGACCATTGTATTCTTTTAATCTTGCCATAAACTATGCCCCCTTTGCTTGTCTAGCCTCTTCTATTGAGCCTTTAATAAGAATTGGACAGATGTCTTTTATCTGTTCTTTGAGTTTTTCATTAATATCTCTTCGCACATTGTAAGCATTATATATTTCAACAATTGATTTCTGACCATTTATATCCGGAACGGGGATTTCTATTTCATAAAAGCAATCCATATCTAAATTTGTTCTTATACTTCCATCACTCATAAACCAACCAAGACGATCAACTTCTTTACGCAAAAACCACATCATCACATACTCTGCAAGAACATCAGCATCAATTATTTCTAATACTGCGTATGCTGGTGAGATAATTATCGGTTCAACCTTATCAAAAAGAGCTATACGAATGCATTTATCTCTACCTGTCTGCATTCCCGAAAAAACAAATTGTCCTTTATTTACCACTTTGTATTTTGAAAGATCTACACCATTTGTATTTGCAACAGACGGCATAAATTGCTTAGTAATGTTTATTCCTTGAACATTTTTTATTGAACCATTCATATTTCTGTTGTCTACCTCTTTAAGAAGAGAACCTATAGGCATCTTTTCTACTTTATGTTTATATTCATCCAACAGTGCTTCGAATGATAGTTTTAAATCATCCAAGCCACGCTCATAACTTTTCTGATTTTCAAGCATAGCATTATAAATATCTACATATTTTTTCTGTATTTCAATATCCGGTAGTGGAATAACTATGTCACTCATATCATTAAAATTGAATTCTGGTCTTTGACTTCCAAAATTTCTAAATTTCACTTCTCTGCAAAATTCTGATCGCCTAAAATAAATATATAACCACATTGGATCAATGATTTTCTTTCCCTCATCCGTCAGATAAAAAACCATATATAGATGAGATACTATACATAATCCCTCAGTACGGTAGGCAATTGAACCTAATTCAAGTCGAGTTGGGTTATACACAAAAGCTCCATTTTCGACAATTTTATAAGGTTTTAAATCTACTCCATCTGTATTCCCTTTAGGAGTTGCAAAAACACCTTGACTATTTACACCAACTATCAAATCAACCCCATACTTTAAGTCTTTGTTGTTTATCGTGGAGCGTTCAATGTAATCTCCCAATCTAATATTAGTCAATCCCATATCCAATACCCCTAAATGCTTCCTCCAGCATCTGCTGGGATTTCTTTTCTTGTTTCATAACCTCTTGCATTTCAGATTGAATACGAACCATTTCCTTTTCATAATCAATATCTAAATCATGGTCAATAAACTCAATATATTTGCTTGGTGTAAGTGCCCAACCTTTACTTTCAATTTCATTAATGCACACACTACGGTAAAGTTCTGGCATCTCATAGGCTGCTCCATCAGTTCCCTCACATTGCCATGTGTGATAAATATCTGCTGCCTTCTCAATTTGTTCTGTATCCAACCGAACTTTCTTTTTGCTCTCACCCTTAACAGCATTTTCTGTCCATTGGCGTAAATCCATAAAGAGTATCTCATGCTCGCGGTTTCGGAGATTTCTTCCATGGTATTTTCCGCCTTTTTTATTCTGATTCAGAATCCACAGAGTAACACTGATATCTGTAGTAATAAACAATTCTCTTGGCAGAACAACGATAGCCTCAATTTTATCATTCTGAATCAGTTCCTTACGTATTTCCAATGTATCGCTATCATTCAATGCACCATTCGCAAGAAGGAATCCCGCTACTCCATCAGTTTTCTTCAAATGTGAAAGTATATGCAAAATCCAGGCATAATTTGCGTTACTTTCAGGTGGTGTTTGATAGTCAGACCAACGACCGTCATTTTTCAAATTGTCATTATACCAGCCTTTCAGATTAAAAGGTGGATTTGCCATAATATAGTTAAAGTGCAATCCCTTGTGTAAATCATGTGTAAATGATGAATCTGCTTCTTCTCCTAGATTATGGCTTATTCCACGCAAAGCCAAATTCATTTTCGCAAGGCGATATGTAGCCGGTTCTTTTTCCTGACCATATACATTGATACCATTTAAGTTTCCCTGCTTTGACTTTACAAGTTCAGCACTCTGAATAAACATTCCTCCTGAACCACAGCAAGGATCATATAAGGTGCCATCATAAGGCTCAATCATCGTTGCAATAAGTTGAACTACGTCATGAGGTGTATAAAATTCTCCTTCCTCCTTTGTAGCATTTACTGCGAACTCCTTAAGAAAGTATTCGTATACACGACCAATAAGGTCTTTTTCCTCTCCAAATGTCTTATGACTGATTTTGTTCACTTCATCAACAATTTTCTTTATATCATTAGCTGCTAAATTGCGTGCTGTAAATGTTCCTTTAACAAAACAGCCTTTCAACTGTGGATCTTCTTCCTCAAGCCTTTGCAAAGCTGTATCTAGTGCAACATTAAGCTGTGGTGCCGGTGTACTGATAATAGTCGACCATCTTGCTTCTGGTGGTAAATTATATGTACCATCTGCAAAAGTAGCATCATCAAAGAATGCTGCTCTAATGTTCTCATCTTCCGGATCTAATCCCTGCTCTTTAAGTGTCTGTTTTAGATTTTCAATTCCATCCTCATACTTTTCGCCGATAAACCTCAAGAACACTAGCGTAAGCATCATATCTCTTTTTTCAAAGAATGAGCCGGAATTACGTGCCGCACGCAAATAATCTCTACAATTAAATAAAATATTATCTATGTTCAATGCCTTTTCAGTTGTTTTCTTTCTTCTTAGCCATATTACTTTTCTTCCCTTTCCTCGTCTGGAACAAATTCCATGATATCCTGTATCTCACAATGCAATACTTTACATACTTTTTCCAAAACTTGTGTACTTACATGTTCATTCTTCCCTAGTTTCGCCAGTGCATTTGTTGTAATTCCTGCCTGATCTCTAAGGTCAACTTTCATCATATTTTCATCTATTAATTTCTTCCATAATTTGTTGTATCTGATTGCCATTATTATCCCTTTCGTATCATTACAACTATTTATCATTTCTTTTTCATTATATCATCAAATCTAGTTTACTTCAATTTGAAATTGATTTTTTCAATTTATCAAATATATGTAAAGCGTAAAGGACAGATATTATTAGTCAATAAAATACCTGTCCATCTTTTCAATAATTCTTCTTACCCACTCCTATTCCAATGTTTTTCATTGTTGTAATAATTCACATTCTGTTCCTCAACAAGCTTCTTATCCGTCGCATCCACAACGTTCATATAATTATCATACAATTCCGAACTATACATTTTCACATTAAGCTCTTTTAACACCATGTATAACTCTAGACGAGGATCATCAGGCTTATGACCAGATAACACCTATGCTCTTCGCCTAGCTTACCCAATATTCCAAGTTAAAACAGGGTGAACTCTCACAGGATGAGTATGACAATTGGAGATATAACTACCCTAATATTGAACCGACAACCGGCTTTGTAAGAAATGCCATTTCTACTGATTTGGATGCAGAACTCCAGGATGCACTATCAGAAGAAATGAAAAAAAGTGGTCTGCTTTAATTCCTTTTCCAATGGCAACAGACCATACAAGTGACGGATAGATAAAAAGAAGACCTCACCGAAATTCCTCTCCAGTTTGGAAAAGAAAATCAGTTAGGTCTTCTTTCATATTGTAATATACATTATTTTTTGCTTAACACTTTTGCGTTAGATTGTGCTGCCAAATTGTTGCCAAAACTTAACTTTTTTTGTTTGGAACGGTTGTAAATAATGGCTTATTTTTCACAAAAGGTTATTCAAACTCGACAATTACTAATCAATTTTGTTTAGAGATTATTCTCTGTCGTGTTTACAGTTCTTTTGATTATTTGATTTATCCATATTATCCTGCCTATACGGGCTAATGTTATCATTTTGTTATCGGCATTGATAACACTCGCTCAGTAACTGTGGATAATAGCAATATGTTACGACTCAAATTATAAGCGGTTTTGCTTAGAAAATCAACTTTATTTTCCAAGAATGTATCAAGCTAAAACTTCCATAACGTTTTCAAATTTAGTTTTATAGTATTTTTTGCTTTCTGGAGATAATTTTTGAAAACTTCTTTTTAATTTTTCCTTCACAAATTCCTTCCCATCTTCGATTCCTAACCCTCTTTGAACATAAGCCAAGTACAATAAACTGGGTACACTATCAAAATGAGAAATTGCATCAGCATCAGCAACACACAACTCTTCAAGACTATTTTTTCTCAAATTCACACTCCCTCTGTGATTTTTAATACACTCTTGTACCATAAGAATCTTTTTATCATCATAATTATATTCTTTCAAAATATCGTATGCCATTTTTGCACCATATACATGATGAAGTTCATATAAACTATAATCAGTAATAGAAGCAATGTCATGTAACCATCCTGCAATCATAACAACTTCTTTATCTGCTTTATATTTATCAGCCAAAATCTCTGCATTTTTTACCACTGCTGCAATATGATAATAGCATCCCATACCAAACTTATTTGTTTCTTTTTGACATCTTTCATAAATTTCTTTTTGTAAACTCTTCAAAATATCTTCTCTCATGATTGTCCCTACCTTTATAAAAATCCTCTTTTTTTCGCTTCTTCAATCAATTTAGGTTGAATAGATGGATATGTCCAATTATCAATTAAATTATCCACAATTACAATTTGCTCTATCTCACTATGAATTTCCTCAAATCTAAATATATTTGCCATAAATAGCATTCCAAAAGTTTCTGTATGAATATCTTCATTCACTCTGGTTTTACCCTTAACAGAATATATACAAATTGGTTCAATTATAAAATCTATTGCTCCGGTTTCTTCCCTTAATTCACGTCTTGCAGTTTCTAAAATTGTTTCCCCTTTTTCTCTATGCCCACCGGGAACTTCCAGTGTATCTCTTTCTTTATGCTTGCAAAATACCCATTTTCCATTTGTTTTAGAAATAATAACGGCAAATTTCAACATTTTGTCATCTATATTATCATAAAAATTAACTTCTACCATAAAATCCTCCATACTAATAAAATCTATACTTTGTTTCAGAACGTTTTTTCTTTTTTTAATTATACAACTTCCAAATTTCATCGTAAAGTGAAAAGCAAGCCATTTCAGACTTGCTTTCCACCTTGCCACTTCCCTATTGATAAATCATCTCACTATCCACAATCTCCCTTGCACACGCTTGTATATTGTTCATTCTCACTACCCATTCCATCGGATTTTCTGCTTTTAACTGTTCCGTGATCCCATGTGCCTGTTTCATCAGCTCTACAATCCTTTCAAAGCGTTCCTGTGCCTGTTCTTCTATATCTGCAAGATAACTATTCAGCCTTCCACTTGTAAGCAGATTCAAATATACCCTTCTGCGATGTTCTTTCAAATAACGTAAATGTCTTTGTCCCCATACGCCTATAAATCTCTGTTCTTCTTCCTCCGGCAAGGTAAGACAAGGAATAAGATAATCCCCATGTCTGATATAAGTGCCGCCCATTTCTTCGAATATTGTTTTCTTCATAATCGTTTCCACCTTTCTTATCGTTCTCTATCCATAGATTTCTTCTTGACTGACTGTTTCGGCTGCTGTCTGCCTTCCTGCTGATAGCGGTGCAGCTTTTCAAGTACGCTCGCTTTTTTCGGCTGTTCTAACGGTTTCTCTTTTTTCTGTTCCGTCTGCTTTTTCCATATCCTTAGTTCTTCGTTGTATTCTATAATCAATTCTTCTGCCTTGTTATAAACCTTCTGAAAGGCTTGCACATTGGGATAGCCTTCCCGCTTTACGATCTGTTCCAAACTCTTGTGCAGACGTTTTTCCAAATCCTCTAACAGTTCAATTTTCCCCTCCAAAGATTTTCGCTCTTTGCCTTTAAATAGTCCTCGTAACTGTGACAGTTGCTTTTTCAAAGAAGAAATATCCTGCTGTGTGCGTTTTATCTCCATGGACTGTCTCTGCAATTCATACATGAGCTTCTGCATATCTTTCCACTCCTGCAAGTCAATCTTGGGTACAGGTTTCGGCGGTAGTTTAAATTTGAAAATTACTTCGTGTAAAAACTCTTTCGCACCTCGGATAATCTGACGAAACATATCCGGTAGCCAACCGTATGTCCTGATAGATTGCAGCGTTTTGTCTGTGATTTTTTCCTGCTTGATTTTCAAAATATCTTCTTCGGGAACGCCCTCGACTAATGCCACATCAACTGTCCGATTCCATTCCTGCCTTGCCGCATTGTCCGCCTTTATCTCCTCTGCTTTCGGATTGTTCTTTCCGATTTTCTTGGTTGCCAAATATACGCCGCCCTGTTGGAATACGGATAGTTTTTCTGATTCCTCTTTTACATATCGGTTGATCGTATCGGTAAACAGTTCCTTGACTTCTTTGGTAAAAGCTTTGTTCTTAAACCATTCATCCTTTTTCGTAAAGATATGGCTTTCATAAACTTCTCCTTTGGAGATAATACTGCATCCTGCCCGAAGGTTGCCCTGCTCGTCCAAAACCTCTTTCTTTGTGCGTCTATGCTTTCCCTGCTCATCATAAAACATATTCCGGGTAGCAATCTTTACTTCAGGCTGTTCCAACATTTTCCGTTCACTGAATACCAGATGAATATGATAATTCGTCTTTGCCTTGTTGTGATGAAGGGCAGCACTGCACTCCACACCATATCTTTTATGGAAAGTTTCCGTAAAAAGTCTTACCACATCATCTGCCCTGTACTGAACAAAACTTTCGGGAAGTGCTATGATAAACTCACGCCCTTCAATACATTTTCCTGCTGAACCACTCGCCTTAAAGTCCAACTGATTTTCTCTTTCAAGATTTTTCCAAAACTCCAGTGTTGCCCCTTCTGTCTGATAGGTCGCATAGAGATATTCCTGTCGTTTCGGATTGGAGATATAATCAATCCTTCCTGCCACATCGGACAGTTTGCTTTGTCTGATAAATGAATGTCTGCCTATAAGCATCCCCCTTCCCCGGCTCCCGCCGACTTTATTGTGAGTAGGTGCGTAGGCACCTGTTTACGAGCTTATCTGCCTATCGGCAGCATAGCTCCCGGCAGGGCGAAATACACAGAGCATAAACGTAGTTTGTGCGATGGGTGTATTTCGCTCTCAAACGCCGAGGGCTTGTTTTATGTTTAATACAATCCGATTACTTTTCGGATTCACATTTAGATTTATGGGCGTATCCACCCTTTTTATCTGCCCGTATCCGGGCTGTTTTTTCTATAACTGACAGCAGATGATCTACGGTACTTTCTTCCCATCCGGCAAGCCATATCAGAGTTTTTTCCTCTGCTTTTGTCAGCTCCACGTCTGCCAGTACCTTGTTCATTTTTTGTATCTGTCTGCCCTCCATCTCATAAAATAAATCATTCACATTTCTGCATTCTCTTTCCGGCTGCTTTAACATCTGCAATACTCCTTTCCTGCCTTATCTGTTATTTACAGGGGTGTGCCACACCCCTGTCCTTATCATCAAAGAAGAATTACCAACGGAAACTCTCCAACACGCCCCGTCTGTCCAGATATTCTTTTCTTGCCTGTTCCCGTTCTTCCTTTGTCGGTGCAGTTTTTGATTTTCCAAACAGGTCACGCATGACCATTTTGTCCAGTTTCTTCTCCAACTCCT
This sequence comes from Blautia sp. LMAG:36, assembly GCF_008680535.1. NCBI lineage: Bacteria > Bacillati > Bacillota > Clostridia > Lachnospirales > Lachnospiraceae > Blautia > Blautia sp. LMAG:36. The sequence continues at coordinate 116,698 of NZ_NALB01000006.1, read as the reverse complement.
TCTTGATTTCTCTCTCGCAGCTTTCATCTTCCATCAAATGAAAACGGAGCAGCTGCATAAATAATTCCTGTGGTATTTGCACATTTCTCATCGTATCCCCTCCTCTCCGTGACGGTATGTGACAGTTGTGACGCTTATTTTAATACCGCCCCTACTGTCAAAAATACCGTCACAACCGTCACCAACTGTCACGCTGTTTCCGTTTCGTCTTTCCAAAACCGTATTTTTCTTCCATCATGGGTACGGTTGCTCTTATAACAAATGCCATGTTCTGCATACAATCTTCCTGAAAGAACGTTTAGTTTCCTTGTGATAACGTGGGGCTGAATTTCTACCTTTATCAGCGAAACCAGTTCCGTTGCTGAACCTTCCCAAAAGGATTTATCCTTCATAACAAGTTCGGCAATCTCATCCAGTAAAGGTTCAGGCGGCTCTTTCCATAATTCGGTTTCTGCCCTTTGCAGTTCCCACAATAACGTTTCTGTGTTGCGGATAAGATATAGCTTTTGGTCTTGCTGATCTCTGCCCGATACTTCCAAAGTTGCTGCATTGCCAGTCCGTTTTTCTTTCTGAAGAAGGAACGCTCCGTCTGCCGCACCAAGCAATCCGCTTGTTCCTGAAATCATATCAAACTTATCATCCGCAGTCTGTTTCCTTGTGTGGTGTACGAGCAGGATACAAAGCCCGTGGGCGTCTGCAAAACTTTTCAGCCTTGCCATAATCTGATAATCGTTTGCGTAACTGTAATTATCTCCACTAACCTCACGCACCTTTTGGAGCGTATCAATAATAATCAGTTTCGTGTCCGTATGCTCCGCCACAAACCTTGCAAGCTGTTCATCCAGTCCTTTCCCCAACTGACCGGCTGAAACAGAGAAGAAAAGGTTGTCTGCACTCTCTGTTCCAAACATCCGGTACAAACGTTCCTGTAAGCGGCGGTAATCATCCTCCAGGGCAAGATACAATACCGTTCCTTTTCGGGTGCTGTAATTCCAAAGCGGTGTGCCTGTGCTGACATGATAGGCAAGCTGTGCCATCAGAAAACTCTTTCCCAGTTTGGGAGAACCTGCAAAAATATAAGTGCCGGGATAGAGCAGACCGTCGATCAACGGCGGCTTGCTCTGATACTGGGTGTCAAACAGTTCATTCATGGAAACTGCTTTGAGATAGGTTGGGTCTAAACTCAGCTGCATTTCTCTCTGCATTTCCTCAAAACTCTTGATATTTTCCTCATACTCGGATATACTACTTTTAGTGTTTTTGAAAATCGGCTGCTCCGTATCTGCGCCAACAGATACATTCGGGGCAGTCTTTTCTTTTTTATTCTCCATTCTCATCCTCTCCTTTCAGACCGCCAAGAATAATGGCAATCAGCTCAATTACATTCATCAGTTCCTCATCCACGCTGTTTCCTGCTTCAATCCTTCTTAACTCTGTAAGAACATCAGCAAGTTCCAGTTTGAGTGCCTTATACACTCTCGGATTGCCCTGTACCACCACATCCTGATTCAGACAGCGGCGGTAACAGTATTCCTGTTTTGGCAATCCTGATAAGGCAACCGCCTTGTTGATGCGTTCATTTTCTTCGGGAGATACCCGAAATCCTACCGTGATGTTCCTCCAACGGTTTTTGTTATCCCTGTTCTTAGCTGACATTTGCAATCTCTCCTTTCTCTAAATCATCTAATCTATCTGCCATTTCCGCCTGTTTTGACGGGAACAGATGAGCGTATTGGTAAGTGATATCAATACTTTCATGCCCCACACGGTCTGCAATCGCCACCGCAGAAAAGCCCATATCAATCAGTAAACTGATATGGCTGTGACGGAGATCGTGAATACGGATACGCTTTACTCCTGCGGCATTTGCCCCTCTATCCATCTCGTGATGGAGATAACTTTTTGTGACTGTAAAGATACGGTCTTTCTTCTTCAATCCGTAAAGCATACTCAGATATTCCTGCATTTCCTCACAAAGAAACTTCGGCATTTTGATAATGCGGTTGCTTTTCTTTGTTTTCGGTGTGGTAATCACATCTTCCCCGTGTAGCCGCTGATAAGATTTATTGATTCTGACGGTTTCTTTCTCAAAATCGAAATCGGCTGCGGTCAATGCAAGCAGTTCTCCTTCTCGAATACCGCACCAGTAGAGCATTTCAAAAGCGTAAAAGGAAACTGGCTTATCCATCATCTCAAAAGAGAATTTCTTATATTCTTCTTTTGTCCAGAACAGCATTTCCTTGTGTTCCTCACTTCCCATATTTCCTACTTTTGCGGCAGGATTGGAACGCAGCTCATAGTAGCGTACCGCATGATTAAATATGGCTGACAGCTGATTGTGCAGCGTTTTTAGATACGTCTGTGAGTAAGGCTTTTTCTTCTCATCCCGATAGGCAAGCAGTTCATTCTGCCATGTGATAATCTCTTTTGTGGAAATCTCACTAATCCTTAACTTCCCGAAATACGGAAGTATCTTCGTGCGGATGATATGCTCCTTTGTCAGCCATGTGTTTTCCTTCAGACGTGTTTTCACATCTCGGATATACAGTTCGGTAAACGCTTCAAAGCTCATATCAAGGTCAGACGCATTCTGTAACTGGAACATCCGCTCCCATTCCTGTGCTTCTTTCTTGGTAGCAAAACCACGTTTGCATTTCTGCTTACGCTCGCCTTTCCAGTTCACATACCTCGCCATCACATACCATGTTCCATTGGCTTCATTCTTAAATACCGGCATTACTTTTCCTCCTTTCCTGCTCCGTAGAGCCTTTCATAAAAATACTGGCGGTTCACACGCCCTGTAATCGTAATAAAACCTTTGGCTTTCAGTTCCTCATTCAGCTGTCGGATTAACTTATAGGCATAAGGCTTTGATACGCTTAGTTCCTGTGCCACTTCTTCGGCACGAATAAATTTGTTCTCCATAGATTGCCCTCCTCTTTCTCTAAACTTATTTGTTTAATTTTGAACCTATTATACTAAGCATATTTGCTTGTGTCAAGCAGTTTTCGGGAAAATATTAAACTTTTTTGTTTTGTATTATCTTGACTTCTCCTAAACATATCTGCTATACTGATTACACTACATATACAAGGAGCGATGATGATGGCTATTGGAGAAAGAATACATTTTTTCCGCATTCTGCGTGGAATGACACAAAAATATCTTGGCACGATTGTCGGATTTCCTGAGCGAAGTGCCGATGTACGGTTAGCACAATATGAAACAGGAACAAGAAAACCGAAAGCGGAACTTACTGCTGCATTGGCACAGGCACTTGATGTTTCCCCTCATGCCCTCGATGTACCTGATATTGACAGCTATATCGGGCTGATGCACACCTTATTTACCCTTGAAGATTTATACGGTCTGACTGTCAGCGAAGCAGACGGAGAAATCTGTCTGAAAGTCAACAAGAACAAAGGGAAAGACGCTCACGAACTACTGAAAATGCTCTATGCATGGAAAGAACAGGCGGACAAGTTATCTTCCGAAGAAATCAGCAAGGAAGATTACGATAACTGGCGTTACCACTATCCGAAGTTCGATACCACACAGAGATGGGCGAAAGTGCCATCACAGGAACTTAGTGACGCTTTAGTTGAAATGTTCAAAGATCAACTCAAACCAGATAAATAAAGACGACAAAAAGCCCTTAGCCATGAGTTTCATACCCACAGCTAAGGGCTTTCTAATATGGATTTATTTGTTGCACAACCGCCTGTCAATCATTCTCTAACCATAAAACCACTGGATTAGAAGAATAATGGCTCTTATGCAACTGTTATCAATTTGTTATCAAAAGACTACTCGAAGTGCCTCAAACCCGCATAAACACTGGCTTTTTTAAGCAACTCGATTTATTCAAACTCAATCGTTCCAGGCGGCTTACTTGTAAGATCATAGAATACGCGGTTTACGCCCTTAACTTCATTAATAATACGGTTCATCACCTTATTAAGTACTGCATAAGGAATCTCAGCAGACTCCGCAGTCATGAAGTCAATGGTCTTAACGGCGCGAAGCGCCACTGCATAATCGTATGTTCTGAAGTCTCCCATTACACCTACGCTTCGCATATTTGTAAGGGCTGCAAAGTACTGGTTCGGCATCCAGGACGGATCTTCTCCGTGTTCTTTTTTGTAGTCGGCGGCTGCATTGTCGACTTCTTCACGGTAGATGTAGTCTGCATCCTGTACGATGCGTACTTTTTCCTCGGTGACTTCACCGATGATACGGATTCCAAGTCCCGGGCCCGGGAATGGCTGACGGAATACCAGTCTTTCCGGAATTCCAAGCTCAAGGCCAGCTTTACGGACCTCATCTTTGAACAGGTCACGAAGCGGCTCAATGATTTCTTTGAAATCAACGAAATCCGGAAGACCTCCTACGTTGTGATGGGATTTGATCACTGCGGATTCTCCGCCGAGACCGCTCTCTACAACGTCCGGATAAATGGTTCCCTGTGCAAGGAAATCTACAGCACCGATCTTCTTGGCTTCCTCCTCGAAGATACGGATAAATTCCTCACCGATGATCTTACGCTTCGCTTCAGGCTCTGTAACACCGGCAAGCTTGTCGTAATATCTCTGCTGTGCGTTCACGCGAATAAAGTTCAGATCAAACTGACCATTCGGTCCGAATACACCTTCAACCTCATCACCTTCATCCTTACGAAGAAGGCCATGATCTACAAATACGCAGGTAAGCTGCTTACCGATCGCTCTGGAAAGAAGTCCTGCTGCCACGGAGGAATCTACACCACCTGACAGGGCAAGGAGAACTTTTCCATCACCGACTTTCTCGCGGATCTCTTTGATCGTATGTTCAACAAAGGCATCCATCTTCCAGTCTCCGGCACATTCGCAGACACCAAGTACGAAGTTGGACAGCATTGTCTTTCCTTCTACTGTGTGCAGTACTTCCGGATGGAACTGGATCGCATACAGTTTCTTCTCTTCATTCTGTGCAGTTGCTACCGGACAGTCTGCAGTATGTGCAGCGATCTCAAATCCCGGTGCAGTCTGGGAAATATAGTCTGTATGGCTCATCCAGCAGATTGTTTTGTCGGATACATTTTTGAAGATCCTGGAATCTTTCTTATCGATGAGAAGCTCTGTCTTACCGTATTCGCTGACATCTGCCTTCTCAACTTTTCCGCCAAGGACATGCATCATAAGCTGTGCTCCATAGCAAAGTCCAAGTACCGGAATACCAAGCTCAAATAATTCCTTCTGGTAAGTCGGTGAATCTGCCTCATAGCAGCTGTTTGGTCCGCCGGTAAGGATGATTCCCTTAGGATTCATCGCTTTAATCTTCTCAAGATCTGTCTTGTAAGAATAAATTTCGCAATATACATTGCATTCTCTGACACGTCTTGCAACCAGCTGATTGTACTGACCGCCAAAATCAATGACAATAACTAATTCTCTTTTCAAGGCTTTCCTCCTGTTATTTATAACATCTTTAGAATCTGTTACTCATTATAAATGAGTACATGCACTTTTACAATGCTAATTTTATCTCCCGCCGGAATTTTTATTTTCCGGAAAAATTTTTCACTACTTTTTTTGCCTGCTCATCCCAGTAAGCGCAGTCATTTCTTCCAATTACCTCCGATGTAAACGGAGTACCGTCATTCTTCTTATAATGTCTGGTCGCCCGGAAAACATATTTCGCACCGACATAAACGATCGGTACGTTGAAAAATACGATCAGAATATTTCCAAGATCAGAAAATGCCCAGAGATTTCCAAGCTCCAGTCCTGCGATATTACAGAGGATACCAAATGCGGCAACAAAAAGACCGATACAGCGTACAAAATTAATACAGATCTTATCCTTGCGGATACGGTTGGCTGCGATTTCCGAAAAGCTGATCATTCCAAGCAGACAGGTAAATGCAAACAGGCAGAAACATAAGGTTACAAGAAATGTAACGATCCCGTTCATTGCAGTTCCCGGAGTCAGCACAGCAATGGACTCCGTATATTTGGGAAGTTTATCAAGAGCCTGCCAGCTTTCCGCATCTGCTCCCGTCCAGCAATGTGCCATAACTACCACAAATCCGGTAAGTGTGCAGATCACAATGGTATCAAGAAAAACTCCCAGAGAAGCGATCACACCCTGCTCACATGGATGCTTTGCGTCAGCTGCTGCCGCTGACATGGTGATCGTTCCCTGACCAGCCTCATTGGACATCAGGCCTCGTTTTACGCCCTGTGCAAGAACTGTTCCAAAAACACCTCCAAAAAATGCATCCGGCTTAAAGGCTCCTGCAAACACACTTCCGAAGAAATACGGAATACGGGTAAAATTCAATATGATAAGAAGTAACACTACTACCATATAGAGCACTGCCATCACCGGCACCATCATATCTGTCCATCTGGATACTTTTTTGATTCCGCCAAATGCGATAGCTGCTGTGAGGATTACGATCAGCGTACCTACTATATAATAGAAGGCTGATCCGCTTGGAATGGTTTTTCCGGTTACGATCTCTGCCATGCGTCCTACTGATGAAACAACGTTAAAGCCCTGTGCCGGCAGACAGCAAAGCGCATACAAAATATACAATACCGAAAGAAAAACGCCGATCCATACCTTATTTCCAAGAAGCTTTCTCCCATAAAAAGGAAGACCTCCTACGAACTCATCGTCCTTCTTCTCCTTGAAAATCTGAGCAAGGACACCCTCCATGTATGCAACTGCCATCCCAAAAAACGCAGATATCCACATCCAGAACAGGGCCCCCGGTCCACCCACTGCAATAGCACCTGTTACGCCCAGGATATTTCCCGGTCCTACACGCATAGCTGAACTCAGGAAAAACGATGCAAGCGGCGAAATTCCTGTTTCCACAACACGTTTCTCCGTCATGGTCCTGATTCCTTTTTTAAAGTAAGTCACCTGCATAAAACCGATCCTGAAACTAAAAAAAATCCCGGACCCAAGAAGTAATATGATCGCAAAGGATATATTTCCCAGAATCGGAATATTGCTGTACCAGTCAAAATTCGTGGGGAACTCCCACAGAAAATCAGACAGTGGACCGATAAAGCTGAACACTCCATTGATCGCCTCAAACACTTTCTCCATAGCCATCTCCTCCCTTTTCATCTGAATACCTCAGAATTGAACCATCTTTCCGGATATTACATTTTCCGCTGAATATAAAATATAGATATATTCATTTATACCCCTCAGAAAAATTTCCGCACCTGTTCATATAACATGTGTACCACATCCATCCTCGTTCATTTCCCCTCCGGATTTTTATGCTATGGTTTATTATACCGTATCGGCTTAAAAAAGTCTTATTTATTTTCACTATTTTTGTACAAATTTCAGAATTTTCTATTCTTACAAGCCCCACCGACTGCTATTGCTTTTCGCACCCCCCGCAGGGGACTTACTTGATTCGAGTCAAGCGGATATTCGCAATCCGCTTCGCTACGCGGCTCTACACCGAATAACTGCTTCGCAGTTTATCAGACTTTATAAGATATTTAGACTTTCCTCACAAATTTTTAAAACGCTTCTCACAGTTCTATCACATTTTGACGGTATATTAGTAAACAAATAAAGCACAAAGCTTTTTCATCTTATAGATCATTACTTATTTTTCTTTTCATACTCTGCCGGGTCCCTTCCAAGACCCGGCCCTCCTTTTTATCTTCTTACAAACTCCCATAGTATACCATCCTTTCTTTATTCAAAAGGATCTATACCTATAATCATGGTGTCTATATTAGACATTCTGATTCTATCTGATGATCGACATTTTCATCTCGGTCCATTTACTCCGCATCACTTCACGCCCAGATATCCTTATCCCCTCTTAAAACCCACATAAACACAACAAAAAAACACCGTCCCCGCAGCTCTATATCTGCAAAAACAGTGCCTTTAGTGCGTCTTCAGGGGTTCGAACCCTGGACACCCTGATTAAGAGTCAGGTGCTCTACCAACTGAGCTAAAGACGCTTATTTAATTATTTGTCTTTCGTTTTTTGTTTCGTTCGTTCCTCAAGACATGTTGTATTATACGTTATGATTTGAAGAAAGTCAACACCTTTTTTTAATTTTTTTTATTTTTTTCTTTTTTATTTTTTATATCTTCATTTGATGCAATTTTGTTCAGTGATTTTTCTATTTCTGACAGCGAATTTCTGATCTGGGCAGCCTGATTGTTGATGCTGCGGTTTACACTGTTGAGATTTCGTCGAAATGAACTGGATTTCCTTTTTTTCAAGCTTTCTTCCCCCCTATCCTTATTTATTATATGAAAACAGGCCGGTCAGTTTCCCGATCAGCCTGAAAAAAATCTTATTCACAATAAATGTCAAGCGGATATTCGCAATCCGCTTCGCTACTTGCTCATAACCAAATAACTCCTCCTGATACAAGCAAGTCCCCACCAACTGCTTATTGCTTTTCGCAACCCCGCAGGGGACTTACTTGATTTGGTTAAAACTCCACCGACTTCCACCACCGCACAACCAGCACCACTGCAAGCACCGCGGTCAGCAGATCCGAAATCGCCTGGGATGCCAGCACACCATGGTATCCGGCAACTTGAAGTGCCACATTCAGCACAATGGCAAAGATCACACCCTGTCTGCTGACGGACAGGAGAAACGCTCCCACTGCCTGTCCTGCTGACTGGAAGGTACAGGCACTGATCAGCACAATTCCCATAAATACCATACCTGCCAGCTGCAGGCGAAGCATCAGTGCGCCATTTTCCACAACGGACGGGGCACTCATAAAGATCCTCACCAGCTGCGGGGCAAAAACTCCCAGTACAACCATCAGGACAAGTGCCAGCCCGCTTTCAAACAGATAGGCAAATTTCAACGTTCCCTTCAGTCTCTCACGGTTTTTCGCACCATAATTGTACCCGATCAGCGGCTGCCCGCCAAAAGCAAAGCCAACAAGCACCAGCGCCGCGATCATATTGATTTTCATAACAATCCCCATAGCCGCAACTTTATCATCACCAAATCCCAGCAGCGCACGGTTTGTAAGGGCAATCCCGATACTTTGCATCAGATTTGTCACGGACGCCGGAATCCCAATTGCAAAAACCGCCCCGATCTCCGCCCCTGAAATATGAAATCCCTTAGGGTTCACAGAGAGATTTCTGCTCTTCTTAATAAGAAACCACACAAAGAAAATATCCGTGCACACATTTCCGATCACTGTAGCTGTGGCAGCACCTGCCGCACCCCAGCCAAGCCCGAAGATCATCACCGGATCCAGGATGATATTCACAACCGCACCAAGCACAGAACCGATCATAGATGCTGTGGCAAAACCCTCTGTACGCAGCTGATTGGATGGCGTCAGCGCCACAATGATAAACGGAGCGCCCAGTGCGATACAGGTATAATACTGAGAAGCATACTCCCAGGTTGCCTCACTTGCACCCAGCAACCCCAGAACGGGGCTTCGCAAAAGCATCAGAACGACGGCAACCACTACACCACAGACAATGGCCCCATAAAAACTAAACACACTGATCCTCTTCGCATCTTCGAATTTCTTTTCCCCGAAAAGCCTGGAAATAAAAGAACTTCCGCCCAGGCCAAAAATATCTCCAAGAGCGATCATCAGCGTAAAGATCGGTGTACCCAGAGCAACACCCGCCACCAGATCCGTATTCCCGGTTCCCGCAATAAAATAAGTATCTACCATATTATAGATCAGCGAGATCACCATGCTGAACACAACCGGAAGCGCCAGTTTAAAATACGCCTTCGGGATCGGATACTTCTCAAAAATCTCTTCCTGCATTTTATTCCCTCTATTTCTGTCTGATTACCATCTTGCAGATCGGATTACCCATGGAAGAAAATTTCTCCTCATACTCCGTCATCACGTTCCCTTTCACCAGTTCCTCATCATGATGAAGATCAAAGGTACAAACCTCCAGATTCCAGTCAGACTCTTTCACCTCTTCCAGAGAAAACTCAAACAATTCACGGTTATCCGTCTTAAATTCCACAGCACCATCTTTCTTCAGAACCTGCTCATATCTCTTCAGAAACTCTCTGGAAGTCAGCCTCCTCTTGGCATGACGCGCCTTCGGCCACGGATCCGAAAAATTCAGATAAATCCCGTCAACCTCATCCTTCTCAAAAATCTCCGGCAAAAACCTTGCATCCACACGGATAAACACAAGATTGGAAAAATTCTCCCCGGCCTCTTCAAGCTCCTCCCTCTTCTGCAGCGCCCGAAGCAGCACACTGTCATACATCTCAATTCCAATAAAATTCTTCTCAGGATGCAACCGCGCCATATCCATCAAAAAACGCCCTTTTCCCATACCAACCTCAAGAAAAAGCGGCCTCTTCTCCCCAAAAACACTATCCCACTTCCCCTTAAACCTCTCCGGCTCATCAATCACCCAGTCACACTCCAAAATAGCATCCTTAGCCCCAGGAATATTACGTAATCTCATAAACAACCTCCAATTAATCTTCTTATAATATACAATTCAACACATTACATCTCGCAGCCAGCAAGCTCAATCAGACACACTCATCTCCGCCCTCACCAGCCCCTCCAACAAAAACGCCCTCGCGAATTTGGTTCTCGTTCGATAAATAATAAAATTTCTCATTCACTATCATTCCTGAAAAACCCGCATTCACACGACGTCCCAATACCCAACTATACATGTAATTCCCCCACCGTTGCAAGCAAAAAATAAAAAATCTTCCCATCCCCAGGCGACAGCAAAGCGCCTCGCCGTCCCCACACATCGGCTCAACCTTCCACTCTCCAACACCGCAGAATCCAGAAACCCACATCGGCTCAGCCTCCCGCATTCCAATACCCAAGCATACAACCACAAGTTAACAACCTCCCGTCACCACAACCAAGCACTCCTTCAAAAAAAGCCCGAGGGGTGTGCAGAGGGGCCGTGGCTTTACGGCCCCTTTGCGGTTTTCATTTTCCCCAAAAAGAATATATCGTCTAATAAACACATATTCTTTTTCCGTCTTTTTTTGAACACATTTATTCAAAGTTTGCAAAAAAATTAACACAATTTTAGTTGTTTTTACCATAAAAAAGGTGTATCATATAAAAATCAATTATAAACTATAAACAAACAAGGAGGGCGCTATGGAACAAATCCTAAATAAGCTTTCGGAAATCGAAGCTACAGCCAATGCCATCATGCAGGACGCTGCGCGACAGAAACAGGCTCTCTCGGAAGAAGCAGAAAAACAGACGAAGGAATTCGACGCTTCACTTGAAAAAGAAACCAGCGACGAGATCCGGAAGATCCGTGAAGATCTGGCCTGCGAGAAAGACGCCCGGATCAATGAGCTTCGTGCAGAAACCGAAGACCAGCTATCCAGGCTGGATGCCTATTACGAAGCCCATCACGAAAGTCTTTGCAGTGAGCTGTTTCAGAAAATAACAGGCATCACCGAAACCTGAAGGGAAAGGAAGTGATTCAATGGGCTCTGTCCTCTCATACAGCGGACTCTCCACCAAGATCCGCGCCATGCAGAGCAGGCTTGTGACAGATGAGCAGCTGGAAGAAATCGTTCAGCTTCCCAATGTCCCCCAGGTAACAGCCTACCTGAAACGGACTCCCGAATATCAGAATATCTGGTCCGGTCTCGATGAAAATGATCTTCACCGCGGACAGATAGAAAAACTCCTGAAGAAATCCATCTTCCTGAATTTTTCAAGGCTTTACCACTTTGCAAATCAGGAACAGCGAACGTTCCTGTCGCTTTACTCGAAGCGTTATGAGATCCGCGTCCTGAAAGAAATCATGACGAATCTCTTTGACCACCGGGACACCGATCCCGTAGATATTTCTCCCTACCGCGATTTTTTCAGACATCATTCCAAGCTGGACATTGACAGGCTTACCGCCTGCACCAATATGGATGAATTCATTGCGGCACTGAAGGGAAATGATTTTTTTATTCCGCTGTCTCAGGTCAACGAACGTGGAAATGCCACGCTTTTTGACTTCGGCATGGCACTTGACCTTTCGTATTTTTCACAGATCTGGAATGTGCGGAAGAAGCTTTTCAAAGGTAACGATCTGAAACAGATCACCAAGGCTTACGGTGAAAAATTCGATATGCTGAACCTGCAGTTCATCCAGCGCTCCAAACGCTGCTTTCAGATGGAACCGGCTGCTATTTACGCATTGCTGGTCCCCATGAACTACAAGCTCCGCAAAGAGGAGATCACCACCCTTGTGGAGGCCCCTACACCAGAAGAGTTCCGTCGTATCTTCAATGGAACTTATTATGGTAAGAAATACGAACAGCTGACCGTCGCCAGTCTGGAAGAATTTTATAACTATATTCTTCGCAGCATACTGGAACAGGAAGCACGCAAGGATCCCTATTCCGTAGCAGTCATCTATTCCTATTTATATCACAAAGAACATGAAGTCAACCGTCTGACCATTGCCCTTGAATGCGTGCGCTATGGCGTGGACCCAGAACAATCCCTGCGTTATATACGCAACGGTTAATAACCAGGAGGTAGCAACGTGATTGAAAAAATGAATTTTCTGAGCATCACCGGTCCCAAGGCAGATATCGACCGGGTTGTAAACACCTACCTGTGCAAGTACGAGATCCATCTGGAAAACGCTCTCTCAGAGCTGACCACAGTAGAAAGTCTGACGCCTTTCCTGGATGTCAACCCCTACAGAGATGCCTTAAATTCCATCAATACCATTTATGAGGAGCTGAAAACTCCTCCGTCCACTTCCAACAAAAGCCCGGGTATTGAAACAGCACTTTCCACAGTAAAGGAGATCCGCTCCCAGGCGGATCAGCTCCAGAAGGAACAGTCCGAACTGGAAAAAAAATGTTCCTCTCTGGAAGAGTCACTGCGGATCATACGTCCCTTCCGAAATATTGATTATGATATTTCATCCATACTTCATCTGAAGTATATCCATTTTCATTTCGGACGTATCGAGAAACAGTATTATGAGAAATTCAAGAAATATATTTACGACAATCTGAACACGATCTTCCTTAAATGCGATGAAGATGACCAATACGTCTGGGGCGTTTACTTCGTACCGAAGCATGATGCGCACAAAATTGATGCCGCCTACTCTTCTATGCACTTTGAAAAGATCTTTGTGCCGGATAATTATACCGGAACTGCCCAGCAGGCATTTTCAAGCGTAAGCAAACAATACGAGGATGCCCTGAAGCATCTGGAAGCACAGAAACAGAAATACCAGAGATTTCTTGCGGATCAGGCAGAAACCATCGTTACCGCCAGAAACACACTTCTTCAGTTTTCCAGAAATTTCGATGTTCGGAAAGCGGCAGCCTGCACCGGAAAGCATGAAAATTTCTATATTCTCTGCGGATGGATGACAGAAGCCGACACCAGAGCTTTTCAAGCCGATATCTCATCCGACGAAAAAATCTTCTGCCTGGTAGACGGAGAAGATACCAATACGCCGGAGCACGACCAGAACCATCAGCCGCCGACCAAGCTGAAAAACCCGAAGCTTTTCAAGCCCTTTGAAATGTATGTAAAAATGTACGGACTTCCCGCCTATGGCGAGATGGACCCCACCTGGTTTGTTGCCATCACCTACTCCTTTATTTTCGGAGCCATGTTCGGTGATGCAGGACAGGGACTCCTGCTCTTTATCGGAGGATTGCTCCTGTACAAGCTGAAGCATATCGATCTTGCCGGAATCATCAGCTGCGCCGGAGTCTTTTCCACATTTTTCGGTCTGATGTTCGGAAGTATCTTTGGATTTGAGGATGTCATACCTGCTCTGTGGCTGCGGCCTGTGGACAGTATGACGACCATACCTTTTATCGGAAAACTGAATACCGTATTTATCGTTGCCATCGGCTTCGGCATGGGAATCATCCTCCTGTGTATGGTTTTCAACATCATCAATTCCTTTAAAACGCATGATGTTGAAAAAACCTGGTTTGACACCAACGCTGTGGCAGGACTTGTATTTTATGGCTCCGCAGTTCTCTGCATCGGACTCTTTGTATCCGGGCATGCAGTTCCGGGTGGTGCAGTCCTTGCCATTATGTTTGGTTTACCGCTGCTTCTTATTTTCTTCAAGGAGCCTCTTACAAACCTGGTAGAAAAAAAGGCCGAAGTTATGCCAAAAGAAAAAGGCATGTTTATCGTACAGGGTATTTTTGAACTGTTCGAGGTTATCCTGAGCTACTTTTCCAATACACTCTCCTTCGTGCGTATCGGTGCTTTTGCAGTCAGCCACGCAGCTATGATGGAGGTTGTACTTATGCTTGCAGGCGCAGAAAACGGCAGTCCGAACTGGATCGTCATCATTCTCGGAAACCTGTTCGTATGCGCTATGGAGGGCCTGATCGTAGGTATCCAGGTACTCCGTCTGGAATATTACGAGATGTTCAGCCGTTTTTACAAGGGCAGCGGACGGAAATTCGAGCCGTTCTGCTCTAAAAACAAATAAAATGCCAGAGTCGGAACGCATTCTGATCCGGGCATTCAATTAAACGAATATTAAGGAGGTCATCATCATGACAGTCATTACACAGATCACAATCGCAGTTGCACTTGTACTCAGCATCATTCTTCCATTTGGTTACTATCTTCTCGGCGAAAAAAACCGTGGCCGCTACAAAACAGCTCTTGGTGTCAACGCCTTTTTCTTCTTCGGGATCATGCTTGTTGCCATTGCAGTAACATTTGCAGGCGGAGCTTCCGTACAGGCTGCTACAGGCGCTGACGCAGGCCTTGCAACAGGTATGGGTTACATCGCAGCAGCACTTGTTACCGGACTTTCCTGTATCGGTGGTGGTATTGCCGTTGCCAGTGCGGCAAGCGCAGCACTTGGAGCGATCAGTGAGGATCAGAGCATCCTTGGTAAATCTCTTATCTTCGTAGGTCTTGCCGAAGGTGTTGCTCTTTATGGACTGATCATCTCCTTCATGATCCTTGGTAAACTTTGATATGAAAATGTATCTGATCAGTGACAATATTGATACTCTGACAGGAATGAGACTGGCCGGTGTAGAGGGTGTGATCGTTCATGAGCACGACGAGCTGAAGGAAGCTCTGGAGCGCACCATCGCAGACAAAGAGATCGGAATCATACTCCTGACCGAAAAATTCGGCCGGGAGTTTCCTGAGATCATCGATGATGTCAAGCTTCATCACAAAACACCTCTCATCATTGAAATTCCTGACAGACATGGTACCGGCCGCAGGCCTGATTTCATTACATCTTATGTAAACGAGGCTATCGGATTAAAATTATAGGCAGGTGATATTATGACAATTGAAGAGAAGCTTAAACACTTCTATGACACCTCCGTGGACGAAGCACGCCGTCAGGCGGAAAAAGATGTCCGGGAACACAAGGAAGCCCTGGATGCCGCACTGGAGGAACATAAAAAAATGTCTCTGGGAAATGCTGCCAGTTCCCGCAAAGCCGAGATCGCAAACGCAAAGCGCGAGATCAACAAGGCACTTTCCGCAGAGCAGCTTCACATCCGGCGAAACTGGACTGCCAGGCAGAGTCGCTTAAAAGAAAAACTTTTTGCAGATGTTCGGGTACAGATCCTGAAATTCATGGAATCTCCCCGCTATGAAGAATATCTTTGTACAAAGATCGAGGAAGCTGTCTGCTTCGCGGAACACGATGAGATCCAGATCTATCTTTCAAAAGAAGATGAACCCCGTCTGAAGTCTCTCACTGTAAAGACCGGTTTCCCGCTGAAGCTTTCCGATGAATCCTTTATCGGCGGGATCAAGGCGATAATCCCTGAAAAAAATATCCTCATCGACAATTCCTTTGAGGAAGGCTATCAGGCAGCTTACAGAGAATTCAAATTTGACGGAGGTCCAGCACATGAGTAAAACAGGTATTATCTACGGTGTTAACGGTCCTGTTATCTACCTCAAGGGCGACACCGGCTTCAAGATCTCCGAGATGGTCTATGTAGGCCCCGAAAAACTGGTTGGAGAAGTTATCGGTCTCAAGAAACATATGACGACCATACAGGTTTTTGAGGAAACTACAGGACTGAAACCCGGAGAAACTGTTATCGGAACAGGAGACGCCATTTCCGTTCTCCTTGGTCCGGGAATCATCCACAATATTTTTGATGGTATCCAGAGACCTCTGGCAGAGATTGCCCAGGCCTCTGGAAAATATATTTCCCGTGGTGTCAGCGTTGACTCTCTTGACACAGAAAAAAAATGGGAAACCCACATTACCGTAAAGGAAGGTGACGTCATCGGTGCAGGCACGGTTATCGCTGAAACACAGGAAACCGCCTCCATCCTTCACAAATCCATGGTTCCGCCCACGATCACACACGGAACCGTTATCCATGCGGTTCCTGACGGTGCTTATACCGTTCTGGAGCCCATCGTTACCGTCCGTCTTGATGACGGAACCGAAAAAGAACTGGCACTTGCCCAGAAATGGCCGATCCGTGTTCCACGTCCGACCTACAAGCGTTTCCCGGCCAGCGTTCCGCTCCTTACCGGACAGCGAATCCTGGATACTCTTTTCCCTATTGCCAAGGGAGGCACTGCTGCAGTTCCAGGCGGATTCGGAACAGGAAAAACCATGACACAGCACCAGATCGCCAAGTGGTCTGACGCAGATATCATCATCTACATCGGCTGTGGCGAGCGCGGAAACGAAATGACACAGGTTCTTGAGGACTTCAGCAAGCTGATCGACCCGAAATCCGGAAACCTGATGATGGACCGTACCACACTGATCGCCAACACTTCCAACATGCCGGTTGCAGCCCGTGAGGCTTCCATCTACACAGGTGTTACACTTGCGGAATATTACCGTGATATGGGTTACGACGTAGCGATCATGGCAGACTCCACATCCCGATGGGCTGAGGCTCTCCGTGAGCTTTCTGGACGTCTGGAGGAAATGCCTGCAGAGGAAGGTTTCCCTGCATATCTGGCAAGCAAACTTTCCGCCTTCTATGAGCGTGCGGGAATGATGCAGAACCTGAACGGAACAGAAGGTTCCGTCTCCATTATCGGTGCGGTTTCCCCTCAGGGCGGTGACTTCTCCGAACCTGTCACTCAGAATACCAAGCGTTTTGTCCGCTGCTTCTGGGGACTGGACAAGGCCCTCGCCTATGCCCGTCACTTCCCTGCGATCCAGTGGCTGACCAGTTACAGCGAATATCTGGAGGATCTGACTCCCTGGTACAGAGAGCATGTTTCCCCGAAATTTGTCTACGACAGAAACCAGATCATGGCGATTCTCAATCAGGAAAGTTCTCTTATGGAAATCGTAAAACTGATCGGAAGCGACGTTCTTCCGGATGACCAGAAACTGACACTGGAGATTGCCAGAGTCATCCGTCTGGGCTTCCTGCAGCAGAACGCTTTCCACCAGGAGGACACCAGTGTCCCAATGGAAAAACAGTTCCTGATGATGGAAACCATCCTTTATCTCTACGAGAAATGCCGTGCCCTTGTAAACCGTGGCATGCCGGTTTCCGTACTGAAAGAGGATAATATCTTCGAACGTATCATCGCCATCAAATACGAAGTTCCAAACAAAGAACTGGAACGTTTTGATGAGTATCATAAAGATATCGACCGCTTCTACGACAACGTACTGGAAAGAAACGGTTAAAGGAGGGATCAGTTTATGGCAATCGAATATCTTGGCCTGAGTGAAATAAACGGCCCTCTTGTTGTCCTTGAGGGTGTCAAAAACGCATCTTACGAGGAGATCGTGGAATTCCACATGGAAGACGGCACACAGAAGATCGGCCGTATCGTGGAAATCTATGAAGACAAGGCTGTTATCCAGGTTTTTGAGGGAACTGATAATATGTCCCTCGGCAATACACACACACGTCTTACCGGACATCCTATGGAGATCGGGCTTTCCCCGGAGATCCTGGGACGTACCTTTAACGGTATCGGCCAGCCCATTGACGGACTTGGCGAGATCACACCGGAAGTCAGCCTGAATATCAACGGACTTCCGCTGAACCCGGTAACCCGTGAATATCCGCGAAACTATATCAACACCGGCATCTCCGCCATCGACGGACTGACCACCCTGATCCGCGGCCAGAAGCTGCCGATCTTTTCCGGAAACGGTCTTCCTCATGACAAGCTGGCTGCACAGATCGTTCAGCAAGCTTCCCTTGGCGCAGACTCCGATGAGAAATTCGCTATTGTTTTTGCAGCAATGGGCGTTAAATACGACGTAGCCGAATTCTTCCGCAGGACCTTCGAGGAAAGCGGTGCTTCCGACCACGTTGTAATGTTTCTGAACCTTGCCAACGACCCGGTTGTAGAGCGTCTTCTGACACCGAAGATTGCCCTCACTGCTGCTGAATATCTTGCTTTTGAAAAAGGCATGCACATCCTGGTTATCCTGACTGACATCACCTCCTTCTGCGAGGCTATGCGAGAGGTTTCCTCCTCCAAAGGTGAGATTCCTTCCCGAAAAGGTTATCCGGGATATCTGTACAGTGAACTGGCAACTCTTTACGAGCGTGCGGGAATCGTCCGTGGAGGCACCGGTTCTGTAACCCAGATCCCGATCCTGACCATGCCAAACGACGACATCACCCACCCGATTCCTGACCTTACCGGATATATCACCGAGGGCCAGATCGTACTGGACCGTCAGCTTCATGGACAGGCGATCTACCCGCCGATCAACGTTCTGCCGTCCCTGTCCCGTCTGATGAAGGACGGTATCGGTGAAGGCTTCACACGTGCCGACCATCAGGATGTTGCCAACCAGCTCTTCTCCTGCTACGCAAAAGTAGGCGATGCAAGAGCCCTGGCATCGGTTATCGGCGAAGACGAGCTTTCTCCGCTGGATAAGCAGTACCTTGTATTTGGAAAAGCTTTTGAGGCAGAGTTTGTGGGACAGTCTGAGACAGAAAACCGAAGCATCATTGAAACTCTGGATAAGGGCTGGGAGCTTCTTGGCCTTCTTCCAAAAGAAGAGCTCGACCGTATCGATACCAAAGTTCTGGATCAGTATTACAGAGAAACCGTCCGTTAGTGAGGTGATTTTATGGATCCGAATACCTTTCCTACCAAGGGAAATCTTATACTTGCAAAAAACTCTCTGGCTCTTTCTAGACAGGGCTATGAGCTTATGGACAAAAAGCGCAATATCCTGATCCGTGAAATGATGGAGCTGATCGATCAGGCAAAAGACATCCAGTCCCAGATTGATGAGACCTTCCGTACCGCTTACGCGGCTCTTCAGAAGGCAAATATGGAAATTGGAATCGCTTTCGTAGACCAAATCTCTCATACCGTTCCTGTGGAAGATTCCATCCGGATCAAAACCAGAAGCGTTATGGGAACCGAGATCCCTCTTGTGGAATATGACAAAAAAGCAGGCAACACGCCGACTTACGCCTACTACAGCACCAAGCTGTCCCTGGACGAGGCCAAGGCAGCCTTCGAGCGTGTAAAGGAGCTGTCCATCCAGCTCTCCATGATCGAAAACGCCGCCATCCGTCTTGCTACCAACATCAAGAAAACCCAGAAGCGTGCCAATGCGCTGAAAAACATCACCATCCCCAGATATGAAACCCTCACCAGAGATATCACTAATGCTCTGGAGGAAAAAGAGCGCGAAGAGTTTACACGTCTGAAGGTGATCAAGCGTATGAAACAAAACAGTTAAAAAAATCCTCCGCAGATCTTTCCGGTTCTGCGGAGGATTTTTGGGTTATCCACACTTATCCACATCTGAAAATAACTTTTCAACACCTTGCAGTGACCGTTTTAACTGGGCACTGTTCTTTTTTATCCTCATTTCCATACATCCGATAATCCCCTTTTTAAATAGATTAGTTTTTCAAGAATTTACTCACTATTATCTGATTATTTGTTTTTATTCTTTTATATTATGTCTTTTTTACAATAAATTTTATGATATTTAGAATTTAAAAATGTCAATAGTTTTAAAAACTTTTTTCCCATTTTTTACAATTTTATCATTTTACACAAAACATATGTTTAAATTTATTTATGTAAATCAGGTCATCCACATGGTTATCCTTGTGGATAATGTGGATAAATTTGTGCATAACTTGATTATTGGCGGATTTGCGGATTTTTGTCATGTGGAAAACTTTTTGGAAAGTTTTTCACTTATCCACCATGGTTCGACAAGTTTTGTGCATATTGCCAGAACGACCTTTTCAGGGCTGATATTGCCCGTATCCGCACGCACCTGTCTAATGTTGCCAATCCTCTCCGATTTTATATCAAGCCTTTCTTTTTGCAGCTTTTTATGGTGTTTCTCCTGCGTGCGGTCTTGACATCAGCACTGTTTTTTGTTAATGTGAAAACACTAAAACAACGTGTGGATTTTTCAGTTTTGAACTTTTTTCGCCACACAATCTGTCCGATTCGAGAAGACAGATTGTGTGGCTTTTATTATGCACAAAAAACACGCTCTGTTTTCCGCACCTGATATTCTTACGATTCTGATATAAAGGGGGATTTTTCATGAACAGCACATTTATGAAGGAAAAGCCTGTCGGCCCGCTGCTGGCGTCCATGGCGCTGCCTATGGTCTTTTCCATGCTTGTAAACTCACTATACAACATTGTGGACAGCTTCTTCGTGGCACAGATCAGCGAGCAGGCCATGACCGCCCTGTCCCTTGTCTATCCGGTCCAGAACATGATCAACGCCGTTGCCATCGGCTTCGGGATCGGAATCAACGCCAGAGTTTCCTATCACCTTGGCGCAGGGGACAAAAAAATGGCAGACACCGCCGCAACCCACGGATTTTTTCTGTCTGTGATCCATGGAATCCTGATGACTGTGATCAGCATCGCTGTTATGCCCGTATTCCTTCAGATGTATACCCAGGATGAAACCGTGATCCGGATGGGGCTGGAGTATTCTACCATCGTTTTCCTGTTTTCCACAGTAATTTCCATCAGCCTTTTCTTCGAAAAACTTTTCCAGGCTGTAGGACGGATGAAAGTATCTATGATCGCCCTGCTGGTGGGATGTACCAGCAACATCATCCTGGACCCGTTCCTAATCTGGGGAATCGGTTTTTTTCCGAAGTTGGGTATCCGGGGCGCAGCTCTGGCTACTGGCATCGGCCAGATGCTCACCATTGCGGTCTATATGGTCTTTTATATCCTGAAAACTATTCCTGTACATGTAACGCCCAAAGCCCTGAAAACAAGCAAAGAAACGGATCTGAGCCTGTATGCCATCGGTGTTCCAGCGATCCTGAACCTGGCACTGCCATCGTTCCTGATCTCTTTTCTGAACTCCGTGCTGGCCGCTTACTCAGACAGCTATGTGGTGATCCTTGGCATTTATTATAAATTGCAGACCTTCCTGTATCTCCCGGCCAACGGAATCATCCAGGGAATGCGCCCGCTGATCGGTTATAACTTCGGTGCCCGTGAAATGAAGCGTGTGAAAAAAATCTTCCGGCTGACCCTGGAGTCCAGCTGTGTGATCATGCTCTTTGGAACCGTTATCTGTCTCCTGGCATCCGGACAGCTTATGGGACTTTTCACAACTACCCCGGAAACCATTGCCGCAGGTTCCAGAGCACTGAAGAGCATCAGCGCCGGCTTCCTGATTTCCGCAGTATCCGTCACCACCTCCGGTGCCATGGAAGGCCTTGGAAAAGGTACCCAGTCCCTTGTTATTTCTCTTTTCCGCTACGTGGTCGTTATCATGCCCACCGCATATCTTCTGTCCCGTTTTATGGGTCCTGATGGCGTGTGGAACGCATTCTGGATCACAGAGGTGTTTACAGCCATCGTTTCTGTCATGATTTATCACAAAACGTTGAAAAAAGCCTGAGACTGCAAATGTCCGGCCCACCGGCCTGTTTGCAGCCACCTGCAAGTTTACGTCCCGAAAGCACAAAAAGCTTCGATCCACTCTCTGAGCGCATCGCTCATCGACGAGAGTTAGATCGAAGCTTTCTTTATTAACCAAATCAGGAAAATCCCATGAGTGATTGCTGATATCCTCTTGACTCAAACGGATATCCGTGATCTGCGTTCATTTAATTCGCGGAAATTTCCTCTGTATCTCTTACAGCAGTCCCTTCTCACGGATCAGCTTTAAAGCGCCTTCATCGGCCACTACCGTCACATCCGGGTGAAGCTGCAGGATAGATGCCGGCACGTTGGGCGTGATCGGTCCGTAGAGAGATTTGTAAAGGGCATCTGCCTTTGCCTCTCCGGTAGCGACCAGAAGGATTTTCTTTGCAGTCATGATGTTTTTGATACCCATGGTATATGCCTGCTTCGGCACATCATCCATAGTCTCAAAGAATCTTGCATTTGCCTTGATGGTGCTCTCCGTAAGGTCTACGCAGTGAGTCTCCTTCTCAAATGCTGCACCCGGCTCGTTGAAGCCGATGTGGCCATTTCCGCCGATTCCAAGCAGCTGCATATCGATACCACCCACGCTGCGGATGATTTCATTGTAATCCGCACAGGCTTTCTCACTGTCCTCTTCCAGTCCGTTTGGCACATAGGTTCTTGCCTTATCGATATTTACATGGTCAAACAGATTTGTGTTCATAAAATAACGATAGCTCTGATCGTTATCTCCGGAAAGTCCTTTGTATTCATCAAGATTTACGGATGTGATCTGCGAAAAGTCCAGATCTCCTTTTTTGTACCACTCGATCAGCTGCTTGTACATTCCCACCGGTGTGGAGCCTGTAGCAAGTCCGAGAACAGCATTTGGCTTCATGATGATCTGTGCAGACATGATGTTTGCCGCTTTTCTGCTTACGTCATAGTAATCTTTTCCTGTATAAATAATCATAATCTTTTTCCTTCTCCTTGTTTCGTATAGCTGATTTTCTTGTTGCGTAAAACGTTTCGTTTTTTTGCCAAGACTATCTTACCGCATCCGAAGCAGCTTTTCAAGTAAAATCATAGGGCAAAAATCATTTTTCCTATTTTTTACAATTATTCCGTCTTGTTTTTGTGTACTTTTTCGTATTAGGTTTTGTTAAACGTTTCATTTTTATCAATTTTCTGTACAATACGCTCGTTTTTTCTGATACTTTATGTGTAAAAAATGTCATGTGTATTGAGGCGTTTTCTTTTTCATGATATAATATGAAAATACTATATTATCTGTAAATGCATCAGAACCGGAGGCTTTACATGAACGTTACGATCAATGATATCGCCCGTGCGACAGGCCTGTCCACCGCAACGATCTCCAAATATATAAACCACAAAAAAATACGGGAAGAAAATCGTATCCTTATAGAAAGGGCAATTCAGGAGCTTGGATATACCCCAAACCGGAATGCCCAGCTTCTCCGTGCCAAAAACACACATACCATCGGTATCCTGATCTCAGATCTTGGTAATTATTTCTGGGGCGAGCTTGTCAACTCCATTATCAAGCATTTCACGGATCATGGCTATACAGTTATTGTCTGTTCTTTCTTTTTTGAACATCAGAAGGAGATCGATACGATACAGGATATTATCTCCCAGCACTTTGACGGAGTTATCATGCTCCCATCCTGCTGGCATGATGACCTGTACCAGCTTTTACAGAATGCCGGCATACCTGTTGTAATGCTCGATCAGATTCCTGCTTCCATGAGACATTTTCCTGTAGACTGTGTTATTTCTGATAATTACAGAGGCGGTGCACTGCTGGCAGAGCACCTTTTGGAAAAAGACCACACAAAGGTCTGGATCATGGAACAGTATCTGGACTCCTACACCATCGAGCAGCGGATCCAGGGCTTTGTGGATGTATATCAGAAAAATGGCATTGACCTTCTGAAACAGCAGGATTCTTTTCCCCCTGTTTCTTTTGGTTCCACTGCAGAAACGATCATCCAGAGCAACCTGCATTTCCAGAAGCTTATTGATTCTTCCGATCCCCCTACTGCTGTTTTTTTTGACTGCTATCTCTCCGCAATGGGCGGTTTAAGCGCTGCCAGCCAGGCACGGATTTCCGTTCCTCAGGATATTTCCTTTGTGTGCTTTGATGATGATCCGCTTTTCAAGACCATGAGCGCGACTATGACCTGCGTCTCACAGGATCTGACAAGCATGGGGAAACATGCTGTGGAATTACTTTTAAAAAGGATCCATGGAGACTATACGGATTTTCCCAAAATAGACATGCTGGATGTTGTATTCCACCCGCGGCGCTCCGTAAAAGACCTGTCCGAACACAACAGTACAGCATCCGGAAAGGATTGATTTATGAGTGCAACCATCAAGGACATTGCCAGAGAAACCGGTCTGGCATTGGCCACCATTTCAAAATATATCAACGGCGGAACTGTACGGCCGCAAAACAAAAAGCAGATCGACGAAGCGATCCGGAAACTGAATTACGTTCCACGAAACACGGCCCGGGGACTTCGTTCCTCCAAGACTTACCGTATCGGTCTGGTATCCGGTCCTCCCAATACTCCGCATAATGCTTTTCTTCTGAGCAAAATAGAAAACACCATGCGCGCTCACGGTTATTCTCTCACATTTATGAGCGGCGACAAGTATAAGGATCATGTCAATAAATTCGTCCCTCACATGCTCCGCTCTGGGATCGACGGCCTTATCATTACCTCTTTCAGTCTGAACCAGGACATCTGTTCTGCTGTGGAACACGCCAAAATCCCTGTTGTGGAGCTGGAAGAACACAGCCATTTCCACCGTACAGACTGTGTACAGACCAGCTGTACCTCCGGAGCCTACGAGATCGTGGAGCATCTGATAAAAATGGGGCATCAGAAGATCGCCCTTGTCACCGGTTCTCCTGCATCCTATACTGCATGTGAACGAAAAAAAGGCTATCTCCGGGCACTGGAAGACTACGATATTCCGGTTAATCCCGATTATATCATCGCTGAAAATTACACAAACGACTTTGGATATCAGGCAATGCAGAAATTATGGAATCTTCCGGAACGTCCGACTGCCGTATTTTCTGCGAACTATACACTATGCCTCGGTATTTATGAAGCGATCTACAGCCTTGGCATCCGGATCCCGGAAGACCTGTCTGTTGTCTCCTTTGATGATTTTGAACTGTCCATGCTGCTTTCTCCTCAGCTGACCGCTGTCCGTCAGCCGCTGACCGGTCTGGCAGAGCAGGCCTGTGATCTGCTGCTTCGCAGAATGAACGGAGACTACAGTGATTTTCCAAGGACGATACGCCTGAAGCCAGAATGTATCTACCGGGATTCCGTGCGTGATCTCTTTTCTGATGGTAAGTAATGCAAAGCAACTTTTATTACGGCAATTTCGGGAAGCACAACAGGCATTTTCATTCCGATCTGCCCGCATATTCTGAGCATCTGAACCACTGCAATAATTTCACAGCTTTTACAAAGGGCACAGACCGTCACCGACACAGTCGATGATACGGCCTGTGTTCCTTCTGTATATATCCGTTATATCTGTCACAGCAGTCTCAGCAGCATATCTCCGGTTCCCACATTGTATCCGCTGGTTGCATAGATCCCATTCAGGCTTTTGTTTGTCACAATGATCAGCGGAAGCTTATCCGGATCTACGTACATTCTTCTTCCCAGTGTATTGATGATCTCTGAAAAATCATCATATAAGATCTGAACATCTCCAAGCTTGCCCAGTGCTCTTGAAAGGGTAGGTGTCTCCAGCGCTTTTTTGCTTTTTACTACAAAAATGATCCTATTCGCATATCGGGAAAAAGCTTCTTCCTGCTCCATCATCTCATTTAAGATATGTTCCGTCGGTTCTTTCTCCTCTTCCAGAAACGCCAGGATATGCTTCCCATCTGCCGTCAGTTCTGACGCCTTCACGGTGCTTCCATCTTCTTTTCTGAGAGTAAATTCCGGTATGGAGATATTCTCCAGCATATCTTCCAGGTTTGCATTCCGAAATGCCAGCTCCACCCTCTTCATTTCTCCGATCTGAACCTCAAAATAATACTCCGCTGCAAATATATTTCCATTTGGCAATCTGTTTGAGGTAAGGATCCTGTAATTTCCCGCTTCCAGCGGCAGCTTCATCACCTGATCTCTGAAATTTTCGGCTTCCAGCTTCCGTGTGATATATTTTCCGGCTTCCAGTTTTGCGATGCTCCAGTTCTGGAAATATTTCCACTGTGTATCCGCACTTGCCTTCAGAAGGATCGATGCCTTTTTCTCCGTTTCCGCAGATACCGGGATGAATTTTCCGTTTTTCATATACTCCATGGAACGGTCATGAGGGTTCAGGCGTGCCGGAATTCCCAGCGTTCTCGCCATTGCCACAAAAAGGATCTTCTTTGACAGAAGACTTCCTGTTCCCGTTTTCAGACATCCGGACGGCGTGGTGATCACACTGCTGCGTTCTTTCTCCGGGCTGGAAACGATCTTATCCTCAATCCACTTCCAGATCTTCGCCGGTTCCTTTTGCAGCATATTTTTTTCTTCTTCCGACAGTTGCTCAAGAATCGTTTTTCTGTATTTCTGCAAAACTTCATCGTCAACTCTCGGGTTCAGTACATATGGTACAAAAATATCTGCATCCATGTTTTTTTCATACGGTAATGCAGATTTCAGGTGCTCCTCCAGAACCTGGCTGATACAGTCTGTTCTGTCTTTCTCTGTGAGGACTTCAAGGAGTTTTTTTCTCATTGAAGAATCTCCAGTTTCTTTTTCCAGGAATTTCCGACACTCCAGATTGCTCAGGTTTCTTACCTTCTGTTCCCTGTAAGCGTTTGCCTCTGCCAGACGTCTGCTGCCTCTTTCCTTCTGCTCCGATGTTGGCATATCTTTATTTACAGGTGCATCATGAGGTGCGATCATATCGATCTCCGTCCACTCCTCATAAAAAATACCCTTTTCCTTTCCTACGGGCATCAGACAGATCTCACAACAATCCTCTGTTTTTGTATCCATGCTGTTTTCTGCATGCAGCCATTCTCCATCTGCATACATCCTTGCAGAAATATGGATACTTCCAAGCCCTGTTGTCAGGCTGACTTTTCCCAGACTGTCGGTTTTCAGTTCTGCGATCGGGGCATATTCCGAATAATTCAGCACCTCAAAAGAAACTTCTGCACCTTCTGCCGGTTTTCCATGTGAATCCTTTACGGACACAGTGATCTCTTTTGTCAGTGCATATCGTTTCAGCTCGTTGAGCATAGTCACCATACCATCTTTGCCGATCACTTCTCCCTCCGGGATCATGGTATCAAAAACTCTTGAATGGACCATCATGGCCCTTGAGGAAGCGTTGGTAAACCATCCCTTATTCAGGATCTCCTCCGGCTCACAGGCTCCCAGAAAATACCAGCTTCCATCGCACCAGATTTCCACCCACGCATGATTGTCATCACAATGAGACCACTTTGGTGCATATACCTGACGGGCAGGTACACCAACACTTCTCAGTGCATTAACGGTAAATACAGATTCCTCTCCGCATCTTCCGTTTCCTCTGCGGTATACGGCAAGTGCAGACAGGGTACGATCATCTGTACAATGATAGGTAGCCTCCTGTGCACACCAGTAGTTCACCTCCAGGGCAGCTTCCCGGAAGCTCATTCCCTCAGTTCTCTCTCCGATCTCCCTGCGGAAAAATGTACGGCAGGGTGCGATCTCCTCCTCATTTACTCTATGAAACAGCACATAATTCAAAAAGATTTCCTCCGGCAGCTCTGCCACCCCGGAGTTTTCCTTCCATAAATATACGCCATTCTCCGCATAATCCAGGAATACTTCAAACGCGTAATTTCCGATATCACTGTACGGCATGAACGCATATAAATATTTGCACGCCAGAGCCACTTCGTCTGTGCATTCCGCAAGCTTTTTATCAATCTCCGCAAAAACCTGCGGTAACCCCATCATCTGCTCCCGATATTTTTTTTCGATCCGATCACGGTTTTCTTTCAGAAAAATCTTCCCCTCAGCCATTATAATTCCTCCAGAACTTTCTTTGCAGCACGAACATTTTCAATATCTGTACGCCATATCTCATATTCACTGAATGTCGGAAGTCCCATATTGACACCTTCCTTGCGAAATTGCATCGCACTGTCCGTTACAACCTTGCCGCTCATATGATAAGCCTTGATCCCGGTAAGAGGATAAAGCTGGCGGATCACTTCCGCACCGACGCCACTCCCCGCCTGGATGGTGATACGTCCCTGACTCCTGGTTTCCAGTTCCTTCAAAAGCTCCGCACCCTGAAGGCAGGTATTCTTCTGTCCGGAGGTAAGGATTGTATCGATTCCCAGAGAGATTGCCTGTTCCATAGCCTCGATCGGATCTGCGCACACATCAAAAGCCCTGTGCAGCGTAACAGACATATCTCCCGCCGCATCCATCAGCTCTTTCATCTGTTCCATATTCAAGGTGCCATCCGGTTTCAGGATACCTACCACGACACCCTCCGCTCCCATTTTGCGGAAATCCTTTACGGCATTCCTTATCATGGAAAATTCCGCATCTGTATAACAGAAATCTCCAAACCGCGGACGGATCAGCGCATGGATCCGGATATCTGAACGCTTCCTTATTTCCTCAAAAAGCCATGGGCCGGGAGTTGTCCCCCCGATGATCAGATTGCTGCAAAGCTCCAATCTGTCCGCACCACCCTCGGCTGCTGCCATGGCGGATTCCACAGAATCCACACAGGTTTCCAGAATATAGTCTTTCATGTAAAAATCCCCCTTTGTTACTGTCTGCTCAGAGTAATTTCACTCCGGTATTCCTCAGTATGTTCACAATGGTATCATCCGGAAATTCATCGGTAATGATCCCGCTGATATCATCAAAATGTGTATATTTATAAGATTCGTTAAAATAAAACTTCTCTCTCTCCATAACCACATATTTATGTCTGCTGCTCTGCACTGCCGCCTTCTTGGTCAATCCATCCTCCACTCCGGATGTAGTAACTGCAAAATCTGTCATATCCACGCCACAGCTTCCCAAAAATGCCCGGTCAAAGCTGTACTGCTTGATCACCTCAATGGCCGCAGCTCCCATAAATCCATTCACTGAACGGTACATAGTTCCCCCTGTGCCTATGGCCGTGATGGACGGATTCGCAGCAAGGATCTGCAGGATATCGATCATATTGCTGACAACCACAACATGCATACCCGACGAAGCGATAAGCCTTGCCAGCTCTATATTTGTAGTGGAAACATCCAGAAAGATCGTTTCGTTATTTTTGATCAGCTTGAAGGCTTTCGCAGCAATCACTTTCTTCTTATCAAGATTGTACATACGCCTGTCTACTACGTTTCTCTCCAGAGGATACTCCTGTGACAGGATCGCTCCTCCGTAAGTCCTCTTTAATCTGCCTGCATTTTCAAGGATCTTGAGATCCTTGCGGATACAGTCCTCCGTAACCTGAAACATCTCGCTTAATTCTTTGACTCTGACTTTTCCTTTTTCGCGGAGACATTTCTCTATTGCATTCTGTCGTTCTTCTGTAAACATGGTCCTATCTCCTCATTCCTGATTTTTCTGTGATAAAAGTTCCAGAAATCAACGCTCCGCAAAACAATATCCGGCGCATTGATCCCTGGAAAGCCTGTGATTTCAGTATAACAGTTCGATATCTTACTATCAATTATTTTGTATTGTTTTTTATTGTTTTATCGTATTTCGATCAAATCAAGTAATTCCACTGGTTCAATTGCGAACCTCCGCTTGCCCCCTGTTCCGGGAATCCCTTACAAAGCTGCAAATATCCCCCTGACTCAAAGCCACATGTTCCCTTGCGGAATTATAAAGGTCAATAACCATTGAAAATATTGAATAACTTATGAGGACTTGTCTGTACTCTTCCCGAAACAGACAAGTCCCCACAGTTCCATATCAGCCCTTCCTCCCAGCCATCCAGCGCAGCGCTGATGGCTCATCCAACTCCCGGGAATACACTCAATCCTCCAGCCCTCATCAATCCCCACTTCCGCCAGTCGCCCCACACACCCACCACTACCTCCCGCCCGGAACCGAACAGCCGGGGAGACGGGTGCCGGTTTGCTACGACTCTGCAGGAGGGGAGCTGATTCTTGGCTGGCGGAAATCTGCGTTGTTTTTAAAAAGTCCGCTGTCTGAGCGGCAGCAAGCCGCGAGTTCGGACTTTTTAAAAACGGTTTTAGCAGAATTCCGGCAGCCTAGAAGCCAGCCCCCGACGAAGCCCGGAGCAAACCGGCACCCGTCTCCCCGGCGTCCGGCATCCGCCATCCGCCATCCACCATCCACCACAAAAAAGAGCGCCCCGCAGCCCATCCAGCCCGCAAAGAACGCTCTCCTAATTTCCATCAGCTTACAATCATACACAATCACCTACGATCAGCATACAATAATCCCATACGATCGCATCAAATATAACTCATAAACCCCTTCCCAACAACCTCACTACTCTTAGTAACCATCAAAAACGCCTGCGGATCCACCTCATCAATAAACCTCTGCAGAAGCACCGCCTGTCTCACATCAACAACCGTCAGAATAATCTTCTTATCCTTATGCGAATAACCCCCCTCCCCATGATAAACCGTAGCACTCCGATCCAGCCCATTCATAATAAACTCACAGATCTCATCCGGCTTACTGGAAATGATCGTAAAATACTTATTCAGCTTCATCCTCTCAATAGACTTATCGATCAGCAACGTCTTAGCCATAAGCCCCAGTACAGAACAAAGCCCCGTAGTAAGATCAAACACCATAAACGAAACAACAACGATCACACAATCCACCGCAAACAATGCACCTGAAATATTCATCGTAGAATACTTCTTAATGATCATCGCCACAATATCCGTGCCACCACCCGAAGCATTCTCAAAAAACAGCAGCGCCGCAGCCAGCGCCGGCAAAATGATCGCAAAGCAAAGCTCCAGCATAATATTCCCCGTCAGCGCCCTGTCCATAGGAAAAACCTTCTCAAACACATTCAGAAGCAAAGAAGAAACAACCGTAACATAAGCCGTCTTCACTCCAAAATCCCGGCCAAGAACAATAAACCCGATCACCAGCAAAATCAGATTGATCACCAGGTTGATCTGCGCAGACGTCATCGGAATAAAATGCGAAAACACAACCGCCATACCCGAAACACCACCAAAGGAAAAATTATTCGGAAACTTAAATACATAAATCCCCACATCCATCAGAACAACAGCAAATGTGATAATGATATACTCCATCACACGCTTTGGTATCAGATTTTTCATTAAAAAATATCCTCCTGATCTCCTCAAATAATTTTCACCGGTAACTACCGGTCAAAACCAGCAATCCCCGCATCCTCTTCGTTTATCATACCTTATATCACCAAAAATGCAAATAAAAAAGACAGAGAAAAATACATTTCCCTGTCCCTTATATCAACGATCACGATCAACCACAGCTTACAGCCCGAAAAACCTCTCCAGAAATTCCGCCACACCATCATGATCGTTATCTCCGGTCACCTCATTCGCTGCATCCTTTACATACTGTTTGGAATTGCCCATAGCAACACCGATACCTGCACCCTCCAGCATTTCCAGATCATTCTCATTATCTCCGAAAGCGATCACATGCATCCGGTCAATACCAAGCTTTGTGCGAAGCATGGCAAGACCCACACCCTTGTCCACGCCTGCTGCATTAAACTCCGCATTGCCGCTGATGGAAGTAGTCACTGCCACATCATCCAGATCCTTCCATTTCTCACGAAGTGCCCTGCTGGTCTCCATATCATCAAAATAAATATTGATCTTCTCTGCCTGATCCAGAATATCTTTCTGATGATAAAAATCCTTAACATATACATGTCTGCTGAGAAAATAATCTACAAAAGTTTTTTCCAGCAGATCTTTATCCGCTACAGATGCCACATAATCTCTGGCATTCGCATCAGAATAGGCGATTCCGTTTGCATAAGCCTCTGCGATCCAGCCTTTTGCGCCGCTGTTTTCCACATCCTTCAGGATCTTACTTACCATTCCTTTTGGCATGGTTTTTCGCCAGATCATCTCATTTTTATCGTAATCCCAGACAACACAGCCGTTTTCCACGATTCCCCATTTCACACCCCGAAGCACAGAAAACTCCCGGGGGATCAGCTCTCTGGTCCTTCCGGTTGCCGGTACCACATAATGTCCGTCATCGATCAGACGCTGCAGAACATTTCTGTTCCTTTCAGAAATCTTATTCTCACTGTTCAGAAGAGTTCCGTCCATATCCACTGCAATGATATATTTTTCCATAAATTCCTCCTGTTTGTCTTCTCCTCACAGGCAAAAAGCGCATCTGCACTGCACCCGGATATCCTTTGGCAGTACAGATACGCACAAATACTCATACCTGCTCTCTGTAAAGCAGAGACTTTTCTTCCACTTTACTACATATACAACAGCTCAGGAATTACCGGATCCTCATCATAAACGCCTCGTACGGTCTTAAGTCCGCTTTGATTCCTGTTCTGTCCTTATAGTTTGCAATCTTAATATCCTCTTTATCGGACACATATTTCGCAAGACCTTCTGTACTTACCGTATCCTCAGAAAGGTTTGCCACCACGATCCACTGCTCTTTGTCGGAAGTTCTTAAATATGCAAAGATCTTCTCGTCTTCTGGAAGAAGGAGCTGATAGTCACCTTCTGTGAGAAGCTCTTCCTCATGACGAAGACAGATCAGATCCTTATAATAATAAAACACGGAATCATTTTTTTCCAGAGCTTTTTTTACATTGATCTCCTGGTAACGATCAGAAAGGCGGAACCATGGCTTACCGGTCGTAAATCCTGCATTTTCGCTGTCATCCCACTGCATCGGAACCCTGGCATTGTCACGACTCTTGTTCCATACTGCCTTGCGGAAATCATCCTCAGAGATAGTTTTGTTCTTAACGACAAGATCCTGATATGCATTACGAACCTCGATATCCTCGTACTCCTCCAGCGGGAACTGCACGTTTGTCATACCGATCTCCTCTCCCTGATATACATAAGGAGTTCCCTGCATACCATGGAGAACGGTAGCATAAGCCTTTGCACATTCCTCGCGGTAAGTAGTGTCATTTCCCCATCTGGAGATCACACGTGGCTGGTCATGATTTTCAAAATACAGAGCATTCCAGCCCTTGTTATAAAGCTTGTTCTGCCACTCACTCATAACACGTTTCAGATCACGGAGATCAAAAGGCTTTAATTCCCACTTTCGGTTTACAGAGCCCGGAATACGGTCGATGTTCATATGCTCAAATGTGAAGATCATATTCAGCTCCTCACGCTCCGGATCTGTAAACAGTCTTGCAACCTCCGGTGTGGAGCCCGGCGCCTCACCTACCGTCATACAGTCATATTTTGAAAGCACCTCCCGGTTCATCTCATGGATAAACTCATGAAGTCTTGGCCCGTTGCTGTGATATTTTCCTGTATAATACTTGCGGCCATCCGTTTTCGGGTAATCCGGGAAGGACTGATCCTTGGAAATAGATGCGATCACATCCATGCGCCATCCGTCAGCACCTTTGTCCATCCAGAATTTCATCAGATCATAGATTTCCTTACGGACGGTTTCATTTTCCCAATTGAGATCCGGCTGTTTTCTGCTGTAAAAATGAAGGTAATACTGGCCGCGCTCTTCATCATATTCCCAGGCACTTCCACAGAAGCTGGAGCCCCAGTTGTTTGGCTCACTGCCGTCTGCTTTCGGATCCTTCCAGATATAATAATCACTGTATTTGCTGTCTTTTGATTTCCGGCTTTCCACAAACCATGCATGCTCATCGGAAGTATGGTTGACAACAAGATCCAGAATGATCTTGATACCATGCTCATGAGCTTTTCCGATCAGCTCATCCATGTCCTCGTTACTTCCGAAGCCCGCGTAGATCTTCCGGTAATCACTGATATCGTAACCGTTGTCGTCCTGTGGGGAGTCAAAAACAGGGCTGAGCCAGATCACATCGATCCCAAGGTTCTGAAGGTAGGGGAGCTTTTCAATAATACCCTTGAGATCGCCGAAGCCGTCTCCGTTGGAGTCCTTAAAGCTTCTTGGATAAATCTGATATACAACGGAATTCTTCCACCAATCTTTCATTTCTTATGTCTCCTTTATTTTGCATTGAGCAGATATTTATAATCCGTATTTGCCGCTTATTTATATCCCGTCAGATACTCTTCAACTGCCCTTTTGCAGTCAGTTATTTCAATATAACTTTTTTTCAGGTTTTTTATAGGCGGACCACCTGAGGTCCGCCTTTTCATAGTTCTGATCTTTATCCTTAAGGTTTATGCAATTCCAAGAAGAGAGAGAAGGATGCTCAGGATGATAACACCGATGATCAGAACTGTGATGCTGATATTTTTCTTTTTCAGCAGATAGTAGCACAGAAGAGTCAGTCCAAGAGGAACAATACCGATAAAAATCTGGTCCAGCATGTTCTGGAGATTCAGAACAGATTCACCCTTCATGGTGAGCTCATAAGTGGAATTAAAGGTTACCATGCTGGCAGTCATGCCGCCGACCATGATCAGACCTACAATGCTGGCAGCTTTTGTCAGGATGTTCATAAGACCGCTTGCATAAACCTTCTGAATATATTCAGAACCAAGCTTGTAGCCCAGGAATGTTCCATAATATTTCACAAGAATAGACGGAATGTTGAAAAGAAGCAGGAACACGATCGGTGCCAGAACATTTCCGGATGCACCAAGACCTACTGCGATCCCGGCTGCGATCACACGAAGAACGCCCCAGAAAATGGAATCACCGATACCGGACAGAGGTCCCATCAGAGAGGATTTAACTGCATTGATAGAGCTCGCGTCAAAATCCTTCTGCTCGCTGTTTTTCTTCTCCATGGAAGCTACAAGACCCATGATGAAAGTGGAACAGGTGATGGTTGTATTGAAGTAGGACATACTTCTTGTGAGGGCAGCTTTTTTGCCTTTCTCATCGTTTTTGTAAAATTTGTTGATAAATGGCATCAGGGAATAGCAGAAACCGGAAGCTCCCTGTTTTGCCGGGCTTACTGCCGCATACAGAGTGAAGGAACGCCAGAACGCTTTTCTCAGCATTTTTCTTTCATCTGCAGGAATGGATTTCGTTAAATTACTCATGAGAAAAATTCCTCCTCTTCTTCATCAAGATATTCGTCAGAACCACCGGCCGGTGAAGCTGCCACTCTCTGCGCCGCAAGCTGGTTCAGCTTGTAATCATTCATACCAATGGAAATGGCAATGATCACACCGATCACGGCAAGAGCGATCAGCGGAAGTTTTAAGTATGCTACAAGGACAAAGCCCAGGAAATAAAACATACAGATCTTGTTATCCCAGAGCATCTTCATCAACATTGCCATACCTACTGCCGGAAGAAGTCCGCCGCAAACTGTCAGACCATTCATAACAACATCCGGGATGGCATCCAGAAGTGCACTGACTGCATCAGATCCGAACAGGATCCCGAAAAATGCGAACAAGGAATATAAAAACCAGTTTACAGCCCAGAGTCCGTAATGAAGGGCGATAATCTGTTTCTCCTTGCCCTCTGCTGCCAGGCGGTCGAAGGTTTTTGCAAACATACCTACGATAAAGATATAGAGAACGGTCTTGATCTGAAGGCCAAGGATACCGATAGGAAGTGCAAGTGTCAGGGCAACCTCAGAGCCTTTGCCAAGCATGATGGCAAAAGCAGTTCCTACAGCTGTGGCGATTCCGGGCTCTGCCGCAGAAGCACCGCCGATATTTACAACTCCCATGAAAACCGCTTCCAAGGAAGCTCCGATGATAACTCCTGTATGAAGATCTCCAAGCAACAGACCTACCAGCGGTCCGATGACGATCGGACGGTTCAGCATGGTAAATCCGATCAGCTCTGCACCGCCGACACAGATAAATACGGCAAGTGCTACAAGAAATGCGTTTAACATTTTTTCTTTCCTCCCTTTTTTGTGTTACGTTTTATTCATTCCGTGGACATTCATATTCCACGGTTTACATTCAGCACTGTTGCGCTCATTCTATTTGACAGGTATCAGTTTAATTTGTCCAGCACATCCTTCACAAGCTTCTGCTCATCATTGGGTACCTGCTGCATACAGGCCTTCGGATCAAGAGCCACCAGCTCTTTCAGTGCCTGCTGTTCTGCTTTTGTCAGCATGATAGTCGGGGTCAGGACAAGCTTCTCGGAAACATCGACCCCATCAAAACGTCCCGTATTTCCTACATTGAGAAATCCGATCTCACCAACACTTTGTCTTATCTTCAGAGCATCCTTTACCGTTCTTGTCAGAACCAGAATACGCATCCTGGATGCCTTCGGATTGTTTAAGATACGAATGGCTTCATCCACCGGTTTGATCAGCGATTTGATTCCGCCCGGTACGGCCATTTTCAATGCCATCTTCTGGGTATTGTCGTTGGCTGCCTCATCGTTGGCTACCACGATTCCCTGTACTGCCAGCTGTTTGGTCCAGGTCATGGCAACCTGTCCGTGGATCAGACGGTCATCTACACGAAGTGCGGTGATCTTTGCTGTGGAATTGTCATAGGACTGGGGAGCCAGAGCTTTTTTCGGTGCGGATTTTTTTGCATACGATGCAGCACCTTCTGAAATCTGCGCAGTATTTTCGATACCCTGTGCAGTATCTTCTTCAGCATTTTTTTCAGATGTGGATTTCTTTCCACCGCCAAGGTCTACCATCTGAAGCTCTTCTCTGGCATCATCGATGAACTCCTGGATCTCCTCCTCTGTCACATCGTCATCTGCCATCATGACCTGCATCAGGACCGGAAGGTTGGTTCCTGTAATCAGTGTGACATTTTCTTTCTGGCTGTATCTCAGAAGCTTCTGATTTACGCTTCCTCCCATCAGATCTGTGAAAACGAAAATCCTGTCGTTTTCATGCTGTGCGAAATATTCTTCAAACTTTTTCTCCACATTGTCTTCCGGTGTCACATAAGCATCAATGGTTGTGATCTCAGCCATTTTTCCAACAATCAGCTCTGCTGTATAACGAATGCCGGAGGCCATTTTTCCATGTGTGGCGATCAGAATCTGTTTCATCTGGTATTCACTCCTTCTGTACTCTTTCCCTTTGGTTATGTACCTAACCTTTATGTTCACACTATAGCATCAAAGTTAGGCTGTGTAAATAGGTTATGTACATAACCCATCATTGCAACAAGTTCAAAATCATGGTTTTGTGCAGGTTTCACATAGAACAGCAAATGTTTATTATCCACATCTTCAGCACGAACCTACACAGGATAACTCTTTTACGATTTCAGGTAAATTTACAAAAAGCCGAAAATACTCTGACTGTCAGACACTGACAGTTCCCGTATATTTCGGCTTTTGATATCTTTATATCTCAGATTTTCTGTACTCTTTCTCTGTACTCTTACTATATTGAAAGTCCCGATTTTCTATTTTTCACAGTTCTGCAGTGACTTCTCGTATCTACCCCCCTGATCAGATCAGGTACATTCTCTGCAGACTTACTTTTCCTCATGCTGCGGCTGTACAGATCTCCTGGGGATCAGCGTGACCGGAAGCATGATCTCATTTTCACGCTCTTTTTCCACTCCATTGATCCGTTCCATCAGAATTTCCACTGCAAGAGACGCCTTCTGCTCCACATTCTGACTGATAGTAGTCAGACGAGGCACGGAAAATTCCGCATAGCTGATGTTATCGTATCCTGCAATTCCGATTTCCTCCGGAATCTTTACTCCACGACTGCTGAAAAAGCTGATAGCCTCCAATGCATAGAGGTCCGACAGGAAAAACAGTGCGGCCTTTGGTTTTTTCCGCTGGAGCAGCCACGCATAGCTTTCTTTTCGTTTGGCGTAGTTCATTCCAAGAGCAGTAAACTGCACCTTCTGCTTTTTCTTTGCAAGATCCTTCGCCGCCCGCTGAGCGCCCATGTAACGAAGATGATCCACACCATTATCACGGCCTGCACAAACCTGGATATGCTCATAGCCGCATTCCAGAAGATATTTTGTCATAAGATAGCCGCCACTTTCGTCGTCCAGTCCGATATTCAGGACATGGTTTTCCTGGCCTGCATCAAGCTCACCATATGCATCAATAGAAACGATCGGTTTGTTGATCAGCTGATAGATTTTTTCGCAGTTGCTTTTGCTGAAGGAAATGGCAATAACACCATCTACATCCCAACCCATGACCATCTGGAATATCTTATCTGTATCCTTTGCGGAATACAGCATCAGATAATATCCCAGTTCCTGCACGTATTTCTCGATAAAACCGATGATCTTTCCATAAAAAGGATCTCCGATGATAGAATCCTTGAAGTCTTTATGATAATTGATCACAACTGCGATCAGCTGGGATTTTTCTTTATTCAGAACTCTCAGTCCCATTTTCTGGACATACCCCATCTCCCGGATAAGATTCTCGATCTTCTGAATATTGGCAGGAGATACTTTTTTTGTTTTTCCATGTATGACGTTGGAAACAGTTGTTGTACTCACGCCTGCTCTTTGCGCGATTTCCTTAATCGTTGCCATTATCTTTCCTCCAGAGATATTTCTGTGCGGAAGCCACTGCATTGGCTCCGTCTGAAACAGCAGTTACTATCTGGCGAAGTGCCTTGGTACGAATATCCCCCGCTGCAAAAACCCCAGGTGCGCTGGTAACACCCTCCTCTCCTGCACAGATATATCCATTTTCATCCAGCTTGAGCTGGTCCTTTACAAGTGTCGTATTAGGAACGATCCCCACAGCAATGAAAACACCTTCTGCGGTCAATTCCCTCTCTTCATTTGTTTTTATATTACGGATCTTAAGACCGGTCACTTCATCCTGTCCCAGAATCTCAAGGGGAACACTGTCCCACACCATTTCTATATTCTCACAGGCAAAGACTTTCTCCTGAAGTGCCTGATCTGCTCGAAGCGCATCACGGCGATGAACAAGATATACCCTTTCACAGAGGCCGGAAAGAAAAACTGCATCCTCTGCTGCCACGTTTCCTCCCCCACTACCACTGCGGTCCGATCCTTATAAAAAGCTCCGTCACAGGTAGCGCAGTAGGAAACACCAAGGCCGCTCAGATCATCCTCTCCCGGGATATCCAGCTTCCGGTGCTCTGCCCCAAATGCAAGGATCAGGGCTTTCGCCTGATATTCATGCTTTTTTGTACGAATCGTCTTGATCTCTCCGGAAATATTTTCCAGGGAAAGAATCTTCTCTCGCTGCGGTTCCAATCCCAGCTTCCGGGCATGTGCCCCAAAGGCTTCTCCGAGATCCATGCCCGATATCCCCGGCATTCCCGGATAATTATCCACCGCATAGGTAGCTGTGACCTGACCGCCCGGTGCAAAGTTTTTATCGATCCATATGGTATTTAACCTGGCCCTGGACGCATAGATCGCTGCCGTGATCCCTGCCGGACCTCCGCCTAAAATTGCAAGATCATAAATATCACTCATGTTATTTCTCCATTTTTGTATATTTCCGCTCACATAATATCATAGATTCCGTAATTTTCCAATATGATAGAACAAAGCGCCACTCTGAAAGGACGTTACTGTTTGCTTCGAGACCATCAGCACTCTCCACATGGTATATGTCTGTAAACAGTAATGAAAGACTGTCTTATGTCTCTTAAAATCAGGAAAAATAAATCTCCTATTATCATCACTCTGCTTCTTATCCTGGCACTTCTCACCGGCCTCACTGCTGGTTATTTTTCCACTCACGGGATCACAGAAAACGGAAAATTCGAAGCCTTTTCCGGAAAAGTTTTTCAAAATGAAGTTTCCGGCAGCACCCTTACCCTCCATTATACCCTGGCACATCCGGAAAAACAGGGTATCCGGCGAAAAAAAGCTTCTCTTGGCACTGTCCCCACAGATATGAAAAATACATACCAGATCTGCAGCCAGTACGAAAAAAAGCTGAAATCCTTCCGCTACAGCCGCCTTTCCACGGAAAATCAGCTGACGCTGGACTCCATGCTCCTCTATTACCACACGGAAAAATCACTGGGCGACAATTATCTGCTTCAGGAGCCTCTTGGCCCAAGTCTTGGTATTCAGGCTCAGCTTCCGGTTCTTCTGGCGGAATATGCCTTTTATGAAGATCGTGATATCACCGACTACCTCAATCTTCTCACCACCATCCGCCCATACTTTCAGAGCATCCTGAAATTTGAAAAAAAGAAATCCGAAGCTGGCTTCTTTATGAGCGATACTACCCTGGACCGGGTCCTTGCACAATGCAGTGCTTTTATCCAGAATCCCGACAACAATTATATGCTGGAAATTTTCCAGAAAAAGCTATCCGAATATGGAAAACTTCCTTCCTCAGAGCAGAACGCTCTGGTCCTGACCCACCAAAATCTTATGAAAACAGAAGTCATCCCAGCCTATCAGGAACTTATGACCGGTCTGGAGGCTTTGCGTGGCACAGGAAAAAATGATCGTGGCCTGACTTATTTCAAGGGAGGAAAAGCCTACTATCTCTATCTTCTTCAGAGTCAGACCGGCTCTTACGTTCCTGTAAAGCAAATGGAAAAACGACTCTCCGGACAGCTTTCCGACGAGATCGGCATCGCAGGAACCATACTTCGACAAAACCCGGAACTTCTGACTACTCTCAGCCGGGGAATCACTTTCAGAGAAATAAAGCCTGCCCAGATGCTGAATGCCTTGCAGCAGAAGATCCAAACAGACTTCCCACCTCTCACAGATGTCACCTTTGAGCTCCGCACAGTCCACGATTCCATGAAAGAATATCTAAGCCCCGCCTTTTATCTCACCCCACCTATGGATACCGGAACCCCCAATGTGATCTACATAAATCCGGCTGCCGGCTACCAGGGTCTGGAGCTTTTTACCACACTGGCACATGAAGGATTCCCGGGGCATCTTTACCAGACTGTCACCTTCCAACGCCAAAAATCCTCCAACATCCGAAATCTTCTCTGCACCTCCGGCTTTGCAGAAGGATGGGCCACCTACATCGAACCCTATGCCTACCAGTACGCCGCCGATTATATTCAGGATCCTTCTGCCACAGAGCTTGCCAGGATCTCCTGGCTGAACCGAAGCATCAATTTATGCATGTACTCCCTTCTGGACATTGAGATCCATTACAACGGCTGGACTCAGGCCGAAGCCGCCAGCTTTCTGAAAGCCTTTGGTATCGAAGACAGCGCCGTTGTCTCCGAGATCTACCAGTATATCCTGGAAACCCCGGGAAATTATCTGAAATACTACTGGGGCTACTTAAGCCTTCTGGACTTACGCACTTCCGAACAGAACCGCCTTGGCCAGGACTTTGATCTGAAAGCTTTCCACAGCCAGGTACTGAAGATCGGTGGTGTACAGTTCCCGGTGCTGGAGAAGTATATTGATGCGGAATTTTGAAACTGTTTTTTCACTCCAACCCAGCAAAAAACAGTTCATAAAAATCATCCTCACCCTCAAGCATCGGAGAATTCTCTCCGCCGCCATTGGTACTCCTCTTCATCGCTGCATAAAATTCCTCACCAGCTGCGATCAGATCCATCTCATAAACCGGAACCCCAAGCTCCCGGCACTTCTTACAGAAAGCAGCCAGCGGCTCTTTCTCCCTGCGGGTAGCAAGCAACATCTCCCGAAGCGCCGGGTCCCTGCGGGCCTTTTCCTTCAGATTATCAAGCATCTCCACAACTTCCATCAGACTCAATCCCCCTTCACACAGCTTCTGAACAGCACATCCAGTTCCGGAATCTCTTTTTTCAGAGAAACCAGCTCCCCATTCCTGGTAAAACAATGCTTCGAGGAAGCCTCTGTACAAACCTCACTTCTGGTCACATTAAAAAACTCATAAGCCAGCTCCAGAACCACACCACTGTACTTCTTCACCGAAACCGAAATCCCAACTACATCATCAAAAAGCACCGGCTTCTTATAAGAAACTGAAACCCCTGCAACCGGAGAAACAATCCCCCGCTTCTCCACCTCACCATAACCAAAGCCCAACTCCTTCATGAAATCGATCCGGGCCTCTTCCATCCATTTCACATAATTGGAATGATGGATGATCCCCATCTGATCCGTCTCATGATACTGTGCCTTACGCCTGTAAACACCCATGTTTATATCCTCTCTTCTGTAAAAATCTGACATTTGTCACCAGTAACAAAATATCCTCTTTATTTCTCACAAACCATACTCTTTATACAACTCCCTGCAA
The DNA here is from genome assembly GCF_008680535.1 of Blautia sp. LMAG:36. Lineage (NCBI taxonomy): Bacteria > Bacillati > Bacillota > Clostridia > Lachnospirales > Lachnospiraceae > Blautia > Blautia sp. LMAG:36. The sequence continues at coordinate 74,512 of NZ_NALB01000006.1, read as the reverse complement.
GCCTCCGCACTGTCTATTATTCTCCCAGCTCAAGCAAGCGTTCCGATTCCAACTGTAAAACCTTTCCACCCATAACTTCATCTACTCCATCATCGTCCGAAAAACATCATCAAATATAGTATTATTGGTCATTAACACTCCTACTGATATATAAATTATACCACACAAAGAAAACATAAAAACCACATAAAACGTATTTTCATAACCTTCACAGTAACAAAAAACGGAAAACGCTTCAGAACCCGAAGCTCCAAGAATGTCCATACAGACAAAAGATCTTATAAGATATACCAACCATACCATGCACCAGAGAAAAAATCACACAAAACCCATCCAAAAATTCCACCACAATTCGACACACTCCCAGCCGACAGCGAAGCGCCTCGGCCCACCCCCTTCCCATCAAACCACAAGGAAACTCAGCCTTTCCTCCACGCCGTCCAGCGCAGCGCTGACGGCTCATCCAACTCCCGCCCAGCCACCCTAGCCCTACCGCCTTGAACCTCACAGCCCGAGCCGGGGATGCTGTCTGGTCTGCCTCTGCAGGAGGGGAGCTGATTCTTGGCTGGCGGAAATCTGCGTTGTTTTTCAAAAGTCCGCTGTCTGAGCGGCTGCAAGACGCGAGTTCGGACTTTTGGAAAACGCTTTTAGCAGATTCCCGGCAGCCTAGAAGCCAGCCCCCGACGAAGCCGCAGACCAGACAGCATCCCCGACTCGGGCGTACGTTCACCCCCACCACCCTCTTCCCACCAAAATAAAAATCTGCTATAATACAACCACACAACAAAAATCAAAAATAACAAAGCGAACAATCACCAATCAATCGCATTCAAAATCCAAAGAAAGACAAGGTAAAACATAAATGAAATTTCCACCCAACATCAAAATCCCCGACTCACTCAAAGGAGTCTTCAAAAAAAGCTCCACCCCGGATCCCCTCAGAGAAACCCGGCGCAACCCCAAGGACAACATCCCCCTGAACTTCCGCGAACGCAGCAATGCCCGCGTAAGTCTTATGGCATCCGTCATCGTCCTTGCGATCCTGGTCCTCTTCTTCAATCAGCTGGACTACCGCCTCATCCGCAAACCAGCTATAGACGCCCAGAAAAAAGCCGCGGCAGTCAAAGCCAAGGCCGATCAGGAAGCAGCCAACACCACTGCCGAAACTACCACTGCCTCCGTCATCGCAGTAGGCGACAACCTCTATCACCAGAGTCTCATCGACGCAGGCGCATCCTCTGACGGCAACTGGAACTACGACAAGATCTACACCCACATCCAGGACGCCATCAAGGACGCAGACATCAAAATGATTGATCAGGAAACCGTCTTCACAACCGACCATGACAGCGTAAGCTCCTACCCATCCTTTGCAACACCCACAGAAGTAGGAGACGCCATTATAAAAGCAGGATTCAATGTAGTAGAATCCGCCAACAACCACATCGATGACTTCGGAGAAGGCTTCCTCACAGACACACTGAACTTCTGGAAAACCAAATATCCGGATGTCACACTTCTGGGGATCCATGACTCCCAGGAAGATGCCGACACCGTCAAGATCCGTGAAGTAAACGGTATCAAGATCGCATTTCTGGATTACACCTACGGCACAAACGTAGGCGGCATTGAAGGAAAAGACTACATGATCGACATGATCCGCAAAGACAAGATCACAGCCATGATCCAGAAAGCAAAACAGCAGGCCGACTGCATCATCTTTGTAGCACACTGGGGTACCGAAGACGAAACCATGCCAAACGAATACGAAAAACAGTGGGCAGCCTACCTTATGGAGCAGGGCGTAAATGTCATCATCGGCGGACATCCACATGTACTTCAGCCATATGGCCGCCTTACTGATGACAAAGGCAATGAAACTGTAGTCTTCTACTCTCTGGGAAATTTCGTATCCACCCAGCAGAAGCTGGAAGAACTTCTCGGCGGAATGGCAAAATTCACCATTCAGAAAACCGTACAGGACGGCAAGACCTCAATTGAGATCCTGACCCCTACAGTGGAACCTCTGGTCATGCATTACAACAGCGATGCCGGTGAATTCGGACCATATATGCTTTCCGATTACACAGAAGAACTTGCATCTCAGAACGGTGTACAGTCATACATTGGTTCCGGTGTATTCACTCTTGACAACCTGAAAAAGAAGTTCAACGAGATCATGTCCATGAATGTCACTCCATCCACAGGAACCAACCTCCTGGATGTGACCATTGACACAGACCTGAACATGATCGATGCATCCGGAAATGTCGTAGAAGATACCGACTCTATCACAGCAGAAAAATATTACGCAGATAAAGGCATTGACATCACTTCCGAAGACTTTAACTCTGCTGATAATAACTCAGGCAGCACAGACGACTCCTCGGATGACGGTTCCTACGACGACAGTTACTCTGACGATGGTTCCTACGACGACGGTTCCTACGATGATGGTTCCTACGACGACGGTTCCTACGACGACGGTTCCTACGATGATGGTTCCTACGATGATGGTTCCTACGATGATGGTTCCTACGATGATGGTTCCTACGATGATAGCGAAGAATAGCGATAACTTTTCGTAACCAGTTTATACCCAGATCCATAAAATACCGGAGATCCGGCACCTCTGAAGCCAACACTTCAAAGGTACACAGATCTCCGGTATTTTTATTTTATCTTTTATATTTTCTTTCAAAGATTTCGCTATACAGAATATCAGTATGTAAATATACCAACTCCATAAGCTTCCAACGGATATGCAAAAGAAAATTCCCGGTTGTCACAATTTTTCTTTTCGGCTTTAAATACCTTGCCCTTCGGAAGAAGCCCCTGCTCATCCATGATCAGCTTGTACTGTTTTTTCTTCGGAACGCCTACACGGTAATCCGGACGTGCTACCGGTGTAAAGTTGCATACTATCAGGATATTATTACGTCTTGTAGGAGATTTTCTCACAAAGCTGAAGATACTTCTGTCGCCATCGTTGGCATTGATCCACTCAAATGCAGATGGATCATTATCTGCACCGTAAAGTGCCGGATATTTGCGGTAGATATGCAGAAGATCACTGACATACTGCTGCAGCTTCTGATGATTTTCCTCGCCAAGAAGATACCAGTCAAGCTCTCTGGCCTCACTCCACTCACGCAGCTGTCCGAAATCCTGTCCCATAAACAGAAGCTTCTTACCCGGATGCCCGAACATAAAAGTATATCCGGCCTTCAGGTTCTTGAATTTATCATCCAGCTCTCCTGGCATCTTCTCCAGCATAGAACACTTCAGATGTACTACTTCATCATGAGACAGAACCAGAACATATTTCTCACTGTATGCATAAGTCATAGAAAATGTCATCTTATTATGATTAAATTTACGGAAATATGGATCCAGCTTCATGTATTCCAGGAAGTCGTTCATCCAGCCCATATTCCACTTCAGAGAGAATCCAAGCCCGTCGTCTTCTGCCTTACCTGTTACCATCGGCCATGCGGTAGATTCCTCTGCGATCATGACAGTTCCATGATTTCTTCCGAGAACAACGGTATTCAGATGCTTAAAAAATTCAATAGCCTCCAGATTCTTGTTTCCGCCGTATTTATTGGCGATCCACTCACCGTCTTTCTTACCGTAATCCAGGTAAAGCATGGATGCAACCGCATCTACACGAAGACCATCAACGTGGCATTCCTCTACCCAGTAAAGAGCGTTTGCGATCAGGAAATTCTTCACCTCCGGACGTCCGTAATTGTAGATCTTGGTTCCCCAATCCGGATGCTCACCCTGTCTCGGATCTGCATGCTCATATACAGCAGTTCCGTCAAAGTTAACCAGTCCGTGTGCATCCTTCGGAAAATGTGCCGGTACCCAGTCAAGAATGATACCGATTTTCTGACGGTGAAGATAATCCACCAGATATTTGAAATCCTGCGGTGTTCCGTAGCGGGAAGTCGGTGCGTAATAGCCGGTTACCTGATAGCCCCAGGAACCGTCAAAAGGATGCTCTGCGATACCCATAAGCTCCACATGGGTGTATCCCATTTTTTTGACATACTGTGCAAGCTTCGGCGCCAGTTCTCTGTAGGAATAGAAACCATCCTCATCCTCTGCTGTCTGCGGATGCTTCATCCAGGAACCCGGATGCACCTCATAGATAGACATGGCACTTGTGTCCGGATCAAAGTTCTCGCGATTTTTCATCCAGGTATCATCTTTCCATTTATAGTTGGTGATATCTGTAATACGAGAGGCTGTTCCGGGACGCATTTCAGCGGCATTGGCATATGGATCTGCCTTGTAAAGCTCCTCACCATGTGCACCTGTAATGTAAAATTTATACAGCTGTCCGATCTTCGCTCCCGGTACAAATGTCTCATAAACGCCAATGGGTCCAACTTTTTTCATGGGATTCTTCTTCGTATCCCATTCGTTGAATTCACCTATAACAGAAACCGCCTGTGCATTAGGTGCCCACACTGCAAAATAAACCCCTTTTTTCCGGTTCTGCGTATCTGGATGTGCTCCCAGCTTCCTGTAAATATCATAATTCGTGCCCTGACCAAACAGATACTGGTCAAGCTCCGTAAATTGTAATTTCTTTCCCATTTTCAGGTACCTCCCTTTATAGTTCTGCCACCGTCCATTCCCCAATTTTAAGTGGAATTTTTTATTCTATAATTATACCAATCCCCATATTTTCAGTCAAGGAAAAACCCTCTCCGGCTAATATGTGTCTATTATCCGACAGTGTCAGATAAAGTCAAAAAAGAGACCTGAATGACGCACATTTTGTCATTCAGGTCTCTCCTGTCATTTTTTAATATTCTTCGCTTCCATCGTCATAAGATTCGTCGTAGGAACCATCATCATAGCTTCCATCATCGGAAGATCCATCCGAATAATCACTTTCGTCAGAACCATCGGAATAGTCCCCTTCATCGGAAGATCCGTCACTGACATCAGATCCGTCAGAAGAATCGCTTCCATCGGAGCCATCCTCAGAGGAATCCTCTGAATCGCTGGAATTTCCTGCATATCCTGCAACACGACCAGCCTGAAGAGAGCTGTCCCAGAAGTCAGAATAGGAAGCACTCTGTAACGTAACATCCTTCGCTTCTGCAAGCTCGCTGACTGTTACAAGCTTATATCCCTGGTCGATCAGTGCCGGGATCAGCTTCTCTGTGGCACACTTCACAGATGGTTCATGAATATCATGCATCAGGATGATAGAACCGTCTCCCAGTGAGGAATCATTCATAATCTGGTTATAATCTGCATCCGCATCCATCAGCTTCCAGTCCAGAGAATCCGTAGACCACATGAAGAAAGGCTTGCCAACTGCACTCATCTGCTCATCTGTGATCGCGCCATACGGTGCACGACATACCGTTGATGCCTGCCCACAGGCTTTTACCAGTGCATCATCCGTCTTCTGGAACTCCTGCATAACAGAATCCAGATCCATATTCGGCAGTGTCTGTTCCGGATGATCCCAGGTATGGTTACCGATCTCGCAGCCAAGCTTTACCATTCGCTGTATGGTAGATTCACGGCCCTCCACATTCTGTCCCAGCATAAAGAACGTAACATGGATATTGTATTTCTCAACAGTATCAAGAAGTGTCTCTGTATACTCTCCAGGACCATCATCAAAGGTCAGAGCGATCATCGGGCGCTTCTTGGAAGGATCATAAGAGCCATCCTCATTAAAATAATAGTCCTTCACACCTTTCTCCACCCATCCGGTCTGCATGTATCCCTTTTTATCAAAGCTGTATGTTGTTCCGTCAATATCCGCAAAACCATTTACATAATATGTACCATCTGGATTCTGATACCACTTTCCTGTAGAATCCTCATGCCATCCCGGAGTCATAACAGAAAGCCTTTCGCCTGCTGCACTGCCCTTTACCGGCATCACCGTTGCATCCGTACCGGAATCCGCGCTGTCTGTATCCGAAACAGCCGTATCCGTCGATGCCGTACCGTCCTTCGTACTGCTGTCTGTGGAAGCTCCGGCGGTATTTGCCTGGACATTTACTGTCTCCGCATCCTTATTGCTTCCGCCGCCTACATGGTTGACGATGGGAAGAATTACCCCTCGAACAACAAAAACCAGCAGAAGAATCGCCGCAACTACACAGGTTATCCGCTTCATCATCCGCCGCCGTCTTAACTGCTGCTGTTTTCTGCGCATCCTCTCACGCAAAACTCTTTTGTCCATTTTTTACATCCCCGTTTATATACTCATATCTTTCTTTGATATTTAATGTCTGTCTTTAATCATACCGCATTTAACGCTTAAATACAATGGAAATTCCCGAAAGAATCTCTTAATTTGTTACTGTTCACTCCGTTCTCAGTAACACACTTCGCGATGCACATGTAAAAAAAATGGCACCCGGAACACATTCCGGGCACCACACTTTTTTAGCTGCTGATACTGTCAGATCACTCCTGACCCGCTGCATCCGATGTGCTGCTGTCTGCATCCTGATCCGCCTCGCCGTCTTCCGGCACCATATCTGTAGCCTCTGCCGCTTCCAGCTCTTCATCCACGGTACCTTCCGCACTGCTTCCGTCCGAGGAAGGATCATCTCCGTTTACTCCCTGGGTATCACCGGCAGAAACCTTCTCCTCAACCGTTGCATTGTCCAGGATAAAATCTTCCACTCTGAGAAGTCCGATGGATTCATCCACGGCTGCCTGTCCGTATTTATCTACCAGCGCAGCCAGATCCTTCACACTGTATGCTTTGATCAGTTCATCCTGGATACTGAGAGATTTTTTATCTTCAAGTGTCATATTCTCCTTATCCATGATCCCCTGTACGATCAGGTTCTGCTTTACTTTAAACTCCGCATACTGACCGCTCTGCTCCTCAAAATCATCCATGGAGATTCCCTGAGCTTTTACAAAATCCTCCAGCGTCATATCACCCTGTTTTGCATAATTCTCATACAGACTGCGAAACTCTGTCTTGGCTGTATCCAGATCCTCCTGTGGATATTCCTTCACTTCAGATGCTGAAAGCACTGTGTTCCATGCAGTTTCACGCAATGTGTTCTGTGCACTTGTCTTCGCTTCATCCTCCAGTGTAGTACGGATTTCCTTCTTGTAATCATCCACACTCTTGCAGTCTGTATTCTTGGCTACCCAGGTATCGGTAAGCTCAGGTGCACGCTTAAAGCTCTGCAGAGTGACCTTAAATACCACTTCCTGTCCGGCCAGCTCTTCCGAAGAGTATTCCTTCGGGAAAGTCAGATCGAGATCCTTAGTCTCACCTTTTTTCATTCCGATGATCCCGTCCTCAAATCCGTCGATAAACGTTCCGGAGCCTATGGTCAGCTCATAATTATTTGCAGTACCGCCGTCAAAAGCCACTCCGTCCTTGGTTCCCACATAATTAATGGTAACCACATCTCCGTTCTGAACACTGCCTTCCGTTACTTCCTCAGCCTTGTTCTGAAGTTCTTCCTTGATCCTTCCGTCAACCATATCATCGGTTACGGCTTCTACTGTGTTATCAAGAGTCAGCCCCTTATATTCTCCGATGGTCACATATTTGCTCACATCATCCACGGAAACAAGCCTTGTGTCTCCGGAGGCTGCCTCTTCGCTGTCTTTATTGGAATCCGTTTCTTCTGACTCTTTGGAATCTGCAGATCCGGAATCTTCTTTATCTGTTGTATCCTGCGCTTCTGCTGCAGGTTTTTTGTCATCTTTCTGGTCTGTTGATGTGCCACATGCAGTGATCGCCAGTGCCGCACACAGTGCAAGAACCATGAGATATGCTTTTTTCTTCATAACCTACTCCCTTCATCAAGTACTGTCGGTTCGATTATAATCTTTTTTTATACAGATTTGTAAAGTGTGTTTGCTGTCTTACATTTCCGGTACCGGTGTCGGTCTGGAAGAATCCCACACCTCCGATACATCAAACAGGTCACTGAGCATATCCGGATTGTAATACATTCTGTATCCATCCAGATTCCGTCTTCCCTGACGGAAATATTCACTTGTGATCTGCACAAAATACTGACTGGAATCTACATTGCAGAAATAGCGGTAGCCACGGCTTTTGTAATACTCATACTTCTCATTATCCGAGGTGTATCCTTCCCAGTCGCCGATATCCGCACCAAAGGCAAAAATGATCATATCGGTTTTTCCGAGGATGGGTGCCACATATTTTTCCCATTTTTTATTATCGGTCTTCAACTCCGCTGCTGTGGAGCTTGTAGCGTTTCTGTGACCCCAGGTATGGCTTGCAAATTCCCACCCGTCCTTTTTCATGGCCTTCGCCACTTTTTTGGCTGCTTTTACTTCTTTATCATAGTCAAAATCCGGATTGGCCTTGAGAAAAGCCTTCTGGTCATCCTGAAGATTCTTCTTGGTCTTATATGCCCCATCTGTACGGTAGCCCAGAACACCATTATAACCGGTCATTGCCAGAATACCCTTTCTTCCATGATAGGAAAAATCCGGATGTTCTTTGACAAAGGAATCCAGGATCGGCACCACATCGTAATCTCCGGTCACAACTGTACCGTCTGCCTTCTTATACTCGCATTTGATATCTCCGTTGTCGTCGATCACCAGCTTTGTGGCAAATCCGTCTCCGTCCATATAATGATAGTAGCTGACGTCATCCTCTGAAAGAACAAAAGGGATCTTGCCTTCCGGCAGCATGATCTTTCCCCTGCTCATGGTTCCGTCATCATTGATCACAGCCATATCATGAGGACTCACCAGTACGTAACCCTTATCATACATGATCTGGAGCATTTTTTTGAACTCGCTGACTGTGGTCATCATCTGATTATATCCGGCCTCATCGGAATCTCCGTCAAAGGCCAGTGAGGTATTCACGATCAGGGAATGAAAAAATACATGGGTGATATTCTCAAGTGGATATTCCACACAGGCATCTCTTTTTTTCATGTAGGCTGCTGCTGCTTCCTGCATCTTGTCACTGGTAGCAAATTTCCAGTTGTTTTTCAGCACGGAGATCGCGCCGGTGTAATCATATTGCTGTGCCAGTTTTTTGGCTTTTTTGAGAAGTGTTTTTTCGTCTGAGGAAGTACTGTCGGAGCTGTTCTCGACAGCTTCCCTTTTCTGTGTTTCTTTTTCTGCCTTTTTTTCTTCCTTCGGTGTCTCGGTAGCTGCCGGCTGGTCCTCCGGATCCGCTGCTACTTTGGCTTCTTCGGACTGTTCTTCTTCGGCTTCTGCAGCTTCTGCTTCCGCTTCATCAGACTGTGTATCCTCGTCATCCTGTGTCCCGGAGATCATATTGTCCACCTGAACAGTGACCGGATGGTTTCCGCCCACAAGAAGTGACGCCGCAAGCACTGTTGTCAGTACACCTGCAATTTTTTTCTTCATAATAATATATATGCCCCTTTCTAAAAGTCCCCTCGTATCTCCGGATATGACCGTTACATCGGCGGTACCGGTGTCGGTCTTGCCGGATCAAAAACATCTTTTACGTCAAAAAGATCGGATAACAGTTCCGGGTTATAATACATACGGTATCCATCCAGATTCCGTCTTCCCTGACGGAAGTACCGATCCCGGATCTGTACATAATACTGGCTGGAATCCACGTTGCAGTAATAATTATATCCCTGCCCCTTCAGATATTCGAATTTATCCCCGGAATACTCCTGGTCATTGGTAATGTCGGTTCCAAAAGCAAAAATGATAACATCCGTTCCCCCAATCAGCGGATCTACATTTTTCTTGAAACGTTCGGTGTCTGCCTGAAGCTTCTCCAGTGTGACCTGTCCCACATTCTGATGTCCCCAGGTATGGCTCGCAAATTCCCAGCCTTCTGCCTTCATGGCATCGGCAACCTTTTTTGCGGCTGCCCGTTCTTTTTCCAGGCTGAAATCCGGATGTGCATCCAGCCACTGTACTTTATTTTCATCCAGATCTGCCGGACGGGTCTCATAGCTTTCGTCGGTCCGGTATCCCAGGATCCCGTTGTATCCGGTAAGTGCCAGGATTCCTTTTGCACCGCGGTATGAGAAATCCGGATGCTTTTCCACAAAACGGTCGATCAGCGGAACCATGTCGTAATCTCCCACGGAGACACTTCCGTCATCTTCCACATATTCATTGCGGATCTTTCCTTTATCATCCACGATCAGCTTCGTGGCATAGCCGTCACCGTCCATGTAATGATAATAGCATACATCATCCTGTGAGAGGACAAACGGCGTTTTCCCAGGCGGAAGAAGGATCTCTCCCTCTGTGATGTTCCCGTTGTCGTCTGCCTTTGCCATGTCCTTGATGCTTACCATCACATAGCCCTTGTCATACATGGTCTGCGTGATCTTGTTAAACTCATCAATGGTTGTCATGACCTGATTATAATCTGCTTCTTTGTAGTCTCCGTCAAACGCTTTGGATGGATCCTTGATCAGAATATGATAAAAGACATGTGTCACCTTTTCAAGGGGCCATGCCGTACAGGTTGCTTTTATGTCTTCGTATTTTTTTGCAGCTGCCTGCATCTTCTTATCCGAATCATAGGACGGAGCCTTTTTCAGAAGATCGATAGCTTTGTCATAGTTATACTGACTGGCCAGAAGCTCTGCCTCTGCGAGAGTATCTTTGGAAGCGGTCTCTGTATTTTTAGTACCTGCTTCTAAAGCTTTTTCTCCAGAAACAGTCTGTTCTTTCTGTTTGTCAGAAGAAACCATCTTCTCTTTTGAAGCCTTCTCACTTCTGCCCTTCAGTGCACCGACTCCTACTGATGCCCCGACTGCGACGATCATTGCCGCTGTTATGATGGCCAGACGTTTTCTGCGTTCCTTCAGCTGGCGCTTTCTGCGGCGTTTCAATACCTCTTTCCGCCATTCTTCGTACTCAGGAGTCCCCATTTCCGGTCGGGTTCCCCCGGGCTTTTTCTCTTTCATATAATATTTCCTCCATCTCTGGTTTATCCATTACATATGTTAGCTCAAAGATAGTTATGTCCTGTATTCTCTGCAGCATACACAGATGAACTGCATCGTAATCATTATAACTGGTAACTGCTGAAATTTCCACCGTTCCACCTGTCTTTTTCACTTTTTTAATTGCCTTTTTGACGAAACAATGCTAAAATGTTGTTTGCGTAATGTAACCGATTGCGAAACAAATATATATACAGGGGGATTCTCAAATGAGTACAGTTACCATCGTTCTTCTGGTCATCCTCGTTATTCTGATCGCAGCAGTGATCGCACTCTATTTCTTCGGAAAAAAAGCTCAGAAAAAACAGGACGAACAGCAGGCTCAAATCCAGGCTAACAAGCAGACAGTTTCCATGCTGGTCATCGATAAAAAACGGATGCCGCTGAAAGATTCCGGACTTCCACAGATGGTCATCGACCAGACACCTAAGCTTATGCGCCGGTCCAAGCTTCCGATCGTAAAAGCCAAAGTCGGTCCGAAGATCAGTATCCTTATTGCAGATGAAAAAGTTTTTGATCTGATCCCGGTCAAAAAAGAGATCAAAGCTGAAGTCAGCGGTCTTTACATCGTTGGCGTAAAAGGAATCCGTGGTTCTCTCGAAGCACCACAGAAGAAGAAAAAAGGCTTCCTCGCAAGATTCCGTAAATGATCAGAATCCAAAACAGCCCAGCCAGTGGCTTTCCAGTAGATTCTAGTCGACAAATACCTACATTTCATTTTGGAGTGTAGGTATTTTTATGCACACCATTTCTCTTTATATTTTTTAATTCGTTTGTTTTCTGGAATAGGATATTCTACTGGTATGTCAGATTTCAGTGCTTCTTGACGTACTTCTAGGGGTGTTTTGCAGCAATACCTATCCTGTGGACGTTCTTCACTATAAAATCTTATATAATCCTTTATTGCAAATCTTAATGAGGATTCATCAGTTATTTCGTACATCTGATACATTTCTGCTTTGATAATTCCCCAGAAACCTTCTGTTGGTCCATTATCAATACAATGTCCAACCCGAGACATGGATTGTCTCATTTCTTGTTTTACAAGTTTCTTTTTAAACATTTTGCTGGTATACTGGAATCCCCGATCTGAATGAAAAATCGGCTTTGCACAGGGGTTCAACGCAATTGCCTTATCAAAAGTTTTAAATACTAATTTATTATCATTTCTGGCACTAACAGCATATGACACAGGATATCTATCATACAGATCTATAATGGCACTTAAATACAACTTCTTTTTTTTACCTGGCACTTTAAATTCAGTCACATCAGTAGCCCATTTTTGATTGGGTGCAGTTGCGTAAAAATCTCTTTGTAATATATTTTGTGTTGTTTCATCTGCATTGGCATTCCTATATTTTTTCTTCTTTTTTCGTATAACGGAATGGATTCCCAGTTTTTTCATAATTCTGTGAACTCTATTTTTGCTGTACTTTGTTTGATTAAAATGATTGATCCAAGAAGTCATTCTCCGATACCCTAAGATATGACTAAAGCGTTCATCATACTCCTTAATGAGCTCTGCAAGTTTGATGTTTTCCATTTCATCCTCAGGTGTTTCACGGTGTAGCCATTTATAATAAGCAGCTCTTGCGACCTCCAAATGTTTACACATCCATCCAATACTCCAGTTTTTCTCTGTATGAAAATATTCTATCGCAAGATATTTTGATTCATGACGAACCTTACCCAGCCTCACATCCTTTCGAAGTCTTTCACTTTTTTTAACAATTCAACAACCATATCCTTTTCTTCCAGCTGACGCTTTAGTCGTAAGTTTTCACGTCTCAAACGTTCTAATTCATCTACTTCATCATCTGTTTTACGTTGACCGCGTCTGTCAGTTAATCCGGATTCCCCATCACTATCATATTTCTTTACCCAAGAATAGACCTGACCGTAAGAAACATTGAATTTTGTAGCTGTATTCTTATAGTCACGATTATGGTTGATGCAATAATTAACGATTTCTTTTCGTTCCTCAAGTGTTGTTTTTCTTCGTGCCTCTGCCATATAGACCTCCCGTTTTGGATTATAATCCTTGAACTCTCTATTGGCATTATACACCTTAATCCAACTTCGCAAAACAGAACGACTAGATATTGCATATTTAGCGATGATATCGTCAACAGTCCCTTCTCCATTTAGAACTGCTTCTACGCATCGGAGTTTAAACTCCTTTGAATAAGTTCTATTTCTCAGGGAATTCCCCCTGATTGCACCGGCGGCTTTTCTTATGTAGTGTAATTATATATCTTTTATTTTCTGCAGGATCTATAAAACAAAATCCTTGCAGTCTCTTGGCTGTACCTGGATCGCCAGATAGCAGTCTGCCACATGTTCTTCATTCATATCCAGCGCATAATCTGCTTTGATCTGAAGGTTCTCTTCGCTTTCCGTCAGCTCCAGATTCGTAGCTGAGATTCCCATCTGAAGTGTTCCGTAAGGGGTAGTATAATAGGTCATGTTTTTTTTGCCCTGTTCAAATACCATGTGCACATTAACCAGTCCCTTCTTGCTGACCTCCAGACCCTTTCCGGATACTTTTATGTAATTGATGGTGGGTTCTGCTGTTTCATCCAGCAGTTCCTCATATCTGAGATAATGAGAACCATTGCGGAAATAATACTGTCCCGGAACAATGATCTCTATAGGTTCCTGATCCCCCTGTGCATCCATCATCTGAAGCCCTCTTACATGGATCAAAACTTCTTTCTGCATTCTTTTCTCCTATCATTTATGTACAGATCTGTTTAATATTTTTCAATATCGATCTTCTGTGTTTTTTCTACGTTATACGGCAGGATGGAATTGGCAAAATCCTTAAACTTCTCTGCAAGATCACTTACATAAAAGCGATACGGGAATTCCTCCTGTGCTACCTCATTGCTGGCAAGATCCAGTCTGGAGAGCAGCTTTTTAAGCTCCAGCGCCGTCTCATATGCAGGATTCACAAGGCAGACCTCCTCACCCATGATCTTGCGGATGGTAGATCTTAAAAGAGGATAGTGCGTACATCCGAGGATCAGTGTATCGATCTCCTGCTCCTGCAGCTCCTTCAGATATCTTCTGGCAACTTCCTCGGTGACCGGATCATGATACCAGCCCTCTTCTACCAGCGGAACAAACAGCGGGCACGCTTTTCCGATCACGGTGATCTCCGGATCCAGTTCCTTCAGATAAGAGGCATGGATACCGCTTCCTACCGTGCCCACCGTTCCGATAATGCCCACCCGTTTATTTCTGGTTTCCTGGGCAGCAACTTTGGCACCAGCCTCGATCACTCCAAGGATCGGGATATCCAGTTCATCCTTCACCGCATCCAGAGCAAATGCACTGGCTGTATTACAGGCCACCACAATGGCCTTCACCTTCTGTTCCTGCAGAAAATGAATGATCTGGCGGGAATAACGGATCACCGTTTCTCTGGATTTGCTTCCATAGGGAACTCTGGCTGTGTCTCCGAAATATACGATTTTTTCCGATGGGAGATTGCGCATGATCTCCCGGGCTACTGTCAGTCCTCCGATACCGGAATCAAACACACCCACCGGTGCGTTTCTGTCTATATTCATTGATCTTATCTCCTGAAATAATTAATCGAACGTGATTGGTCCGTTGAAATATTGTATCACCAATCTAGGGCTTGCGCAAGCCAGAAGGATATCTTCACCGGCTTATTTTCCCCGTTATCCTCTGCTTTTTCAAAACAGAATTCCGGGTAGATCGTTCCCCACCAGGCATAAAACTGTGGCTGCCGATCACCGGCAGTTCTTCTCTCCCAGGTACTCCCTGCAAGGATCACTGCCATGAGCAGAAGGATTCCTCCTGCTTTTTTTAATACATGCTTCTTCGTTTTTATATGCTCCATGAGCAAGCCCTCCTGTCAAAAATCTTCTGATGATCTTATCCGGGGATATACTGTACGATTTATCGTACTGATCATCATCTGTATTATTAACAGTCCAGCCCCTATCTATTCATTACTGCCGTAATCCACTTCCAGAAGCTCACCTTCCACCCATACCTCCGGAAGCCAGGGCAGCGTTCCATCCTGACAAAACTGATGATATACCTCCCGCAGAGTCACACCCTTCTTCTGCTGCCCGGATGTGCGGTTCTCCTGGATTCCCTGAAGGTATTCCCCTATGGAGCTTTCCCGGGCTCCTTTCCAGTGAAAAACATCTCCCAGCATATCCGTCCGGAACACGTAAACATCCTCTCCGATATGCTCTTCCTGCTTCAGATATCCGATCAGTGCTTCCCGGGATCCCTCTTCCAAGATCTGTTCATCCAGGATCAGCACTTCAAGATGACCCAGATCCAGAAATTTTTCCTGAGACCGGTTGTAGACTGCCTCGATCTCCTGAAAGTCCCGGCCGGAAAGAGTCAGCACAGAAATCGGATCTTCGTCCGGTTTTTCCTGTCCGGTAGCTGTACTCATATCCGGCATTGCATATTTCAGCACAAAGCCATTCTCTGAAACACCGGCCCCCAGTGCCAGCGGATAAGCTCTTTTTTCCGGTTCTACTGCCGCACAGCCTGATGCCGTCAAAGTGATGACCAGGACAAGTCCTGCCACAGTTACTTTTTTCTTCCGTCTTCCCCGGTTTTCCGTACTGAGAAAAAGCTGTATCACAAGCAGAAACGGCACAAAGATGTACCCCAGATACCAGCCATAATACTCCCGGATCCCCATCCCGTTTCTCTCATACAGGGAAAGCAGCCAGCCTGCTGCCGGGATCCAGTACCGACCGGTCCCAAATCCGGTTTTTTCCGCGATCTGATTTCCGTAATGAAACAAACTTCCCAGAGAAAACAAAAGTCCGAATACCAGAAACCCCATCCATATCACATCAAATCTCGCCAGTACGTTTCCCGGAAGATCTGCACCCTCCAGAAGAGGCAGTACCGGACAGATCTCGTTTTTAAGGCGTGCACTACCAAAGACTGCCGGAAGAAGGAGCTGCATTCCAAAAATGATCCCGCAAACTGTAAGAAAAGCCAGGATCACAGGTTTTCTGGCACTTCCCTGTTTTTTTGCATACTCCAGCCCGAAGGGAAGAAGTCCTGCTCCTGAAAAAGCACACAAAAGTGTATACAAATCATGGAGCCATCGCTCTCCTGTAAATCCTGTTTCCGGATCTTTCATCACTTCCATAAAGTACTCTGTTTTTCCCTGCCCTGCACATAAAAGCATCAGAAGAAGGATCCCTGCCAGAAAAATCCTTCCGGACACCTCAGCGATCCGCCCTCTTCTCTGCATTCCGCGATGCGTTCCCAGACTACAGGCTGCAACTGCAAGAAGAGACAGCCATTTTCCGGAAATCCCGCTGATCAGACTTTCCGGGATCACCTCCCCCAGAAGGCCCGAAAGAAATGCCGAACTTGCGATCACATATACCAAAAAGAACAGGCCAATAAATCGTACAGTAAAACTTCCTGGCCTTTTGGAAAGCTCCCCATATGCAGGTGTCAGACGTATCAGCCAGATTACATAAAAAGAGAGCACTACGGCCGCAGCAGCTGTCCCTGCCATGGCACTGATGCCCAACATCGCTCCATTCTTAAACAGGCACAGCAGAAACGGCGCCGGAAACACCAGTATGATCTGCCGAAAAAGCTGTCTGTGGGAAATCCTGTTATTCTCCGCAAATCTCATAACCTTTATCCTTTCCGGCTCCATGGCCTTGTCCGAAGCCTGCGTTTCTGGGCATTTCTGGCATACAGCGGCCGGAATTTCCGCTTCCGGAAGGGCTGTCGCAAAATCCTTCCACCGGTTTCCGCCTCACTGTTCTTCTCTACAAAAGGTACCAGATATGGGATACCGAAGCTTAAAAGTCCTGCCAGATGCGCCATGGTGAGATACAGTCCCAACACGATTCCGAAGATACCTAGAAATCCTCCCAGAAACAGAAAAACGTACTTCAGAAGCCGGAATGCAGAAGCAAATTCCTCATTAGGTATAGCCAGTGATCCCAGTGCTGTCAGTGCCACGATGATCACTACCACCGGGCTGACAAGATTGGCTTCCACCGCAGCCTGTCCGATGATCAGTCCTCCTACGATCCCAATGGCATTTCCAAGAGCTCCCGGGATCCGCACACCAGCCTCCCGTATCAACTCAAAAGACAGTTCCAGGAACACCAGCTCCACTACACTGGAAAATGGAACGCCCTCTCTTGCCTGTGCAAAGGAAAGGATCAGATTCGCCGGAAGGATCTGTGTATGAAACCGGATCACAGCCAGATAAAGTCCGGGGAGCAGCGTTGCCACAGCCATGGCCAGATACCGGAGCACCCGCAGGAAGGATGCCATCTCAAAACGGTTGTACCAGTCTTCACTGCTTTCCATAAAACTGTTGAATGCTCCGGGAACCACCAGTGCCACCGGCGAATTGTCGCAGAGCAGAACTGCTTTTCCATTCAGCAGCTCCTGGGCAGCCCGATCCGGCCGCTCCGTTGTCTGAAACTGAGGAAAGGGAGAATACCAGGCTTCTTCTGTCAGCTGTTCCAGCATCCCGCTGTCCAGGATCCCGTCCACTGCAAAAGATTCCAGGCGCTCTTTCACAGCAGTCAGAAGCTCCTCATGGACCAGATCCTCCACATAAAGAAGCTGTACCACCGTATTGGAGCGTACACCGATGCTGCTCTGCTCCACCTTCAGCCTGGTATCCCGGATCCGCTTTCTCACAAGGGCCGCATTGGTTTTTACACTGTCACAGAACCCCTCCTTGGAGCCTCTGAGGACCTTTTCCGTTTTCACCTCTGATACAGCCAGCCCCGGATATCCTTTACTGGAAATTTTCATTGCTTTGTCGTATCCATCCAGAAAGAAAACTGCATTTCCCGAAAGAATGGCACCAAATACCTCCTCCATGGAAGACAGCTCCTTCACATCTGCAATTCCAAGACTGTTTCGACGGATAAATTCCCGGATCTTTTCCTCCGGGATCTCCCAGAAATGATTGATCATTTTTCCGATAGCAGAATCATCCAGCATCATGTTTGAAACCGCAACCTCAATATAGACCATCAGACAGTCCGCCTTATGTCCCTCACCAAGGCGCATGGGCCTGATCAGGATATCATCGCAGTTTTCACACCGTTTCCGGATATATGATTCATTTTCATGAAGAGATATCGATATCTTCCTTGTTTCCATAAAGCCACCATCCTTTACAGCAAGTTCCCCCACTGCTTATTGCTTTTCGCAATTGAAACAGGGGACTTACTTGATTCGGTTAAAAAAAGAGATGCCCCAATGACATCTCTCTTAATATTCCCGCATATCCGGTTCTTATTCTTTTTTCTCGGCCTCTTTGGCCTCATTCTCCGCGCGGATAGTACGGATGATCGCTTTTCGTTGATTCTCCAGATGATGGAAAGAAATATCCTGCGCCTTTTGCACATCTCCTTCACGGATGGCTTTTACCAGCTCTTCATGCTCACTAACCAGAAGATTTCTTGTCTGCTCCTCCTTCAGATACTCTACACGATAACGATACATCTGCTCACGGAGATTATTCAGGACCTGATTCAGACGCTTATTATCAGAAGCCTGATATATGATCTCGTGGAAAGCCACATCGGTTTCCGCCAGACGGACCAGATTTCCCTCTGCTTTTGTTTTTTCAAATTCCTTGGCTGCCACCCAGAGCCTTCCCAGCTCATCCTCTGTGATCAGCTTGCACGCTTTTTCTATGGCAACATTTTCGAGGGCGATACGCACCTCCAGAACATCGTTCAGATCCTTTTCTGTGATGCTGGCTACCTGTGCACCTCTGCGTGGGATCATCACTACAAGACCTTCCTGCTCCAGCTTGCGCATAGCCTCACGCACCGGTGTTCTGCTCACGCCAAGACGCTCTGCAAGGGCGATCTCCAGAAGTCTTTCGCCCGGCTTCAGCTCTCCCTTCAGGATTGCCTGCCGCAAGGTGTTAAAAACAACATCCCGAAGCGGCAGATATTCATTCATATCCACAGAAAAATCACTTGTCATTTGTAACTCCTCCATCTCTATTGTAAATATCCGTGGCAAATACAGTCTTTGCAAGCCCGCTCTTTCTGAGGCTTCTGGCTGCCGCGGCCATCTTATCCCTGTTATTAAAGATTCCAAACACAGTAGGACCGCTTCCGCTCATCACGGCTTTCAGCGCACCTTTTTCTTCCATAAGGTTCTTGATATTGCCGATCACAGGATACTGTCGGATGATCCCCGGTTCAAATACATTCTCCATTCTGGATGCCATGGCATACAGATCATTATTTCTGATAGCTCCAATGAGTCCATCGATGTCCGGATGTTTTCCGATCCCTTCCAGATTCAGATTCTCATAGGCTGTTTTTGTGGAAACATTGATCCCCGGTTTTCCTATCAGAACATAACATTTCGGAACTTCCGGAAGTCTGGTCAGCTTCTCTCCGATTCCCTCCGCAAGAGCTGTTCCCCGCATGATACAATACGGAACATCTGCTCCGACCTTTACTGCACGTTCCATCAGCTGTTCTTCGGTAAGCCCTAAATGGAACATCCGGTTCACACCCACAAATGCGGCCGCTGCATCGGAGCTGCCTCCTGCCATGCCTGCTGCCACCGGGATAAATTTACGAAGCTTGATGGAAAGTCCCTCTTCAACATCGAACTCCTCCATCAGCATCTGTGCTGCCTTATATACAAGATTTCTCTGATCTGTAGGAATAAACGGAAGATTGGTCGTCAGTACGATCCCCGGCCGTCTGGTCTTTCTGATATCCAGGATATCATACATACGGATGGTCTGCATGATCATGCGTACCTCATGATAACCGTCCTCTCTCTTTCCCAGAACATCAAGTCCGAGATTGATCTTTGCCATTGCTTTTAAACGCATAAGCCCCTCCATTTGTACTTTGTATACAGTATTTATACATGTATTTTATATGATTTTTACATTCTTTTCAACAGCAAAATATTCCACTTTTTATTTGATCTGACCTTCCACTTTTTTCACAACAAGAAGCGGAGTTCCCGGAGAGGGTTCCTGATTTTCCTTGAGAGCATTGATCGTCCGGATCTCCTGGATAGATGTGTGATATTTCCTTGCGATATCCCACAATTCATCTCCCGGTTTTACCATATAAACCAGGATTCCCGGCATAGCCTGGAGTTTTTTCATATCCAGTGGTTTTTCCTCTACTTTCTCAATGATAAATACCGGTTCTCTGGCAACTGCCAGAAGCTCCAGTCCTACAGTTGCCCGGATCTCGATCTCATTTCCATCTGCCATGGCTGCGGAAAGCTGCTCCAGCTTTGCTTTTAACTGATAACAGCTGTCCTGTCGGATCCCTCTTGCTTCCACCATATGGGAAAACGGTATCATTGCCTCCATGGAATAAAACGGCATATCATCATTTCCAATAATGTACAGGATCTTCAGCATGACCACGCCATCTGCCTGCACACCGTTCTCTACGATCCTGGTCTTATCGATCTTCACTTTTCCCTGACTGTGACACAGCTGGAGGACTTTTCCCTGAGTCTCCTTTACCTGGATCCTGTCACTGATCCTGCATCTGGAAAAATTACGTACCAGAAGCCGTTCCAGTACCTCATTCTTCCCTTCCGGAACACATTCACGGATCGGTGTATACACATCGGTAATGAGATCATATTCCTCTTCCCTGAAAAATTTCATATCCAGCTCCAGCACAACATCCGAAACAAGGATCCGTTCTTCCCCATCGACATCCGGTTTGGCCTCCAGACTCTGATGCATCACCGAAGCTTCGATCAGCGGGATCAGTTCCTCCGTGCAGTCCGGACATTCCACTTCTCCGGAAAAAGGCAGCGAATATTCCAGCCACTGCACCGGGGCTTCTGTATCTTCAGCTCCGTACAGCACAAAAACGGACAGCTCTCCCCTTGCCTTTACCACATTTTCCTCCGGCTTCAGATCCAGCCCCCGTACATCCATAGTATACCAGATCAGGCTGGCGATATCCGGACGATTGGAGGCAATGGTATACTCATCCTTGATCCGGAGTGTATCTTTTTTATGTACGGTAAGTCCCAGAAAACGGACTGTTTTTTTTCTGACGGATACCTCTTCTGCATCCAGCGCCACCGGCAGGCGGATCTGTTCTGTTTCATCCACAGTCGCACAAAAAGTTACCAAAGCTTTGATATTAAGCTTTCTGGAATGGATCAGGCGGATCGTAAGATCTTCAATTTCCCACTTCAGACACATTTTATCCCCGTTTATGATATCCTTCAGGTTCAAGGTTTCCTCAAATGGAAGTTTTGCAGTAAGACTGCTGACGATCCCTCTTTCTTCCCCCACATAAAGGATATCTACCTGCAGATTTCCCGTAAGAATACCTTTCCCGTCAGTAAGACGGACATCATCCATAATGATCCTGCCCTTATTCTGGATCAGTCTTCCTGCATCCGGTTTTGCATCCGGTACATTAAAATCCTCATCAAAAGTGATCTGACTTTTTGCCCTGCTTTTTTCCTTTAATATCTGCATGCTTTCTTTTTTTAATTCCACAGTCTATTCCCCTTTCTCCGACTCTTTTTTCACCGGACTGCTGCTTTCCCGGAACGTTACCGGCTTTTCCTGTTTCCGGGTTTTTATCACAATGCAGGGATAGGACGGAACTCCTGCCTCCTTAAGATCCTCCGGTCCAAGAAGTTTTGTAACAAAAAAGATCCCATTCGAGGATTCTCCAAGCTCCTCTACCTGGATGCTGTATCCGCCACTCATCTGCCGCCCGTACCCTTTGGCCAGGTAAAGATCCTCTCCGGTTTCATAACTCAGCTGAAATTCCTTTTCCTTTTTTTCTTCCATAAGCCTGGAAAGCTCCTCCGGGATATCCCGGCGCTCCACAACGATGTAATCTACCGGTTTTCGTTCTTCTTCCTCCACCCGGACAAATTGACACCCGGAAAGCAGCAGTGCCAGCACGGCAGCTGTCAGCACGATCCGCAGAAATACTGCTTTTTTCATAATATAAGCCACCTGCATGATTCGTTACTGTTCACTCCGTTCTCAGTAACACGCTTTGCGGAAGATCACCAGTAAACAGTAACCATTATTCAGTATTTATTCTATGTGAGCAGGGAAAGATTTATTGCAACTATCGGATTTTCTTCGTATAATATAAAAATACCATCTTACTGCGGAACTCTCCGCAAGTATCTATAACAGAAAGGACAAAAGACATGATTCGATTCATACTTGTTTGTATCGTGGTGATCGCCTATCTGGTGCTGACCATTCCGGTTCTCCTTGTAGAATGGATCATCGGGAAATTTTCTCCCATGACTAAGGATATCAGCTCTCTGCGCATGGTACAGGCCATATTCAAATTCATCCTGTGGATCACAGGCGCCAAAGTCACCGTCATCGGCGAAGAAAACGTTCCAAAGGATCAGGCTGTTCTCTATGTAGCAAACCACCGGAGCTATTTCGACATCCTGCTCACCTACAGCCGCTGTCCGATCCGCACCGGCTATGTTGCCAAGAAGGAAATGGAGCATTATCCGCTGCTCTCCAACTGGATGCGCAATCTCTACTGTCTCTTTCTCGACAGAGAGGATATCAAGCAGGGTCTGAAAACGATCCTTCAGGCCGCAGACTATGTGAAATCCGGCATTTCCGTATGTATCTTCCCGGAAGGAACCAGAAATAAGAATGCTGATGAAACAGAAATGCTACCTTTCCATGACGGCAGCTTCAAGATCGCAGCCAGAGCCAAAAGCCCGATCATTCCTATTGCGATCAGCAACTCTGCCAATATCTGGGAGGCCAATTTCCCGAAGATGACACCTACACACGTAGTGATCGAATATGGCAAGCCTATCATTCCTTCAGAGCTTGACCGGGATACTCAGCGCCGCTTAGGTTCCTATACACAGGATATCATCAAAGAAATGCTGATCAAAAACAAAGAACTGGTGTGAACATCAAAAAAACCATATCTATGTCTGTTTTTCGACATAAGATATGGTTTTTTTATTACTGTGTACCTGCTCCCAGGATTTTTTCCGCATTTTCGATACGTTCTTTCGTTGGCGGATTGATTCCCTTCAGCGGATAATCAATATGCAGATTTTCCCATTTAAAGGTTCCGAGTGTGTGATATGGAAGAACCTCCACTCTCTCAACTGTCTTCAGTGTTGCAATAAAGTCAGCCAGCCGGTGGAGATAGTCATCCCGGTCATTGCGTTCTGGAACCAGTACGTGACGGATCCACATGGATACGCCCATATCGGAAAGCTTCCGGGCCATGGCAAGGATATTTTTATTGGTACATCCTGTGAGGATCTTATGCTGTTCCTCATCAATGTGCTTGATATCCAGCATGACAAGATCTGTGTACTTCATCAGCTCTTCCCATTTTTCATACCACGGACCCTCTTCTGTGTAAGGGTTGCCGCTGGTATCAAGTGTTGTGTGGATCCCAAGTTTTTTTGCTTTTCTGAACAGCTCAGTGAGGAAATCGATCTGTAACAGTGGCTCGCCTCCACTCACAGTAATACCGCCCTTACTTCCCCAGTAAGAGCGGTATCGACAGGCTTTTTCAAGCAGCTCATCTGCTGTGTACTCCGTCCCTGTTTTCATTTGCCAGGTGTCCGGATTGTGGCAGAACTGACAGCGCATGGCGCAGCCGCTCAAAAAGATCACATACCGGACTCCTGGTCCGTCAACAGAGCCGAAGCTCTCCAGTGAGTGGACGTAGCCAGTGATTTTTTTCTGGTCGTCCATATTTTTTATTACATCCTTTCGTGGCAGGTTCTTGCGATAACGTCAAGCTGCTGCTCTCTTGTAAGGTCGATGAACTTAACAGCGTATCCGGAAACACGGATCGTGAAGTTTGCATACTCCTCTTTTTCCGGATGCTCCATAGCATCGATAAGTTTCTCTTTACCGAATACGTTTACATTGAGGTGATGTGCACCACGGTCAAAGTATCCGTCAAGTACATTTACAAGATTCTCTGTACGCTCTTCCTCAGAATGGCCAAGTGCATCCGGGTTGATCGTCTGAGTATTGGAGATTCCGTCAAGGGCATCCTCATAGTCAAGCTTTGCAACAGAGTTCAGGGAAGCAAGAAGTCCGTTCTGCTCTGCGCCGTAAGACGGGTTTGCTCCCGGTGCCAGAGGCTCGCCGGCTTTTCTTCCGTCCGGAAGAGATCCTGTAGCTTTACCATAAACAACGTTGGATGTGATGGTAAGGATGGATGTGGTTGGCTTGGAATCACGATAGGTATGGATGTGTTTCAGCTTCTCAAGGAATGTGGAAAGCAGAGTTGTTGCGATCTCGTCTGCTCTGTCATCATCGTTACCATAACGTGGGAAGTCACCCTCAACCTGGAAGTCTGTTGTGATTCCGTCCTCGTCACGGATTGCTTTTACTTTTGCATATTTGATAGCGGAAAGGGAATCTACTACGTGTGAGAATCCGGCGATACCTGTTGCGAAGGAACGGTCAACCTTTGTATCGATAAGTGCCATCTCAGCTGCCTCATAGTAGTATTTATCATGCATGTAGTGGATCATGTTCAGTGTTCCAACATACAGATGTGCAAGCCAGTCCATCATCTGATCATATTTTGCGATTACTTCGTCATAATCAAGGTACTCGGAAGTGATCGGCTGATACTGCGGTCCTACCTGCTGTTTTGTCTTCTCATCAACACCACCGTTGATCGCGTAAAGAAGGCATTTTGCAAGGTTTGCACGAGCACCGAAGAACTGCATCTCTTTACCTGTCTCTGTAGCAGATACACAGCAGCAGATGCTGTAGTCATCGCCCCATACCGGACGCATAACATCATCGTTCTCATACTGGATGGAACTTGTTGTAACAGAGATGTCTGCTGCATATTTCTTGAAGTTCTCAGGCAGTCTTGAAGAGTAGAGAACTGTAAGGTTCGGCTCCGGAGCCGGTCCCATATCCTCAAGTGTATGAAGGAAACGATAGTCGTTCTTTGTTACCATGGAACGTCCGTCCTGTCCCATACCTGCTACTTCCAGAGTTGCCCATACCGGGTCACCGGAGAAGAGCTGGTTGTAAGACGGGATACGAGCGAATTTAACCATACGGAATTTCATTACGATATGGTCAACAAGCTCCTGTGCCTCTTTCTCTGTAAGAGTTCCGTTCTCAAGGTCTCTCTCAATATAGATATCAAGGAATGTGGAGATACGTCCAACACTCATTGCAGCTCCGTTCTGAGTTTTGATCGCTGCAAGATATCCGAAGTACAGCCACTGGAATGCTTCCTTTGCATTCTTAGCCGGCTGGGAAATATCAAAGCCATAGATCTGAGCCATTTCTTTCATCTTCTTCAGAGCACGGATCTGATCTGCGATCTCCTCACGAAGCTGGAAGTCATAACGTCTCATACCCTGACGGTCGCATGCTGCGAAATCTTTCTCTTTACCTGCGATCAGATGATCGATTCCGTAAAGAGCAACTCGTCTGTAATCACCTACGATACGTCCACGTCCGTAAGTATCCGGAAGTCCTGTAAGGATCTTGTTGTGACGTGCTCTCTTCATCTCCGGTGTGTAGATATCGAATACACCCTGGTTGTGTGTTTTGAACTCATAGTTGTTGAAAACATCTTTGATTTTGTCGCTTACATGGTATCCATAAGTCTCACATGCCTGCTCTGCCATTTTGATTCCGCCGTATGGCATGAAAGCACGTTTCAGAGGTTTGTCTGTCTGAAGACCTACAACCTGCTCCAGGTCTTTGAGTTCCTCATCGATATATCCAGGACCGTATGCTGTAATTCCTGTTACTACCTCTGTCTCCATATCAAGAACGCCGCCTTTAGCACGCTCCTCTTTCTGAAGCTCCTGAAGCTTGCCCCAGAGTTTATCTGTTGCCTCTGTTGGTGCTTCCAGGAAGGAAGCATCTCCATCATATGGTGTATAGTTCATACTGATGAAATTACGAACATCGATCTTCTCTTTCCAACGATCACCCTTAAAACCATTCCACTGTTCAAAATCAACTTTTGCCAATTTGTTACACATCCTTTCCTGTTGTCTCAATATTTCGTTCACTGCCCGCGCAGTTAGTAATATATAACATTTCTCATGACGACCATAAGATAACAGATTCCGAATTTAAAGTCAACAGCTTGGAAGTATGTTCTTTATAATATACATGTAATTGTATTATTGATAAAAATAATGAGAAAATTGTACCAGATATTGTACAATGTCGGGCGTCTGACGGACGCTCCTGGCGGAGGGCGTTTCCTTTCCAGGGGGGACACTTTGGCGTGGGCAGGTTTCCCTTTCTGGGGGACACTTTGGCGTGGGCAAGTTTGCGAGGGGGAAAGGCGCTCGGAGTTACGAAGCCCGCTTTTCCCCCTCGCGCTCCCCCTTTCCGGGCACGTCGCTGTTCTGCGCTGTGGTATGGGGTAGTGTATTGGCAAATGCCTGTATGCTGCTGTATTGGTGGCGTCAGGCTGAGCCGATTTTTTTTCCGCCGGACGGAAGGCGGTCTGCGCAGCAGACCTGTTCCTGGTGGTTGTTGTATTGCTGGCGCTAATCTGCTCCTGCCTGTTGTATTGCTGGTGCTGACCTGCTCCTGCCTGTCGCTGTATTGCTGGTGCTGACCTGCTCCTGCCTGTCGCTGTATTGCCGGCGCTCACTTGCTCCCGTCTGTTGTCGCATCACTGGCATAGACCTACTTCTGTCTGTCGCTGTATTGCCGGCGCTGACCTGCTCCTGCCTGTTGTCGCATCACTGGCATAGACCTACTTCTGTCTGTTGTTGTATTGCCGACGCTCACCTGCTTCCGTCTATTGTCGCATCACTGGCATAAACCCGCTCCCATTAACAACAGGGAACAGGCCCGCTGCGCGGGCCGCTTTCCCGTCCGGCGAAACAAAAATCGGCTCAGCCTGACACTGCCAATACAGCAGCATACAGGACTAAGCCGATAAATTAACACACTCCAAGGCGTAGCACAGCTGCGTGCCCGGAGGGGTGGGGTGTGGGGAGGGGAAACGGGCTTCGCAACTCCGAGTGCCTCCCCTCCCCACGAATTTCCCCGTTTTTTCAAAGCAAAACTTTTTTACCAAAAAAACTACAACACTTTGGAAAGAAACTCCTTCGTCCTTTCCTCTCGAGGATCCCCAAACAGTTCTTTCGGATTTCTATCCTCAAGAATCACCCCATCATCCATAAAGAGCACTCTGTCGCTGACCTCCCTTGCAAATCCCATCTCATGGGTAACCACCAGCATGGTCATGCCTTCTTTTGCAAGCTCCTTCATAACCTCAAGAACCTCTCCGACCATCTCCGGATCAAGAGCTGATGTCGGCTCGTCGAACAGAAGCACCTGGGGATTCATTGCAAGGGCTCTGGCAATGGCAACCCTCTGCTTCTGTCCGCCTGAAAGCTTTCCTGGATAGACATCGGCTTTTTCTTCAAGGCCGACTCTTTTCAAAAGAGCCCTCGCCTTCTGATCAGCTTCCGCTACATTCCATTTGCCAAGGCGCACCGGCGCAAGGGTGATATTTTTCAATACTGTCATATTTGGAAACAGATTAAAATGCTGAAAAACCATTCCCACATTTTCCCTGAATTTATCTACATCCAGCTTCGGATCCAGAAGCTGCTGTCCGTTTACGGTGATCTCGCCTTCCTCCGGTTTTTCCAGAAGGTTCAGACAGCGCAGAAATGTAGATTTTCCGGAGCCGGACGGACCGATGATGCAGATACACTCACCCTTGTTTACGTGAGTTGTGATTCCCTTTAATACGTGTACGTCCCCGAAGGACTTTTTCAGATTTTTTACATCAATCACTTTCTCTCAGTCTCCTTTCAAATCTCTTCAGTAGAAGGCTCAGGCACTTCACGATCAGATAGTACATGATACCTGCAACGATCAGCGGTATGAACATCTGATAAGTACGGGAAGAAACATAGCTTGCCGCTTTTGTCAGATCCATGATACCTACATAACCTAAAATAGATGTTTCTTTGATCAGCTGGATAAACTCATTACCCATTGCCGGAAGGATGGTTTTTACAGCCTGCGGAATGATAATGAAACGCATGGTATCTTTATACCCAAGACCCAGAGAACGACCAGCCTCGCTCTGGCCCTTGTCTACAGATAAAATACCTCCGCGGATAACCTCGGAAACATATGCACCGCTGTTGATACCGAAGCTGACCACTGCTGCCACATATCCCAGCCTGCTGTGGAACACTGCAAAATAGATGATCATCAGCTGAAGGACTGACGGTGTTCCACGGATCACATCAACATAAATATCCGCGATCGTGGAAAGAATGGTTCTTCTGCCTTTTTTCGCAGCTCCAAGACGTACCAGAGCCACTACAAGACCGATCAGGATACCTACGATCACTGACAAAAGGGAAACGATCAGCGTAATCCCAAGACCGTTAATATAAAACTTCCAACGATTATCCTGAAGGAAAATAAAGCTTAAAAGTCCCAGAAAACCATCGGTTGCTGCTACATCTGTCACATCCTCGCTGTTTTCAAGTGTGTCCACAAAATACTTCTGATAAAGATCATCATATTCCCCGGATTTTTTTACTTTTGCAAGCCCGTCATTGATGATCTGGACAAGCTCTGTGTTTCCTTTTTCAATACAGAAAACCGTATCCTCTGCTGTACTTGGCACGGACTCATACTGCAGGTCTGAGTTCTGTTTGCAGTAGATCTCCGCCATGATATTGTCGATCAGAACTGCATCTGCTCCACCGTTTTTCAGCTCCATGACTGCACTGGAAGCGTTTTTAAATCTTTTTACTTTGGCATCCTTAACTTCACCGTAATCGGTAGTCTCGCCGGATGCGATCATATCACTCTGTGCACCCTCCAGAACTGCAACGGTTTTTCCGGACATCTCCTCAAAATCCTTGATCGGATTATCCTTACGACTGATGATGCACTGTGTACCGGTATAATAAACATCGGAAAAATCAACGCTTTTTTTACGGTCCTCCGTAGGTCCGATCCCGGCTGCGATCACCTGTACATCACCAGCCTCCATGGAACCCATCAGGGAATCAAAGGGCATATCCTTCCATACCAGCTTTACGTTTTCTTCCTTGGCGATCGCCTCCAGAAGATCGTAATCAAAACCTGTAATATTTCCATTATCATCCAGGTATTCAAACGGTGAATACTCTGCGTTCGTTCCTATGACGATGGTCTGCTGTTCTGCCGCTTTTACTGCCACTGCACTGCTGAAATATACCGGCAAAGCCATGATCATGCACAGTACAAAACAGATAAGAGCTCTGCTTTTTCCATTGCGTCCCATTATTTTCCCCTCCTGCTATTCATATTTTTTTCCGTAGCCAAAAGCACCTTCCATGCCACAAATGCCCGCTGCAAAAGCAGCTGCCTCTTCAAGACTTTCACAGATCGCGGTTTCCTCCGCCATGCCGTTTTTCATTCTTCCGATATACCCGGTAAGGAAAGATGCGATCAGTGAATCCCCGGCGCCAAGAGTATCTTTTACTTCCGTAAGCGGCGCTGCCGGCTGTCGGTAAAAATTCCTTCCGTCATAAAGAATGCAGCCCCTGGCTCCTCTGGAGGCCATGGCAAGCTTCGGCCCCATGGAGATGATCTTTTTCAGATGCTCTTCTGCCTCCTGGTCGGTTCCGTCAAAGGAGCAAAATGCGTAAGTAACCTCCGGTGCTGTTTTTTCATAATATTCCTCTGTGGAATCATCAGAAAAGTCAAAAGAAACCGGAATTCCCGCCTCTTTGATCTTATGCAGCTCTTCCTCCGTAAAAGAGTAATTTCCGCTATGTACCACATCAAAGCCTTTCATATATTCCAGATCAAAACGATCAAGGATATACGGTGTTTTTCCACGGATACCACCATCATTAAAATCCAGGAACTCACGGTCTCCGTCTTTTAATGTGATCCTGGAATAACCGTTCTCGCCGTGCAGCTGTCTGCACTTTACGGTTTCCACGCCGATTTTTTCCAGTGTATCCATGATCAGTTCTGCTCTGTCGTCATCTCCGAAATATCCCATATACGCTGTTTTTTCACATCCGGCCATCTTTCCGTAAACACTGACGTTTACGCAGTTTCCGCCTGGATACATGGTTTTCAGATGATCATAGATATCCACTACATTGTCTCCGAAGCCAAGAAGCTTTGTACTGTATTTACTCATATTTTCCCTTTCTCTGTGCACAGGCACAGTAGCACCTTTAGTACTCTACAACGCCCATATATCTTCTCATATCCAGCGGATGACGGCGTTTATCCTGAAGAGCGGTACGGTAAACGGTCGTCATGGTGTAGAACAACATCGGAGTAAAATATTCCACACAACTGTCATCAATTGCTTCCATACCAAGCTTATCTGCATCGATCACTTCGTATTTCTTTCCGTATTTTTCAAGGAAAGTCAGCACACGCTCATCCATCATACGGTTTCTGCCCCGGCTCATCATAAGGATATAAAGATGATCCTCATCCGTTACCTCAAACGGTCCATGGAAATATTCCGCACTGTTCAGATAACCGCAGTCCATCCACTGCATTTCCTGAAGTGAGCAGATCGCAAAGCCATATGCCTGAGAATAGGAGGCTCCCGATGCCATGATATAGAGGTTCGGTTCCTCTGAATATTTTTCTGCAAAAAGCCATGCTGCATTCTGCTGATCCTTCACTGCAGCTGCAATAACATCATCGATCTTTTCAAAGCCTTCCACGATCTTATCGTAAAGCTTATATCCCGGCTCCTGTACCTTCATCAGCTCATTAAGAATACGAAGTACGATTCCCTGAGGCTTCTCTGCTTCCTTTACCCCCGGTGCCCAGTCGTATACAACGGAGATCCATTTATCGGTATCACATGGGGAACCTGGCGCATGTGTCATTGTAACAACAGCCGCACCTGCATCCATTCCTGTTTTTGCTGCCTCCAGACACTCCTTTGTCTTGCCACTGTGGGAGCAGATGATCAGAAGACTGTCTTTTCCCAGCTTCTTCGGCGGTGTCAGTGCAAACTCTCTTGCAGGGATCCACTGTGCATCCATCACTGCGGATTCTGCACGGACAAAATAATATCCCGGATACAGATCCACAAGAGATCCTCCGCATGCAAGAAAATACACATTTTTGATTGTTCCATGCTCTTTGTTGATCTTATTTACGATTTTTACTGCGTCCATTTTCATCCTCCGGTTTTCGTGGAAATTCGTCTGGTAATCCTCTGAATCCA
Organism: Blautia sp. LMAG:36; assembly: GCF_008680535.1. Lineage (NCBI taxonomy): Bacteria > Bacillati > Bacillota > Clostridia > Lachnospirales > Lachnospiraceae > Blautia > Blautia sp. LMAG:36. The sequence continues at coordinate 43,302 of NZ_NALB01000006.1, read as the reverse complement.
TTGAAAATACAGGTTTTTTCGGATTTTCAGATAAATTTCTTCTTCTTGTACTTTTGCATTTTACCTTTTTGAAGAATATAACATATTATAACGTTATAGTAAAGAGTATATTCATGATTTATGATTAATTATTCATCCAATATACCTTCTGACGCACTGCAGAGGTTTGTCCCTTACTGGACAAATACATCCGCACTATAGTAAAATATCTTTTATGAACAACCTCAGAAAGGATATTTTCATGTTAAATAAAAATTCAATCCAGCCGCTTTACAAGCAGCTTATGGATATCATCACCCAGCAGATCAAAAACGGTACTTATAAGCCCGGAGAAAAAATCCCCACTGAGCCGGAGCTTGCCGATCTTTACCATGTCAGCCGGATCACTGTCCGACGTACCGTGGAGGAGCTTTGCACACAGGGCTATCTTATCAAGCATCAGGGAAAAGGAACCTTTGTAAAATCCCCCATGATCTTCCGGAAATTTGAATCCCAAAAAAATATGAGCTTTTCCGAATCCTGCCGTCAGAATGACCGGATTCCGGAATCTCACGTACTGTCCTTCTGCAAAAAACCTGCGAACAGCGTAACCTCTGATTTTCTGCAGCTTACTTCGGATGAGGAAGTTTTTTTTCTGGAACGTCTTCTTCTGGCTGACAGTATTCCGGTTATTGATGTTCACACCTGGCTCCCCACACGGCTTTTCCCGGATTTTGATCCGAACGCTGTAGAAAACGGTTCTTTTTTTGAATATATCAAAAACACCTACCGCTGTACGATCGCAGAATCCAGCCGCAGCACCATTTCTGTTACTGCAGCCTCCCCGGATATGGCAAAAACTTTGCGTCTGTCTTCCGGTGATCCCGTGCTGATCCTGGATTCCTATATGGAAGCTCCTGATGGAAATCCGCTTTACATCAGCCGTGAATACATTGCAGGTTCCCGCTATACGATTTCATTTTGAAGAATCAAAAAAACGGCACAGAAGTGTTATGCTGCCAATACAGCAGCATACACCTCTGTGCCAGTGTTTATTTATCCAAAAATATTACTGTTCACTCCGTTCTCTGCAACACGCTTCGCGATACACAAAATTTATCCTTTATCTTTTCAAGACTCCGATCCATCACTGCCTGTCATCTGTGCCTCAATGGCCTTTCCAAGGCGGTTATAGATCGTCACCGCATCCTCCACATGGAGTGGGCTTCCGGTATTTCCCGATGCGCCTGCCGTTACCAGTATGTATTCCCTGTCGTAGACCTCTGCAAAGCTTGCAAGACACAGACCCGCCTCACTGGTATATCCTGTCTTGCCGCCCAGGATCTTGCCGCCGGTAACGGAAGGGTCAGAAAGATTTTTGAACATGGTACTGTAATATGTGATCCCGCTGGGATGGATATTTGTCACTCCTGTGGAATGCCGCGGGCTCTCAATGATCTCTCTGAACGTATCGTTCCGAAGCGCATACCTGAGCAGCACCGCAATATCTCTCACTGTACTGTAATGATCCGGATCATGAAGCCCTGTCGTATCACAGAAATGTGTACCATTCATTCCAATCCTCTGTGCCTTCTTATTCATCAGCTCCACAAATCCATCCCTGGAACCGCCTACGGTATCCGCCAGTGCGATACAACACTCCGCACCGGATGGCAGCATGGCACCATAAAGAAGGTCGATGGCCCGCACGGTCTCACCGGGCTGAAAGCCTGCCTGGGTGGCATCCTGCTCATAAAGCCCCTGGAACATTTCCTGGGTCAGAGTGATCTCCTGATCCAGATCATCCAGGTTCTCAATAGCCACGATCACCGTCATGATCTTCGTCATGGAAGCCGGATAGATCTTCTCATCGCCCTTCATATTTCCGATGATCTTTCCGCCTTTTACCTGCATCAGCACTGCATAGGGACTGTTGATACCGCTCATCTCAAGCTTACGGACAACCGGTCTCTGCAGAGACTCCATCCAGTCACCTACCCCTTTATTCCAGCCGATGATCACTACAAGTGTCAGGATCACGATAGCCTCTACCACCAGGCAGAGTATCATTTTTATTTTGTTTACCTGTTTTTTTATTTTCTTCGCTTTACGCTTTTTTGATCTCAATTTATACTCCCTGTTCCGACAAATTCATCTGTAAGTTTTACTTACAGAAACGTTTTCCCCATCTTTTTTATATTAACATGATTATTATTGTCTTCTGTAAAATCTATATGAAAAAGCTCTGATGAGCTTTCGGTCTGTTACAACTCTGTTTGTGCCTTATTGTAGGATTTTTGCCCCAAAAAATCAAGGTGTATAAAAAAATACCCCATACAAAGTTTCCTCTGTACAGGGTATTTAAAATTTATTACTGAGCTAATTTAATCGGGTTAAGCTTAACACCAGGTCCCATTGTCGGAGCGATTGTAACGCTCTTCAGATACTGACCTTTCAGTGTGCTAGGTCTAGCCTTTGTGATAGCTCCCATAAGCGTCTGGAAGTTGTCGCTTAACTGCTCCTCGGTAAAGGAAGCCTTTCCGATCGGAACATGGATGATGTTGGATTTGTCAAGACGATACTCGATCTTACCTGCTTTAATGTCGTTAACAGCTTTTGTTACGTCCATTGTTACAGTACCAGCTTTCGGGTTTGGCATTAAACCTTTCGGTCCAAGTACACGACCAAGACGACCTACAACGCCCATCATATCCGGTGTTGCAACTACAACGTCAAAGTCAAGCCATCCCTCGTTCTGGATCTTCGGAATGAGGTCCTCAGCTCCTACGAAGTCTGCTCCTGCTGCCTTTGCCTCTTCTGCCTTAGCATCTTTAGCAAATACAAGTACACGAACTTTTTTACCTGTTCCGTGTGGCAGAACAACTGCTCCACGGATCTGCTGATCTGCGTGACGTCCATCGCAGCCTGTACGGATGTGAACTTCGATGGTCTCGTCGAACTTAGCTACAGCTGCTTTTTTAACAAGGCTGATAGCCTCTGGTGCATCATATAATGTTGCGCGGTCTACTGCTTTCGCAGCTTCCACATATTTCTTTCCTCGTTTCATTTCTATAACCTCCTGTGGTATTTGCGGGGAAAAGCCCTCCCACTTGAAAATTTCACTTTTTCTACGGGAACCCCGAACTTAAGCTTCGGTATTTATTAGTCTACGACTTCGATTCCCATACTTCTTGCTGTACCGGCGATCATGCTCATAGCAGCCTCGATGGATGCTGCATTGAGGTCTTTCATCTTCAGCTCAGCGATCTCCTGAACCTGTGCCTTAGTAACTTTAGCTACTTTGGTCTTGTTCGGTGTACCGGAACCAGATTTGATGTTTGCAGCTTTCTTAAGAAGAACTGCTGCCGGCGGAGTCTTGGTTATGAAGCTGAAACTTCTGTCAGCGTAAACAGTGATGACAACCGGGATGATAAGATCTCCCTGATCAGCTGTTCTTGCGTTGAACTCCTTAGTAAACTGTACGATGTTTACACCATGCTGTCCAAGAGCCGGACCTACAGGTGGTGCTGGAGTTGCTTTACCAGCCGGAATCTGTAATTTGATATATCCTGTTACTTTCTTTGCCATTTTCGGCACCTCCTATGTGGTATTGGCGGGGGTGTGTCCCTCCCACTTGCTGTTACCTTGTTTTTGAATTACTCAGCTTTTTTGATTTCTGTGAAACTTATTTCTACCGGTGTTTCACGACCGAAAAGCTCAACATTGATCGTTACCGTCTGTTTCTGCATGTTGATACCTGTGATCACACCTGCGGTATCTTTCCATGCACCACCGGTAACGACTACCATGTCGCCCTCTGCGAAGTCCACTTCGATATCCGGTTTCTGGATACCAAGCGGCATCATTTCCTCTTCTGTAAGAGGCACAGGCTTTGATCCCGGTCCTACGAATCCTGTAACACCGCGGGTATTACGGACAACGTACCAGGTATCGTCATTCATCACCATATTGAGAAGCACATAGCCTGGAAACATCTTTTTCTGAACCTGTCTTGAGGTTCCGTTCTTCATCTCCACTACATCCTGCAGCGGAACACGTACCTCCAGGATCTGGTCTTCCAGGTGTCTGTTCTCGATCGTCTTTTCAATGTTGGCTTTTACCTTGTTCTCATACCCGGAATAGGTATGGACAACGTACCATTTTGCTGCTTCTGACATATAATCACCTTGTCCTTACTTCATTAAGAAATTAATGCATTCCAGAATTCCGGAATCCATTACACTGATAACCACTGCCAGGATGATCGTGATGATCACGACCACAACAGTCTGCTTTGCCAGTGTGGGACGGTCTGTCCAGACAATCTTCTCAAATTCTGACTGAAGTCCCTGAAACCAACTTTTCTTCTGCGGCTTATCCTCAGATTTCTGTTTTTCCATAGCATAACCTCACAAATCTCTGTGATTACTTTGTTTCCTTGTGCAGAGTGTGTGTATGACAGAACTTACAATATTTCTTGGTCTCCATTCTCTCAGGATGGTTCTTTTTCTCCTTCGTCATATTGTAGTTACGCTGCTTGCACTCGGTGCATGCTAATGTAATCTTAACGCGCACAACTTCCACCTCCAGTGTTTTCATTTGCATGGTCTTCTATGCCGCCCGGAACGTATATCCGTCGTCATTTTCGGGCATAAAAAAAAGACCTAACTTCCATGTCGCTCGTCAATTTTATCACAGAGCAGGTGTACAAGTCAAGCCTTTTTCGCTTAAATATAAAGAATTTCACAGGTTCCGTACGGACGTCTCAAGTGCGCAAACCCGATTCTGCTTCGCTGCATTTCGTTTTCGGGACGTCGCCCCTGTACAGAAAGTCATAAGAAGCCCCTTATGTGCAGGCACAACATGTCTTCTTCTGTCTTCCTGCACACTTTCAACTTCTATTAAAAGTAGTCATAACCACCGTGGATATCCACCACACTGCCGTTCATATATCCGTTAGACAGCACTGCATAAGCCATATCCGCCACTTCCTCCACAGTTCCAAACCTGTGGAGTGCGATCTTCCGGTTGATACGGTCATAGCTCTCCTGGGTGCGGGCGCTGTGCCACGGAGTTTCGATGAAGCCAGGTGCAATAGCGTTGACTGTGATGCCCTTTGGCTCAAATTCCTTTACCAGGGATCTTGTCAGGAAATGGATGGCTGCCTTGGTGACTCCATATACAAGGGAGGAAGAATACGCCTGCTGTCCTGCATAGGAACCGGTAAAGAGCACACTGCCGCCCTCTACCATCATGGATCTCAGCTCTTTTACCATAAATACAGGTACGGAAAGATTGGTGTTTACGATCCGTGTCCACTCCTCAAAGCTGTAGTCTTCATATTTTGCGTAGGTACTGATGCCGGCATTGCTTACAAGCCAGTCAATATGGTCTGTCTGCTTTTTCAGCTCCTCCACAAAAACCATCATCTCTTCATAGGAAGACATATCTGCCTTTATCAAAGTCACCTGAGATCTTTTTTCCTCAGGAAGGCTCTCCTGAAACGACAGTGCCTTCTTCTCATCATGTCCATATGTTACGAAGATCCTGTCAGTTTTTGCCGACTCTGCCAGGATCTTTTCGGCGATTCCTCTTCCGATTCCGGAGGTACCGCCTGTGATCACAGTTATTTTTCCCATTTTACAGCTCCATCAGTTCATCAAATATCGGTTTCGGTATATAAGGCTGCTGATTGTGGATCGGCTCACCCAGACAGGTCTTCGGGTATGCGTAGGTTCCATGCTCCAGCATGATCTCCAAAAGCTCCGGTCCGTTCTGCTCCAGGAATCCACCGGCATATTTTTCCACGTCTTCTCCCTGGATGCGCTTTGCAGGAATTCCGTAAGCCTGCGCCACATCTGTAAAATCGCAGGACGAGAATCCGCTGCCATCGGAGGTATCCGCATATACACAGTCAAAATAATCTCTCTGAAGATGACGGATCATTCCCAGCGCCTCATTATTCATTACGATCATCTTCACCGGGATATTCTCACGCTTCACCCACTGCAGCTCCTGGATATTCATCTGGAAGGCTCCGTCTCCGCAGATACATGCCACCGGCTTGCCGGTAGCATAATAAGCTCCGATAGCCGCCGGAAGTGCATATCCCATAGCACCATGTCCGCCGGAAAAAAGTGTCTTCTGCCCCTGCTGATTGTGGAAGGACTGATAGCTCCATACCATATGCTGTCCCACATCCACAGCAACCGCTCCGGTATCAGAAAGCTGATCACTCAAATATGCGATCATGCGGTTCGGATAACGCTGCGGTGTCTCATCGTCCACTTTCCAGAGTTCCTTACGGATCTTCTGGCAGACAGCAAGCCATTCCTCATAGGAACCGATCTGTGCCTGCTGCTCTGTCAGCTTACGCACCACAGTCTCTGCGCTGACGCAAAAGCATTTCTCACCTTCTCTTCCCTCATGGATCTCTCTTTGAAGATTATAAGGATCAATATCCACACGGATGATTTCGGCATTCTTCGCAAACTCATGAACCTTAGTACCAATCTGACGGGTACACAGGGAAATTCCAAAGCAGAGCAGAAGGTCGCTTTTTGCATTGGCGATCATATTTGCATACCGGTGTCCGTAGGCACCTCCGATGCACCCGAAGTTCAGAGGATCATCAAAGCTCAGTGCGGACCGGGCAAGTACACTTGTGATCACCGGAATGTGATGGGCACGCGCCAGATCTGTGAGCATTTTTTCTGCTTCTCCGGAAGCTCCGTGACCGATCATAAATACCGGCCGTTTTGCAGTCCTGATCTTATTCAGAATATATTCTGCCGCCTCTGCTCCATCAGAAGAATCCACCTTTGCAACTGCATCCCTGTAAAAGGCTGCCCCGTTTTCCGGATCATTTTTTCCATATACAGCTGTCTCGATCTCTTCCTCGGAAAATTCCATATCATAAACCGGATCTTCCACCTCGCCTCTCTGCACGTTCATGGGAAGATCGATAAGAACCGGTCCCTTTCGATCTGTATTGGCGATCTGCCATGCAAGATTCAGTTCACGAACGATATTTTTCGGATCACGGACCTGCACCGCGTACTTGGTTACCGGCTTTGCCATGGAAACCATATCGATCTCCTGAAAGCCCTGCTGACGAAGGCCTGTAATACCGGAATATTCATAGGTATTCAGCTGTCCGGTGATAAAGATCACCGGAAGAGAATCGAAATACGCATCTGCCACACCGGAAAGCAGATTGGCAGCTCCCGGACCACTGGTGGCATAGGCACAGCCGCAGGCATTCTTTGCCTGAGCATAACCACAGGCGGCAAAAGCAGCTCCCTGCTCATGATAGCTGGAATGACTTCTTGCATGGGGATTCTTTTCAATGGAATCTACCAGATGTGCGATCATGGTTCCCTGGTATCCAAAAAAATCATGGATCCCTTTTTTCTGCAAAAATTCCACAACATAATCTGTAAGCTTGACCTTAGACATATTTTTTTACCTTCTCCATATACGAGATCCTTCCTGTTTTTTCCAGATACTTAAGATACAGGTCAAAAACCTCCGGATCTGTTTCAAATGCTTCTTCATATTTCAGACAGCGATCATTCATCCTGGTATATCCTGCAAATGCTTTTTCCAGTTCCACATAATCTTCATTTTTGAAGAGATTCCGGATATAGCTGAGCTTTTTGCGATAAGCCAGTGCACAGGTATATTTTTCCCCGCAGAATTTTGCATAATCCCAGCACTGTGCAAGATATTCCCGGTAATTCATTCCAAACTGCCTGCGCTTTTCCCTTTTCTTCCTGACAGAAGCAAATTTCTTCAGTTCCTTTGACTGCTGCAGAAATTCCTCGCATGGGATCAGTGTGCTGCACACCACCAGCGAGCCGGGAACATAGTTTTCCATTGACTTATTTCGATAATTTTTGCCGTAGGCCCGGGTGAGATAGCTGTCTGTGTTTCCCGGGACCATAAAGGATTCTCCTCCAAGCATTGCCTCCCCGGGATTTTCAAAAATATGCGCAGGAAAATAAAGATTCTGGTCAAAATATCGGAGTACATATGTTTTTGCGCCATCCTGCGGCTGCCGGAGCAGATCCCGGAATATGCTCTTTGCCAGCCAGCCTCGTCCGCAAAGGGAAAGGACTCGCACCATCCAGATACATCCCAGCTCACGCCGGTTTCGCCACTTGCCTTTTTTTCCGTAGATCCTCTTCCATCCCTCTTCGCGCATACGGTTCCAGAGATATTTTCCCTTTGGACCATATTCACACTGCAGCGGAAGGATATTGATCCCCAGTCCCGGATGTTTGTATTTTCCATACTCGTCCAGCTTATAAAACAATGTATCTTTATCTGTATAACGCAGAAAAAATCCGGGGAAACGGCTGTTATTCTCCATAGATTCCAGAGCTCTGCGCAGCTCCGGTTCTTCGTCAAAGATGTTTTTAAACCGGGCCATATCACCGGTCTTCATATAAATATCATTGCTTGCCGGATTCATGGGAAAAGGGCGCTCCGTTACCGCACAGAGGGTAAGATACGGAGAAAGATAATATGTGATCTTATTTTTTCTGCATATGGTATCTATTTCTTTTAGAAGTTCCAGTACTTTCTGCTGTTCTCTGTTCAATACACTCTGCCTCGTTTCTGTTGATCTGTCATTACAGGATCCGCTTCAGAAGCTCCTGAAGCTCCTCCTGACTTTTATACTTATCCAGCCAGCTGTTCAGAAATTCTGTCACGTCTGCCTTCTTTGCGAAAAATCCGGTACGCCGGCTTCCATCGTAAAGATCCTCCAGGAAGATCCTGGAAAGCTCATTTTTTATATAGGGATGCGGCTCATGATCCAATGCCAGGAAATAATTTTCGAAGGCTTCCCGGGTACGCCCCTGTTTCTTCCGGATATCTCCCAGAAGCTTGTATACCTCTCCCTGCCATTCCTTATGGACCAGAAAGCTGCGGATCTCCTCTGCCAGATATTCCATCTCGCCCTCTTCCTCACTGCACAGGATCCTGGTACGGCCCTCTGCCAGTGCTTTGGGATAGCCGAATCTCTGCCATGCACAGGTAAGTGCCTCTTTGTACACCGGCTCCTCAAGAGTTCCCTCCCTTGGAGAATTACCGATGATCCCCAGTTCTTTGCAAAGCTCTCTCACCAGCTCTTCCAGCTCCCCTTTTGTACGGACGGAAGATACCTTCGCAAGATAAAGAGCGCCTCTGATCTCCTCATCCTCCGGCATCAGTCTGCTCCAGAACTCCATCAGAGAGAGTGCTTCTGATCTTCTCTGGCTTCCAAGCAGATCCCGACAGTCCCGGATCGCCTGGGACTTCTGTTTTTTCAGGAATTTATCCAGTTCCAGCTGCACAATGCCGTTATTGGTGCATTCTCTGGCTTTCAGATACTCTGCCATTGCTTCGTTCCGGAGGCCCTTTTTCCAGAGAAGATCCCCCTTATATTTCATAAAATATCCATCCTGGGGAAATACTCTCAGGCAGTAAGACAGAAATTTCTCCGCTTCTGAAGCATTCTGCGGTCCTTCCAGGCGCTCCATCACAAACCGGCATTTAAATTTCAGGAATCCCGGAGCATCCGGATATTTTCTGAGAAGATCATCCACAATCGCCTCTGCTTCCTGCATTTCTTTAAATTCATAGTGGCTGGCTGCTTTTCGGAAACGTCGGATATCCTCCACTGTCTGCTCCATTTCCGGAGTAAGATGATCCATTTTCTTGCGTACCTCGTACATACGGTATGCCTTGGAAACACGCTCCTGATAGATCAGTGTCAGCATGGCCGCCTGAAAAGCCTCATCCTCCAGCGGGATCAGGACCGGATGATAGAACGGACGGATCCCCTTAAAATCCTCACGTCCGATAAACTCCATGCTGAGCTGTACACGGTAATACTCCTCAAAGATCTCACCAAGCACATCATATCTTCTCTCTTTCAGCAGGGTCTCCGCTGTTTTTTCGGATCTCATCAGTCGGGCAGACACATCCCGGGCTACAACACCGGCTTTGATCCTTCTTCGTCTGTCATCCTGTTTATGGTCTCCCTTTGCCATAAGAAGGCAGTAGAATTTGCGGAAAAGCATCTGTCTGCGGATACGTTTTTTGTCGATCCTTGGCATATATTCATCCCGCACCTCCTGATAGCTGGCGCCCGGAACATCAACAGACTCATGAGATTCTCTTTCCCCATGAGGCGGTATATAGGACCATTCGTCCCCGTAATGCCAGATCAGATAATCGCTGGTCCTGTGAGGAATCATAACCTTTTCGCCCTCGAAGTCCATATATTTTACAGGGAACATCATATCCTTGTCAAAAAGAAACGGGCAGCCTCCCCATCGCATGGCATAGCGGCTGCACTCCTCTTCTTTATAAGAAAACATGATCTTCTCCAATTTCTTTAAGGTTCTGTCCTTTCCGCAGAAGGTATAGCGGAAAAGCCAGTACAGATACCGCCAGGGAGAAATTTCCCATCTGACTCCCACGACCATGCTGATATTCAGAAGTTCCGTATAGATCATCATATGGTCCCGGTATTTCTCATACTCACGGTCATCATCCGGAATGGGATCCAGAGTCAGTACGTCAATGATCTCACCAGCCTTGTCGTCTCCTATGATCTGATGCTTGTGGATCGCACAGGTATCCGTACTTCCGTAGCGCGGAAAACCGTTGGTATAATTACGATCCACTTCTGCACAATAAACCGCCCGGTTCGGCGGCATCTCGTTCTGACATATTTCTACAAATTTATCCCAGTCACTTTTGGGCATGTAAATGTCCACATCATCGTCCCATGGGATAAAGCCTTCATTTCGAAGAACACCGATCAGAGTACCTCCGGCCATTACATATCTAAGATCATGCTTTTTGCAGATCGCGTCAACCTCCCGGAAGAGCTGCAAAAGAAGCTTCTGTTTTTCTGTCATCTGTCAACCTCTTTGATTAATTATTTTCAAAAGCTCAGCCAGAGTTTCTGATTCTTCATAAAAAAATCTCGTACATTCTGTCCGTCTGTCACGAATCATGATGACCAGCTCCTGAAGCAGATAGCGAAGACCATTTCCCTCAAAATTAAAGCTGTAGCGTTTCAGGAATTCCTGACCTTCTATTTTGGCTTCAAAATATCCGGTATTCCACCAGTCACCGGGTACGGTGATACGCCCCCTGGTTCCGATGATCGCAAGCTCGTTTTCCACATCCACCGTTGTTCCAATCTCAATGGTCGCCAGTGCCCGGAGATACTTCATCGTGATCATATCATAAATAAAGCAGCCGTCACTGCTTTTCACCGCATTGCTCTTCACCTCCAGGTAATCCTTACCGAGAAGCTTGATGCATGCACACAGCGCCTGGCTGACTGTTTCGCTGAAATTTTTTCCGCCCTCAAAATCATCCTGTGAAATCGCGCATTTTACAGCTACCACATCTCCCACAAGCGCTCCATGTGTCAGCCAGACGAGCTGCGTAAAAGCGCGCAGATAGACCATGGTAAGCTTCTCTACCAGAACAACCTGATGTGCCTTTGCCAGTGCAAACAGCTCTCTTATCTCTTCCGGTTCCAGAGCCATAGGCGTGTCACTGATCACATATTTATCACATTCCAGTGCCTTTCGGATATAATCTGCCCTGTTTTTCAGACCGGATCGGATATAAATGATATCCAATCCTTCCAGAAACTGCCCGTAATCTGTACCATAAGAGTCAAGTTCGTATCTGTCACAGAATTCTCTCGCAACAAAAACGTCCTCGGAATACACACTTTCCACATGCAGTCCGCTGACATACTTGGACTCCATCACCATTTCGTTGTCCTCTGTATCATCCGTAACAATGCCCATGCTGTAGATCATACCCTCACTTCTGAGCTTGGTACTGGAAATATTTTTGGTACGTTCCAGATAAACGACCTCACAGTAATTCTTCAGATAATCAAATTTGCCACGCCAGTCCGAACCGACTACCAGAAGGTCGATATTGTATTTTGTAATGTCATTTAGCTTCTGCCCCTGATATTCCTCTACAATGATCTCATCCGCAAAACCAGTCTTGCGGACATTTTCGATACGCTTCAGAAGGCTGTCCTGTACATTCAGCTTGCCGCGTTCGATATCATAGCTTTCACTGGTGACACCCACAACAAGATAATCCCCCAGCTCCCTGGCTCTTTTCAGAATATTGTAATGTCCCTGGTGGAACAGATCAAAGGTACCGTAAGTAATGACTTTTTTCATTATTAATTTAATCCTGCGCTTTCTCTTCTTTATTTTTCAAAAGCACTTCCATTTCCCCCTGCGGTTCTGTGATCTTTAATATATCATCCAGGTCCTGGAGCTGCTCAAATTCCTGTGGAGCTCCGGCATCATCCATGCCTTCCTCCATCTCAAGATCCTCATCTACAAAGAAATCCTCGCCACGGATTTCTTCCGTCTCTTCTGTCTCATGTTCCAGTACAGCCGCCACATCGTCCTTCACCTTACGTGCATCCTCCTCGTCCAGAGTTGCCGCAAGCTCCTCAATGGCTTTCTTTCTTTTCAGTATGATCTCATAACGGTCATCTTCATCATATTCATCCTCAAGTCCTTCATCCTGCACCTGCCTCTCACGTTTGAACAGAATAAATGTAAGCAGGTTTAGTACCCCTCCGTAGAGGAAAGATACCGGCTTGCTTCCAAGGATCAGCACAAGCACCCAGGATACTCCGAAAAGCACCCAGACATTCAGCATCTGCGGGATGCTGAGAAGAAGCAGGCCGTTGAGTACGATCATGATCGGATAATGGAAAAAATAAATCCCCATGGTATTTCTTCCAACAAAGGTAACCGGCAGCTTCACATCCGGGATCAATGCCAGAAACGTCAGCACCAGCACAAAAGATACCAGATACATCAGAAGGCGAATCAGCATTCCTGTGATATCATCCATTCCCGATAACTGATACGTATGATTCCCACGGAAAATATCTACCGGGATCTCATTGGCGATCATAAAATTCGGAACTGCATACAAAAGCAGGGCTGAAACCAGGAGCAGGATCCATTTACCCTTGAATTTACGGACCACGTCTGTGTAATCACTCTTCCACAGATAGCCTGCCACAAAAAACGGAAAAAATACAACAATCCTGGAGCTTGAAAGATAAGTCGTAAATTCCGGTCTTGTTCCTGCCCACAATGCAAAAATAATGCTCAGAGGCACGATAAAACGTATCTTGCCAAGTGCTTCGATAGTCAGCCTGTAGATAAACAGTGCCAACACATACCACATAACTGTTCCGGACGGACGGAGCAGCTCATAATCCATGCTTCTGCCGGTCCAGATATAAGCATACCAGGTCAGACTGTATCCAAGAATATAAGGGATCAGCAGATTCTTCACATTCTTCAGTACATCCTGTGGCTTCTTGGAAAGATATCCAGATATAAAAATAAAAGCAGGCATGTGAAAAATGGTGATCCCATACCATACATAACGCACCACCATGTCCACCTTGACCAGCTGAAATGCGATCAGATGATTAAATACGACAAGAAAGATCAGTACTACTTTAATGTTATCGACCAGGTAAGAATACGGAACTCCCTGGCTATCCGTTCTCTGTTTCATTTGTTTCCACCTTGTAATATTTGATAAAAGTATGAATAAATAATAACATATATTTATGAATTTGGAAATAAAGAATTAATATATGTCAGAATTATTCACCTCTTCCAGAATTTTTCAACGGTATTTCCATATCCCGTGGAGCGCATAGGAAACAAAGAAAAACAGACTCTTCAGCGGACCATATCCCACATACCGATACACCTGATAAGTCATTGCCGCAGACTTCAGCTTATTTCTGGATTTTCCCCCTTCACTGAGCCGGTATTTCAGGTAAGGTCTGTTGATCCCTGCTGCAAATCCTCCCTTTCTCAGGATCCGGAGCCAGGTAATGTAATCTTCATGGCTGTCATCATGCTCCATTGGAAACGCAAGTGCATCTTCTCTGCGCAGCAATACGGAAGAACAGTTGATGCTGTTATGCTTCAGAAGCTCCCTGTATGTGATCCGTTCCTTTACCGGAATATATTTGCCGGTAGTGCGCCCATCCGGCGTCATCAGCTCTCTTCCGGTGGAGCAGATCGCACAGCCGGTCTGTTCCATAACCTCTGTCTGGGATTTCAGCTTGCCCTTTTCCCACCAGTCATCCGCATCCAGAAATGCGATATATTTTCCCCGGGCTTCCTTTACGCCCCGGTTTCTGGAACGGGCAGCCCCCATATTCTGTTCATTTTGGATATAACGGATCTTTCCGCTGTCCATATATTTCATTACAGCAAGTTCTGTGCCGTCTGCAGAACAGTCATCAATGACCAGCACTTCTACCGGAACCTCCTGTCCCAGTGCTGATTCGATCGCTTTTCCAATATATCTTTCCCCGTTATATACGGGCATCACTACGGAAACCAACGGCTTTTCCATAAAAACAACCTCCGTCCTCTCTATCCACAAAATGCGCGTCAGGATGATCTGCCGCAGCCTGACACGCATTTCGTTTCGTTACTTATTTTTTGTCTTCGGAATCCTTAAGAGCGTTCTTCTGATTATCATCCACGCCCTCGGAAACTTCTTTCTGGAAAAAGATCTTTACAGTCATAAACAGAAGCTTGATATCCAGAAGGAATGAATAATTTTCAATATAAAACAGATCCAGCTTCAGCTTATCATACGGTGTGGTGTTATATTTGCCATATACCTGAGCATAACCGGTCAGTCCGGCTTTTACCTTAAGACGATAGTGGAATTCCGGGATTTCCTGCTCATATTCCTGCATGATCACATCTCGTTCCGGACGTGGACCTACAAGAGACATATCACCCATAAACACGTTAAACAGCTGGGGAAGCTCATCCAGATGCAGGTTACGCAGAACATGTCCTACCGGTGTGATACGGGAATCGTGCTTAGACGCAAGACGCGCTCCGTTCTTCTCGGAATCCACACACATGCTTCGGAATTTCCGGATGCGGAATTCCTTTCCCTGATAGGTAAGACGATCCTGGAGATAAAATACCGGACCGCCGTCATAAGCCTTCACCGCAATGGCAATGATCAGCATGATGGGTGAGGATACGATGATCCCAAGTCCGGAAACAATGATATCCAGAACTCTCTTGGCTGCACGCTGCTCCATGGAAAGTCCCTGATTCCTGCACATCAGAAGCGGCGTATCAAACAGATGGATCCTGTCTGTTCCAAGCAGGATGATATCGGAAATCTTCGGGCTCATATAGCAGCGGATGGAATGAGAAAAACAGTATTTCAGATACCTGTTTCGGATCTGGGACGGAAGATCCCAGATGATCACGCCTTCATAATCTTCCATCATGGCATGGATCTTCTCTTCGCCCTCACGGATATGAACCTTACCGCTGATATCGTATTTATCCTTTCGGGTGTTCATCTTGTGGATCACATCACCGGGATCACGGTCTCCGTAGATCACCAGCAACCTTCTGGCTCCGTACAGTCTGGAGTAAATATACCTGGAGCCCCAGATCCACAGTACCGTCACAACAAGCTGGACTCCGGTCATTTCGATCACCGGTCTGGCCGACATAAACCATCTGTTGATCAGTGTGATCTGAAAATACGTCACAACATTGGTACAGATCGTTGCCAGCGTCAATGAATAAAATACATCGATACGCTTCAGATAGCCTACCTTCAGACCTCCGTAAAGCTTGGCAAACATCAGATAGATCAGCGCATAGATCAGGATCATTACCCAGTTACCTTTTCTCCAGAATGGCTTCAGGATCAGGTCACTGTAAAAATCATACCATACATAAGCAAAGATCGCTGCCTGTGCGATCACGATCAGACTTGCCAGACAAAATACCACAAATCTCTTATAATCTTCTCTTTTACTTCTATTCACAGATTTTTCTTCCTTCCTGAGGAGTAGATATTAACTTCATCATTATAGCCAATATATACTCTTACGTCCAGAGATTCCTCTGATTTTTCTCCTGATATTTTCCTGTCAGGATGTTTTTTTCCGTGACTATAGCAAAAATCCCCAGGAGCTTACCCGGGGATTTTTGGCTGTATATATTTATTTTTCTTTTTCAGTTTCCACGCCTTTTCGAATTATTCATTCACCAGGTTATACTCTTCGATGGATTTGTTGATGGAATCTGCCATGTTTTTCACAGCTGTATCCACATCCTCTTTTCCGTTGAGCATGCTCTCAATCTCGGATTCCACGGTAGCTCTTGCCTCCGGGAATACACTTAACAGAGCGCCTACATAGTCGGCAGAAGAATCATGGAGCTGGTCGATCGCTGTCTGGAACTGCGGATATTTTGCAACATTAGCCTTAAATACCTGCTCTTCCTGAGCCTTTACAGTTACAGGGAAATATCCGGTCTGTGCGTTCCAGTAAGCCTGAGACTCCGGAGAGATCAGGAATTTTACGAACTCCCATGTTGCACGAAGCTTTTTCGGATCATTGTTGTTCAGTGCCCAAAGAGATGCACCACCGATGGAAACACCGCCCTCGTCACTGGATTTGATTTTCGGGAAGTATGCAGTACCAACCTCAAATTTTCCGTTTACATCCTGAAGGATCTGTTTCAGGGAAGCTGTGGAGCCAAGAGTGATCGCAGATTTTCCTGCAGAAAAATCTGCAAGACCAGCATCACCGCCTTTTCCTACGACCGGTGCGAAGCCCTTGTCGTTAAGATTCTTCCATGCTGTAAGGATATTCTTTGCAGCATCATTCTCGTCAAAAGCAACAGCTGTAGCAGCCTCTTTACGTCCGTTTCCGTTGTTTGCATACTCAAGGCCCTGCTTTCCGATAAACTGCTCGAAAAACCATCCGTAGATTCCAAGAGACATTACCTCGCCTGCGCCGCCTTTGTCCAGAAGATCCTGTCCGATCTCACCGATGCCTTCCAGGCTGTCCGGAATTTCTGTGATGCCTGCTTTATCAAACATATCCTTGTTGTAATACATGATCGGTGTGGAAGAGTTGAACGGCATGGAGTACAGCTCATTGTCGATGGTGTAGTATGCAGCCAGGTTCGGCTCGATCTCAGATACATCGTAGCTGTCTGCGTCGATCATCTGCTGCATAGGCACGATCCATCCGGAATCGATCATGAATCTTGTTCCGATCTCATATACCTGTACAAGATCCGCACCCATGTTTCCGATCTGTGCACTTTTCAGCTTGTTCAGGGAATCATCATATTCCCCCTGATACTGAGCATCTACCGTAATTCCGTATTCATTCTCATCGTTAAATTTTTTTACCAGTGTATCGATCGCCTCACCATTGACACCACCCATGGAATGCCAGAAGGTAATGGTAGTTCCGTCTACATCGGAAGCATCTGCCATTTCCACTTTTTCATCTGTGCCGGCATCTGCGGCGAATACAGTTACTCCGGAAAGAGAACCGATAGTCATTGCTGTGGTAAGGAAAGCTGCGATGATTTTTTTCTTCATAACTTTTTTCTCCTCTTGAAAAATTTTCTCTTTTTTCATTTTTTATATAAGATGAACTGCCCGTCTTACGACTTTGCAGTATCTTTTTGCAATATTTTCCCCTTACAGCAGGATGCTGCAGGGTTGCTGCCTGCTCCGATATCAGCCCTTGACTGCACCCGAGAACATTCCTCTGATCAGCTGCTTCTGTCCAACGATAAAAATGGAAATGGACGGAATGATGATCATAACAACGCCTGCGATCATCAGGGTGATGGACTGTGAATCCACACTATCCAGCATACTGATACCGATCTGAACGGTTCGCATATTGTTGGAGCCCGTTACAAGCAGCGGCCACATGTACATATTCCATGCGTTGATAAAAGTATACACTGCCATAGCGCCAATAGCGGATTTTGTCAGCGGAAGCAGGATCCTTACGATAAATTTCAGATTGCTGCAGCCATCAAGCTTTGCCGATTCATACAGTGAGATCGGGAAAGTCATGTAAAACTGGCGGAACAGGAAAATTCCCATTGCGGATGTAAGGTAAGGCACGATCAGTACCTGATAAGTATCCAGCATTCCCCAGCTTGATACAGTCAGGTAGTTGGAAATGATCGTTGCCTCTCCCGGAACCATCATGGTTGCCATCACAACCATGAAGAAAATACCTTTTCCTTTGAATTCCAGGAAAGAAAACGCAAAAGCAGCAAGAGAACAGGTAATGATCTGTCCGATGGTAATGCATCCCGCCATGATAAAGGAATTCAATATGAATCGGAGAAGTGGAACGGTGCGGAATGCATTGATAAAGTTGGAAAAGGTCGGATTCTTGGGAAAGAGATTTAACTCTGTAGTAAACAGTTCACTGGAAGGCATCAGTGCAATACTGATGGCATAAAGCAATGGAAGCAGGACCAGAACCGCAAACACAACATTTGCCGTAACACGGAGTGCTGTTCTTGTCCTTCTCTTTGCAAGAGCCTTTGCATTCATAGCTTTTTTCAGCTCCAGAAGCTCCTCTTTTGACATATTTCCCACTGCCGGGACTGCCATATTTTCCATCTGGCTCATCAGTAATTCCCTCCCTTCTTCTCAATACGGAACATGATCAGTGTGATGATCATGATGATCACAAACAGGATAACCGACTGGGCTGCCGCACTTCCGAAGCGGTAGTTAAAAAACGCATCCCTGTAAATGGAATAAACAATAACATTGGTAGACTCATTAGGACCACCCTCTGTCAGGATCTTGATCTGTCCAAAAGACTGAAATGCCTGTATGATATTTACCACCAGTGTGTAAAACATGATCGGGGAAAGTCCCGGAAGCGTCAGGCTGAAAAACTGCTGCACACTGCTGGCTCCATCCACAGAAGCTCTCTCATAAATGGTCTCATCAATATTTCCGAGTCCTGCGGAAAAATACAGAAAATTGATCCCGCTGTTCAGCCACGCAGTAAGAATGGCTACGCAGATCAGAGCCGTGTTCGGATCGTTCAGCCAGTTGATATTCAGGCCGGTAAGCTTGTTCACAATGCCCACTGCCGGGTGGAGCATGATCTGGAAGATCATCGCCGCAGAGCTGGATGCAATAGCCATTGGCAGAGCATAGGATGTACTGAACACCCGGATTCCCGGAAACGCCTTGTTACAAAGCACTGCTGCGATCAGACCAAGAAGCATGCCGCCGACCACAACGATCAGCACAAAGATCAGCGTCACCTTCAGACTGTTGATAAAGGATGCTGACTGAAGCAGCTCTTTATAATTGCCCAGACCAACGTACAGCTTTGCCTGTCCCATCTTGTTGGTCTTGTAAAGACTTAAATAAATTGTTTTCACAAACGGATAAAACAGAAAAATTCCAAAAATAAGCATACAAGGCACCAGATATAAGTACGGTGTGATCTTGCTTTTGCTGTTATTTTCCATAACTATTTCTCCTCCTTGCATAATCAGATTCTATCTACAGGCTGATCTGCCTGTACTCAAGCTCTTCCGTGACATAAATTCATGACACAAAAATATTTTCTTCTGTCTCCGGATCAAACACATGGGCCTTCTCCATATCAAAATACAGAGAAACCTTCTCCCCTACCTGTGTCTGATTTTCCGGACTTAAGCGGACTGCCAGGGTTTTGCCCTGCTCATCAAAATAGAGGATCACTTCCGCTCCCAGCATCTCGCGGTTTACTACAGGCTCATCTACATCTACGCTTTCATTTTCAATACCAAGCTTTTTCGCCTCATCAAACTCGTAGATATCCTCCGGACGGATTCCAAGGATCACGTGTCTGCCGTTATATCTGTCTGCAATCTGTTTTCCTCTGGTTCCGTCCAGATAAACCTTTTTCACAGTTTTGGCATCATCCAGAAGAAGGGCCGTGCGATTATTTTCTTCTGCTTTTACCGTACACCGGAAAAAGTTCATGGACGGAGAACCAAGGAAGCCTGCCACGAAAAGATTTACCGGATTGTCATAAATACTCTGCGGCGCTCCCACCTGCTGGATCAGACCATCCTTCATGACCACGATCTTAGTCCCAAGAGTCATGGCCTCTGTCTGGTCGTGCGT
The DNA here is from genome assembly GCF_008680535.1 of Blautia sp. LMAG:36. Lineage (NCBI taxonomy): Bacteria > Bacillati > Bacillota > Clostridia > Lachnospirales > Lachnospiraceae > Blautia > Blautia sp. LMAG:36. Next base: position 23,274 of record NZ_NALB01000006.1, on the reverse strand, counting down.
TACATAAATAATGGTGGTGTCCAGCTGTTTATGTAATTTCACAAGCTCCACACGCATCTGAGCACGGAGCTTTGCATCCAGGTTGGAAAGGGGCTCATCCATGAGAAAGGCTTTCGGCTTCCGGATAATTGCACTTCCAATGGCAACTCGCTGTTTCTGACCGCCGGAAAGAGCCACCGGCCTCCGGTCAAGAAGCTGGTCGATCTCCAGGATCTTTGCCACCTCATGGACCTTTCTGTCGATCTCATCCTTCGGAAGCTTACGGATCTTCAGGGCGTATGCCATATTTCCATAAACTGTCATGTTCGGATATAAGGCATAGTTCTGGAACACCATGGACATTCCCCTCTCCTTCGGTTCCAGATAATTGGAAAGCTCACCGTCTGTGATCTCCTCCAAGCCTGCGATGATACGCAAAGTGGTGGATTTTCCACATCCGGACGGACCTACAAAGATCACAAACTCTTTATCATGTATATCAAGATTAAAATCCTTCACACCGTAATGCTCCGAATCAAATTGCTTACATACATTTCTAAGTGCAATTTCTGACATTATTTATCTCCTTTCTCTTCTCTCGCTCACATAGTTTGTAGTATAGGATTTTTCCGGCTGTTCAGATATCGTGATTGAGATAAAGCTTTGTGAATTGTATGTTAAATTGTTTCAGAAATTATATGCAATTCCGTTAAATTCTTTCTCCAGAGTAAAATACCCATCGTGTTATGTTGCCACCTTCTTTCGCCGTCATCTCTGTCCTGCATCATATCTTCCAATTTTTATTACATTGATCACAACAGCTCTCTCCAATATGTCAGCAATATGGATATTTCCCGTCTCCTCGCATATCTGAATCAAATAAAAATAGAATATTCATATTTAATACTTGCCTCTCTTCCAGATAAATGCCAACTTTCAGGCTTTTATGATCACTTGATTTGTGCAATTTTTTATGTTGTTTTAATTTTTTCTGTAAAATCTCAAATATATACTTTGTTTTTGTCTAATTTTACCCTTGAAGTTTTGTACATAAGTTAAACAATACAAAATATTATTCTTAAATTTTCTAACTTTTTGTTAGCCACCTCGTCCGAGAAGTGCTATAATAATCCCAGTCAGAAAAGAAATGCAGAATTCGTGTTACTGCGAACAGCGCGAACAGCAACATTACCGGAATCCATGCATCAGGAGGAGGAATTTGACATGATCACATTGAAAGCAGAGAAAAGAAACCCGAATGTAAAAGCTAAAAAATTAAGACGTGAGGGTTACGTCACAGGAATTCTTAGTGGAAAAGAAATGAAAGAGCCTGTAGCACTTCAGTTTAACGGTGCCGAGGCAGCCAAATTCATTAAAGCAAATAAAGAAGGTACACAGGTTTACTTGGACATCGAAGGCGAAAAAGTTGATGCCCTGGTAAAAAATATTGACTATAATCCAATTGAAAAACAGCTGATGGCTCTGGATTTCCAGGCACTGGTAGCCGGTGAGAAGGTTTCCACAACAGTCGCTGTCAAACTGGAGCACACCGACATGGTTCAGGGTATCGTTGAGCAGGAGATGGAAGAGATCCACTACAAAGCAGATCCGTCCAACCTTCTTGACACCATCGTCATCGACTTCAACGGCTATCCTGCAGACGTCCGTGATATCCATGTAAAAGACCTCCCGATCCCGGAAGGCAAACACGTCCACTTCATCACTCCTGAGGATGCAGTTGTTGTTCATATCGGTGAATATGAGGCAGCTCCGGAAGAGGATGAGGACGCTGAAGGCGCTGAAGCTGAAGCGAAATAATTTTATAATTTCATATGAAATATTTCAGGGGATTGCCTGGTGGCAATCCCCTGGTTTTGTTTACATAATTCTAAGAATGTTATTTCATTTGTAATTTCTTTATCTCATCCAGCGGCAACCCGGAAAAATTAGAGATATCTTCCAGTGTAAATCTGCTGTCTTTGAGCATTTTCTATGCTGTAAGCAGCGCCTGTTTCTGAATCCCAATACTTTCACCCTCTGTAAACCCCTGTGTTCTGCCTTCTGTCCTTGCATCATCACACATTTCCTGTACAGCCTGACACATATCAACACTCCTTAATAAATTTTTGTTAGCGATCTATAAACACTCCGTCAAAAACTGCCCTACGGCGTATCGGCTTCGCCTTGTTTCTTAACCTCACTCTACTACTAAACGATTATATACAGATTTTATTATCACATTACTATATGTATCGGAAGCAAGGTTCTCTTTAATGTTCCTTATTTCCTTATGATAATCTCCTTTATCAATCCAATCTCTATAAATGACCTTCTTACAATTTGCAAATTGAATAGTCACTTTCGAAAATATTTCTTCACCATCTATATCAGTAATGATACCTTCTCCCAGCTCTTTGTGGATAAGATGTTGTCCCACCATAATTTCTTTTTGATTTATATTTCCAGAATAATTGTCCACTATATATTGAATAAATGAATTTAATATGTAAATATAATCTTCAAAATTGTTTTCTATTTCTTTAAAACATCTATTTCTCCATTCTACAGAACTTCCATTTTGGTCATACAATAAATTTATTTCTGAACAAATATAAGAAACACCAGGAACAATGAAATAAGAAAATTGCTTAGGTGCAATTAACTTTTGATGTTTAGACCAAAAAGCGTTTTTTCCAATCAATATATGAAGTAATAAATGCTCAATATAATTGCAATAAACTAGACGTTCTGCTTTTTGGTACTCAAACGGTTGTTCTAATGCACATCCTGTACGCGAAAGCATATAGCCTTTATCTTCATCTATATGATGACAAAATAACCCTTCTTTAGTTCTTGAAATTCGCTTACTTTTAGTTTTACAAGTAGCATTTGTAAAATAATCATATTTAGCTGGTCCATATTTCTTTAATAAATATGACACAAATTCATCGTAATTCATTTCCATCTCTTCTAAGATTTCTTTAGATTCCATTTTTATTTCTCCGAATAATATATATCATTTATTATAGCATAAATTATTGGATTATATTTATCAAAAAAATCCTTTACTAATAAATCAATAGAAAAATTTATATTTTGACAACTCTATAATTAATCTTCATAAGACTTTAACGGATGAATTTTTGCTCAAAATGTTCTAATTTACAATCATACCGGGGGAAGAAATCTTTGACGTGCAAACTCCTTTTTGTCTGGATTTTGGCAGGGCCCCAAAGTTGGTACCCTGCCCTTTTTGGACAAAACAAAAGAGCCTGAATGCCTTGATTTTAAAGGCTTTCAGGCTCCTAAGGAGCAGGGGATGAGAGAATCGAACTCCCACCAAAGGTTTTGGAGACCCCTATCATACCATTTGACCAATCCCCTATATATAAGAAAAAGTGGCTGTTGGCCACAAATTCTTTTACATTGTACTCTCAAAACTACATACATGCTTGTTGATCGTTAATCAAACTCTTTGAATCAATTCTTAACCTGCGTTTCTTGGTCAAGCCCTCACCCGATTAGTAACAGTCAGCTCCATGTGTTACCACACTTCCACCTCTGCCCTATCTACCTCGTCGTCTTCAAGGGGGTTTACTTCACTAAGAATGGGATATCTCATCTTGAGGGGGGCTTCACGCTTAGATGCCTTCAGCGTTTATCCCTTCCGGACTTGGCTACCCGGCCATGGCTTTGGCAAGCCAACCGGTCCACCAGCGGTCCGTCCATCCCGGTCCTCTCGTACTAAGGACAGCTCCTCTCAGATATCCTGCGCCCACGCCGGATAGGGACCGAACTGTCTCACGACGTTCTGAACCCAGCTCGCGTACCGCTTTAATGGGCGAACAGCCCAACCCTTGGGACCTACTACAGCCCCAGGATGCGATGAGCCGACATCGAGGTGCCAAACCACTCCGTCGATGTGAACTCTTGGGAGTGATAAGCCTGTTATCCCCAGGGTAGCTTTTATCCGTTGAGCGATGGCATTCCCACTTAATACCACCGGATCACTAAGCCCTACTTTCGTACCTGCTCCACCCGTCGGTGTCGCAGTCAAGCTCCCTTCTGCCTTTGCACTCTTCGAATGGTTTCCGTCCATTCTGAGGGAACCTTTGGGCGCCTCCGATACCCTTTCGGAGGCGACCGCCCCAGTCAAACTCCCCGCCTGGCATTGTCCCACCGCCGGATTACGGCGGCTGGTTAGAAGCCCAATATCACAAGGGTGGTATCCCAACAGCGGCTCCGCGGCAACTGACGTTACCGTTTCTCAGCCTCCCACCTATCCTGTACATGCAACACCGGACCCCAGTGCCAAACTGGAGTAAAGCTCCATGGGGTCTTTCCGTCCTGGCGCGGGTAGCCAGCATCTTCACTGGCACTTCAATTTCACCGGATGTATTGCCGAGACAGCGCTCAAATCATTACGCCTTTCGTGCGGGTCGGAACTTACCCGACAAGGAATTTCGCTACCTTAGGACCGTTATAGTTACGGCCGCCGTTTACTGGGGCTTAAATTCAAAGCTTCGACTTACGTCTGACCTCTCCTCTTAACCTTCCAGCACCGGGCAGGCGTCAGCCCATATACCTCACCTTTCGGTTTCGCATAGACCTGTGTTTTTGCTAAACAGTTGCTTGAGCCTATTCTCTGCGGCCTGCTCTCGCAGGCACCCCTTCTCCCTAAGTTACGGGGCCATTTTGCCGAGTTCCTTGGCAATACTTCTTCCGCCGGCCTTAGGATTCTCTCCTCATCCACCTGTGTCGGTTTACGGTACGGGTACAATATGAACGATAGCGGCTTTTCTTGACGCATGGCTCACGGGCTTCGCTACTAATCTTCGCTCCACATCACGTCTTCCCATTGCATGGCGGATTTTCCTACCATACTGGTACCTCGCTTGTACCGGGCTTTCCATTCCCGGCTCCCGCTCTCCTTACGTGTCCCCACAGTTCTGTCATACTGCAGTACAGGAATATCAACCTGTTGTCCATCGGCTACGGCTCTCGCCCTCACCTTAGGTCCCGACTCACCCAGGGCAGATCAGCTTTACCCTGGAAACCTTGGATATTCGGCCTAGAGGATTCCCACCTCTATCTCGCTACTCATTCCGGCATTCTCTCTTCCATGCAGTCCACAGCTCCTTCCGGTACTGCTTCTTCCCGCATGCAATGCTCCTCTACCAATCTTTTCAGATTCCTTAGTTTCGGTGGCGCGTTTCAGCCCCGGACATTTTCGGCGCAGGACCTCTCGACCAGTGAGCTATTACGCACTCTTTGAATGTATGGCTGCTTCTGAGCCAACATCCTGGTTGTCTTCGAAATCCCACATCCTTTTCCACTTAACGCGCACTTTGGGACCTTAACTGTAGGTCTGGGCTCTTTCCCTTTTGACCGCCCAACTTATCTCGTGCAGTCTGACTCCCGGTGATATCTACACGGCATTCGGAGTTTGATATTCTTCGGTAGGCTTTGACGCCCCCTAGGAAATTCAGTGCTCTACCTCCGCAAGACTCACACCGAGGCTAGCCCTAAAGCTATTTCGAGGAGAACCAGCTATCTCCGGGTTCGATTGGAATTTCTCCCCTATCCACACCTCATCCCCACCCTTTTCAACGGATGTGGGTTCGGTCCTCCACTACCTCTTACGGCAGCTTCAACCTGGACATGGATAGATCACCCGGTTTCGGGTCTACTCCTACTGACTCTGGCCCTATTAAGACTTGGTTTCCCTACGGCTCCACACCTGAAGTGCTTAACCTTGCCAGTAAGCGTAACTCGCCGGACCGTTCTACAAAAAG
>NZ_NALB01000006.1:0-15000 GCF_008680535.1 Blautia sp. LMAG:36 | reverse complement strand
ACGCGTTACTCACCCGTCCGCCACTAGAATTAAATCATATCGACCGAAGTTTCAATAAAGTAATTCCCGTTCGACTTGCATGTGTTAAGCACGCCGCCAGCGTTCATCCTGAGCCAGGATCAAACTCTCTGATAAAATGTTTGATTCGTTTACTCAAGACAACCGTTTGGCTATCTCTCGTTTTTACTGCTTTTGGTTTGTTTAAACCGTTCTTTAAATGTAAAGAAATTTTCGAGAATCGTATGTGTTTCACTGTTTAGTTATCAAGGTTTGTTGTGTCTGTCTCTCAGACAGCTCGTTTATTTTATCTCATCTCTTTTTGTTTGTCAAGCACTTTTTTAAGTTTTTTTCAAACATTTTTGAGTTAAGATCTTGTTGTCGTTTCGTTGACGACTTGGATACTTTATCATATCTTCTGTCTTTTGTCAACTGCGAATTTCATTTTTCTGAAATTCTTTTTAATTGTTTGTTTTTTGAAAACAATTATTTGCGACAGCTCAGTTATAATACCACTGGGAGTTATGCTTGTCAACCATAAATTTCAATTTTTTTAGATTTTCCTGGAAATTTATTTTTATAGGACAATTTCTTTTCTGCTATCATTCATCCATTATGCTATTATCTTCCTGTTTATTATTTTATATGTGTTGTTTTTTAATAAGACTCTTCGCTGTATGGCGCTACGCCGGTCGCATTTTCAATGCGGGAATATGCAGGGGGAAGGCCATCTCAGAGTTCCGTAGCCCGAAGGCCCTCCCCCTGCACCCCCACCCTCTTGGGCACGGAAGGAGTTCTGCGTTGTTGTGTGTGCTGCGTTGTTGACTTTTGTCTGTATGCTGCGGTACTCAGAATGGAACGTTGTGCCGATCTGGTTTCTGTATTCTTCGGTACTTATAGTGGTACGCTGTGCCGATCTGGTCCCTGTATTCTTCGATACTTATAGGAATATTCTGTACCAGTCTGACATTTCAGGACAGGACGCCCAGTCCGCTTCCATCCCCCGCATGTTTTTTCCTGTCGATTGGAAGCGTCAGCCAGAGGAAGGTGGCATCGGGCCGGGCTGCTGCGGAGGAGGGGTGATTACTACTCGGGCTGCGGGAGACGGCGTTATTGCGGCAGGGTCTGCTGTCTGAGCCGAAGGCGAGTTCTGACCCTGCCGCAATGCTTTTAGCCGTCTCACGGAGCCCTAGTAGTATCCCCCGACGGAGTCCCTGCCCGGAGCGATGCCACCTTCCTCTGGCGTTCCTCAACCACATCCACCTCTCAAAACCTCAAAAACATCCCCGACTGCATCCACTCCCGGAGCGATGCCACCTTCCTCTGGCGTCCCTCAACCACATCCACCTCTCAAAACCTCAAAAAACATCCACGACTGCCTCCACTCCCGGAGCGATGCCTCCTTCCTCTGGCGTCCCTCGACCACATCCACCTCTCAAAACCTCAAAAAACATCCACGACTGCCTCCACTCCCGGAGCGATGCCTCCTTCCTCTGGCGTCCCTCGACCACATCCACCTCTCAAAACCTCAAAAAACATCCACGACTGCCTCCACTCCCGGAGCGATGCCTCCTTCCTCTGGCGTCCCTCGACCACATCCACCTCTCAAAACCTCAAAAAACATCCACGACTGCCTCCACTCCCGGAGCGATGCCTCCTTCCTCTGGCGTCCCTCGACCACATCCACCTAACGAAACCTCAAACGTATCCCCGCCTGCCTCCAATGCTAAGAGCAGACGTCAAAAAAAATCTCTCGCACAGACATGAGACTCCGGCATTCTCTTTCCCTGGCCTTCCGTAAAAAATTAAAATGTATTATACTTATTGACAAGCGGATAAAAACATCCGCCGCTGTTTATGGCAAATATCACACAAAGGGAGGTTTTTATCATGGAATACAGACGTTTTGGAAACACGATCTATCTTCGTCTTGATCCGAAGGAAGAGATCCTGGAGGAGATCGGCAAGGTTGCAAAAAAAGAGAATATCCGCCTTGCACAGGTCACAGGCCTTGGCGCCATCAATGATTTCACTGCAGGCGTATACAACACAGTGACAAAGGAATACCACTCTATTCAGTTCCAGGGAGCGTTTGAGATCGTATCACTTACCGGTACCGTTACCCGCAAAGACGGTGACGTTTATCTTCATCTCCATATCGCAGCCGGTGACGAGGAAGGCCATGTACACGGCGGTCATCTGAACCGTGCCATCATCAGCGCTACTGCCGAGATCCAGATCCAGGTGATCGACGGAGAGATCGGCCGTAAGTTCAGTCAGGAGATCGGTCTGAATCTGTTTAAATTCTGATTTTGCCAGAGGGATTCCGGACACAGTCTACTGCTTTACAGTTTAAAAATTTCATCACACATAAAAGGGTGTAACTACACAGCATAATGCTGTCAGCTCACCCTTTTCTTTAGCTTCAATATTGCCCTCTTCCGCAATATCTGCAATGCTGTCACTGCTGTCGCCAAACTCTTCCGCACTCTCTGTCACGGTTCCGGCTTCCACCAGCGGCATTTCCTCCTGTGCATAGGCCGTCACGGTTCCCGCTGACAGAGATGTGACTGTCACGGACGCCGCAGGCAGCCAGGCCATGATGGTACTCGTCTTTTTTCGCATACCTGTTCCTCCCTTTTCCTCTAATTCACTTTACAGTTTTCTGTAAAGCTGATATCACTGTGAATTTGCCTGATATTTTCTGTTCTGTCAACAAAGTGGATTTTAACAAAATCTGGTCCGACGGATGTTCGCAATTGAAGCAGAGGACTTCCCTGATTCACCGACATTTACATTGACAAATTCCCCTGTTATGATATACTTTGATAATAAAACTATTTTATACTAAAATTATTTAGCGAAAGCAAATGAATGTGAGGATCTGATCATTATGAAGAATTTTAAAATCGGTGATAAACTTACGAGATTTCCCCTGATCCAGGGTGGAATGGGCGTTGGCATCAGCCTTGGCCGTCTGGCAGGCACCGTTGCAAAGGAAGGCGGGATCGGAATCATTTCCACCGCTCAGATCGGCTACCGGGAAAAGGATTTCGACCGGAATACCGAAGAAGCCAACCAGCGGGCTATCCTGTCCGAGATGAAAAAAGCACGCAGGATTTCTCCTGACGGTATCATCGGCTACAACATCATGGTTGCGCTGAAGGAGTACGCATCTCATGTAAAAGCCGCTGTCCATGCCGGCGCTGACCTGATCATCTCCGGTGCAGGACTTCCTACAGAGCTCCCTGCCCTTGTCAGCGGAAGCAAAACAAAGATCGCCCCCATCGTCTCAACGGACAAATCTGCAAAGGTTATCCTGAAATACTGGGAAAGAAAGTACAAGCGCACTGCAGATCTTGTGGTGATCGAAGGTCCCCAGGCAGGCGGTCATCTGGGCTTCCACAAGGAAGAGCTGGATTCCTATACACCGGAAGCCTACGACAATGAGATCCGAAAGATCGTCCAGACTGTAAAAAGCTATGCTGCAAAATTCGGCACGGAAATCCCTGTAGTAGCTGCCGGCGGCATCGCCACGCACGAGGATGTAAAGCATGTCCTTGATCTTGGTGTGGACGGCGTTCAGGTCGCCACCCGTTTTATCCCAACGGAAGAATGTGACGCAGACATCCGGCTGAAAGAATCCCTGATCCACGCCGCAAAGGACGACATTGCCATTGTAAAAAGTCCGGTAGGTATGCCGGGACGTGCCATTATGAATCCCTTCATGCAGCACGTCATGGCCGGAGAAAAGATCCCGCACAGTCCCTGCCACCGCTGCCTTGCCAAATGTTCCCCCGGCGAGATCCCTTACTGCATTACAGACAAGCTGATCGCCGCCGTAAAGGGCGACGTGGAAAACGGCCTGCTGTTCTGCGGAGCAAAGGCCTATATGGCAGATAAGATCGAAACCGTGCACGATGTGATCGCTGATCTGTTTGACACAGAATCGGAGTGCATCCGGCTGTCATAAAGATAAACCTGCGCCGCTAGGCGCACCTAAACAAAAAGCCCCTGCTTTCATTGCTTTTCGCAGTGAAAACAGGGACTTTTAGTTTTTCTACCGGTTATCGATCTTTTCCGGGTACATGTCATGCTCTGTCAGACGTTTCCAGGCAATCTCCTCCCATCTGGTTCCGGCTTTTCCGTAATTGCAGTAGGGATCAATGGAAATGCCGCCTCTCGGCGTAAATTTTCCCCAGACCTCAATGTATTTCGGATCCATAAGACGGATCAGATCCTTCATAATGATGTTCACGCAATCCTCATGAAAATCTCCGTGATTGCGGAAGCTGAAAAGATACAGCTTCAGAGATTTGCTCTCCACCATTTTTTCACCGGGTACGTAGGATATCGTGATCGTCGCGAAATCCGGCTGTCCGGTAATGGGACAAAGGCTTGTAAATTCCGGGCAGTTAAATTTTACAAAGTAATCGTTGTCCGGGTGCTTGTTCAAAAATGTTTCCAGTACCTCCGGAGCATAATTGTCCGGATATTTTACTTTCTGATTTCCGAGAAGGGTAATCCCTTCTTTTTCCAGGTTTTCTCTGCTCATATTTTTTTCCTTTCTATGGTCGGGCGGATATTTATGATCCGATCTATCTGTCAAGTGCCGGGTCCTTCACTCCATTGAGACGGAATGCCTCTGCTCTGTCAATACAGGTTCCGCACACACCGCAGGGCTTTTCGCCGCCTTCGTAACAGCTCCAGGTCAGTTCATAAGGAACATTCAGCTCCAGGCCGGTTTTTACGACCTCTGCCTTTGTGCAGCTGACAAAAGGCGCCTCAACCTTCAGCTGGCCGCCGCTTCCCTGATAGATCGCCTCGTTGATCGCATTGTGAAACGCACTGCTGCAGTCCGGATATGCATTTCCGGCTGCATCATCCGCATGTGCTCCGTAATAGATCACACTGCAGTTTTTTGACAGCGCAATACTTGCTGCCGAGGAAAGAAACAATCCGTTCCGGAACGGCACATAGGTTGAAACCGGTGAACCATCGGTTTCCTTCAGCTGCTCTGCATAGCTTTCGTGCGGGATCTCTCTGTCTGAATGCTTCAGAAGCGAACAGTCACTGTACCGGAAGATCGGCTCCAGATCCAGATAAAGATGCTCCACTCCGTAATATTCTGCTGTTTTTCTGGCAGCCTCGATTTCTTTTGTGTGCTTCTGTCCGTAAGCTACTGTTAATGCAATTACATTCTCTTTTCCATATTTGTTTACGGCAAGCCCCAGGCAGGTGGTGGAATCCACACCGCCGCTTGCAAGTACAAGTGCTTTCATAGCGTTCTCCTTTTCTGCGGTATTTCTTGTTATATTGTGATATGTTTTCCTGTCATACTCCCCGTTTCTGCGGGTCCCAGATCACCTTATGAAGCTGGATCTGAAGCTTTACATCGTTGAGCTTTTTTTCCATAAGGAAATCCACGATCTCCACCGGCTGGATCCTGCCAAATACAGGGCTGAAATAAACTGCCGTTTTTCCGACCAGCCTGTACTTTTCCAGGATTTCCAGGGCTTTTTCCATATCTCTGCGGCTGCTGACCACGAATTTCAGCGTATCCTCACTGCCCAGAAGCTCCAGATTGGAAAGGAGCATCTCTTTTTCCATGCCGCTGTCCGGTGCTTTATAATCCATGGTAAAGGACGGACGTTTTTTTAATATATGATAAGGCTTCAGATCTACGCTTCCATTGGTCTCAATCTCCACCCGCTGGGATGGATCCTCCAGGATTGCCTCGATCAGCTCCTCCATGCCTTTCCGTAAAAGTGGTTCCCCGCCTGTAAGTGTCACATTTTTTACGCCTGTTTCACGGATCCAGGAAAGGATCTCTTCTTCTGTCAGCCTTTCACTCTCACATCCCGGCTCATTTGCCCAGCTGGTATCACAATAGCTGCACTGAAGATTGCAGCCCTTAAACCGGATAAAAGCGGCAAGCTCTCCTGCCCGTCTGCCCTCTCCATTGATGCTGACAAATTTCTCTACAACCTGATAGGTACTCATAGCCATACCGCCTCCGTTTCTTCTTCCGTTTCCCGGTAAGCTGCACAGTTATTTGGTGTTTCGTAAACAACAGCTCTTTTTACAGGATAGCCCTTTTCTTCCATTTTCCTGAAAAAATACTCTGAAAAATTCTCTGCTGTAGGGCGAAAGGGAACCTTCACCAGATGAAAGCCTTCCTCATCCAGTGCTTCCAGCGTTTTCGGACGTAATGTATTTTCTTCATAGATCAGCGTGTGATCCATGGAATCTGCCAGCTCCCGAAGATCCTTTTTCAGATCTCCGAAGTCTACCAGCATCCCTCGCCCCTGACCGTTTTTCTCCAGCTTCCGGCTTTCGATCTCAATCTCCACATGCCAGCGATGACCATGGATGTTGGAACATTTGCCGGTGTAACCGGACAGAAAGTGTGCCGAATCGAAATCTGCTTCTGTTTTTAACTGATACATAAATTTTTCCTCCTTCTGGATCTGTCACACCACCCGGATATTTCCATAAATAAAAAAAGCCGGGATTCCCGGCCTTGATCCAGTTAAAGTAAAAAAAGGGCAGACCCGCCACGAGTCTGCCCTGATTCTCACATCTTCTTCAGCCCTGGTTTTATTTATAGACAGGATGGTACAAACGAACTGTCTTATATTAATTTGTATGGTATTTCCGGAGATACTGCATCAAACGATAAATCGGACCAGATCATCCGCGTTCGCTGCTCACTCATGAGCGCAGTCGCTCCGCAACGATCTATGGGAACTTTCAGCTCCGGAATTACGGTAAATTTTCTGCAGAATTATCTTCTTCCGCAGCACTTCTTATATTTCTTACCGCTTCCGCACGGACACGGATCGTTGGGATAGATTTTTCTTGCAGATGCCGGCTGCATCGGCATTGCTGTCGGCACAAAGCTGTTCGGCATTGCAGTGTGCGGCTTGCCTGTGGCAAACGGCCATACTGCTCCTGAGATCTCATTCGGTGTGTAACCGCGGAATTCCAGCATTCTTGTGTTATTGTTTGCCTCCATGATCAGCTTTGTAAATTTCTCAAGCTGCTCATCGTTAAACTGGATCCCCTTCTGGTTCAGGTTTTCCATGATCGCTGACATTCTGCCATCCATGGAGCATTCTTTGTAAATAAAGAACAGTACCTGATCCTTCACTGCATCGGAAACCTTTATCTCATCCAGCAGGAATCTGCCCAGTCTCTGGTAAGAAGCAGATTTTGTTGGATACCCGTTTTCGGAATAATCCAGGATCTCATCTACAGACGGAATATAGAATTTCCGTCCACCCTGACGTCTCTCGATATCCTTGTAAATGTTATTGACCAGTGCGGATTTCAGGATCAGCTGATCCTCCGCAAGCTCACAGATACAGGCCTTCTCCGGAATGGTATGATACAGCTCGATGAATCTGTCATATCCGATGTCAAAGCCTTTTCTCTGCTTAAACATCTCATATACGGTCTTTGCCGGTGCAGATACATACAGATAGCTTACCATAATAAGGCAATCCTTCAACCAGTTTACCTGGCTGCGAAGTGTCTGGAACTCCGGTGTATTGATCTGATCGTAAACAGCTACAACCTCTGCCGGAACTTCTGCGTAATCATCACTGTAGGAAACAAGGTAGCCCATATCGTTCAGCCATTCTAATGTATTCCACTCATCCTCTGCAACATGGAAGCATTTTCTCTGAATAGCCGCCTCAAAAGCCAGTACCTCCTGATCGTCTGCTACGAGGAAGCTTGCTTTCATAACCTCCGGTTTAAGAACCTCTGCGGCAACCTTTGCGGCGATCTCTTCCTGATCCATTCCCTTGCAGTGAAGTCCAAGCTCACCTGCAATGCTGAGAAGGTCTTCTTTACGATAGGACATGAGGAAATCTTTTACTGTAGGATTTCTTCTGCTACCTGTGGCTGCCTCATCTGCTTTTGCAGCTCTGGCTGCTGCCTCTACTGCCGCTACTGTTGCAGCAATGTCTTCCGATGCTTTGGCTGTTTCCACCTCAGTTTCAACTGCTGCAGTGCATCCCAGCTCTGGTGCCTCTGTCCAGTACGGATCATCCTCACCCTTTACTTCTTTTATAATAGAAGGAGCTTCTGCTGTTCCCTCGTCTTTCTTCTCAATATCAACTCTGTATTCCGGAGCTTCCTTATCCGCACCATACTGACGGAAGGTAAACCATTTCTCGGAATCCATAAGCTCTGCAGTCTCTGTCTCGCCTGCATTTAATAATGTGAAATTATTCTTCGCTTCTCCGTCACCGTTCTCACGGATCTGTACTTTTTTCTGAAAAAATTCAATCTCATATAGGCTGCCTGCCGGATACTGAACCAGTTTTTCAAGCATGGCTGCCATATTTGCAAATGTAACGTCAGCCGCAACAGTACAACGTCTCCATACCGGCGGTTTCGTTCCTTTTCTTGTGATTTTTAACTGATAAAACATTCCTGTGTTCCTCTCCTGTAAATATATGCCGGATCAGGAGATACGAATAACTCCTGATCCGGCGTAAGCAACTTCCCCTATGTTATACAAAAATAGAGAAATTGTCAATATTTGAGAGGCTTCTACAACACAATATCATATTTCTCAACCTGGATCACAGCATTTCCGTCACTGTGAAACAGAATCTCATCTGCTTCCACTGGTGTTGGGATCACGGTAGTCGCAGTTTTGCTTCCATCATTGATAAAAAGCTCTATGGAGCTTCGATCCAGGATAAAACGCAGCTTCAGATTTTGTCTGTCATCTGTGATCTGGAGCTTTCTTGTACATACAACATCACGCTGCACCCCGCTCCAGGTTCTGTCGATCTCCAGTATCTGTCTTTTTCGATCATAGGTAAAGACCGTTGTATATTCTTCATTGCGTGCAAGCTCGATCCGGAACTCATTGTACACATCTAATGCTTCCTGATTTGGATTTCCGGAGTTCCTGCTTCCATCCATGATGCCATCTGCGTTCTGCAATTCCACAGTCAGATCGATCATTCGGCCACGGACGCCTTCAAGGCTTAAGCTCTCACCCACTTTTACATTCTCATAACAACAACGGTTTTTCCGATAATTCTCAATTTCTCGGACCGGCTTCTGCCAGATCTTTCCGTCACGATATTCCAGCTCTCTCGGAAGAGTCATCATTCCCTGCCATCTCTGCTTTTCCTTGATCACACAGCTATCCCAGGATTTCATCCAGGCGATCATTACTCTTCTTCCATCTGGAAGAAGGGTTGTCTGCGGCGCATAAAAATCAAGTCCGTAGTCCAGACTTACCGGTGCGTCTTTTTCAAATGTATGTTTTTCGCTGTCATAATCTCCCGTAAAATACAGGGAATTATGTCCATTATGAAACTCATACCCTTTTGCCCGCATATGCTGCGGAGAACAGATCAGCACATGTTTATCCCCGAGCGGAAAGAAATCGGGGCATTCCCACATAACACCGATTTCTCCTGTGGAGTTCTCCGCAAGAATTGTTTCAAATTTCCATTCTTTCAGATCTTTACTGGAAAACAGAACTACCTGTCCAGGAATTTCTTCGCTGCGGCATCCTACGAGCATATGGTATGTTCCGTTATCTTCCCATACCTTCGGATCACGGAAATCAACTCTGCTGCATTTCTCCGGAAGCATATCCCCGGTGACTACCGGATTTTTCTCTACCTTTACATAATCTTTTCCGTCACCCCAGGCAAGGCACTGATTCTGCCGGACTTCTTCTTTTCCATCAGGCAGCTTTTCTGTTGTAACTCCTGTGTAGATCAAAGCATGTTTTCCATCCGCTTCAATAGCACTTCCGGAAAAGCATCCCTCTCGATCATATTCCTGATCCGGTGCAAGCGCTGCAGGAAGCTGCTCCCATCTGATCATATCCTCCGTCACACTGTGGCCCCAGTGCATAGGGCCCCAGTCACGGCTGTAAGGATGATACTGGTAAAAAAGATGTACCTTTCCTTTAAAAACAGAAAATCCATTGGGATCATTGATCCAGCCAACCGGTGCAGATACATGAAAGGCCGGTTTCTCTTCCTGCGGGATATTTTTTGCTTCCTCTATTTCATAAAGACGTGCTTTTTCAAGTTTTTCACTCATACTCTGCTCTCTCTTTCTTTTTTATGTTTCTGACCGGTATCTTTTTCTGTTTTTATTTCTCTGTCTCACTAAGAGACTTCTGATACTGGTCAAAATATTTCTGTTTGATTGCCAGATAATCAGACAGTCCATACTGCTCCATCTTTTTCAGATAGGAATCCCATTCTTTATCGATGCCGCCATTCAGGATCCAGTCTGCTTTTTTCTGTTCCGCATACTTCTTGATATCCGTGTCGTACTGAGATACCTTATTGGTATCATCAATACTCATAAATACATTCGGATACACATATTTACTGTTCATATCCTTAAGATATGTTTCGTGCATATTGTCGAGACGCCATTTTGCATCTGCCGGCTCTGTTACATATACATCGTAATACTCGTTAAGTATTGCCAACGGTCCGTTTACAGACTGTGCTTCACGAACCTCTACCGGAGATGCATCTCCCAGATCCATATGTTTCAGCATCTGACCACCTTCTGCATTCTCGGACATCTCAAAGATATTAAATGAATCTTTTTCCCCGTAAGTACCCCAGTTATTCTGCGGAGACTGGATCGGTGCATACATCTGATCGATCCATGCTGCTGCCAGTGCCGTATTCCGACAGCTTGTAGTCAGAACGCAGCGTCCTCTGTCAAAGCCACTGGTTTCACTGTTGTTCTGTCTTGTGATATTTACAAGACCATCCGGACCGGCCAGCGCCGGAAGCATTACATAATCTTCATTGTTATCAATATTTGCAATATCCCAGGTGAAACACAGACCATATCTGTGGTTCTTACCTTTTGCAACATAAGTTGACCATTCCTGGGTAAAAGCCTCCGGATCCACCAGCTTTTCTTCTACCAACTGATGGAGCCACTGAATACCTTCTTTATAGCCTTCCTGTACAGTTGTATAAATAACGGTTCCATCATCTTTCACTGCAAAATGATCACCGGTGTCACCATATCCTTCTCCGAATCCGTTGATGAGAATTGCAGGATCCTGATCACCATTATTGATGATAAAGGACATCGGGATCACACCACCCTCAATGTTGAATTTCTTTTCCAGTTTATCTGCATTGTCGCGGAAAGCGATCAGAACCTGTTCCAGTTCCTCAGTTGTAGTCGGAACGTCCAGCTTCAGATAATCCAGCCATTTTTTATTAATGTAGGGAATATCTCCAATTGCCTGAATGGCTTCTTTCCCCGCACCAAGCTGCTCGATCCATGGGAAAGAATAAATATGTCCGTCCGGTGCTGTACACATTGTTCTGTATTCCGGGTATTTTTCAAATACAGCCTTAAGATTCGGCATGTATTTATCAATGAGATTTTCTACCGGAATAATGATTCCCTGTTTGGCATAACGAAGAAGATCATAATCACTCATCCCTGCGTTAAAAAGTCCATCCGGAAGATTTCCGAACTGTGCCAGCGCCAGATTTTTTTTGTCATCAAACTGATCCGATACAAAACAGGTCCAGTCAATGTGGACATTGGTCTGCTTTTCCAGTCTTTCAAAGATCGTTCTTTCATTAGGTTCCTGTGTAGATGTTGCAGGTGCACTGGTAATAAAAGACAGCTCTGCTTTTTCTTTCAGAGGAAAGGACACATCTTCCACCGGGGTATCCGGATCTGTTTCTGCTTTCATGTGTTCTTTTCCATTTCCACATCCGGCACTGCATACCATTATAATTGCAGAAAGCCCGATTGCCAATAATGCCTTCATTCTTTTTTTCATCATTATCAACCTCCTGTCATCAGCCTTTTACAGAACCAACCATAATGCCCTGGTCAAAATATTTCTGGAAGAATGGATACATGATCAGAAGCGGTAAACTTGATACAATGATCGTAGCATATTTCAGAAGTTCCGCTACCTTTGCCATCTGTGCAGTACTCTGGATATCTGCGATCATTCCGGGCTGCGGTGTATTCTGTACAAGGATGGAACGAAGTACCAGCTGCAATGGCTGCAGTTTCGCATCATTCAAATAAATCATAGCGTCAAAATAACTGTTCCACATTCCTACAAAGGACCACAGTGCAAGCACTGCGATGATCGGTTTGCATACCGGCATCATAATCTTGAAAAAATGCTCGATTTCCGTGGCACCGTCAATGGCAGATGCCTCTCTGAGTTCCTTGGGGATAGACTGATAATAGGTTCTGGCAAGGATCATGTTCCAGACATTAAACGCACCCGGAAGCAGGATTGCCCAGATTGTATTTACCAGATGCAACTGATTGATCAGGATAAAAGTCGGGATCATTCCTCCACCGAAAAACATGGTAATGAGAAAAATAACATTGAAGAAATTTCTTCCCACAAATTCTTTCTTGGACATTGGATATGCTGCCAGCAGAGTTACCAGAACTGAAATAATGGTAAACACCAGGGAATAAAAAAATGAGTTTGCAAAGCCTCTCCAGATCATATTATTTTCAAGAACTCTGCGGTACGCATCGATCGTCCACTTCCGCACATCAAAGCTGATTCCCTGGCTGTTCAGCACATTCGGATCCATAAAGGATGCGATCACAACATATAAAAGCGGAACCAGAATGGAAAGTACAAATGCACCCAGAAGTACGTATCCGATTCCTAAAATGGCTTTATCAGATGCCGAATATTTCTTTTTCTTTGCTTTTGCCATAACAGCACCTCCTATAATCCCTCTCCGTCATTCAGTTTCTTGACTACCCAGTTTACAAAGATCAAAAGAATTACATTGATCACTGAATTAAACAGCCCCACTGCTGTAGAATATCCATAATCTCCATTCAGAAGACCGATTCTGTATACATAAGTAGAAAGAATCTCAGATGCAGGAAGGTTCATATCTGTCTGCAGTGCATATGCTTTTTCAAAACCAATGCTCATAATATTTCCGGCCTGAAGGATAAACTGGATCACAATGATGTTTTTAATAGCCGGAAGCTGTACATACCAGATCTGCTGCAGGATATTTGCACCATCCACCACTGCTGCCTCTTCCAGATCCTTACTTGCATTGGCAAGTGCTGCAGTATACATAATGGATGCCCATCCGGCTGTCTGCCAGATTCCGCTGGCTATGTAAATGGTACGAAATGCTGCCGGCATAGTCATCCAGTTGGCATCGGAACCGATCAGTTTATTCAGCGGACCTACCGGTGAAAGAAACATACGAACCATACCACAGAGTACGATAACGGAAATAAAATTCGGCGCATAGATCAGAAGCTGAATTTTTTTCCTGATCCCAGCTCTCCGGATCTGATTCAGAAGAAGTGCCAGGATGATCGGAATCGGAAATCCCCACAGTAGTCCGTAAATACTCAGTTTCAGAGTGTTCACAAGATAATTCATAAAATCCGGTGATGCCAGAAATCTCCGGAAGTATTCCAGTCCTACCCATTTGCTTCCAAATACACCATCAATGACATTGTAGTCCTCAAAAGCGATCAGTACGCCACCCATGGGCACGTATTTGAAGATGATCGTCAGAAGAAGTGCAGGCAGCAGAAAAAACACATACAGCTGCCAGTTCTTTTTCACATACTGAAGCTTTTCTGCAGCAGTTCTTTTTCCTGCCGGAACAGCTTTCGCAGAACCTTTTTTCATTCTCTTTTCCTCCCTTTTTTGTTCTTTCGTTCTTGTTTAGTAACCGGCAAAGTAACCGGTTACTTTATAATTTGATACTACTATATGACATAGCTTCTGTCAACCTTTTTTGTTAATTTATTCAAGAAAAGTTACCGGTAACTTAACTGGTTATTTTTTTATTGCTATTTAACGTCTGTATTGTTATACTTATTATATCAATCCAATCATCCTGTACGGTCTGCAGCTTTCTCTTATATGATCACATCTGCATTCCGTATCATAACTTTCTGCTGTTAAAAGGAGAATATTTTTTTATGGCTAAAAAACAGGTAACATTTGCCGATATTGCAGAATACACTGGTTTTTCCAAGACTACGATCTCCAGATATTTCAATCATCCGGATTCTCTGACCCTGGAAAATCAGGAAAAGATCGCAAAAGCCCTTGATGAGCTCGGCTACAGAAAAAACAAGCTTGCCAGGGTTCTTGCCAATGGAAAAAGCGAATTTGTAGGGATCATTGTCCCGAACCTTTATCTTCATTATTATTCCGAAATGCTGACACAGCTTCTTCGAAGTTACTCCGATTATCATTACAAATTTCTGGTTTTTGTCAGTGATGGCGGCCCGGAGAAAGAAATGCAGTATCTGGACGAGCTGATGGCTTATAAGATTGAAGGACTTATTGTTCTCAGCCATACTCTTTCCTCTGAAAAACTGGCTTCCTATAATATTCCTGTGATCGCCATTGAACGTGAAGCAGAACATATATGCAGCGTTACAACAGACAATTACATGGGCAGCATGCAGGCTACTTCTCTGCTGATACGTAATCAGTGTGATGTACTGATCCACATCAATGTCCATGTACCTGAGAATATTCCGGCTTATGACCGTATCCGTGCCTTTGAGGAAACATGCCGGGAATATCATGTTCCTTATGAACTGAACCTTAATGTTTCCGGTGATTCCTATCAGGAGCTTTTTGAACAGATGCGTGTGATCTTTCAGGATATTGACAGTAAATATTCCGGTCAGAAAAAAGGCATATTTTTATCCAATGATACTTACGCAAATATATTTCTCAATCTGATCTTCCAGAAATACAACTG
Source organism: Blautia sp. LMAG:36 (assembly GCF_008680535.1). Classification (NCBI taxonomy): domain Bacteria; kingdom Bacillati; phylum Bacillota; class Clostridia; order Lachnospirales; family Lachnospiraceae; genus Blautia; species Blautia sp. LMAG:36. Next base: position 220 of record NZ_NALB01000006.1, on the reverse strand, counting down.
TCTGCCGGATGAATATCAGATCATCGGATTCGATAATTCACCCATTGCTGCGGAGTCCATCATCCCGATCACTACTATTGGACAGCAGATTGATGTGATCGCACAGACTACCATGGAACTGCTTGTGGAACAGATGAACGAAATGAAGAAAAGAAAACCGGCACCGCTTCAAAAACCGATCCACAAAAAGATCACTCCGGTTCTGATACGACGACAGACA
>NZ_NALB01000005.1:20000-294652 GCF_008680535.1 Blautia sp. LMAG:36 | reverse complement strand
AGATCAGGCATTGATGCAGGAATTAGAAAAGGTAGATGGGATAGAAAAGATTACCATTTGACAGCGTTTATATGACAGCTACTTTTTCGGGCGAAAGTGGTTCTATCACGAGCATTTCAGACTTCTTTCCAACCTTAAATCGGGAACAGACAGAAGAAAAGCAGGCGGTGTTATCCTCTGGAACAGCAGATTACAACGATATGGTTGAGAAAAATGGAATATTGGTTGCAGAAGATATAGACAAGTTGGCGATACTTTGAAGATTGAGGGCAGAGCTTTTGATGGTAGAACCTTTGATGTGGAAGCCGTTGTTGTAGGCACATACAATAGGTCTGATTTAATGGAGGATAGCCCGGTTGTTCCCGGAAGCCCCTACTTCATTATGACTTATGACACAGCAAAGAAACTGACAGGGATAACGGAACAGACGGGGATTCTGGCGGTTAAAATTCAGAGGGACGTTTTGATGAAGTTTTGACCGCAGTTCAGAAGATTGCGGATAAAAAAGAAAAAATAGAAGTAAATACGATTGAACAAACGATTAAAAATATTCAGTATCGATACAGTGCATCTATAAATGCTCTATATATGACTTCTGCTATTCTGTTCGTCTTTGGAAGTATCAGCCTTATGAATATGCTTATGGTTGATTTTCAGAATAGAAAGCGTGAATTCGGTTTGCTTGAAGCTGTTGGAACAACACGGCAACAGTTGAAAGCAATGCTGGATAGGGAGATAGGAATTTACCTCGGAGGTTCATTGGCAATATCTCTTTATGCGGAAGTATTTTTAGCATAATTGTATGCAGACGGTTAGATGCCATCAATCATTGTATTACATTGAAATTACCATGGTTTTTCCTATTGGCGCTGACTGGTATATTATTTGTGATATATTTTGTTTTTTCGATGTATTCCAAATGGAATTGAAAAAAGCGAGCATTTTATCAGCAATAAAAAGCGAGTAGATTTATTAGATTTTGTTGTATCATAAACTTTATAAATATTTCTGCAAGAGAAGAAAATCTGCCGGACGACGGCAAAAGAAAAAAGCCGTCGTACAGCAGATACATTTTCACGCGCCTATGGAGCGGCGGCTTTGAGAAGATCAGAGCCGCCGTTTCTTTTTGCTTTTGGACCGATGCTCATGCAATCAGGAGGGCGGTATATGGGAGGATACCGCCATGTCAATTTTCGTCATTCATAGCACCATGAGCTGCACCAATTAAAAAAGCCTTGCCCCTCCTCCGGGGCGGTATGACTACCTATCGGCATTATCATTCCTACTAAAGCAGAAGAATCATAGTCATTTTTGTTGCGCCAGTTTCCCGTTGCGGGGAGCTGGCGCTTTTTATTGTCGATTTTTCGGGAAAGCTCCCGAAGTATGTCGATGCCGATCTCCGCCTCCTTTCGATTCACTCGTCAATCGCCCGTGAATCGAAATGGAGGTACATAATGAAGAAAGTCAATCTTAGGGACTTATATCCGATGTTATAAAAATGATTACTTTGTAGAAGTAACAGAAGATGTGCTGGAGACGATCCGAGCCGCTGAGCGTACGGAAGCTGCTTATGACCGGAGGATGTATCGCTATAAGGCGTACTACTCCCTGGACTGCGACAACGGCATTGAAAATGCGATTCTGATGAAGCCCCAGACACCCGGAGATGCTTCTGGAGGAAAAACAGTTTCAGGAGCAGGTCTATGCCGCTGTGATGAAGCTGCCGGAGAAACAGGCAAAGCGAATTTATGCCCGATACTATCTGGGAATGACGGTAAATGAAATTGCCGAAGTAGAAGGTGTAGATCCAAGCCGTGTCCGTGACAGCATCCGGCGTGGTCTGAAGCAGCTGGCAAAGTATTTCTAGGGTAGAATAACAGAGGGCGCAAGGTCTCAAAGTGCTTCTGCATGCGACATACGCCATCCTCAAGACGAAGACTAAAAGCTATCGGTCAGCGAGAAAACCGTTGGATGCAGGATATTAACCATCAGGTATCGAAGGCATCGCCACCGGTAATCCAAAGCATACTCTCTTTGTATTAGAAGATTTGACTGGTATTCGCAATGCTGCAGAGCGTGTCAAAACAAAAGACCGCTATGTTTCTGTATCATGGTCTTTTTATGACCTTGAGCAGAAGCTGATTTACAAAGCAAAGCAGAATCAATCTTCTGTATAAAGGTGGATCCTCGTTATACCAGTCAATGCTGTCCTGCTTGTGGACATACTGAAAGTCTAATGGTAATAAGAAAATACACTTGTTTACTTGCAAAAACTGCGGTTATACGTCTAATGATGACCGTATTGGAGCTATGAATCTGTATCGTATGGGAATAAACTATCTTGCTGATAGCCAAGTACCTAATACAGTTGTAACAGAGTAAACTCTGCTACAAAGGGTGCTGTCAACCATCCAATGATGTAACGCCACTTTAGGCAGCAATGCCTATTGGGGATAAAAGGTCGGAGGCGTAAGCCGTTACTACGACTGGGTAGTTGACAGTGCAGCTAACCTCATTGAATGAATTTATTGTTAAATATTCGTGCAAAGTATTGTTTTCTTCGTGCAAATGGCGTATACTATAATTGCCAGCAGAAAGGGGTTGATCGTATGGCTAGAAATACCACAAACATCAGTATCCGCATGGACGCAGATTTGAAAGCGCAGGCGGACGCACTGTTTACTGAACTTGGCATGAACCTGACTACGGCGTTTTTAACATCTTTGTGCGTCAGTCGCTTCGTGAAGGCGGCATTCCCTTTGAAGTAAGGCTGGAACAGCCGAACAAAGAAACGGTTGCTGCCATGCTGGAAGCGGAAAGGATTGCAAAAGACCCGTCTGTAAAGGGCTTCAATGACCTTGACGAGTTGTTTGCTGACCTGAAAAGATGAAAGAAACCAAATATACCGTCAAGTACACGACCAGTTTCAAAAAAGACTACAAACGAGCCATCAAGCGTGGCTTGAAGATCGAGCTGCTGGAGGAAGTCGTAGCAATGCTGGCAATGGGCGAACCACTGCCAGATAAGAACCGCGACCATGACCTGTCCGGCGATTGGGCAGGTCATCGGGGAATGTCATATTCTCCCGGACTGGCTACTTGTCTACCGCATAGAAGATGATGTTCTGGTGCTGACGCTGGCCCGCACCGGTACACACAGCGACTTGTTCGGCAAATAAACATTCTGCCGCCGTATGGGGAAACCTGTCCGGCGGTTTTTCTGTATGCAAAAGGGGTGTCGTGAAACGCGACGACCTTGATAGTGGTACGCCAAAACGCGGTAGCCCTTACCGCTTCGATATTTGAAAATGGATCGGGAATATCTGCAATGTTGAACTTTGCTTACTCATATATGATAGTTGCCGCTATTGTTGCAATAATAATTTTCGAAATTTCATAAAAGAAACCGATATGCGACGCTATTGCAATTAAGGTAATATTGACATAGAATTCCATGTATTATAGAATGGTATCTGTAAAAAGAAGGCATGAAGAAAGCAGCTTTAAACGGGCTGCTTTTTTTGTGTCTTCTTTTGTCTTTCCTGAGTACCGGAGGAACAGGAGTCTTCTGGATGGAGCAGAGAAGACAAAAATAAATAAGAACAGGAGGAAGTATATGGAGGATACCAAAAAAACAGTTTTGGCGGGAAATGGGGAAAAAGATGTTCCGCGTGCGGTCTACGATGGTGTTTTGACAATTGATGTAGACGCACAGGTTGAAAGCATGGAGGAACAGGAAGAAGCCAGATGGCATCAGCTTTTGAATGCACATCGTACCAGAAAGATCCTGACGGGCCAGCTCGGGGGCATTGAAAAACTGGAGAGCGGGTGGATGGTCGCTGTTACATACTTTAATGGTTTCCGGATCATTATCCCAATGAATGAAATGATGATCAACCTTCAGGGCGACGGGCGTGAAAATGCGGATACCTTAAACCGTCAGGTCCGTATCGCAAACAATATGCTCGGCTGTGACATTGATTTCATCATCAAAGATCTGGATAACAAGAGCCGGAGCGTTGTAGCATCCAGAAAAGATGCAATGCTTAAAAAGAGACAGACTTTTTATATCGGAGAAGATACAGAAAAACCAATGCTCTATGAAGGCAGAATCGTAGAAGCAAGGGTGATCGCAGTAGCTCCCAAAGCAGTCCGCCTGGAAGTCTTTGGTGTAGAAGTATCTGTCCGGGCCAGAGACATGGCCTGGGAGTGGATGGTAGATGCCGGAGAAAAATTCCAGGTAGGTGATCTGGTGCTGGTCATGGTCAATAAGGTGGAAGCAAGCTCTGTTGACCAGATCATTATAGAAGTGGATGCAAAGAGTCCGACAGCCAATATCAATAAAGATAACCTCCGGAAATGCCATAAACAGGGAAAATATACAGGGATTATTACGGAAGTCTATAAGGGAACCTATTTTATCCGCCTTGATATCGGAGTCAATGCCGTGGCACATTCCTGCAATATGTCCGCACTTCCGGGAAAGAAAGATAAGATCGGATTTGTGGTGACCCGCATCAACGACAACTATGAAGTGGCAGAAGGTATTATCACAAGGCTTATCAAAAGAGCTTCCTGAAAATGTTTTTATGATTTTCAAAGAATTCTGTTGACACAGAAAAAGGGAATTCTTTAACATCGGAGATAAAGATGGAAAGGAGTGACGTCAGATGGCAAAAAAGAAGAAAAAACAGATGCGGGAAACCTTGTACTGTCCATATTGCAAAAGACCCGGGGTACTTAGGCCGGCAGCCTATGTCTATGGGGATAACAACCTGGATCCGGAGAAATACCTGTATGTATGCAGCGGCTATCCTTCCTGTGATTCATACATTGGGGCACACAAAAAGAGTATGCGTCCCATGGGAACCATGGCTGACAGCAATCTGCGTAATAAGCGGATCGAAGCACACAGAGCTTTGGATGCAATCTGGAAAAATGGTTATATGACCAAACACAGCACATATATCTGGCTTCAGAACCGTTTGAATCTCCGGGAAAAGGACACACATATCGGGAAATTTTCTTATTACCTGTGTGAACAGACCATCCGGGAATGTACAGACTATATAAAAAGCCGAGAGGAAAAAAAGAAATCCCCGGATAAAATAAGCGTGGCATGACGGAAAGGATGGATGCCCTTGAGACTACAGGCGACAGAAGATGATGTATATCATCTGATGGACCTTAAAGAACAGTATTTTATTATGACAGCAATATGCAGTGTGGCAGAGGGAATCAGCGCATACTTTTTCATATACCAGAAAAGATGCTGGGATCTTGTATATTTGTGTACTGCACTGGCGCTTGCGATAATCCTGCTTCTTCGTCAGGCCATAAAAATCAGCCGGAGGATCATGGAGGCAGAAAACTGTTATATGGCACTTGAAGAGGACAGCCTGGCAGTCTGCCAGCCGGAAAAAAACGGAAAATATGAGTCCTGCAGGATCTTTTACGATGAGATGGATAAGATCGTAGAAGGAACCAGACGGGGAGTTCCGGAATTTTATATCGTGATCCGAAAAGAAGGGAAAGAACAGAAAAGCTTTTTCCTTTTGGATGAAGAAGAACAGGAACGGGATGTTTTCTGTGTACGATCCTTTGGCTTTGACAATCAGGGATTCATGGAGTTTTATCGGAAACTCAGGTGGATCGTACCGGGAAGAACAAGGATTATCGGGACCAAAACACAGGAAGTATGGAAACTGCGACGGCCGAATATCGGAATCTGTACGGCAGCAGGCATGCTTTTGGGGTATGTACTTCCAAAACTCCTGGAAATGATGTATGGGTAACAAGTTATATGAAAGAAAACAGATCAGAAGCAGAGATTAGAAAGAGTGAAAATGACAAGGAGGAAATGTCATGAGATGGTATACAGCAATCGGAATAAAAAAAGATGATGCAGATGGAAGGTTTTGTGTCTGGGTAGATGGGGAAGAAAAAGTACTTACAGAAATGGAAACTATTTTGTGGGCTGCGCTCACCTGGTCTTTCTGTGAAGAGGATAAGGTCCACTCCCAGATGCATCGTCTTCTTGTATTTAGCCTTGGAGAAAAACAGGCACAGGAATGGGCGGACAAAGAGGATTTTCAGTTTTGCCTGAACCGTCTGGTAAAGCGGGGCCTGGTTGTGCTGACAGAAGGATGTACCAGAGAGGAAGCTGTATACAGCATTATCAGCCGGTCAGTCATGGCTCCCATGGCCTTTTCACGGACAGAACGCATGAAGCATTTTATGGAAGCCCTTTCCATGGGAAAAGGACTGAAGTTTTCACTGAGAGCTTTTAAAAAGCCGCTGCTTACAGAAGAGGAATACCAGCTACTTTCCTATCTTCAAAGAGAAGGGGATGTTTCCTATCATCTGAAATGCTTAAAAGAAAAGGCAAAAAGCAGGGAGTCCCATTTGGAAGATTCCCTCCAGGAGCAGATACAGAGGGAATTTATAAGCCGCGTAGCGCAGCTTTACCATAAGAAACAGCTTGTGATCGACAACATAAGAAGGGAGGACTGCCTTGAAGCAAACGGAACATCCGTATTGGCACAGGCTGTATAGATGCTTGGAAGATTTTGGAACACGTTATCAGAATATACCGGGTTTTTTTAAGGACAGGATCCAGCGATATGGTATCCTGTCTCTTTTTATCCTGCTTTTCGGATCATTTATGGGAACATGGATGAAAGATAAAACTTTTATTTTCTGGTCTTTCCTGCTTGGGATTATCGGGTTTATAAGAACATATCTTATTTTCCGCACCGCAGATAAAAAGACCTATGAAATCGTGGAAGGGCTGGTAACCGGGATAGACGGGAAAAATCCCTTTGCAAGATTACGGAAGATCCGGGTAAGTGATCCGGCCGGACGGCAGAATGAACTTTTGCTGGATAAAAACGTAAAAGTTTTGGAGGGAAAACGTTACCGGTTTTATTTTGGCATAAATGAAAAGAAGCTGGTAGGAATCCGCCGGGTGGATGCAGCACTCAATAACGGGACTTTTTTGGGAAACGAAGAAATATAAGAGGAAGAGATTCCTTTTATAACAGGGAGGGGAGCACCAGGCATGGTTCGATTCCATGCTGCCCTGTTTCCGCAAAAGACTATTGCGGGAAATACAGCAAAGGAGAGAAGGATATGTCAGAAACACTACAGGGAACCGTGAAATGGTTCAGCGCACAGAAAGGATACGGTTTTATCACCGGTGAAGACGGGATTGATTATTTCGCCCACTTTTCGGAGATCCAGATGGATGGATACCGGAAATTAAGCGGTGGCCAGCCGGTCCTTTTTGAAGCAGGGACGGATGCCAACGGGCGAAGCCTTGCCAAAAATATTTCCCCGGCGGATCCAAACGCTGAGTAAGACGTTTTCATAGTGCATGTACAGATTACCTATTCCCCTCAGATACATGCATTTATGCAGACGGATGAAAAGACAGGTGGTATCATGCCGCCTGTCACAACATGTAGCAGAATAATAAAGATAACTCACACAATAACACAATATATAGTTAAAATTAATTGACAACCACAAAATGTTGTGGTAGTCTTTAAATGAAAAATAATTTAACAGTCTATAAAAGACTGTGGTTATTCTTTAGTTCCGGACATTCCGGAAGAAACACTTTGGGGCGGTTTTGCCCTTAATGAGAAAAAATGGATATGCAAAATATAAGGAAGATGCAAGAAGGAAAGAAGATTCTTTTTGTGTCTTTTTTTATTGCATAAAAAGCAGAAAGGAGGAGCACGAATGAAACTGTCAGTTAAGGAAACTGCAAAAAGAAATACCTTAAGAACATCAAAAAAAGAAAACACATTGTAAAATCAGGAGGGTCGATTATGGAGACAATTAAATGGGAAAACGCAAATGCACTGGAAATTGGAATGCTTATGGAGATGGCAGAAGACGGCTATGTATTCTGCATCGAAGATGGAAAGATACAGGCTGTTGAAGTCCGGATTTTCAGCTAGCGTGGAAAGGCGGACATTATGTATTATAAAGATGACTTTTATAAGGAGTTCCGGACAGAAAAGGAACTGTGCGAGTATCTGGAAGAGATAGACAGCCGGGCAGAATGGATCCGGGTCACCAGTAAGAAATTAAAGGTGGCAGCTGCAGGAGAGGAAACCTGTACAGAGGTTCCGGGCATTTCCCTGGAAGCACTGGAAAAAGATACCTTATCTCATTCCAGGCTGGTTCTTATCCTGCCCGAGAGGATCTGTTATATAGGAAATTCAGCAATCAAATCGTTGAAAGGACGGGCCAGGATTGATGGCAAAGCCCTGGCAGATGTCGATAAGAAAACACTGGCAGAGATCTTGAATAAATGCCTGAAGGTTGCAAGAGGAAGAGCACTGATCCGTTTCTGTGAAGGAAAAATAAGGGCAGTCCTGTCCGGTGATGAAAAAGATTATGCCATCATATCCATGCCGGATATGTACATGGTTACCTCGGCATATATCCATGGGGACTATGAGAAGGCAACGTTTTTAAACGGCTATGCAGACCATTATTCTGTTACGGCGTCCTGGCAGCTGGAAGATACGAAACTTACAGATGTTTATAAGGAACTGATGCAGAATTATGGAAGAAAGACCGATAAGGACATAAAAGCAGTTGTACGGATCACTACGTCAGACGTTGGTGTGTCCGGAGCGAATATTTTTTATTCCCTGCAGGAGCCGACAAGAAATGTGATCCTTGGCAATGCCCTGAAGGTTACGCACAAAAACTGTAAAGGAATGGAAGATTTCACGGAAAACATAGAGTCGATCTTCGATTACTACCGGGAAGTCTTAAAAGGGGTCATGCGGCTGTGTGATATCTGGATCGAGCATCCGGCAAATGCCATGGCAGGGATCATGAAGCAGGCGGGATTTGGAAAAAAACTGCTTGCAGAAACCGTGGAGCAGTTTAAGGCTACTACTGGGGATGAGCCATGCAGCGCATACGAGATCTACTGTGGGATCTGTGAATCCATTACCATTGCAAGGCAGGAAAAGACGAATGAGAGAGGACTTTTAGCTCTGGAAGAAAAAATTGCCGGCTGTGTGTCAAAACGCTGGCATGAATATGATATTCCTGGCACTGTAAAATACTAACAGGATTTAAAAGAATGGAGACAGCATGGACTGTCTTTTTTTGATGGGAGGAAAACATGAAGGTTACGAATGGAAAAGATGTGGCAAGGCTGCTGGTAGATGAATACTTGAACTGCCATCCCACCGGACACAAAAAATTTATGGAGTCCATGGCAAAAGAGCAGCAGGAAATAAAAGACAATTACACTTATCTTGGGTTTGCCTGGCTAAAAGGTCTTTCAGAGGTCAGATATTACGACCTTCGAAACGAAGCATCGAAACTGATGGCCGATGATCTGTGTCTGCATGTAAAGGAACAGCCAGAAAGGGTGCGCCTGGTGTATGAAGGTGCAGAGGAAATGGAGATCAATCCTTCAGATGAAGAGCAGATGGCAAAAATGTTTACCTGCTACCTGCTTGCAGGAAGTATGGACGGATATGGGGAATTTGTGGATTATGCCCTTGATACCCACCGGACACTGCAGCAGAACCTGACACGGTTTTTTGTGGAATGGTTTGCAAAAGCAGAAAAAGGCTCTGCATTTTTAAAACGGGCAAAGATGGTGTATTCCAGGTATTCCCTGCCATATATCTGAATTACGGAGGTATGTGATGGATAGAAAACTTCCGGACTGGTTAAAAGAGAGCAGGGAGGCAGAAAAACTGATCGCATGGCTGAAATCGCCGGATTGTGAAGTAAAAGAATTTTCCGGACAGCTGTTTATAAAGGCAAAATATGGAAACTGTTTCTTTTTCTTTGACTGTTTAAAGGAAAACAGAAAAACAGACCGGAACTGGTGTGCCGTGATCCACATGCCGGAGTATTCCCTTTATGAAGCAGAAGATCTTTTTCTGAAGCCGATCGGGATACCGGATGATTTTGGTTTTCCTGTGCGTGAGGATCTGATCCCGAAACTGGAAACACAGATAAGCCGCATTGGAAAGAAACTTATCCGGGAACAATGGGATGAACTTTTGTTAAAAGGCGGGTATGCAGCTGCACAGATGATCCCGGAGATCAGCAGGGTTTATATCCAGCTAAATGCAGACCGTTTTATTAAAAAAGGAAAGCGGCCGGAGGATCTGATCTATCAGCCGCAGTTTCATTTTGCGGATATGAAGTGGGAATTTTCTGATTGGATGTTTCTGGAATATTTAAGCAACCCACAGCGGGCAGCAGAGCTTTTCGCCCAGAAGTGGCTGCTTGAAAAACTTCCGGAGATCTCAAAAAAGAAGATCTGTATCGGATGTATCCGGGAGGAAATGGAAGAAATGTTAAAAAAGACTGGGACAGGGCCGGAGGTAAGCCTTCCGCGTTCTGCTTAGTATAAAAAATGAAAAAATCAGGAGGAAACGAATAATATGGGTAAATACAATTACATGAATCTGAACCAGAAGATGATCAGGATCCGGAAGAAAGTGCCGAAGCTGATCCGCAAACGGTACAGTGAGGATGTTACTTATGATTTTGTAAAACTGGATGATATTTATGAATGCCTGACACCGGCCCTTAATAAATACGGGGTCGATTTTGACATCTTAAGTGAAAGACCGACACAGATGGACGAACAGGGCAATTCCGTGTTTTTAAAGGAAATGGGAACACTCTGGAGATATGAGGCTGACCTGGAGCTGTGCTGGACCAATGCAGACCGTCCGGGAGACAAGGTAAGGAGCTTTTTGCATGTCATTGGAACCAATGAAGCACCGGATAAAGCAAAAGGTGCGGCATGGACGTATGGCCTGAAGTATTATTTCTTAAATAAATTCAACATCATGCAGGCATCTGGAATAGACGATCCGGACATGCGTGGGACGGAAAAAGAAGAAATGCCGAAGCAGGAAGCTTCCGTAAAACCGGAAAAACCGAAAAAGAAACAGGAAAAGGCAGAAAGAAAAGAAACCGCAGCAAAGCAGGAGCAAACGGAACCGGTCAGGGAAAAGAAAACGGATCGTAAAAAACTGCGTGATGGAAATGCCATATCAGAAGGTACTGTAAAAGTGGAATATGCAGTGACGGATACAGAAGAAAACCTTCCTGGACAGATGACTTTTGGAATGGAAGAAAGTGAAAGCGGACTGGAAGAATTTTCCGATGAAGAAACCAAAGCGGAAGATCCGGTTCAGACCGAGGAAATCTCCGTAGATGAGGAAATCACTGCCGCGACGGATGCAGACGGTTTCCGTGCAGTTGAAGAAACGGATGAAGTTCCATTTGATGAGGATGATGAGATTTCTTTTGATGCAGAAGAAGAGGAAGAAACACCAGAAGAGACGGCAGAGGAAACGGTAGAGGATATAGATAACGTAGAGGATGCAGAAGACGAAGTGAAATGGGCAGAAAAGGTTATCTGCAATTTTGGTGTCTATGCCGGAACCCCTCTTGGGAAAATGATGCAGGATGCCAGAGGTTACCAGACGATCAAATGGCTGGTACAGCGTTACAAAGGCCAGAATCAGGAAATACAGAAAGCTGCGAAGATTCTTTTGGATCATGAAAAGGAAATGCAAAAAGCAGCCTGAAAACAGAGAAATAGTTTGAGGTGGCTCCGGGAACGGGGCCATCTTTTATGAAAAGGAGGAAGGCATGTATGCCAGAGAATCGTTTACGATCGCAGAAGTAGCAGATCTTTTGTCAATCCGAAGCCTGAGTGATTCTTACCAGGACGAATTTCCGGTGGAATGTCCTTTTTGCGGGGATTTAAGAGGAAAATGCAGTTTTTGCATCCGCAAAAATGGAGAACTGAAAAATGTTTACCATTGCTACCATTGCGGGGCAGCCGGAAACATGCTGACACTGTATGCGGAACTATCCGGCATTTACGGGAGAAACCGGTATAAAGAAGCCTACCGGGAGATAAAGCAGGCACTTTCTTTTCCTGGAACGGATAAAAGACAGCAGTCCACGACACGAAATGGGTTCGTTTCTATCGTTTCTAAAAAGAAACGCATTTCCCTTACGGAAGAGGAATGGGATTACCGGGACCATGTATATAAGGAAATGCTCACTTTTCTTAAGCTTAAGGAAACACACCGGAGGAACCTTCTTCTGCGTGGGCTGACGTTAAATGAGGTCAGACAGATGGAAAAACGAGGTTTTTTAAGTACGGATGAGGAGAATTCCGTGGCCATTGCCAGAAAGCTCTTAAAAAAGGGATTTCGCCTGGATGGGATTCCTGGATTTTTCATCAACCGGGATGGTGACTGGGAAGCTGCTTTTTATAGGAAGAATAACGGGTATCTTTGCCCGGTCCGGGATGGGAAGAAACGGATCATAGGATTCCAGATCCGGCTGGATATTCCTTTAAAAGAACGGAAGTACCTCTGGTTTACCAGCAGCGGTTTAGAAAAAGGCACATCAAGCGGTAGCCCGGCAGGAATGTTTGGGAAAATAAAGGATGGCACGGTTTACGTAACGGAAGGGATCTTAAAGGCAGAGATTGCATGGATGTGTACAGGAAATCCTTATATCGGAGTCCCTGGAGTCTCCAATCATAAAGGACTGGAAACTGTCTTGCGAAAACTGAAAGAGCAGGGGTTAAAAAGAGTTTACGAATGTTACGACATGGATAAAATGATGGAATTGTCCTGTAAGCACGATGAAAAAAGTGCGTGCCGGCAATGTGAACATGGAATTTATCTGTATCATGGAGAATGCCCCAGAAAGCGCAGAAAGCGGGACATGATCCGAAAAGGCTGTATAAAACTATATGAGATCTGTGAGGAACTGAATGTATCCTGCAAAAGAGTCACCTGGGATACCGATGCATCCGGTACCTGGATGGAACAATACAAAGGCGTGGATGACTGGATCCTTCAAAAAGAGGAAAAAGGAAACAGGAAGACGGCATAAAATGGTTTGGTCAGATAAAAGGGAGTCGAGTAGACTAAGACCTCTCAATCTTAGCCCCTCACAGATCCGTACGTGCGGCTTTCCCGCATACGGCTCCTCATAGTAACATTTGCTTCAATATAAACAATAGTACGTTTTAGGTTTTGCTAACGGGTAGTACTTGAGCATTTCCACAAATCCATTCCATGTGTATGCCCGTCTACAACCTCTCCGATTCATGGCTTTGAATAGAAACTGTTGTACTCTATGCAGGAATGTTGTTATCTTCCGAAAATTCCATGTAACACCATAATACCGATAGTGTCCAATTAGTTTTACGTTCAACTCTTTAATTATTTCTCGCATTGGTCGATTTCGATTATCGTAAATCCAGTTCTTGTATGCTCTAACCTTTTGCTCAAACTTCTTTCTTGAAGTCTGTACCTTTGGCACGAAACCTCCCTTTCGAGTTTTGCTACAGTAGAAGGTAAACCCTAGAAAATCAAATGTTTCAGGCTTACATTCTCCTCTTGCTCTACGATTCTGCTCTGCAAATCTCCCAAATTCAATCAGTCTGCTTTTACTACTTTCCAGCTCCAGTCCAAACTTTTCCATTCGTTCCTTTAACTCTTTATAGTATCTTTCAGCTTCTGACTTATATTGAAATCCTGCAACAAAATCATCCGCAAAGTTGACGAGAAAACACTCTCCCTGCATTTCCCTTTGCACCACCAGCTTAAACCACAGCGTCAGCACATGATGCATGTATATATTTGCAAGCATCGGACTCATTACTGAGCCTTGTGCCGAACCTTCCTCTGTTGGCTCGAATTTTCCTTGCTCCATTATTCCTGCTTTAAGGTATTTACGTATTAGCCACAATAAGTTCTTATCCTGTATATTCCATTCAAGGAACTTCATCATCCAATCATGGTCGATATGGTCAAAGAAACCTTTGATATCGGCATCTACGATATAGCTGATTTTTCCATAGCTTATCCGTTGGTATACTTCTTTTATTGCTTCGTGACACCCCCTATTCGGTCTGAATCCATACATGCAGTTTAGGAATCTCGGTTCATAAATAGCTCCCAGTATTTTCTTCACTGCCATTTGTACAATCTTATCTTCATAGGAAGCAATCCCTAATGGTCGTTTCTTTCCATTTCCTTTAGGTATATATACCCTCAGTGACGGAAGTGGCTTAAAGGATTTGTTTTTCAACCTCTGTACCAGTTCCTTGATATTTCTATCAAGGTTCTTCCCATACTCATCCTTAGTTACCTTGTCAATTCCGACTGCTTTGTTCCCATCTAATTCCTTATGGCATTGCTTTAGCATATCTTCATTTATCAAGTGGTACACTGATGTAAATATAGGATGTTTTGATGTTGCCGATATCTCAGCTATTCTCACTAATTTCGTTTCCATTATTTCCTCCGTCCCTGAGTACGGATAATGTGTCCTCAGTAAGACCTTTACTATGCAATCCCCTTCCCTCCATCGGCATTGCCCGATTTCCACAGTACTATGGGATTGTCCGACCACCTACCATTCATTTGAAATCCTCCGTTTTCAGTTGCAACTTCATACTCTTCTTCGAGAAATGGCAGGTTCTCCCCAGTTGATGTGTATTCATAATGTAAAACATGATTGGTTCTCTGACTCCGCAGTGCCACATAACACTCGCCATATCGCATTATATGATATTGTCTTCCGCACCAGTTAAGACGTCGACCGACTGAAGTTAACGTTTCGAAGCTCAATCACTATTCAACCCTGCTTTCTTGCTGTCTACGCTTGTCAGATGCCGTTACCGGCATCGTCCCAAGACTCGCTATTATCTGGTTGGCTAAACCTTGGATAAACCGGAATCCCACCGGCTTGACTACACACCCTTAGCTGGGCGCACAACTGGAATTTTTTTCAGTTTCCTTTTTATCTGGCTGAAAAAGCCGGAAGAAAGGAGAAAGCGATGCAGATAAGAGACGGACCAAAAGAAAACTGCAGGGAAAAAAGCGATCATGAAAGGAGAACGTGCACTTGGAAAAAAACTGGAAGAAAAGATGGATGGCGGGTGCGATGGCTTTTGCTCTGTGCTGCACTACGCTCTTGCAGACGGGAGCTTCTGCAGTATCCGCCGCTGAGGTGGGAGGCGTTTCCGCACAGAGCGAGACGCAGATCGAGGTACAGACAGAAACACAGACAGAAATGCAGACGGAGAAAAGCGAGGAGGAACTGATCGAGGAAACCGTTGCTGATCCGGAACTTGCGCTTATGGTTACCGAAGGGGAAGCCTTTGATATCCAGAATGATTTTACAGGACTGAAACTCTCTGACGGAGACCATGTGGAACTGAAAAAAGCAGCAATGGAAGACGGGACTGTATTTGATTATAACCATGCGGGGACCTATAAATGCGTATATCTTGTTACGCCCGCATCCGGGGAAGCCTATCTGGTTGCCCGAAACATTACTGTGACACCAAGGGAAGCAGAAACAGACGGATCCAATGGCGGCCAGGAACAGGAAAGCGGCGATGACGAACCGGAGGCAGACCCCGTCCTCCCGACCATAAGCCCGGAAGATGCCCCGGAAACTCTGGAAGAGCCGGAAGAAACGGAGGAGCCAGAAGAAGAGGAAGCAGAAGGATTTTCCGATGAGGAAACAGAGGATGGAAGCCATCAGGTTGACATCGTACAGGGAAATGAATTCAATATTGAACTGGACCACGAGGACGGACGTTACCAGACGGGGGAGACGGTCAACTTTTCCGGTGATATCCCGCAGGGAAGCCTGATCGCAGTGGGAACAAGTCTTGTCGAAGCAAACCAGACAGAGAATACCGAAGATCTTCTGTATGCAGAAGTAAGCTACGATGAGGGAACAAATTCCTTCAGCTTTGAGATGCCGGAAGATGATGTTGCATTAAGTGTGCTATATGACCAGGCTGAGGGCGGTATTAGTACCGTGGCAGCTTCCGATGGAGACTTGTGGGATGATTCAACAGACATTGAAGCTAATACCTATTACTATTATTCAGATGGAAAACTGCATCCTTTTGATTCTGTTATGGGACAGGGCGGAAATGATTCCTATAAGTATATCCGTTACAAAGCAGGCGGAAAGACTTATACCGTCTATGCATACTGCATGCAGCACAGTAAACAGTCCCCGCCAAGTGGAACGACTTATAAAAATATGGTCGAACTGGATGAAGGCGGCGATGACCGTTATTTAAGGAAGGCCATGTTTTACGGATATGGCGGTCCCGGATGGGGCGGCACATTCAACGGCTATAATATCAAATCCATCATGGAAAAATACGGCTGTTCCTCCGAGACCCGTGCAATGCAGCATTATCTGGTCGATTATTTATATGACGGGGAATCCGGATTTGGCGGCTCCCTTTCGACAACTGCCAAAAACATGTTAAAAGAGATCAAGGCAGCCCTTTCAAAGATGCCGGATCCAACGACCATGGAACTGACACCAGGGCTCAGTGCTTCTGCAAATGGAAACCAGAGCCCGACATTTACATGGAAGGCAAATGCAGCTTTTGTGATCACGATCCATCTGGAAAACGGGGTCTCCCTTGTAAATGAGACGACAGGAAAAACCGGGACCGGAAATGTGAGCGTAAAGGGCGGTGAAAAATTCCATCTGGAAGCAACCACCCAGAATATTGGAAGCCTGAAAGGAAAATATGCGATCACATCCAACTATCCGCTTAATTTCCATGCCATGCTCTTAAAGCTGGCGAACAGCCAGGATATCGGATTTGGATATTATACCGATACACTGGAGCTGAACCTGGAGGTAGACTGGCCGGATGAAGCAACGGTCAAGATCATCAAAAAAGATAAGGGAAGCAACGCGCTCCTTGCAGGTGCCGTTTACGGCATCTATGCAGATGAAGCCTGCACGAAACTTATCAAAAAAATGCCGGCAACAAATGCAAAAGGGGAATCCGAAGTAAAGATCACCAAAACACAGGATACCGTTTACCTTCGTGAGATTTCAGGCCCGTCCGGATACGTGCTGGATACGAAAGCCTATGGGGTAAAGCTGGTCGTGGGGCAGACCGCTTCCAAGAACTTAACGGATAAAGAGCAAAAGGGTGCACTCACCATTTATAAAGAAGGAGAAGTGCTCACCGGAGCTGCCGTCACGGAAAATGGTGTGACATTTACCTACGAAAAACGGAAATTGAAAGGAGCCGTTTACAGTGTTTATGCAGGTGCAGATATCAAGGCGGCAGATGGCACCCTCATCTATAAAAAAGGTGCACTTGTCAAGGATAATCTGGTTACCGGAGATGACGGAAGCGTTACGTTAAAAGACCTCTATCTTGGCACCTACACAGTAACCGAGACGAAGGCTCCGGATAATTATGTATGTAAAGGAGAGTCCAAGACTATTGAGCTTGTGTATGCAGGCCAAACCGTAGAAGTGCAGACTGGCAGTGCAACATTTTTAAATGAACGCCAGAAGGCAGCAGTCCGTGTGGAAAAACAGGACGAAGAGACCAAAAATCCGCTTTCCGGAGGTATTTACGGGCTGTATGCAGCAGAAGATATCAAAGTTGATGGTAAGACCGTTGTTCCCAAAGGAACACTGATTGAAAAAGCAACGACCGGAGCCGATGGAAAAGCTTCTTATAAAGCGGAACTTCCGATCAATTACAGCTACAGCATCCGGGAGATCCAGGCACCGGAACTTTACCTTAGAAACAGTGAGGATACTTACACCTTCACTTTTAAGTTTACCAATGATAAGGAAGAAAAGGTAAACTTTAGCCATACCTTTACAAATAAGCGTGTAAATGCAACGATCGACCTGGTAAAAGAAGACAGCAAGACAGGAAACAGCGCACAGGGAGATGCCGTATTTGAAGGAGCCATTTACGGGCTCTATGCAAGGGAAGACATTAACCATCCGGATGGCAGGAGCGGAGTTCTTTATAAAAAGGACGAGCAGGTAGCTACCCTGACGACCGATAATGCGGGAAAAGCAAGTGTAAGCAACCTGTATCTTGGAAAGTATTATTTGAAGGAGATCACGCCTCCAGTAGGTTATCTTCTGGACGAAGAGGAGCATGATGTAAACTGTAACTACGAAGGAGACCAGGTAGAGACGGTAAAACGAAATACCGTTTCCAAAGAAGACGTGATCAAACAGCCGTTCCAGTTAATCAAAGCAGCGGATAATGATAAGACCGATGCGGATCTTTTAAAAGGTGCCGGATTCTCTGCTTATCTGATCAGCAGCCTGACTGTAAAGGACGATGGAAGCTATGACTTTACAAATGCGACCCCGACCGTTCTTACGGAAGACGGAAAAACAGAAATGTTTACCGATGAACGCGGCTATGCGTGCAGCATCCCGATCCCTTATGGACGATACATTGTCCGTGAGACCACAACACCGCATAATTTCATGCCGGTAGATGATTTTATCGTAACCGTAACCGAGAACAGCAGCACACCGCAGGTATGGAGAGTCCTTTTGGACGATGAGTTCAAAGCAAAGCTTAAGATCGTGAAACAGGATGATGAGACCAAACAGCCGGTCCTCCTTGCCAATACAGAATTCAAAGTGTACGACCTGGATGCGAAAAAGTATGTGGAACAGGTAACGACCTATCCAAATACGGTTGTCCATAAATCCTATTTTACGGACGAAAATGGTTACCTGATCCTTCCGGAATCCTTAAAATGCGGAAATTACAGGATAGAGGAAGTGAGCGCACCGGATGGCTACACTCAGAATACCCAGTATGTGGAGATCAAAGTTGACAAGAATACAGCTTATCAGATGGATTCTGTCAGCGGGGATGCCATCATTACCGTGACCTATGAAAACCATCCGGTCAAAGGTAAACTGGTGATCCATAAATCCGGTGAAACCTTAAAATCCTTTAAAAAGGATTTTGTATACGAAGAAACTTCCCTGGAAGGGGCAGAATTTGAAATCTACGCAGCAGAAGATATTTTCACACCGGATCATCAGGTGGATGAGCAGGGAAACCGTCACGTGATCTATGCAAAGGATACCCTGGTAAAAACAGTGACCACTAATAAAAATGGGGAAGCTGTTATCAAAGACCTTCCGCTTGGAAAATACCGTGTGAAAGAAACAAAAGCAACGTCCGGATTTGTCTTAAATCCAGACAGCCAGGAAGTATCCTTTATCTATAAGGATCAGAACACACCTGAGATCGAAGAAAAACTGGAATTTTCCAATGAACGCCAGAAAGTAGAGCTGAGCGTGGAAAAACAGGATGCCGAGACCGGAAAGGCTTTAAAAGGTGCAACCTTTGGATTATACAATAAAGAAGCGATTTCTTCCGGCGACAAGGTGATCGTAAAAGCAGATACACTGCTTCAGGAGATCACAAGCAACGAAAAAGGTAAGGCAGCGTTTACGCTGGATCTTCCGCTTGGCAGATACTATCTGAAAGAGCTGCAGGCGCCGGCGGGTTATGTATCTTCCGATGAGATCCTGGAATTTGATGCCACATACCAGGGCCAGGACGTAAAAACGATCAAATTAAAATCCGTGAAGAAAAACCAGCCGACAACGGTAGAAGTAACAAAAGCAGATATCACGACCGGAACAGAACTTGACGGGGCTTCCATGAGTGTACTGGATAAGGATGGCAACGTGATCGATTCCTGGACATCCGTAAAAGATTCCCCACATGTGATCAAGCGACTTCAGGTTGGAAAAACTTACATTCTGCGTGAAGAGCTTGCACCATATGGCTACTTACGTGCAACAGACGTAGAGTTTACGATCTCTGATACTGCAGAAGTACAGAAAGTCAAAATGGAAGATGAAGTCCCAGTAGCAAGACTTCTGGTAAACAAGAAAGGGGAATTCTTAGACAGCGTATCCCTTCTTGACAATGCAAAAGGCATGATCGAGCACCTGTTCAACTATGTGACTGGAAACCTGACTGATGTAACCTTCAATGTTTACGCGGCAGAAGCCATCCGTGCAGCAGACGGGGTAAGTGCAGATTATTATGCAGCAGATGAACTGGTCGGCTCCATTACAACAGATGGAAATGGCATCGCCCAGATGGATAACCTCCCGCTTGGACGCTATTACATCGTGGAAAAAGAGACCTCACATGGCTACGTTCTGGATAATGAACCAAGATATGTGGATCTTACATACCGTGACCAGGATACACCTCTGGTTACTTATAGTGCCGACTGGCAGAATGCGCGCCAGAGGGTACAGGTGGAAGTCCTGAAAAAAGAAAAGGACAGTGACAAAGTACTTTCCGGGGCAATCTTTGGCCTCTATGCAGCAGACGACATCGTATCTTCAAAAGGAAAAGTACTCCTTGCGAAAGACACCCTGATCGAACTGAAGACCACAGATGAGGATGGAAAGATCCGCTTTGTTGCAGATCTCCCGGTTGATAGCAGGTACTACATTAAGGAACTTGCCGCCCCGGATGGCTATGTGACAGACCAGGAACCGCAGGAATTCACTTTTGAGTACCAGGGCAGTGGAACCAGTGTTGCAGAGTATGCGTTCACCTTTGAAGATGAACAGACTACGGTAGAACTTTCCAAAGCAGACCTGACGGACAAAAAAGAACTTCCGGGAGCATCCTTAAAGGTAACAGATGAGGATGGAAATACGGTGGATGAATGGGTATCCAAAGAGGAAGCACATATCATCAAGGGCCTTATCGTAGGAAAGAAATACAAGATGACAGAAACAAAGCCGGCAGATGGTTATGTGACTGCGGAAAGTATTGAATTTACCGTCGAAAACACAAAAGAAGTACAGAAACACCAGATGCTTGATGATGTGACCAAAGTGGAAATCAGCAAGAAAGACATTACGGATTCCAGTGAGGTACCGGGAGCAAAACTGATCATCCTGGATAAAGATGGAAAGAAAGTTGAAAGCTGGACGTCCACGGATAAACCGCATATGGTCGAAAAACTTCCGGTAGGCGAATATACCCTTCGTGAAGAGCAGGCCCCGGATGGATACCTCATTGCGGAAGATGTGAAATTTACGGTAAAAGATACTGGAAAAGTCCAGAAAGTCAAAATGAAGGACGCACATCCGTATGGAAAACTGGTCATCAAAAAGACTGATTCCACCAGTAAGGCAGCCCTTTCAGGAGCAGAATTTGAACTGCGTGAAAAGGAAAGCGGAAAAGTCGTAGAAAAACTGGTAACGGATAAGACCGGAACAGCGACAAGCGGCAAGATTCCGATTGCTACTTATAAAAATGGAAAAGTAGAGAAAACCGTGGAATATATCCTGGTAGAGACCAAAGCACCAAATGGTTATGAATTAAGCAGCAAAAAAGAAGAGATCCGCTTTGAATACAAAGACGGAAAAACCAAGGTGATCGAGATCGTAAAAGAGATCAAAAACACCAAATCCCCTTCCGGCAGCACACCGACAGGAAACAGCCCGAAAACAGGGGACAGCACCAACATCTGGCTTCCGATCCTTCTGGCAGTCCTTTCTGCCTGTGGCATTGGCGGCGTGATCTGGTATAAGAAGAAAAAAGGAAATTAAGGAATACGGTTCAGGGCTGCTCGATTTACCGGCAGCCCTTTTTCCAGGAAGAATAATCGGAGGTTTGTATGAGACACATAAAAGAAATCATGATCGTGGCAGTCTGCCTGATGGTACTCAGCTTTTGCGTATGTACCGGTCTTGGCATTTACTTTATGTACCGGGAAGGTGTGCAGGAATATGAAGACCTGCGTACATACGTCAAGGAAACAGATGAGGATGACCACACAGAAGGAACAGACGGAAGCGATGGGAAACAGACCGTGGTTGATTTTAAGGCATTAAAAAAGATCAATCCGGATATCGTTGCATGGATCCGGATCCCGGATACCAGCATTGATTACCCGGTAGTCCAGGGAAACGATGACTCCTATTACCTGACACATACTTTTAAAAAGGCAGAACATGTGGCAGGGGCCATTTTCCTGGATTCCGATAACAATGCCGATTTTTCTGATGACAAGAACATCATTTATGGCCACAATATGAAAGATGGCAGCATGTTCCGCGGACTTCGAAATTTCCTTGACGATGAATTCTTAAAAGAACACCATATCCTCTATCTGTATCTTCCAGATGAAGGGGTATGGATCTTTGTGATCGTAAAATGCGAGTATACACCGGCAGATGGAGATGCTTTCTTACTTGGAACACAGGAGGAAGTTCCGACGCTTCTGCTTTCCACCTGTGGAACAGATACCTCTAAACGTCTGGTTGTATGGTGTGAAAGGCAGGAAGAGAATGGAGAACAGATAGAATATTCTGACGAGGAAACAGAAGTACAGGAAGCTACGGATGATCTTGCTTTCTTAGATGGGGAGTTTGTGGAAAACGAAACCCACGATTTTATTTAAATGCTTGCAGGAATTTAATAGACAATTTCTACAAAATATAACATATTAATTTTCAGGCCTTTCTGGATGGACAGGAACAATCATGGTCTATCCGGAAAGGCCTTTTTTTATTGCAGGAATGGCGTAAAATGGCACTTTGATGGAAATATGATTGCAGGAAAATGAAAAAAGAAATGTTAGTTCTGACTATCACGTCCAGTATGCCGCAAATCATTTGGAGAAGGCGAAGGACGTGTTTATGAAAGCGATGAAGATCCTCTGGATTTATATAGCCCAGTGGAAGGAAAAATAGAAATTAAACTGAGATGATAAAAAAATATAGAAAAAAGAATTGACAATTGTATTCTACAGTTGTAGAATACAATTAACTTCTACAGATGTAGAAAATAAAATTCTAGGAGAATCCACGATGAAGACAAAATTTATGACACTTATGACGGTAGCAACACTTGGGATTTTTTCAGCTGCAACGGTTATGGCAGCAGGAAATAACGATTTCTATACACAGCCGCCGGCTGGATCTGAATGGGAAAAAGCAGATACGGAAGGTACCTATGCAAGCTATACGAACGGAAATGATTATGTAAATATCTATAAATATTCACTGGAGGATGTCAAAACAGGGATTGCCAAATGCAATGACACATACGATGCCTGCTATCAGACAATTTATTCAGAGGGAAACAGCCTGTATATGGCAGTGGGATATGCAAAAGATGCAGATGACATCAGTGAAGTCAGAAAATTTGTAGAATATATTTCGTATCCTGGAAATCCTTCACTTACCAGACAGGAGAATGAAAACCAGACCGATGATTCTTCTGATGATTCTGATAAGGCAACTACAGATACTGCCAGTCAGAAGTCAGGAGGAGATTCAGATTCCTCCGATACAGAAGAAAATGCTTCTGCAAAATCCTCGGACAGCAATGATGATTCCGATATCCTTTCTACCTCACCAATGACATTAGTTGACAGTGATGGAAATACCATTGAGATTAATTACATTCTTCACAAAGATTATTCTTGTGAATATCGTGGAGATGATGGAATGAACTATACCGATAATGGGGATGAGACTTATACCGACGAAAATGGAAATACCTACTCAGCTCTGAATGATGATACTCATCATCTGGGACATACGTTGGAACAGCATGACCTTCAGGATGCAAACGGTAATACTGTGACGGTTACGGAAACTACAAATGGTGATTATTATTTCCAGGATGAAAATGGTACAGGATTTACGGACAACGGAGACGGGACATGGAGTGATGAAAATGGCAGCAGTTATACAGAAATAGACTGATAGTGGTCAGTAGCTGCAGGAATGGCAAGGGCATTTGCAAATTGTGCAAAAGCCCTTGCCATTTCCGTGAACTGTGGTAAAATAGAGTTATTCCTACATTTGTAGAAAATATGTAACAGGAGGTATGAAAAAGTGAAAAAAACTTACCAGAGACTTCCGGAATCAGAGCTGGATATTATGCTCGTTCTTTGGAATAATACTCCGCCGATGACCAGACCGGAGATTGAGAAAGTGATCAATATGAAGAAAAAACTTGCATCAACAACAATTTTGTCATTGCTGACCAGATTGGAGAACAAAAATTTCGTGGAAGTGACGAAACAGGGAAAAATGAATCTGTATACACCCCTGGTTTCGCAGTCAGATTATCAGGCACATGAAAGCCAGAGTGTTCTTGAGAAACTTTATGGGAATTCACTAAAAAAGTTTGTAACTTCACTTTATCATGGAAAGAAGATCAGCTCAGAAGAAGTCCAGGATCTCAGTGAATTTCTTAAGAACCTGGAGGACAGGGAGGAATAGCGAATTATGGAGGTTTTCATTCTGCACATTCTGAAACTGAACATTATTGCAGCAGTAGTAATTTTACTGGTAAAAGTGCTTGCGACTCTGTTTAAAGGACGTGTATCAGCGAGATGGAAGTACCTTATCTGGCTGTTGATTACGATAAGCCTTTGTGTTCCGGTGCGCCTTCCGGCGAATCTGGCACTGGTGGATTTCAAAGTACTTAGAAGCAGTCAACAGAATACGCAAAACCCGAAGATAACGGATTACGCAGTCAGACCAGAGGAAAGTCAGAAGATAACAGAAAACGTATCATCTGCGAGCAATGACATGAAAAATCTGACAGAAATCCCGGAACAAAAGAGAACTGTCAGGTACGAATCAGATAAATGGCTGGGAATTGTGGCTTTGATTTTTGCTGCTGTCTGGCTGAGCGTAGCGGTACTTAAACTGACAGGAGAATTGCTGGCATATTATTTTTCTATAAGGAATCTGGAACGGATGAGTCTACAGGTAAGTGATACGGTGAGTATTCAGATGTACCGTGCAGCGTGTCAAAAGAAGCACGTACGCAGAATACCGGAACTCAGGCAAAACGCAGGTCTTACCACACCGCTTCTTGCAGGACTTTTACATACAAAATTGTATCTACCAGCAACCGGGTATTCAGCAGAAGAAAGAAAACTTATCTTTTACCATGAACTTACACATTATTGCCATCGGGATCTCTGGTATAAGATGCTCCTTCGAATCTGTGCATCGATATACTGGTTCAATCCCTTTCTTCTTATCATGCTGAAAGAAGCGGATAAGGATATTGAAAATCTGTGTGATACAGCGGTTGTTCGCAGAGTTAATAAAAAGGAACATAAATTATATCGACAGCTGCTTCTCAGGACAGTGGCCATGGAAAATCAGATTCCATATGTGACAGCAAGTCTTAATGACAGCGAAATGGTGTTTAAAGATCGGATTCTGTATATGGTGAACATTCGGAAACTCCGCAAAGGAATTCTTCCGGGAATTCTTGTGACGCTGCTGCTTGCAGGCGGTAATCTGGTATTTAATGTCTCTGCCGGGACAGATACAGTTTCAGTAGAGACGGAGAAGTCTGGTATTGAAAAAAATGCAGATCCAGAGAAAAATAATGTACCGGATTATGCACCGTTTTCTGAAATGGTAACTATGCAGAAAGCTGCTGAAACACAGGACGAAGGAGGAGTGACAGAGAATACAGATACAGAGGATTCTGTAGATGAAGAGGAAAAAGCGGATGCGGAAACAAATGATGAACCTGCCATGGAAAACAGCGGACAGGTAAGTGAAACGACCGATGATGGAATTACCTCTGACAACAACGAGTCTGTTTCATCTTATGAAAATCTGCCAGCAGGCGTACCATATACCAGTGGATTCACTACTACTTTCGGTGTAGCATCAATTGTAGCACCGGGTGAAGGAGATGAAGAATCCAGAGTTCTTTACGATAACGGAGATGGGACCTATTCTGATGCTTATGGGAGCCGATACAGTTATCAGGGAGATGGAAACTGGGCAGATGCCAATGGAAATTCATATCGTACTTGGAATGACGAAGGTTATCATTTCGGAAACCAACTGGAACAGCATGAACTTCAGGGCAGTAACGGTACTGTTAATGTAATAGAAACAACAAACGGAGATTATTATTATTGTGACGCAGATGGGGTCGGATACACAGACAATGGTGACGGCACCTGGACGGATGAGAATGGGAACATCTATACAGAATAAAGGATTTGTCCGATCGATGCATATTCAAATGATATTATTTCAGAAGAGGTATTGTATATGACCTACAATTTAGTAGAAATTCAGAAAAGACAGGAATCTACTGACAAATTTGTTCAGAAAGTTGGTAAAACTTTATGGCATTACACTTCTTTTCCAGCCTTGGATGGAATTTTAAGGAAAAAAAAGATTTGGTTTGGCAGCGCAACGAATGTGAATGATGCAAAAGAAGTGATTGGGTTTATTGATAACCTGAAGCAGAACATTGAGAACGGTCTTACCCAAAACAATATAAAACCCAAATGTGATGTTGATAAAATATTTAAAGAAATATATGACAGAACATCGCAAAAACACCTTTTTATGTTCTGTTTGTCACAGGCATTAGACGATGCAGCTCAATGGGACCGCTATGCCGATCATGGACGTGGTGTTGCAATAGAATTCAATACCGAAGCATTGCACAACCTGTTATATTATCATGGGATGATCATTGGCGAACAGTATTATACTCAGGAGACCAGGGATCATGAATTATACAAATTATTGTCTTCATATATTTCCACTGGAATTCTGGAAGGATTTTCCAACTTAGATGGATTCATTGATAATTTAGCATTATGTGCCCTTATTCACAAACATCCTACATTTACTGCTGAAAAGGAAATCCGAATCGCACCATATTTTGTAACGGACAACGATCCTCATATCGAATACAAAACATTCAATATAATAAAAGAGTTCTACATTTTAGATTTACAAAAAGTCTTAGAAACAGAAAATATGCACAGGGAAGATATTATCAATTCAATTATTATCGGACCACGTTCATCCCAGAATCCAAAAGATTTGGAAAACTACTGCAGACATCTTGGGTTGCATAAATTGGCTCAAAATATAAAAGTATCTGATTGTCCATTGCGTTAATAGATAAGAGGTTCCACTTACAGTGTAGAATCTCTTTTTCTGTCAAAACTCATCTAACGATTTTTGTTGTTGTCGGTTGCTTCATATAGTACACTGTCGTTATAATTATTAACCGGCAATGGAAAGAATGAGGAAATCGTATTGGATACCACAGATTACACTTCATGTGCAGAGATCGAAGAAGCAAAGAAAGCGTTTTTCGAAACCAAAAGGAATCGAAAAACGCTTTTTCATATATGACATATAAAAAATGGGATCATAAACGATAGCATATATTATTTGCGAATATCTACTAGTCCCTTTTTCAGTATATATTCAGAGAACTCATATGAAGCTCCGTCTCCAGTCACATTCAGATACAGATTTTTGAGGTCGCTTTCATTTACGATCCAGGCCATGTTCAGCTGTACACTTTCGCCTGGTTTTATAGAGGAAATGTAGTTTCCACCGTTGCCATAATTTTCAGAGACACTATAATATACCATTTCTCCAGTCTTTGCCACGCCGGTCCAACTAATGTAGTCATAACATGGCAAGACAAAAGAAGCCTGTACATCGTAAACGGTGAAACGGTTACGTTTTTCCAGCTTTTCCAGGAGCAGGTGGAAGCATAAACGATGGAATATTGGATGCTGCACTCACACCGAAGCTAATACAGCCAACAACATTTGCAGAGATATCGGGAAATACATCTGAAAGAGCGAAAAAGTTTTCAAAGATATTAAAACATTCCCATATACCATATCAGCAAGGTAAAAGATATGCATATGTGGCAGCTTTGCCATCTGGCTATGGTAGTTCCGATTGCAGATGCATATTATGAAGCAGATTGTCCAGAAAAAGCAGGAAAAGAATGGAAGACCGAGAGAAAAACAGCAAAAAGACTGAAAAGAAATTTTTGCTTTTTAAAGAAAAAGTTTGGCAGACTGTCACCATGCAAAATGAATATTTCTCGTTTTTTGCCATTGCCAATTTTAACTATTGTGTTATCCATTACATTTGAAAGCCGATTTGGAAATAAGCTCATGTATCAACATGCGATGAAAGCGCCAGATGAAATGCGAGGACTACATAGACTGTTTTATTTATATACAAAAAATATTTCTTGCAGAAAAGGTAGGCGTTTTGTACAATAAATGTTGATCTGATGGCGCAGGAAAAAGAAGGAAGATAAGGAATCATAGATGCAGAGGAATGACAGAAGCTATAAAAACTTAAAACAAAAACAGAAAAGTGCAATAGCTGATAAAACATACAAAATGTATCTGAAGTTTTACCTTGAAAATCAGAGAATGCCGGATGCTGCTGAAATGAATGATATTTGCAAAAGTCTGTTTGCGACTGTTCAAACACTTGCTCCCCAAACTGAATATGAAGACTTCTATAAAATTGTCGAAAAGCGTGAGAGGGGATATGAAGAACGTATCCTGAGAGATATTGAGAGCGGAATTACATTGGAAATACTTACAGCAAAAAAGCATAAGAAGACGCCAGAAGAAAAAGCTGTTATTATAAAACAGAAGAAGCAACAGAGACAGGCAAAACGGAAGAAAGAAGCAAGAGAAAAGTCGACAGCAGATGAAATCTTGCAGGATGACAGATTTTTCTTTATTGCAGGTTATACCTCCGGAGGTGCACCATATGGTGTCACCTGGGAGGAAATGGAAATGGAACCATGGGAGGATTTGAAAGAAAAATGAGTGAGTTGTCAGTGCAACATCATTCATCTCTTGAAACAGAATCTGATTCCCGTTTTGGCTGAAACAAGTCAGAATAGATATCATAAATCTTTGAACGATCCAAATACAAAATATAGCAAAAGTGCGATTGACGCCAACAATATCTTGTGTTAATATGATTGTGAGATTTGTATTTGTATCTGTAGACACAGATAAGAAACGCTGGTTCCGGATCTGACCGGGAGTAAAACATTAAGGAGCCAAAAGCCTCCTGCCTTTGTAATGAATAAGGTCATTTAGAATGAAAATTTCTAAATGGCCTTTTTTTGTTGCAAAAATATGGCAGACAACAAGTACAGATCAGCAAATAAGGAAAGGAGGATCATAAAAAACACAAGGAAACTCAGAATGCAAGGAGGGCGTTATGAAACGAAAAAAGATGGAAAAGGAGGTCGTGCACCTTCTTGAATGGATTATCGAATATCCAGGAGTATGGCAGATCGTATGTAATCCAGATGGAAAGGAAACCTCGCCTGAATCTTTTAAGATGGCATATGATATGCTGGTCAAAAAATCTCTGTTTTATCTGATACCGGTATTGTTTGCAACACATCCGGGAGAAGAATCACTGGAGATGGCGAAAAATTTATGTACGGCTGACTCTGCTGCCCGCGAGATCCGAAAAAATGGTATGGGAGCATTAGTCAAATGTATGCGGGAACATCTGGAATGAAACTGGAAAACTTTATAAAGTTATGGGAGGACAATTATGAACAAATCAATCATGATGGGACGAGTAGTAAATGAGCCAGATTTACGCTACACACAGACAGAGAATGGAGAACTTGCCATCGCAAACTTTCGCTTGGCGGTAAACCGGAAATTTGTACGAAGAGGAGATCCGGAAGCAGATTTCTTCAGCTGTACGGCTTTTGGCAGAAAAGCAGAGTTCGCGGAAAAATATCTGTTTAAGGGTATCAAGATTCTGGTAGAAGGTCGTATGCAGAATGACAACTACAAGAATCGGGCTGGTGAAAATGTCTACGGCATGCGGCTTATGATTGAAGAGATTTCTTTTGCAGAAAGTAAGAAAGCTTTAGAATCTGGAAATGACGAGCGGGAAGAGCCGGAAAGAGAAACAAGGGCATCTTCTAATCGAAACCGTTCTGACCGTGCAGAAAACCAGCGTTCAGCTTCCAGAAGCACCAGAAGTGAAAGAGCAGCAGAAATGGATGACCGTGACTATGACAGGGAACGTGAAAGTGGAAGATACAGAAACAATACCAGGACAGATGCATCAGATGATAGACGGAGATCAAATTCTGGCGGGACAAGATCCAGAGGAACTTCGGCAAGAAGTCGGGAGCGTAGTCAGGATATTGATGACCGGTACATGGAAACAGATGATGAAAAACTGGATTTTGACTGAGCAAATCATAGGAGGAAATGCTTATGATGGAGAAAATGAACAAATGGTTGTCTGCACATAAACAGCTGTGCGTGATAACTGGAATTTTTGGTCTGTTAGTATCACCATTTTTATGGCCGGTATTTCTGGCAGTGATCATACAGTCCCTTTCACTGGTCATTCCGGTTGCAGCAGGACTGTTTTTCTATGAAAAATTTATTATGAAAAAGGACAAGGAGGAAACGAATGAGAATGATGATGACAACAAACAGCAAAAGAGTGCAGATGCCCGTAAAGTACATGCAGATGCTGAAAAGACCGAGGATTTACCGAAAAATCATGAGAAGGGATCGGAAACGGTAAATTTCGATAATCAGGAGAAGCAGGCAAGATGCAGGGCACAGGCTGCCATATGGTACGAAGATGAAGGCTTTGAGCGGATCCAGGCGATTCGGAAAACTCTGGAATCTGAAAATCGAAACCGTTTTTCAGTAAACAGGGAAGGAATCTGCAGTATTTCCATTGGAAAAAGGAAATATCGAAGGGTTGGAATTTTAAAAGGATATCCTTTTGGACAGACAGAGGTGATCCGGGAAAAACTAAAGAAGGATGGTTTCATCACCAGTATGGGATGCAATAATTATCTCTGGATCTCATGGTAGAGAGGAGCTGGAACATGAGCATTTGCTGTAAAGCCATCCGGCAGATCTATTATAATGCAGGAAGTGGATATACGGTAGCTTCCTACATGACCAATGAAGATTTACCGGAGGAAGTAAAAAAACAAAAGAATGGAAATTATGGAATATTTCAGGCATTTGGAACCGAACTTCCGACAAACGAAGGCCTGGATGTGGAACTGACGGGAGACTGGAAACCCACAAAATATGGAATGCAGTATAGTGTGAGCAATTTTTCAGTAACCATGCCAACCACAAAAGAAGGTATTCGGACTTATTTGTCGTCATCCCTGATCAAAGGGATCGGACCGGCAATGGCAGCTCGCATCGTAGAAACGTTTGGGGAAGATACACTGAATGTTTTTAATGACAGCCCGGAGAAACTTCTTCGGGTAAAAGGAATTACGCAGAAACGCTTAGATGATATTCTGGAAGGATATCAAAAAAGCAGTTCCATCCGGGAACTGATGATGTATTTGTCCCCTTTTGGGGTGACTCCTGCAAAAGTTTCAAAAATACAAGAGAAATTTGGCCCTGCTGCAGTTATGATCGTGAAGGAGGAGCCTTTCCGGCTCTGTGAGGTTCATGGATTTGGATTTCTGACTGTTGACCAGATTGCAGTAAAGGCAAAACATTTCCGTGCAGATGATCCCCTTCGCATTAAGGCTGCTATTTTGCATATTATGTCAGAAGCAGAAGGCGAAGGACATTTGTATTTAAAAAGAGAGGACATTATTGAACGTGTCGAAAAACTTTTAAATCACAATAAAGATGTTTCACCGGTCTCTGAACGGGCAATCCGGGATACAGGCAATGATATGATCCATACAGATGGAAGCCTGGTCTGCCACGATGGAGGGTTTTATACACGCAAAAGTTTCCAGGCCGAACTGGGAGCTGCTGCCGCATTAGTCAGACTCCATATGCAGACGGGAATGGCTGTAAATGTTGACCGTATTTTAAGAAAGATCCAGAAAGAACAGGATATTATTTTGAATGCGAAACAGCAGGTGGCAGTAAAAAATGTCTTTGAAAACCCGGTATCCATCATTACAGGAGGACCCGGCAGAGGAAAGACTACGGTGATCCGTTTCATCATTGCTGTACAGGAAGCATTGGATAAAAATGCGGTGATCCTTTTATGTGCACCTACAGGTATCGCCAGAAGGCGAATGCGGGAATGTACAGAGTATCCAGCACTGACGATCCATAAATCCATAGGGCTTACCGGAGAAGCTGGAGAGGAAGAATGGAAGAACGAGCAGCCAATTCCAGATGACCTGATCATAGCAGATGAGTTCAGCATGGTCGATATGTATCTGGCGGATAAACTGTTTTCCAGTATTAAATCCGGTGCCAGACTGGTTCTGGTGGGTGATAAAGATCAGATCGAATCCGTAGGGCCTGGAAAAGTATTTCAGGAGATCATTGATTCCGGCGTATTTCCGGTAACTGTCTTAGATGAATGTTTCCGACAGGAAGGGAATTCCACCATCAGCCAGAATGCCATTAAGATCAATAAGAATCAGCTGGATCTGGTGTTTGATGATACCTTTCAGTTTATTCCGGCTTCCACACCGGAGGAGGCTTCGCGAAAGATACAGAAGATCTATCGAAAAGAAGTACTGCAGAGAAACGGTTCTCTGGAAGAAGTGCAGGTGATGTCACCGCTTCGAAAAGATACGGAAGCAGGTACGGATGCATTGAATCTGGTATTGCGTGACATTGCGAATCCAAAGCGTTTCGGTTATCCGGAAATCACAAATGGCAGGAATACTTACCGGGAAGGTGACCGGGTCATGCAGACAAAAAACAACGATGAAGTAGCAAATGGCGATATTGGAGAAGTCATAGGGATTTTTCGGAAAGATCAAAAAATGGTCATGCGTGTAGATTTTGGGGATGGCCGGGTCATGGAATATCAGGAGGAAGACTATTGGCCGCTGACACTGGCATATGCGATTACGGTACATAAGGCTCAGGGCAGTGAATATCCGATGGCAATCCTTCCAATGCTTCCATGTTTCCGGTGGATGCTTCGCAGAAACATTTTCTATACGGCAGTAACAAGAGCCAGAGAAAGGTTTATAATTGTGGGAAGCAAACGTGCAATCGCACAGGCTATCCGGACGGATTACATCAGTCGGCGAAACACCATGTTTGGGTACCGTATCCGAAAAATATATGAAGCAATCCTGGAACAGGAAAAGAGCGCATAAAGAATGAATGACAGGCAGACGTTGGAAAAATCCAATGCTCTGCCTGTTTCTTTCCTTCGTATGCAGAAAATCACATAATGAAAGAGGAGGGAACAAAATGCCAGATCTTTGTTTTTATGCACCATGGATTATGAAAGAACCCATTCCGGACCCATTTCGGATGATGTTGGAAAAAGCAGGGAAAAAACGGATCAGCTATGATGAAGCGGATTGTTCCATGCGAAATATCAGGAAGCAGGGAAAAGTCTCCCGCCTTCATGGGCCTACGTTACATGCACTTCTGACACTGATTCAGATCCGGAAAGAAAAAGACTCTGGTGCTGCCGGTATACAAAGGGGCAGGGATACCATAAATTATTTCTGCATGGAATATCCTGGACATCAGGGAAAGTATGTAATGACTTATAATTCGAAAAACGGACGTTTCAGTGGGACTTTAAAGACAGAAGAAAGAAACGAGAAGCTTCCGGGAATCCGGGAGGGCAAAAACACAGGCGAACAGTACCTGGCCCTTTTGGCTTATGCCAATCTGGTCCCGGATAATCCTTTATTTAACGAAGAGTTCCAAAAAAATTTCTACATACTGGAAGAACAGGAAAAAAAGGAATGGGAAGACACGGAAGCTACACTGAGGGCGGCATTTATCTGTTGCGATGCCATGTACTGTGAAGTAATAGCAAATCCACAGCAGGCGGTCCCGCTGGAAAAGAGCCAGTTCCGTGCAGAGGAACTGGAGGATGTGCTTCCGGAATATAAAATTGCGGCCGGGGTATATGCACCAAACGATGAAATCTATGGAAAGTTTCATGTGCTTTTGCCTGTAAATGAGAAGACAAAAAGAACACTTTTTGAATTAAAACAGATCTACTCTGGCAGATGGGATGTAAATGAAAGGACAAAAGAAAGGATCCCTTCGCTTCCAGAAGACTATCTGGTAAGTAAGGAAGCTGAAGAAATCCTGCAGATGGTGGATAAGACACCGGCAAGGCTGTTTATGATGACAGGCGATGCCGGTACTGGAAAGACAACGGATGCCAGAATGATCGCCCAGATCTTAGGGCTTCCATATTATGTGTTCACCTGTGGACCTGGAACGGATGAACTGGAACTTTTAGCGACCACCGTGCCAAATATGGGCGGAACAGCACATCTGGAAATGGAATTGCCAAGTCTGGAAGACATTGAAATGGATCCGGCTTCAGCTCTTGCAACGGTAAATGGCATTTATGAGGAGGGGATCAGCCGGGAAAAAGCTTTTCGGGAGATCCTGAAAGCAGTTTATGAAAAAGGCTATGAAAAGTCGAAAAATGAAAAAGACTTTCTATTAAAAGAGTCAGAAATCGTAAAGGCATGCAGGGAACCATCTGTGCTTGAAATTCAGGAGCCGGCCATGATTGAAAAACCTGGGACACTTACGAGATTAAACTCCCTGTTTGACGATGGAGCTGTAACCGATCTGGTAAATGGAGAACAGATACGGAGAAATCCGGATACGATTGTGATCATGACCACCAATCTGGATTATGTTGGCTGTCAGAACTTCAACCAGTCAGTTCTTTCCCGAATGAATCTGATTCAGCCAAAGGAAGCCCTGACAGAAGAGGAAATGGTAAAAAGGGCAATGAAAAGAACAGGGTTTAAAAACAAAGAACTTCTGTCCTTTATGGCTGCCACGGTCTGCAAGATCCATGAATATTTGATCGAACAGGACATTACGGATGGCGTATGCGGATACCGGGAATTGGAAAACTGGGTGTTAAGTTACATGGTTTCCAATGATTTCAGGAGGTCAGCTTGGACAGCACTGCTCAGTAAAGCATCCATGGACAGGGAAGAACAGGGAACTATGGAACGCGTCTTTCTTCTTCCTCATTGTGATGTGGATTAAAAACGGATGGAGGAAACGAATGAAAAAGGCTTTATACCGGAAACAGATATGTGCAGAGAAAGAAAAACTGACACCGGAAAAAGTATTTCATACGCCGCAGTATCGTGATCTTTTGACCTCGATTGGGCATGAAATCACGGGTGGAAAGTTGACTACATTACGGTTATACGATGATAAAAATTCAGGGATTGCAGGATGGAATCAGGGAGAAACTGTTGCCGTAAATCTTGGAAACCAGATTACGTCAAGTTTTCTGACACTGGAATTAAAAAGTGACAGCCTGATCGGGATTCTGGGACATGAATGCGGACATTACCGGTATACGGATTCTACACTTAGAAAAAGGTATGCCGAGCATATGTTAAATGGCAGCTGGTATCCAAAGGAGCCAGTACCGGAAAATGCACAGGAAAAAGAGGCATTGGATGCGATGAATGTCTACTTTGAAAGAAAAGATAAAGCAATTCTTTCTATTTTTCTGCAGACAGCATCTTATCTCAGCAATCTTTTGAATGATATGTACATAGAAGAGAAGATGTGCGCCCTTTTTCCGGGAAGCATCCGCAGGGGAATCCTTATGAATCGTGACCGAAATGTGGAATGGCTTCCAACACTTAGGGAAATGCTGGAAACGGAGAAAGACAGGTTATCTATTCTTATGAACCTGTGTGCACAGTATGCCTTGTCTTCAAGGGTCAATGCCTGGGATGGTGCGGATTACGAGCTTATTGATACACTAAAACTGCTTATGCCGGTCATTGATGAAGCGGGAAAGGCAGCAGATGACATGGAGAGATATCTTGCCACCAACCATATTCTTCTGATGATCTGGAAATATTTTGCGAAAATCATAGATGAAATAGAGAAGAACAGTACAGAAAATGAAGAGCAAAAGCCAGAACAGGAAGAGCGTGAAGGGCAAAAGGAAAACCCGAATGAATCCGAAGAAGAACCGGAGGAAGAAAAGCAGGGTAACACAGGGGCACAGACTGAGCAAAATGAAGATAAGATCAGAAAAGAGGATACGGAACAGGAGTCGGAAACAGAAGACAAAACCGAAAGAAACGGAGAGGATCAGGAAACGGAAGGCCATGAAAACGGGCGCACGGCAGAGCTTCAGAAGTTTCTACAGCAACTGTGTGAAAATCTTCCGAAATGTGTCAGGGAGTCTGGTGGCTTCGAAGACAAACAGAATGAATGTGGCATCCCTGCCTCAGAAACGGAAGCATCCAGTGATAATGCCTTGCAAAAAATCCTTTATGAAATGGCGAAAGAGATGCTTGATGAGAAGATACAGAAAGAAATTTTCGAACATCTTCAAAAGGAATTGATGGAGATACCGTTTGAAGAAGGCCATGACCTGGTACAGAAAAAACTTTGCCGTAAGACCGAGATATCAGATTTTTTAAAATTACAGACAGAAAAGTATGAGGGGCAGCTTAAACAGGTAAAAAAGAGACTTCGCCTGAAACTGCTTCCTATATTGAAAAATCAGAAAGAACGCACGGAACATAAGCTTTTTCTTGGACGTCGGGTAGATCTTCGAAACATAGCTGCACCGTCTGGGGCAGTATTTAAGAAACAACAGCCAGGAAAAAATCTGGATATCTGTGTGGCGGTGCTGGTCGATAATTCTTTTTCCATGTGTGGGGAACGGATGGATCATGCCATTCTTGCAGCACTTTGCCTGTATGATTTTTGTATGGAATCAGAAATACCGGTTTTAGTGTGCGGACATCATACAGATGGATACCGGCATGAGAACCTGAAAGACGAAAAAGTGTATCTGCATTGCTGCGCAGATTTTGAAACGGATGAAAAGGATCGGTTCCGGATTGCTGGTATGCAGCCTTATGGAAGCAACCGGGATGGAACTGCATTGTGGTATGCTGGCAGCCGTCTTTTGGAACGACCGGAAAAGCAGAAACTGCTGTTTGTGATCAGTGATGGTGCACCTAATGCAAACCAGTATGGAGGCACAGGGGCAAAAAGGGACCTTCAGAAGATTCGGAAAAAACTGCTGCAGCAGGGAGTATTCTTTCAGGCTGCTGCGATCGGAAGCGACAAGGAAGCAATTCAGGAAATTTATGAAGAATCTTTTCTGGATATTACGGATCTTGAACAGCTTCCGGCTCTTCTGACAAAGAAACTGCTGCGTTTTATCAGGAGGTAAGGATGAACAGGAAAAACAGGAAAGAAAAAGAACAGAATATGGATGTATCAAAGCAGATCTGTGTTCATAAGACACAGAATACGTTACTGGAATTTAATAGCTTTTTGCGGATGGCAGAACCAAAGGAGTTCTGGCATCTTCACGAAGACTTTGCCAGCGATTATTCCAGGATCCGGGCGGTCATGGTTGACTACAGCAAAGAAGACAGCATCAGTGTTTATGCAAATCTGAGTCCGGAAATCATAAAATACGTGTATTCCCGTATATGGAATAATGTACAGGAATTTAAATTCTTCCAGCAAAAGATCTTTTGCGAGGATAAAAATTCCAACACGGGAAGAGTTACAGTATTTTCCATACAGAGGAAGGTTCGCAACAACAAAGGAGAAGTTTTAAATTATCCGTGGGTTGTCAGGATACAGAATGGCACTGGTATAGCGATGCATAATGCCAATGGCGGGCAGTATTGTAAAAAAGACAGCTACCGGAAAGAAAAAGAGGTTACCATACAGCTGAAAGATGAGGAAATCTTCACACTGTTTGCAAGAACTTCTGCTGTGATCAGGGCATTTGAACAGGACTGCATGACACGCCGCAGACAGGCTGGAAATTTCCGGAACTTGTACAGAATGGTAGAAAAACTCATTGTTGGAACTGAGGAGGAAAAAGATAATGCTGCGTAAAAGAATAAAGAAGAACACATTGAAATGGAAAAAAATCTATGCGGAACAGCTTCTTGATATGATGGACGAGGAAGAAAATGCTTTACAGAAGATTTATCTGACAGGGTATGTACTTGAACTGAAAAAGAACCGGTATTTTGCCGGATGGTACAAAGACCGGATCGTTTGCCGTTCCCTGGAGTATGCACGTTATTTTCCGAGTGCTGAGGCAGCGGAAGAGTATGTACATAAGTATCTGGGATTTGCAGGCATGACCTGTTATATCTGCCACGTAAACTGGACGCTGGCTTCCTGCGGGAGTGAAAATATGGAGGATAACGAAGAAAACTTGTTAGAGGAAAATGGTAAAATCCTTTCGTTTGCAAATTATGCAGATGTAAAGCAATATCAGAAACAGCGAGGCATGGAACATTCTACAATGGCGATCACTTATGCAAGCCGGAAAAAGAAGATTATCCTGGCAGCATAAGAACAATTTTGGGGGACTGGCGAACAGTCCCCTTTTTATATGGGAAAACAGGAGGAAATTGGATGGAATGGAAGATTTATGAAGAATGGCTTGATATTACCCTGTACCGGCAGATGACGAACCTGATCTATAAGCTGTCATCTAATGAGGAAAAATATAAAATTTATATGCAATTAAAAGAAAATGACATGTTTCTGGAAAAGCCGAAAGTAGACATGGAAACCGCTTATGGACTGCACTATCCGGGAGAAGTCCTGGAGCGCATTGGAGAACATCTGACCTTGACAAAGCAGACATACCGTGCCCTCGGACTTGCCCTGGCAAGGATGATGCCTTTACAGGAGACCTGTATGTTCAATGGGGCACAAAAGGATCTGTTCTGGAAAAAGATGAAACAGATTCTTGGAGAGAAAGACCTGTTTTTGATCAGTATCAATTATATCTGTGAGGAAAAGGAAAAGAATCGGTGGAAACAGGCCATGCATGCGTATCCATTTGAGCGAGCAGAAGAAATGCTGTTTGCCATGTCCATCCTTCCGGATGATGAAACACTGTGGGAAGGCATAAAACAGAAACTTGCTGACAGCTTTTCAAAGAACCGGAAGATATCCGTATTTACTGAATGGAATCTTTTCGTGTGGATGGTAGGCAAAGTAATGACCAAGCTTAAAGGGTATCGTAAAAAGGATCTGGATATCCTGAAATTGCTGGCAAAGTTAGCAGTCACAAATGCTAAAAATGCGGATGCCGTTTTGGAAAAACGTATGCGTATGTTTGGATATTCCGACAAAGAGACCGCTTTTTTAAATTTTGTACTGATGTATTTTGTAGAGAGACCCGATCGGATAAGCCTTTCCGGGTTGACAGCAGAAAAAATTGGGCTGAATGTATTAGAGGCATTTTTGCCCGGAAAAGAGACATATCCAGAAGAGGCTTATGTACTTTGTTCACGGATTTTAAGAACATATGGGAAACTTTCTGTCCGTATCGACGGTAAAGAACGGCTGGAAAAATGCATGAATGAAACGTTCAGGGTGGAAAATGTAAAAACGTTTCTTACGTTGTTTCCATTTAGAAGTAATGAACCGGAAGAGTGGCACTACATTGATCTGACAGAAGAAAAATGGGATCCTCTGGTAAAAGAACTCTCTTCGGAAGAATTTGAAGCGTGTGTTACAGATACTCTGAAAGGCAAAACATACAGTACGAAAAGTTTGCTGAAGTATCTGGAACGTTATGAAAACCTTACAGGAAAAAGATACCAGGATGTTTTCTGGAAAAAGAGTGAGCCGGAACTTTACGCGGTTTTCAACCGGCTGATCCTGCATGGGATTTTGGATGGAAAAAAGTATCTGGAAGAGTTTGTAAAGGATTATAAAAATGAAGATCCAGATTTGGAAAAGAAATGGGAATTTATGGCAGGATATTTAAAAAGTGAAATAAAGGGTCTTTGTAATGAGCATTCCTATCCTATGCTGAAATTTCTGATCAATGAGATTGGAATGGATGGATGCGAATTCTTAAGCCCCTGGAGGATTTTAAAGGAAACTTTCTCCTTGGGATACTATGCTATCCAACATAGAGAGTGCGAATTTTTTTCTCCAGTTCTGGGAAAAGAGGAACACCGGGAACTGTTTTCAATGGTAGAAAAAAAGTTCTTTTATGAATATCCGGATATTTATCCAGAATACCTGACGGCCTTACTTTTAAAGGAAAGTACAGCACTTTGGATGGAACAGTCAGAAGCATATGAGCTTTCCAAATTGCTTCTTCCATTTATAAGTGATTCTTATCGAAGAGAAACCCTGTATCAGAAATATATGACAGAAGAGGATCGGAAAAGATATCAGGAACGGAAAGAATGGCTGAAGGAACAGAAAAAACGGATGGAACGCTGGAAAACTGAAAAAAACATCAAACAGCAGTTTAACCAGATGTTACGGGAAAACAGGAAAACGGATAAGGAGCTTCAGTCTATTTATGAGTTTTACAAGAACGGGCGGTATTCATATGGCTATAAGAAACTCTACTGTAAGATCGTTTCCTCGTATTTAAAAGATGATTTCGCAGGAACAGCGAAAAAGCCTATGGCAAAAAAGGAAGCTCTGTATCTTCTTAAACTAGCAGAAAATATGTACCAGGACGAATGCATGGAGTTAACGGAGATTAACGGATTAATAGAAAGGGCAGAGGTAGCATGATGATTGAAAGAATATTAAAGCACATGAATATTTACAAGGAAATGAAAAATGCAGCAATTCCCTTGAAACTGATAGGAAAGAAAGGGGAAGATTTCTGTATGAATGCAGCCAGATTGGTAAATCAGCAAGAACTTTCCGGTCTGATGGAGGGGTTAAATGAGGAGACGATTTCTTCTCTGATGGACGATCCGGAAATGCTCACCTACTTGGGAAAAATGAACAAAAAGGATTTTTCTATTTTAGAACCAGACCGCATCAGAATGATAGTAGAATGTGCAGGAAATGAAAAGCTGTCCGAATTTCCCTATGAAAAAATTGAAAAAGTATTGGCAGATAAGGAAATCCCGGACCGGATTGTATATGTTTATCTGAAATATTATGCTTTTCTGGAACCGAAAGAAGAGTTAAAGAAACAGCTTGTAGCAAGTCTTGAGACCTGCATTGGTGAGTTTGATGTTGCCCGGGCGGGGATAAAGATACGCATGCTTTTGATAAATCCGGCTTTTTCAACGGAGCTTCTTTATGAGCTGCTCAAGGATGAGGAATCATTGGCGTTACTTTTGAAGCAGGATCTGATGGAACTTGTAAATTATTTATCCGAGTTTTGTAAAGAAACGGAAAGCTTAAATAAAAAACAGCTGGAAGAACTGAGCCGGCATCCAAAAGAAATTCGGAATGGACTGGAAGTGATTCTCACTCAGATTCCAAAAGAATGGCAGGCCTCTTTTCTTCACTTGTGGCTTTGGAACGAATCATTATATGCAGACATTCCAAAGCTGATAAGATTTTTGACAGGTCCGGATGCAGATTTTGAAAAGATTTCAAATGGAAAGGCAGCCTATGTGAACACTCTGTATGGAAATCCGCTTCCAGATATGGATCTTTATGAGCTGACTTTGGAAAAGACAGAGCTTATCCTGTATGCCATTACGAAACGGAAGAAACATTTCCTGGAACTTTTGCGAAAGAATGGAGACTGGCTTATAAACCTTGACAGGAATTCGTTGATTCTGGATGAAGAGGTTTATAAAAGATGCCTGAATCTAAATACTTTAAACGAGCAAAATTTAAGGGATTGTGAATATATGGTAGTTCCCTGGAGAAAGAGTGAAGAATCACTGTTTTCGAAGCCTCGTATATTTGAAGAATTGAAAATCCTGTACAATGTAAAAGCAGTCTATATAGACCTGTATGATCGTTTAGCATACTCCAAAAGTGATGATCGTCTTCGGGTGATCCGTGAGTTGATAAAAAGAGACTGCCTGACAGATGCATTAGAGGAAAATCAGATTGAGCGATTGGCAGAAGCTTTGTCAAAAAAGTCGCTTTCCAGATGGATGCAGGAGGATTTTAAAAACATTCTGGATCTTCGGCATGAAACAGCCATATGGATTCTGATATTTTTAATGGATTTTACTGAACTTTTAAAAGAGCTTACAAGGGATAATCAGGTTTACTTCCTTTTACATAATCAGAATCTTTTAAATGGCTGTTCCGGATTACCTGCATTGATGGACAAACTGCTGGCCCAGGATCCTTCCTGGAAGAATTTAAAGACAGAATTGAATATTTCGGATGCTTTTGTCGCGGAAAATAAATCCAATATCCAGAAGTTCATTTATGAAGGTGGCGCTGAGATCATGACTTCCTTTCTGAACAGGCAGCCGAAAAAGAAGGAAGAAATCCGAAGAATCGTAAATGCTGAGTTATTAGGCAAATTCATGGAGCTGAAATACCATGGAGGAGATCTGGGACGGGAAATTGCTTTTCCAATAAAAAGAGATACAGAAGAAATCTGGAAAGAAAAGCTGCTGCGCGTGGATTGTGGATGGGAAATCTGGGAAGAGGACAGCCTGCTTCCGGTCATGCAGATAGGAGAAGTACCGCTGCGCAGCTGCATTTCCTATCGGAATGGTCCAAATTGTGATTGTCTGTTATCCTGTTTTGATGCAAATAAAAAAATTATATTTATCAAACACAATGGTAAAATTGTATTTCGCGCAATCCTCCGTCTGACAAAAGGTTCTTTTGTAGCTGCGGATGAAAGGAAGACGATTGAGTTTGTTGATGTGACTGCCAAAAGCGAACCACATGAAAATAAAGCAGAAGAACTGGTTTTGTTTTTGGAACGTTATTATCAAAGCGGACTTAGCGAACAGGAAATACGAAAAGCAGTAAATTTAACTGCTATGCTGGTAAAAGAAAAAGCAGAAAAACTTGGAGCAAGGCTTGTACTTAGCAGCAGTTATAAGAATGTTCTGGAAAATAAAAACTATGTTTTGACAAACTTTTATATGTATATTTCCGCATCTAAAAATGGAAGCCAGTATCTGGACAGCCTTGGAGGGGCCGCTGGTGTCAGTGCTTCCGGAAGCTATACCTGCAATATATTTTTGCTGGAAGCAGAAGAGAGGAGAGAAGAGAGCTTATGAATATACGAAGAGCAGGAAGAAAAGTAGTAAAAAACCTACATAAAGGGTATGGCATATATCGGATCGGTTTTGTAAATATTTATGGTGAGGAAGATGAAACAGAATTGGATGCTATGAATATCAATGATCTGGAAAGATTATGGCTGTCTCTTTGTCCGGAATTTGAGTGCAAGGGAAACAGTGTATGCTATGTGGAACGGGTAGGTTAAAAAACACCCGATCCAACTCGGGGAAAAAGTGTCTTGTAAAGGTCATTCATTGATGCTAAGATAAAATAAACAAAAGCTTTTTCGAAAATTTCTTCATAACATAAAAAGAATAAAGAGGGAGGTGACAGCGAACGTGGCAGATGAAAAAATTGTGCCAGAGAACGGATTGGAAGTACGTTACGAAAGATATAAAGGTATTATTAAGAATTTTACACTCATGAGTGACATATTTATGAGAAATGTTTTCAAACAGAGAGAATGCCTGGAATATGTTCTGCAGGTCATTATGGAAAAACAGGATCTGAAAGTAATTGATCAGATCATCCAGAAGGATTATAAGAATCTGCAGGGACGATCCGCAATCATGGACTGTGTTGCCAGAGATTCCGAAGGCAAACAGTTTGACGTGGAGATCCAGCAGGATAATGAAGGTGCATCACCTAAGAGGGCACGTTACCATATTGGTTTGATGGACATGAACACTTTAAATCCGGGTCAGGATTTTGATGAATTACCGGAAAGCTATGTGATCTTTATTACCAGGGATGACATCCTTGGGTATGGCTTTCCTATTTACCATATTGACAGGCATATCAAAGAAGCCGATGATAGCTTT
Organism: Blautia sp. LMAG:36; assembly: GCF_008680535.1. Taxonomy (NCBI): domain Bacteria; kingdom Bacillati; phylum Bacillota; class Clostridia; order Lachnospirales; family Lachnospiraceae; genus Blautia; species Blautia sp. LMAG:36. Next base: position 251,158 of record NZ_NALB01000005.1, on the reverse strand, counting down.
CAGGACGAAGCACATATTATATATGTGAATTCCAGAAAACAGGAAGACACAGAACTTGGGAGACTTATGCATGATCTGCATTGCAAGAATGCGGATGAAATGCACAGTCCAGTTCTTGCAAAGAGGGTACATGAATTAAAAGACACGCAGAAAGGGGTTGAGCTTATGTGCCATGAAATGGAGAAAATTTATAGCGAGGGAATGGAAAGCGGCGAAAAGCGCGGTGAATTAAAGGCTAAAAAGGAAACAGCCCTTTCACTTGCTGAAATGGGATTACCTGTTGAAAAAATCGCAAAAGCTGTAAACCATAATGTGAAAGACGTCCAGAAGTGGATTGACGAAACTTTGTGTGTAACAAAATAATTGAAAAATTATTATAAAAGGGCAGGTCTGATTAGACTTGCCTTTTTGCAATACAGTATATTTAGTTTTTTCAAAAAAGATGAAGGAGCAAATATGGGAAAAAGATCTGTTCGAATAAATACTTTCTTTGTCTATAATTTGTGATTTTTGTTGTTTTATTTCGTATTATTTTTTAAGAGTTAAAATTGTGTATTTAAAATTCAAGCTCTAATTGTAACAAAATAGTTCTAGCCCAAAATTAGAAGGAGAATATATGCATATGATCATCAAAAAAAGAAAAATGTCTATCTTTATTGCAAAGTCCTTACATTGCCCCATATTCAATCAAAAGTATAGATAATGAAGCGTTACATGAAGAAGAATTGGAAAAAAATAGTTGTTTCAGCCAATGAACTCACAGTCCATTCCGTTGAAAAAAATTGCAACAATATCGTATTCGTTGCCATAAGAATGGTAATATAGCTGCTTTTACAATAAAAAATTTTACAAAAGATCAATTATTTTTAACTGAATACCTGCAAAATAAACTGCATTCATTTAATGAATTGATATATTTCCCTAAAAATCAAGGTTTTTATAGGATTTTGAAACAAAAACAGGTAGTATTTGACACTACCTTTCAAAAATGGGAGGGGAACAATGAAAATAAACGGAGTTACCATACAGATGCTCCCTGCTGCTTCAGGAGACTGTATATATTTGGAATTTCCAGATTCCGATTTTAGAATGTTGATTGATGGAGGTTATGCCAAAACCTATCAAAAGTACTTGAAAAAATTTTTGCTCAAACTGGCTGCCGAAGGAAAACGATTAAATTTAATCGTAGTCACTCATATAGATGATGATCATATCAGTGGAATTAGGGCATTATTGAAAGAGAACGGGGATTCGAGAAACCCTAAAATCATAGAGATTGATGAAATCTGGTTTAACAGTTTGAATCAATGTATTACGTCTCGAAACGCAGAACAAGGGATGTCCTTTGCAGTCAAAATCATTTTAAAAAGTATGTGTTCAACAGACATTGATTTTGAATGTGAATATAAAAAGCAAAATATAAGTTATACCAACGGAAAAAATCTCGCAGAGCTCATTCAAGCCGGAGGATACCGTTGGAATGCATCAGTTGTAAATAATTTAGTGAGTAAGGGACAAATTGTCCAATTTGGAGATCTGAAAATTACAATATTAAATCCAGGTATCGAAACATTAACTAAGATGGGAAAAAAATGGCTTTATCATTTAAAACAAATAAGCTCAAATAATATAGAAATCACTAGAGACCCATTGTTTGATGCTGCCTTTGAGGGCTTTTTATTAAATAATGAAAAAAATATAGAGTTTAAACAGGAAAATATTTCGTATTCCAGCGAGGATTTGAATTGGTTGGATAAATATGCGGAGTATAAAGACATTGAAATGGATTCTAAAATAACAAACTGTTCCTCCATTGCACTTTTGATTGACTATAAAGATATAAAAATGCTTTTTCCGGGAGATAGTCCAATTCAGCTTTTTGAAAATGAATTGCCAGAGATACTTGATATCATAAAACTTCCCCATCATGGTTCAGCTAAGAACATTTCCCTGGAATTTATAAAAAACACAAAGGTAAAATATTATTTGCTGTCAACTGATGGAAAGCGATATATGAGTAATGTATATTCTGAAGATTATAATTGGAATATTAAATATACAAGGATAGAAGGGTTATTGGGAAATTCTAATAAACGTAGAAAAGAAAGAAAAGAGTTAACCAAGCAATGGGCCAAAGAATTTGAGCAGTATCCCGGATGGCTTATAGTTCCAGCAGATTTCAGGCAACAGGTAAAAAGTTATACCAATGGAAAAGAACTTTTACAATGTAGCGAAAAAGAATTAGAATCTAATTTTGACTACTGTAATGAATTACTGGATTTTGCTTATGAATATACAAGAAGATATAAAAAATCTTGTTTGCCTTTAGATAAAAATATTAAGAATAACTTATATAAAATATGGGATACTTTAAATTCTCACTCGGATTGGAAAGAGAAAAACAAGAATAAATGGTTTACAGTAGGGTTATATTTACTTGAAAACTATAGACAAAATATGGATGAAGAAAAGTGGAACAGCATTTGTGACCTGCTTAAACCTTGCACAAATTTTATAGTTGATGGCAAATATTATTTGAAACTTGAAGAAATTCTTATGAATTTATTCAAAATGGATCTGGAAAAAGTTCAGCTAGAACTGGTATCATGCTCTTTAGAAGAAATGCCTTATGAGGTACGCTTAAGATTCATTGGTGTAATGACTGAATGTGGTCTTAATGAGGAAGCACTGAAAGCAGTAGAAGAACTTACCAACGATATACAAAAGAATAATAATGAAATAGCAGAGAGCAGTCCCCAAAACGTATATTTGAAGTCTCTGCTGGTATGTGCATTGTATTTAAAAGAACATTTACTATTTTGTATGAATCCATATAAGGAAGAAACCAGAAAAAAATGCAATGAAATTAATAATGAGATTTCTAAATATAAAAAGTATTATAACTGGGATAAAGAAAAAATTCTGTTTACAGACGGTGCATTAACCTGGTTAAAAAAAGAATCTCCAGAACCGGAATTTGAATTAAATCGGGAATCCATTACTTTGGTTAGATCTGAGAACAATTGTTGGGAAGCATATTCTGTTTTTAAAAGCATTGAATATAGTGGATTTCCATTATATCTTCGAAGTAAAAGTTTACTGAATAATCAGCAGGATATTTTAGTAAAAAGCTTGCTATCTTACTATCCTCAATATACATGGCAACTTTTACTTCGTCTTGGAAAAGCAGATGTGGTAAAAAAATGTATTACAAGAGAATATTTGCAATCCAAGAACAGAAAAGAAATCGATGAACTTTTTGAATATGTATATAATGCGATAATGAATAATATAGGAAAATTTCAGAAATATGATCCATGGTATGACCAAAATATTTATACCTCTATTGTAGCATCCGGAATTCCGATATTAGAAAGAATGTGTGCCGTATTGGATTATGTGCAGCAGGGAAAAATGATAGACTTGATGATCCGATTGATCGAAGAAAATGCGGTGAAAGATCAAAGATTATTAAATCAATTCATTTCCTCTGTTATGAATCAAACCGCAGATTATATTAAAAGAACTAAAATAAATGCATTATTAACCTGCTCAATGAAAAAAAGAGAAAATATACTTGGAGTAGTACAGCTTGATCCTTTTGATGTGTTTACAGAGTATGAATTATCAAATCCATTATATAGAAAAGCTCATCTTGAACCCAAAATTATTAAAGCAATATTTAATATAGGAAAACAACAGAAAATAAATCGAACCTCCGTATTGGCCAGAATGGGGCAGTTATATACATGGGGAAAATTAACCAAAGAACAAGAAGTTGCTTTTGGAGAACTATTATGGAGTAAACTTAATGAAGATACGCAGTTGCCAGATCTAGAGCAATATTATTTTTTTGTATTTATGAAATGGCCACATCCAGAAGAAATAGATCCCTTAAAAAGAATAAAAAAGAGTTTTATCAGTGAAAAAGTATCTTCAAAATGGAAAGAGGATATAAGAGGCAGGAATTTTACTGAAATATCATATTGGGAACAACTGGCGGTTTGGAATAGGTACTATGTAGATGAATGGTCTGCGAAAGAAAAAAAATGGTTTTTGGAACTGTTCATCGGCTGTTGTTCAGATATGGTAAAATATTGGAAAGAAAGCAAATACGATTTTCAATTTACTTTTTCAAAATGGCATATGAAAATGATGATTCGTGCGATTGCATCTTTTGGCAGAAATGGATGGAAGGGAACTAATCCGGTTCAGTCAAAAAAACTATGTACTCTGCTAAAAGAATTCTATGACGAAGGAATTTATTCATGGGAAATGGAAGCAATGTTTCTTGCAGATGAAAAAGTTCCAGCCTTTATGAACGAAATGTTGGAACTAATGTATGAAACTGAATCAGATATGGTATTTTCAGCTACAATGGCAGTTGAAAAGTGTCTGGAAACAATTATGGATCAGCAATTAAAAGAAAATACCCTGCTGGAATTGTTTAATTTAATTAAAGCACGAAAAGAACCCGGATTGGAGTATTTCTTGATGATTATACATAATATTTTTTACCGAACAAATTCGCGTTTTCCATCCAAAATCATGAAAGGAGTTTCACAAGTACTTAGGTTAGTAGAAAAATATACGCGAATCAATTTTCAAACTTCGACGCAAGAAGAGTTTAAAGAAAATATTAAAGTTAGAAAGCAATGTGCTACTCTTGCATTCTTGATATATCGTTTTGAAAATACATTTTATGAAGGCCAACATTGCCCCGAAGTAGAAGAATGGAAAAATATATGCACTGGTGAGAAAGCAGAAAATGAATTTGCTGAAGTAAAAAATTGTTGGTTACTTCCTGAACTGTAAATATGTAAATGAATTGTCGGGAAAAGGGTACATGAATTGAAAGAGACACAGAAAGGGGCCACCGCTTATGTGCCATGAAATGGAACAAATTTACAGCGAGGGAATGGAAAGCGGCGAACTAAAAAAAGCAAAAGAGACAGCTCTTTCTATGGCAGAAGAGGGGATGGATGTTAAGAAAATTGCCCGCCTGGTTAAAGTAAGCGAAGACGACATCCAGAAATGGATTGATGAAAACATGTGTGTAGCGAAGTAAATAAAAATGATATTATAGTGGGTAAGTCGGTTTTCGACTTACCCATTTATAAAGTAAAAGTTAGAAATTTTTAGCACTATGTCCAATAATTCTAAATAGCAATATACAATAAAAGCAAATACATAAGCTGTTCTTTTAATGAAAAATGCAGCAATCCGGGCTGCTCCCATGCTTTTGCCGGATATGCTTTTTCAAAAAAGTCTCCATCTTTCCAATAGAGTCCATAAATCAGAAGACGTTTCCCTTCCCGGATAGCTTCCGGCTCCATAATCAATTCCCAACGAACCTGATCCATAAGGTGAAGATAAAGTGATACACATAGAACCAGGTTACTGGTACGATTGTGTGCGAGAAACTTCTGTTCTAATAATGAAGGCATTTCAAAAGAAATCTTAAAATCATTAAAAATTTCTCTGTATTCTATATAAAACTCCCATAAAGTAGCAGGTGTGATTTTATATCTTGCAGTACGTGCAGATAAAAGAAATTGCCTCGGGCCAGAGGCCGCTGTTTGCTTAAGAAGAGCTTGTTTTACGGCAGATTTCACGGATTTTCCAATCAGTTCACCAAGTTTGGAATGTCCAGAAGCATCCGTAAGAGTTCTGGTACCACAAAGATTAGAAGCGATTACAATTCCATCAGTCCCAGAACCTGTTGCGATTTCTTCGGAATAGCAGCTTCCCAGTAATAACTGAGAAACAGCAGCAGCTTTCGATTCTCCACAAAGCATCAGTGCTCTGGACATTGCTGTATCAGTCAAATTCTGATTAATGAACAGAAAAATATTGATCGTTCCAGGAAGAGGCATTTCATAATTTCCGTCCTCTTCGTAGTAAGAAGCAGGATCGCTGGGATGTATGCCATTGGAGTCAATTCCACCGGTCACAACAGCAGTTACCGTAAGATCCCGGAAGCATACTTCTTCTATAGCACGTAATTCAGTCCAGGCTGCGGTACTTAAGGCAGTAGTGCAGGAGGGTGAAAGACCAAGGGCGTGGACATGTGCAGCTAGATCTTTTTCATAAGTATCTCCAAGCATTTTACATTCATAAGAACCATTCATACAATTGATATTTACAGCATGAGAAAGGTGCCTTGTAAGGCCTCCGTTTAAAGGACTTGTGCTAAGAACTTTTGCTTTTTGTGAAAAAGTGAAGATGGTATTCCCCAATTTTTGCTCGCAGGTAAAAAATGTATTCATTACGTTTCCTTCTTGTGTATGTTTTTTTATTTATTTTATTAATATCTTTTGATTACGTCAATTAAAAGTGTTATCTTCTATATACTTTCGGGCATCAAAGGATATTGACTGGATGAAAAGGGAGGTTGATAGAATATTTAATGAAAATCAGATATAAAAAATGTATGTACAAAAGGTGAGAAATTGTCGCTATAAAACAATACTTTTATTTTCATAATCTAAAGATATCGAAACTGAACAGATTAATGTATATGAAAAAATATGAATTAATCTGTTTTTGTGTTATTATATAAAAATATGAATGCCCAATATCTACAAACAGTATAAGTTTTTAGGTCGTAAATCATTTTTAATTATAAAGGATTTTAATATGATAGATGAAATAACAATGAATGAATTAAGAAAATGAAAGATGAACTTCGTCGGCCAATGATGTTGCTTGTTAAAGCTCAAAAGAAATAAAAATATTATGAAGTAGGCAGTGCATAATTAAAAGAGAACTATAAATTATCGAGAGTTTTAGAAGCTTTTCTACAGGAAAATATAATTTTTACAAATTCTTAAAATTTATACCATAGTATCGTCATAAATATACTGTACATTAATAATTGCAGATGCTAATTAAGGTATCTCATTTTTAGATATTTTTCTTTTTCATATGCCGGTACGAAAGTATCGGTCTCCTTCCTTTTTAGGACGTATTATTATAATTTGCACAAATCTTAGCCCATAAGAGAGTGACGCTCTGCATATCCTCGGTAGAGCGTCCTTGTGCGTTTATGGATCTTATTTTTTATTGATTTGATAGACGCCAAACCTTTTATAAGTCCTCACAAATGTTTATAAACCAATGTGAAAATGGCTTAAAATCAAGGTTTTCCGCATATCTTCATTTTTCTTGTCATATCTCCGCATAAGGTGTTTTTGTAAGACCGGGCACCATTTTAGCACCACAGAATATAAGGAGGACGACATGAAAAACGAACTTTTGACTAAGGGTATTATACTTCCGTCCGGCGAAATCGGCAAGGATAAGATAAACCTTGTCGCCGGGGCAATCACGCAGCCGTTCGCGGAAATGGTATGGGTAACGACAGGCGGCGACATGGAAACAATCAACCGCCTTACCAACGTACTTGTAACCATGAACAACCTCACCGACCGGGGCAAGCTGTTCAAAATCATCAAACTGCTTTATGGGCTAATGGGCTTGCCTTTTTCAGAGGAAGCCGAGCCTATGGACGCAGACCCCGACGTTTTGGAATACTTCATCTTTTCTTTCATGGCAGACTTTGGAGAAGTCATGCAAGAACTGATAGCAGAAGAAATGAAATAGCGACCCGCACAGCGGCGTTTCTCACTCTCTCACTGGGAGAACAGGAACGCCGCTATTTTTATGCCCTCATGTTACGCAGTAGGGGCAAAAAAAGCCTTGATTTATCGGGCTTACAGAACGCAAAACAGAGGAAGCAAGGAAAAGATACCTTACCCCTCAAAATCCGCGTTCTACTGCGCAACAAATCTAAAGCAAAGGAGTGATGAAGCTATGGCAGTTTTCCGTGTGGAACGCAACACAGGCTACACCGTAATGAGCAACCACCACTTACGCAATAAGGAGCTTTCCTTAAAGGCAAAGGGGCTGTTATCTCAAATGCTGTCCCTGCCGGAGGATTGGGATTATACCCTTTCGGGGCTGTCCTACATCAACCGGGAAAGTATCGACGCTATCCGTACCGCCGTTTGGGAGCTTGAAAAAGCCGGATATATCACAAGGCGGCAGGGACGCGACGAGAAAGGCAAAATGACCGCTATCGAGTACACCATTTACGAACAGCCGCAGCCGCCGGAATTGGATTGCCCGGTATTGGAAAATCCAACAGCGGATAACCCGATATTGGAAAATCCGACAACGGATAATCCGACGTCGGAAAATCCAACGCAATTAAATAAAGATATACAAAGAACTAACTTACCAAAAAAAGAAAAATCAAATACGGATTTATCAAGTACCCATTCCATTCCTATCCATTCCCTAAATCCCTTGCCTTATGGCGAGGACGAAACGGCACAGCCGCCGGAACGGAAAAGAACGGAAAGGAACGACGCTTACAGAGTGTATGAGGAAATTATCAAAGACAATATCGCCTATGACATTCTCTTACAGGACAGAAGCCTTGACCGCGACCGTCTGAATGAAATTGTTGACCTCATGCTTGAAACCGTCTGTACGGCAAGAAAGAAAATCCGTATTGCCGGGGACGATTACCCCGCCGAGCTTGTGAAGTCAAAGTTTATGAAGCTGAACAGCGAACATATCCGCTTTGTGCTTGACTGTATGCAGGAGAACACCACGAAAATCCGCAACATCAAGCAGTACCTAAAGGCGGTGCTTTTCAATGCCCCGTCTACCATTGACAGCTACTATACTTCCCTTGTCGCTCACGATATGGCAAGCGGCGCGCTTGCACCGAGAAAGCCAAAGTACGGCGACCTGGACTATTACACCTACAACGAGGGCGAAAGCCTGTAAACGAAAAAAGGAGGATTTACCACATGGCACAGAAAACAGGAGCTTTGATTTTTGATGAAACCGCTGACCGCTACGACATTCGCTTTGACATTGCCGACTATTACGGCGGCTTGCATTGCGGCGAGTGCATGGACGTATTCACAGGCGGCAAATGGAAGCCGACCCGGATTGAGTACGGGGACAACTGGTATCTTGTAGGTATTCGCGCCGAGGACTTGAACGGGCTGCGGGTGCGGATTTAACGGGGCGGCGTGAACAACGGACGCCCTTTTTTCACGCCCAAAAGCGGCGTACCACCCTAACACTATCATTACTACCGGGAAAGGAGGACGGTAAACATTGCAGGACGAAATCAACGAAAAAGTGGTTGCGCTCTCGGTCAAGGGAGCAAAGCTGACCGCTGAAATGCTGCAAAAGGCAATCAAAGCCATGCTTGCACAGGCAAAAAAGCAGCAGGAAAAACAGCCCCACGGGAAGCAGACGCTAAAGCAGCTTGCGAAGCAGAACGCGGGGCTTTCCAACATTGAGATAACTGAGGGCAATATCAAAGCCTTTGAGCAGACGGCAAAAAAATACGGTATCGACTTTGCCCTAAAGAAAGACAGCACCGAAACGCCGCCCCGTTATCTTGTATTTTTCAAGGGGCGGGACGCGGACGCTCTGACCGCAGCCTTTAAGGAGTTTTCCGCAAAGAAGCTGACACAGGAGCAAAAGCCCTCTATCCGAAAGGCACTTGCCGCCTTTCTCCGGCACAAGGACGGACAAGCCGTTTTCCCGGCACAGCCTGTCGCTGATGTTGCGTATTCCGTAATAGGTGCGCTTGTTGGAAACATACTTGTGGTAGTCTACAAAGTTTACCGCACAAAAAATGATGTGGTTATGGATATGCCCTTTATCTATGTGAGTGGTAAGGACGTATTCATATTGCCCCTTTGTTACCGCGTCGGCAAGCTGTTTTCCGATTTCATGGGCTTTCTCATAATCGACTTCCCCCGGCTCAAAAGATTGTATCAAATGGTGTGCGAGGTTGTTTCCTCTGTCAAGAGCTTGCGACAATGTAAATCCGAACTCAATATCTGCCGTTTCATAGCTGCACCCGAACGAGGACACCAGCATTTTCCCGTCCGTCTTGTCCGGGTTTTGGATATAGTCAAGGGCTTTTTTTAACGTGCTTTTAATAGGCTTAATCTTTGTAACCGCCATATCTCCGCAAGCACCTCCTTGATTTCTTCTATATCCTCTTGGTAGACGCTGCCCGTCGCATTGACGCGCTTTGCAATCTGATTGACATTGACCCCGATTTTCTGTATCTCCGCTGTCATAGCTTTTATGTCGGCATGGTCTATCTGAATGATATACCCGTCGATTGCCATTTTCCGCAAGTAGGCTTCCATGTTCCGGGTAGGGACGAGCTGCATTTTCTGTTCAATGAACGCCCGTTCTTCCTCTGTTACTCTGAATTTAATTTGTACTGTCCGTTTCCTGCCGTTCATCGGCTCACACTCCTTTCCATTCCGAGGGTTTGGGACACTTCCCAACAAGCAATTTTCAACCGACGCGCCGCAGCGCAGGAGGGCGAAAATACGGAAAGGGTACCCCTTTCCTATGCTTGCTAAGAAACTTTCTCCCTTTATCCCTACTACATGGAAAATCTGATTTTGCCAAAGCAGGACAAAAGAAAAACGCCGCAAACTGCGACGTTTCAAACTGCTTTTTCTATGAAGAAACGAGGGAACTTTATTCCCCCGTTATTTCGTTGTTGGCTTCCTCAATCCCTTTTGCGGTAGCTGACAGGATTTTCAAATCCTTTTCGCTCATGCCGTTGAGCATGGTATCAAGCTGACGGCGGCGTGTGGACTTTTCCTGTTCCCGTTCCGGGAAAAAGAACTGGTCTACTGCTCTTTACAACCTTTTATATGCCCGCGTGGAATTTGGGCACCATTTGGGCACCATTTACGGAAAAAGCACCATGAAAACAGAGGGTAAAAGAAACGCCGACAACTCACAAAAACGTAGTGTTCATGCGGGTTTTCGGCGCTTTCCTATCCCTTAACGGGCTTCTATTCATCTTGTGCGAGAGAGAAAAATTCTACTATTTTTTATAGTATATTTCAATATATGACTCCTTGGAAATTTTCCTGATGAACGTAGAAATGACAGAGAAGTAAAAATGGTAAGCGTACTTGAAAAATGGCAGAATAACAAGATATAGCATTCTATGCGCTGTATTTTATTGACGAATTCAATATATTGTGTTACCATATAAATGGATTATTTTTTATGCATGGTTTGCCACGCAGTAAAGTTTTTTGTTCCGGATATGCTGTTCCGGGAGCAACATTTAGGCGAAGGCCTTTTATCAATAGGAAGACATCAAAAATCAAAAGAAGATTTTTGGTGTCTTTTTTTGTTGCCCAAAAACGAAATGTGGGGTGTACAAAAAACAGGAAGGGAGGAAATATAAAATAATCCATAAAAGATGAACAGGAAAATCAAAAAAGGAGGCAGAATATGGGACAGGATATATGCATTCGAAAAGATGAAAAACCATTGGGATATGACTGGGAATGTGGACATGAGGAATTATATGTCAGAGTGAATATGTACTACAACGGATCCCTGTATGTCGGATTATGGCAAAAGCAAAAGGAATGTGAGAAAAAGCTGGAATTATTCGGAGACCTTACAATTGGAGTTATGGGATTCCTAAGACCGGGGCAGGCAATAATCTCGGATTGCGGAGCAAAAGCAAAGGTTGCGTTTATTGAGAAGTATAAACTCGGAAAAGTTGTAGGTAAGAGGAAAATCAATTATGGCAGCTATTATGTTGCAGAGTTTAATCTTGCACGACTTGCACAGCTCGATCCAGAAGGTACGGAAAGATATCTGCTCGAAAATGGTCTTGATCAAAAAGAATTTAAAGCAGATTAGGGTAAAGAGGTACATTTGAAAACCAGGCAATAAAGGTGGTGCGGCATGAAAGACGACGAATATAAGGGATATTACTGTCTGCTGATTGCAATCCTGTGCAATTTGAATGCAGCGGAAGCCAGCACAATGTACGAATACGGACCAGATCATCCGCTTTGCCGGAAAATCCTGAAAAAGAAAGTTCGGAAACCGTCCATAAAAAAGCTCAAGGAATCAGAAATGGCAGCGGCTATGAAGGCTCTTCTTGATCAGGGATACAGCCAGGATGCAGTATCGGAAGCATTTCAGTGTTTTCCATCTACGGTCAGGCGCAGAGTAAGAAAATTAACAGAAAGGAAGGAAACGAATGACAGATCAGAAATTGATTGCAGGAATATTTAATGATTTTTTAGGACTTTATACGGGTAAAATTCAGACCGGTATCCGTCCTTTGATTGAAAAATATAAAAACCATCCCATGCTGATGGGACTCCTCTCCAATTTGGATGAAGCGGCAAAGATTCAGGCACCGAAAGCCATGAAAGAAATCTATTCTTTCTATAAGGAATATCGTGGCAGGGATCTGGAAGATGCTGACTGGAAGGAACTGACAGAAAAAGCCCGCCAGATCAGTGCAGGATGGGAGGAAAATGAATGGGTTCGCCGTATTGTACTGGAAATGATCAGCCTTTTGGATTCTGATGATGCAGAGAGACGCAGGATTGCATTGGAAGTAGAAAAAGAAATGGAAGCGGCTGAACAGAAGATGAATGCGGCATAAAAAGCAGGCAGAGGCAGGAGATTTTTTCTTCTGCCTCATGTTTTTATCAGGAAAGAAGGGACCGATTATGTTAAATGAGATCATAAAAACTGCAGAAGAATTAAATACAGCAGCATTGCATTACCGCCAGAGTGGGAATATGGATGGTGTGCGGGAACTTGCCAAAGCACATGCAGTTTCCAAAAAACAGACAGAGGAATTTATTCAAGGCAGCCGCTACCGGCTGGTTGATATACCGATTGAGGAAAGAAAGTTTGCGAATGCGTCTGAAAAACTGCGTGCAGAAATGTTTGCCTTAAAGGATGCAGGCTTTGCGGACATCATAGGACAGTATCTTGTAAATCTTGCCAAAACGGATTCTGCTTTAGATGCACAGGTGTTAAAAAAACATAAGATGCTTCAGAGATGTTTGGATTATGTGACGCAAAAAGCCTACAACATTGCACTGGAGGGAGCGAAAAAAAAGGGAGAGAACGGCATTCGGGCCAATACAGGCCTGGCACTCTCCGGCGACCAGGTTTTTCCCTGGGTACTTGAATATTATGCGAAAGATGATGAAAGAGAAATAGCAGAAAAAGAGCAGGAAGAAAAGAAAAAGATTCAAAAGGAATGGGATTCGGTAAATAAGAGAACGAAAACAATACCGAAAAACCAGGGGACAAAGAAAGATTCCGAGGTGCATCCCAAAGAAGCAGCGGAGCAGGAAGAAAAGCATATCAGCAAGAAAAAATCAAAAGATTCCGGGCAGATGTCCTTGTTTGACATGATGCAGCCGAAAGAGAGTTAAAGGAGAAGGATATGATCGCATATAAAGGATTTCAAAAGGATTTGAAATGTCGGGGCTTTCAGTTTCAGGAGTATGGCATAAATGAAACGGAAAAAGCAAACTGTAGACAAAATGGATTTCATTGTGCAGAAAACCCACTGGATTGTCTCTGCTATTATCCGAATTGGAAAAATTCCGTGTATTACATAGTAGATGCATCAGGGGATTTGGATGAAGATGGAGAAGATTCAAAAATCTCCTGCACAAAGATGCGCCTGTTAAAGAAAATTGAATTGAGAAGCCTGTTATTACACGGAGCTGCTTACATGTCGAAATATCCAAACCGGAAATGGAACTCCCATGTTGCAAAAGAAAGCGGGACCAGCTGCAACGGATTTTGCATTGTACGTGGAAAAGACCCCAAAGCCAAAGGACAAAAGGGCGATTTACTGTTACTTTTAAAGGAGCAGCCTGGCAACAGCCAGATCCTGGAAATTGGGGTCATCTGTATCGATGGTCAGAAATATCCGGAGGAAGCATGGATTGATGTGACTGGAAAGCTGGTGGAGTTATGAGAAAAAAGAGGTTGATGGAGTTAAAACCATTAAAAGTGATGAACAGACATATCGCCGATGCAAAGAAAACGGAAATATCTTTGAGTACACTGGAGAAACAAAGGGGTGAACCCGGAAAATATCGGATGTATTGTCGGGCAGCAGTAGAAAAAGGAATTTTAAAAGTGTATCTGTTTGCCGTAACGGATATTGAGGAGAATATAAACTTTCCAAGGTACCGTCTGTTTATCAGCAGAAAAGAGAGACGGTTTATAACCTATGATGAAAAATTAAAAAAATGGAGAAAGGCACTTCTTGAAAGTATCTTATGGGATGTAAGAACTAATTTGGGCAACATCTATGTAAATGGCTGTGATACAAAAATCATCCAAAAATATTTAAAGACAATGCAGCCTGCAATCCGGGCACTGGAAGAGTTTCAGGCGAATATCCGTAAAGAACAAAGGATACGTCATGATAAAAAACTTACAGATTCATGGGACCAGGTGATGAAAACTGTATCTGGACTGCCTAAAAACTGGATCGGATGGGTTTCAAAATATGGAATTACGGAACACTATATCTTCTACAAGTATCAGAAAAATGGTGCTACAGAAGGATATTGTACATATTGCAAAAAACATGTTCCAATCCGCTCACCCAAATATAACCAGAAAGGACAGTGCAATGTGTGTGGACAACCAATTACTTTTCGTTCTGTGGGAAAGTCTGGAAGATTTTGTACAAAGTGGTACAGAGTCTATCTTATCCAGAGGAGACGCAAGACTTCTGGTTTTGTGCTCCGGATCTTTTATGCCAGAACGTGGTATAAAAAGGGCGGCTATACAGATTGCGAAACTACCTGCCATGAAGAGCAAAGAAGAATCTTCTCTGCAAATGGAAAGGAAATTTCCAATTTCGTTTATGATCTGTTCAAACAACGGGAAATGCGTTGGATTTCGTGTAGAAGTTCTTGGTATTATACTTGCTGTGACAGTCAATATAAAGGAATGGTTTATCCATATACCCTGTCGGATCTGTCCAGGCATGAATTAAAAGAAACAGGTCTGCGTGAGTACGCCCTTGGTCAGAAAAAGATAGATCCTGGAAAATATCTTTACCTATGGAAGACGTATCCGGTACTGGAACAGATTGTAAAAGCGGGGCTTTTCCAGTTAGTTGATGATGTACTGGACCACAGGGCAGCAGATGCAATAAAAAGAAAAGGCAGAAAACCAACAGAATTCCTGTCCGTAGATAAGAAAGAGTTTCGAAGACTCCGAGATATGAATGGCGGGGTAAAAGAACTTAAATGGCTGCAACTTGAAAAGAGTACAGGAAAAACAATCGGGGATGAAGAAATATGCTGGATGGTAAAAGAAGGATTTGAACCAAACGACCTGAAGTTTGTTCTGGATCAGATGAGCATCTGCCAGATTCGACATTATCTTGTGAAACAATCAGAAAAATCCGGGGATGATATCAGCCATGTGCTGCAGGTGTGGAACGATTATCTTTCTATGGCAAAAAGACTGGGAATGGATATACATGATTCCATTATTTACCGTACCAGAGATCTTCAACTGCGCCATAAAGAGGCGGTTTTGAAGATAGAAGAAATGAAACGCGGAATCCGACGCAGGGAGCTGGAAGAAAAGTATGTCGGATTTCAGAAACATCTCATTGATTTGAAAGAAAAATATGAGTTCAGTGACGGTGAATATCAGGTTATTGCGCCAAAGAGTATCGATGACATCCTGTATGAAGGTGATACGCTTCATCACTGTGTAAATAAGACGGATACTTATTTTGACCGGATCGTTTCAAAAGAAAGCTATATCCTGTTTTTGCGGGAAAAAGAGAATCCGAAAGTACCGTTTTATACACTGGAAGTTGAACCAGATGGAACCATCCGGCAAAAACGTGCGGAATTCAACCGTCAAAATAAGGACATTGATAAGGTGACTTCTTTTTTAACATTGTGGCAGAAGGAAATTCAGAAACGATTAACCAAAAAAGATCGTAAGAGCACAGAAGAAAGCAGGAAGCTCAGGCAGCAGAACTATCAGGAGATACGTGATAAGCATGTAGTTGTCCATGGCGGAACATTTGCTGGGGAACTTCTGGCTGATCTTTTAGAGAAAGACTTAATGGACCTACCAGTGGAATCGGCAGAAAACGAAGAAAGCCCTACTGAAATAGCGGCGTAAATAAAATGGATGCGGCAGGGAGTTCCCCTGCTGCATTTGAGCAGAAAAGATAAAATGACATTATATGCAGCAGAAAATGAAGGAGAGGATGGAAATGAATAAAAAAGAATTGCGTAACATGAAATTGCTGGAAGCTACGGATGAACTGATAAAACTTGCAAAAGAAGATGTGCCAGTAAGAGATAAAGGATACTATACGGAGCAGCTGATTTATCAGAGGGGGCTATATTTACGTGCAGAAGTAGAAAACAATATTTTAAAAGTAGCATTTTATCTGGCAGAATATCTTTCCAGGGACTGTCGGAAACCTGTATATACATTATATATTGATAAAAAGAACGATGTTTTTAAAGGGTATGATTACCGGACAAAGAAATGGTCAGATAGTATGCTGGATAAGACCATTTTCTCAAAATGGTTATATCAGGAAAATTCTTATATGAAAGAGGCGGATACAGCGTTGATCCAAAAGTATCTTGAAAGTGAATATGACGATGCTTTTTATGCACTGTATGTATATCAACGTGAGCAGAGACACCGGAGGCTGGGAATGAAATATGAAAAAATTCTGACAAGCTGGGATCAGTGTATGGATAGACTTCCCAAAATTCCGAAAGACTGGCTGAGATGGCAGAAAAAAGTTGGAATTACCCAGAATTTTATTTTTTATCATTACAGCCGCAGGAAAGATCAGACAGGATATTGTAGTTGGTGTGAAAGCGAAGTTCCAATCAGCCATCCTCACCATAATACAGTGGGGAATTGCCCAAAATGCAGACATCAGATTCAATATAAAGCATTAGGCCGGGCCAAAAATATAGAAACCCAAAAAGAGACTGCATACCTGCTTCAGACCTGTGGAAATAATGTGTTTGTTTTGAGAGAATTCCAGCTTCAGATGCTCATAGTAAGCAGCTCATATAAAAAACCAGTATATTCTTTCTTTGAGCGCCGGAGAATCCTGTATGATGAAGAATTAAATACGAAAGAATATTATTTCGGCCGTCATCATTGGACAAAAGAAAGCCGATGGATCCAGGGTAAATTACAAGTTCCACTGTATCCAGGTTACGGTGGCTATATGACATATGAAAGATATAATATGGGAAATATTTATGGAAAATCACTGCATGGTATTAAGAACAGGACATTCCGTAGGACAGGATTCTACGAATATGCAAAAGCCAAAAAGTACTTAGATCCGGTAAACTTTTTTGAAATGGTTAGAGAAAGACCTTATCTGGAACGGCTCATTAAAGCAGGACTTTATCATCTCGCAGAAGACATTATGGATAATAAAGCACAGATTTATTGTAAAGATTCCGGAAACCTTGGAAAAGCACTGGGAATTGACGGGTTCCGCTTGAAAAGGCTGCGTACAAACAATGGGGGAGAGATTTTTCTTCAATGGCTGTTGCTTGAAAAAACTCAAAACAAACTGATCCATGACGATGTGATTTTGTGGATGTGCCGGGAAAAGCTTAAACCAGCGGATCTTATGTTCATTATGGATCGTATGGCCCCTTTACAGATCAAAAATTATCTGGAAAAGCAGGCAGCAGAAAGTGGGGAATCCGTGAAAGACCTGATCAAAACATGGAAGGATTATCTTAATATGGCAATTCGGGTCGGAGTGAATGTGCAGGATTCTGTTATCTACCGTGCACGAAAGCTCATGCAGAGACATAATGAAATGATAAAAGAGATAGAAGCAAAAGATTTGATTTTAAGAGCCGGAGAGCTGGAAAAGAAGTATCCGGGTCTGAATCGTATATGCAGGGATTTGAAAAAATATGAATATGCGGACAAAGAGTATCAGATCGTTGTGCCGGAAAAAGTGGATGACATTTTGTATGAAGCAAAACTGATGCATCACTGCGTAAATAATACAGAAACCTATTATGAACGAATGAGCCAGCAGGAATCCTATATCCTGTTTTTGAGAAAGGCAGAACAACCAACGGAGGCGTACTATACGCTTGAAGTGGAACCGGATGGGACCATAAGGCAGACACGTACTTTTTATAACCAGCAGAATGAAGATATTGAGCTTGCAAGGGATTTTCTTGTAAAATGGCAGAAACAATTAAAAAAGAAACTGGCAAAAGAAGATTATAAACTGGCTGTAAAAAGTCAGAGTCTCAGGAAAAAAGAGATTGACGAGCTCCGCATCAAAGGCGTTCGTGTAAACGGTGTTGGGTATTGCAACAAATTGCTTGCTGAAATTCTGGAGGAAGATTTAATGGAGGCTGGGAATCGAGAACTGGAAGAACAGGCCGCATAATAGCAGATTGATATATCACAAAAGTAACTTAACAGTAAAATGAAATTCCTGTGAAAATTTGGGGATATTTACAGAAACAGCTCTGAAATTCTCTTTTATTTAAGTATAAGGGATTTTATGGAATTCCTTAAATATACTCGAAACGGAGGATGAGATTTGGAGGAAAAATTAAAGTTGCTTTGGCTGATATTGATCTTTGTTGATTTTGGGCTTATGTTTGTTTCATTTCCAATCTTGATTTATGTGATTTTTTGTATGACATGAATACAAAAAGCCTTCTGTAAGTGCCCTTGTCCGGTGAAAAGACCGGAGGGGCATTTGCATGTATGCAACAGTTTATGCATGTATTCGCAGGAATACGAGTAAAATACTACCCAGCTGCTACTGTTTAAAGCCTGTAGTGAAATTGACATTAAGTATCTGGAATGATACGATAAAATTGAACATTTTGCAAGGCAGATCGCACAAATTTTATTCTGATACGAGGTCAGAATTTTATACTTTATACCGCGTCTGCGGATCAACCGATAAAGACACAAAAAGAGTAAAATGAACTCTTGGAGTGTCTTTTTTTGTTTGGCAAAATGTTTTGACATGTATCAGATCCAATCACGATAAAAGGAGGAAAGAAGTTTTTATGCCACGTAAAATCAGATCAAATTACATGGAGAAATTCAAATTTGTGTACAATGGCAGAACTTTTGAAAGTAAGCATAAATGCTGTAATTTTTATGGAATATGTTACCGTAGTGTAATGGCATATCAGAATCAATATAAATGTAGAACTGAAGAAGCGATTACACATTTTATTGAATTGAAAAAAAGTAAAGAGATCATATTCCGAAATCGAAAATGGGCCAGCATTAAGACCTGCTGCGAATTTTATGATTTAAACGAAGATTCTGTCAAGACCGATATGTGGAATCGAAAATGCACACCACAGGAAGCGATTGAACGGGCAATAGAATGGAAAAAGGCACATGAAATCACATATCATGGTGTGAAATACCCATCACTGCCTCAATGTTGTGAAGACCTGGAGATAAATCCTATATCAGTACGTTTGTATATGGAAAAAAATGGGGTTTCTTCTACACGTGCGATTACACATTATATCAAATCTAAAGAGAAAAGAGCCTTTGAATTCCGTGGAAAAGAATACAAAAATTTTACGGAATGTTGTCTTGCGTATGGATTAAAGCCAAAGTCAGTAAGTTCAGCAGTATTTAAAGCGAAACGTCCTCACGCGGATGTTATGGAAGAAATTATCTCTCATATGGAAGGTTGTATGCCAAAAGAAGTAACGAAAAAAGAAGAAATTCCTGAAAATCAGGTGATGTCTAAAGAAAGGCATCGTGCGAAAGAGGCTTTTTTTTATGAGGGAAATAAATATATCTCACTTGGACAATGTTGTGAATTCTATGGAATTAATGAATCTAGTGTACGCAGTAGAGCTTGGCGAAAAAAGTGTACATGGGAAGAAGCTGTGAAATATTATATTCAAAAAAAGGAAACAGAAACACCGAAAATGCAATTCTTTTATAAAGGGAAAAGGTATAAAAGTGTTTCAGCATGTTGTGCTGAATACGGCGTTAATGCTTCCAGTGTGCGTAACCGTGCCAAAACAACAGAATGCAGCATTGAAGAATCTTTGGATCATTTCATAAAGAAAGCCAGAATGGAAACACAGCCGTCGGTATTTATTTTTAGAGACAAAACCTATAGGTCTTTGGAAGAATGCTGTCTGGAATATGGAGTCAACGCTGACAGTGTATCTTCAAGAAAATATAGATTGAATTGTACTATGGAAGAATCATTGGAGCATTTTATTGAAAATAAAGATATGATTGCCGAAAGAATACAAAAATTTACATTTAAAGGAATAGAATATCGAAGTCTCCGGGCATGTTGTCAAAAATATGGTATTGATGATATATGTGTGAGACAAAGAGCACGAGATAAGAATTGTTCTCTTGAAGAATCGTTTACACATTTTATGACGAGAAAAAGGAAAAAAATGTTAAGTAACCCGGAATTTGAATATCATGGAACTGTTTATCCATCGCTTAAAGTATGCTGTGAGAAATTAGGAATAAATAAAAGCAGTGTAATAAGTCGAAGCCATAGGACCGGATGCAGTTTACAGGAAGCAGTGGAGTATTATGTCAGCCAACAGGAACGTAGAACATTGGATTAATCTATAAGGCCAGCAGGCAGCCTTTTTTAGAATTTATATAATAGAGAGGAGGAACGGTCAATATCATCTGCCTGCAGATATTGACCGGTTATATATGTTGCGAAAAAAAACACAGCCGGAAGCAAACAACGATAAAATTCTTATATCCGTTAAAGAAGCCTGTGAGCTTACAGGACTTTCTGAGAAAACAATGAGATCATTGATGAATGAAAACTGTTTCATGGTACGGATTGGGCGCAGAACACTGATTGATAAGAAAAAATTTCAAAAATGGATAGATCGGCAGTCTTGAAAGCTTTTTTTTGTTGTGCTAAAATATATATCCAGTGCCATGCATTATCATCAGAAAGGATGGTGGTGTTATGGGCAAAAACTTAAAGGGTAAAGAATTAGGAAAAGGATTATATCAAAGAAAAGATGGACGATATGAGGCCAGAATTTTCGTTCGCGGTACAGGAAAAACGTTTTCAATTTATGGTACAAATTTACAACATCTAAAAAAAGAAAGAAATGCCTACCTTGCTAATGTTTCCCCCGGAATTGCAGGATATGATCCTAGAATTTCTGTTTCAAAGTGGTATGAAAAATGGATGCTTATTTATGTGGTGCATTCTGTTAAAGCAACCACTTTAAGTAACTATGTAAATGGTTTTGAGCGAGTAAGAGAATATATTGGTTACATGAGGTTAATAGAGGTCCGTCCAACACATATTCTTGACATGATAAAGGGACTCGAAGAAGAAGGATATGCACGTACAACGGTAATACAATCATTAAGTGTAGTCCGTCAGCTTTTCAAAAAGGCATATGGTGGAAAAATGATACCCATAGATCCCGTAGCCGATATTAAACTGCCTAAAGAAGAACCGGGTGAAATACCTGATGAGAAGATAATGCAGGAACAAGAAGATGAAAAATGTCTTAGTGTATATGACACTCATCGTTTCCTTGAGAGCTGCAAGAATACCCGGTATTATGAACTCTTTTTTATTCTTCTTCATACAGGATTACGTATAGGGGAAGCACTTGCCCTAGAATGGTGTGATCTTGACTTTAAGCATGAAAAGCTTCGTGTATATAAAACCTTAAACAGAGTTACAAAATATTATGATTCGAAAGGAAATGAACTTCCTGAAAGGTATTCTACTATTCAGATTACAACACCAAAGAAAAGTGCCAGCAATAGAAAGGTTCCATTAACGGATGCAGTGATTGCTGCTTTTATGAGCTGGAAGGAAAAACAGGATCGTGATAAAGAAAAACTGGGGAAAAACTGGGGAAAAACAAATATACTTTTAAAAAAATATCCCGGTCTGATTTTTACAACATCTTCAGGAAGAAGTTATCTTCCATCATCAGCTCAAACAGAATGCAGGCGGATTGTTGGGATTGTTAATAAGCATGAAATTGCTCTGGCAGAAAAAGAGAACAGAGATCCGAATTTAATGGATGTTCATCCTCATATTTTCCGTCATACTTTTGTAACAAGATGCATTCAATCGGGAATGGATGCCGCTACAGTAAAGAAAATAGCTGGACACTCTGATGAAAAAATGACTAATTATTATACACACATTGAAGAAGAACATATAGATGACGAATACGAACTGTATATTCAAAAATACGGAACAGAAACCTGATTTTGCAAATGGAGATAAAATTTTAAAGAGAGGTTTAAATACTTGAGTATAGACAAAAACACTAACGAGGGAAAAAACTATCGTAATAATGTGGTCAAATCAACATCTGGAACTTCTAAAAGCCGCATAAACACTGGGTTTCCGGAGAATATTAGTGTATTATCACCGATGATGAAAGAATACGTAAAGACCAAAGAAGAGTACAGCGACTGTATCCTTTTTTACCGTCTGGGCGATTTTTATGAAATGTTCTTTGAGGATGCACTGACTGCATCCAGGGAACTGGAAATTACACTTACAGGAAAAGACTGCGGACTGGAAGAGAGAGCGCCCATGTGTGGCGTTCCTTTTCATGCTGCGGAAACTTATATCAACCGGCTGATCGAAAAGGGCTATAAGGTTGCCATCTGCGAACAGGTAGAAGATCCGAAAAAAGCCAAGGGTCTTGTTAAACGAGAGGTTGTCCGCATTGTCACACCGGGAACTACTCTGGATACCATGTCACTGGACGAGTCAAAAAACAATTATCTGATGTCCATTGTCTCCATTGGAGAGCATTTTGGCTGTGCAATTGCAGATATCACAACCGGTGACTGCTTTCTCACAGAGCTGGATAAACCACAGAAGCTTCTGGATGAGATCAATAAATTCACACCTGCCGAGATCATCTGCAACGACGCCTTTCTTTTAAGCGGTGTGGATGTAGCGGATCTGAAGGGGCGTCTTGGGATCTGTGTATTTGCTCTGGATCCCTGGTACTTTGACGACCAGCTGTGCCAGAAAACCCTGAAAGAGCATTTTCACGTCGGAAATCTGGAAGGTCTCGGGATCGGAGATTATGACAGCGGGATCATTGCTTCCGGTGCATTGTTCCTGTATCTGAAGGAAACACAAAAAACAGCACTTTCCCATATGGCAAGCATCCGCCCGTACTCTGCTGAAAAATATATGCTCATCGACAGCTCCAGCCGTCGTAACCTTGAGCTTGTGGAAACCATGCGCGAAAAGCAGAAAAGAGGTTCTCTTCTCTGGGTTCTGGATAAGACCAAAACCGCCATGGGTGCCAGAACCCTTCGTTCTTATGTGGAACAGCCTCTGATCGATGCAGAGGAAATTGAAAAGAGACTTGGTGCCTTGGAAGAACTGAACGCAAAACCTATGGAACGTGATGAGATCCGGGAATACTTAAATCCGATCTACGATCTGGAACGTCTGATAAGCCGTATCAGCTATAAATCTGCCAACCCAAGAGATCTGGTTTCCTTTGCCTCTTCCCTGGAAATGCTGCCGTATATAAAGCAGATCCTTGCAGAATTTAAATCTCCGCTGCTTATGCAGATCAACGAAGACATGGATCCACTGTCAGACATTACCGCTCTGATCCGTAATTCCATTGCTGATGATCCGCCCCTTGCCCAGAAGGACGGCGGTATCATTCGGGAAGGTTATAACGAAGATGTGGATAAATTCCGCCGTTCCCGGACAGATGGAAAGAAGTGGTTATCTGAATTGGAAGCAAGAGAGCGAGAACGCACCGGTATCAAGAGCCTGAAGATCAAATATAACCGTGTATTCGGCTATTCCCTGGAAGTTACCAACACCTTCAAGGATCTCGTGCCGGAGAACTATATCCGCAAACAGACTCTTACCAACGCAGAGCGTTACATCACCCAGGAGCTGAAGGATCTGGAGGATCTGATCCTTGGAGCGGAAGATAAACTTTATGCATTAGAATTTGAACTGTTTTCAGATATCCGTGATCAGGTTGGAGCTGAGGTTGTCCGTATCCAGCGTACTGCAAAGGCAGTAGCAGCTCTGGATGTTTTTGCTTCCCTTGCACTGGTTGCACAGAGGAATAACTTTGTCCGGCCCAAGATCAATGAAACCGGCCTCATTGATATCCGAAATGGCCGCCACCCGGTTGTGGAACAAATGATCGAAAACGATATGTTCATTCCAAATGATACATATCTTGACAATCACAAAAAACGTATCTCCATTATCACAGGACCGAACATGGCCGGAAAATCCACATACATGCGCCAGACAGCGCTGATCGTACTGATGGCGCAGATCGGAAGCTTTGTTCCTGCGGACAGTGCGAATATCGGTGTGGTTGACCGGATCTTCACCCGTGTGGGAGCATCCGATGACCTTGCAAGCGGACAGAGTACCTTTATGGTGGAGATGACAGAGGTTGCCAACATTCTTCGTAATGCCACTTCCCGAAGTCTTCTGATCCTGGATGAGATTGGACGTGGAACCAGTACCTTTGACGGTCTTTCCATTGCCTGGGCAGTGATCGAACACATCAGCAATACCAAACTCTGCGGCGCCAAGACCTTATTTGCGACCCATTATCATGAGCTTACCGAACTGGAAGGCAAGCTTTCCGGTGTCAACAACTACTGTATCGCTGTCAAGGAAAAAGGCGACGACATCGTATTCCTGCGTAAGATCGTAAAAGGCGGAGCAGATAAGAGCTATGGTATCCAGGTAGCCAAGCTTGCCGGAGTTCCGGATTCCGTGATCCAGCGTGCCAAGGAACTGGTAGAGGAGCTCAGTGATGCAGATATCACCGCAGCTGTAAAAGATCTGACCGCTCCAAAGAAAAAGCAGAAAATCACCTATGATCAGGTAGATATGGCACAGATGTCACTGTTTGACACGGTACAGGACAATGATATCATTGAAGAGATCAAAAACCTGGAGATTGGAAATCTGACACCAATGGAAGCTTTGAATATTCTCTATAACCTGCAGAACAAAATTAAGAACCGGTGGTGATACCCTTGAAAAAAATTGCAGTTTTAGACCAGAATACCATTGATAAGATTGCAGCAGGAGAGGTCGTAGAGCGCCCCTCCTCTGTTGTAAAAGAGCTTGTGGAAAATGCCATTGACGCAGGTGCTACCGCTATTACTGTGGAGATCACAGACGGTGGAAAAAAGCTGATCCGTATCACGGATAATGGCTCCGGAATGGATGCAGAGCAGGTTCCGCTTGCTTTTCTCCGCCATGCCACAAGTAAAATTGAAAAAGTAGAAGACCTGACCCACATTGCCTCTCTTGGCTTCCGTGGTGAAGCACTTTCTAGTATTGCCGCTGTCTCCCAGGTGGAGCTGATCACAAAGACGCCTTCCGGGATCAGTGGTACCCGTTATGTGATCGAAGGCGGAAAAGAACAGTCTCTGGAGGAAATGGGGGCACCCGAGGGAACAACCTTTCTGATCCGAAACCTCTTTTACAATACACCTGCAAGGAGCAAATTCCTGAAATCCGATATGACAGAAGCCGGTTACATCAATACTCTGATGGAGCAGCTGGCGCTTTCCCATCCGGAAATCTCCTTTAAATATATCCAGAACCGTCAGGTGAAGCTTTCCAGCTCCGGAAACTACAGTGTAAAAGATGTGATCTACAGTGTTTACGGACGTGAGATTGCCAAGGCGCTTCTGGATGTTTCCTATGAAAATGATTTCATGAAGATCGAGGGCTTTGTGGGGAAACCGGAGATTTCCAGAGGAAACCGTACTTTTGAGAATTATTATATCAATGGCAGGTATGTTAAAAACAAGATCATTACCAAGGCCATTGAGGACGGATATAAGGGACTTGTCATGCAGCATAAATTTCCGTTTGTCTCCCTTCGGATTGAAATGGACGGCAATGACCTGGATGTTAATGTGCATCCCGCAAAGAGAGAGGTGCGTTTTGCCAGAGAAACCGAAGTTTATACGGCCATTTATGAAACTGTCCGCAAGGTATTGACCCACAGAGAACTGATCCCGCAGGTATCTGTGGGAAAAGACGAACCGACATCCCGCACAGAACAGATAAAGCCAGGAAATATTCCGGAGCCTTTTGAAGTAAAACGGCGTCAGGAGATGTACGGTCACCCGAACCGGACGGCAAATATAGCTTCCCATACTGCACCGGCAGCTTCTGAAGTACGTACAACGCCGGTTCCATCGATACCTTATAATAAGTCGACAAATGGTACCGCCTCCTATAGCTCAGCTGAAACAGCTCACAGTTCTTCTGCTTCTTCTGCAGATAAATACAAACATATGGATTCTCTGCGGGAAAACCCCGTATATGGATCGCAGCCTTTTACAAAAGAAGAAGAGGAAATGTTTTCCGGAACATTAAAAGACGGAAGAAATGAAAATTCCGCTGCAGAAACAGCAGATTCTGAAGTGATTTCTGAAAAGCCTGCTGAATCGGCACCTCCTGAGGTAGACAACGAACCGATCAAATCTCAGGAACAGGAACCGCCAAAACAGCTGGAACTGTTTGAAGAACGGCTTCTTGCTCCTGAATCCAGAAGCCGCCACAGGCTGATCGGACAGCTGTTTGACACCTACTGGCTGGTACAGTTCGAGGATAATTTTTATATCATTGACCAGCATGCTGCTCATGAAAAAGTATATTATGAGCGATTCGTAAAGCTGTTTCAGTCCCAGAACATCCAGTCTCAGTATGTAAGTCCGCCACTGATCGTTTCACTCAGCCTTGAGGAGGAGAATCTGCTGAAGGCAAACGAAAAGTATTTCCGAGATTTCGGCTTTGAGATCGAACCCTTTGGCGGAAGGGAGTACAGTATCAGTGCGGTTCCCTCCAGCCTTCTGGGAATGACAGAAGAAGAGCTGTTTCTGGAAATGCTGGACCACCTCACTGCAGACGGTTCCAGGGATGCCTTTGAAATTTTTGCCTCAAGGCTTGCGACCATGGCCTGTAAAGCTGCTGTAAAAGGCAATCATTCCATGTCACCTCAGGAAGCTGACAAGCTGATCGATGAATTATTGACACTGAAAAATCCTTATAACTGTCCTCATGGAAGACCAACGATCATTGCCATGAGTAAGACAGAAATCGAAAAAAAATTCAAACGTATCGTGTAAGATACTTAACATAAACGGAGGAAATATATGAAAAAACCTCTTATCGTGCTTACCGGGCCTACTGCCGTGGGAAAAACAAAGCTTTCCATTGCCCTTGCAAAAGCAGTAAACGGAGAGATCATTTCTGCGGATTCCATGCAGGTTTACCGCCATATGGATATCGGTTCCGCCAAGATCACGCCGGAAGAAATGGATGGCGTCCCACATCATCTGGTGGATGTACTGGAGCCAACAGAAGATTTTAACATTGTCCTTTTTCAGCAGATGGCAAAAGATGCCATGGACAAAATTTATGACAAAGGCCGGATTCCGATCCTGGTAGGCGGCACAGGATTTTATATTCAGTCTGTGACCAGAGATATTGATTTTACCAGCTCCGACCAGGATGAACATTACCGCAGGGAGCTGGAAGAGCTGGCAGAGCAGAAGGGGCCTGCATTTCTCCATGACATGCTTGCCAAGGTCGATCCCAAGTCAGCCGAAGATATCCATGAGAACAATGTCAAGCGGGTGATACGTGCCCTGGAATTTTATAAACAGAACGGTACCAGGATCTCCGAACATAATGAAGAACAGAAGGAGCATACCAGTCCCTATGCACTGGCTTATTTCGTCCTGAACGCACCACGCACACTTCTCTATGAACGCATTGACACAAGAGTGGACGAAATGCTGAAAAGCGGTCTGACAGAAGAAGTTAAAAAGCTTCGGGAGATGGGCTGCCACAGGGGAATGGTTTCCATGCAGGGGCTTGGCTATAAGGAAATTCTGGACTGGATGGACGGAAACTATTCTTATGAGGAAGCCGTACGGGTCCTGAAACGTGACACCAGACACTTTGCCAAACGTCAGCTTACCTGGTTTCGAAGAGAAGGCGAGGTAACCTGGGTAGATAAAGATAACTTTGATTACGATGACAGCAGGATTCTTTCCTACATGCTTTCTGTATGCAGAGAAAAAGGGATCCTGCCTGCCAAATAAAATAAAAAAGGAAAAATGATCATGAAAGAATTATATGCACAGCTTGGAATCTCTTCCGCAGTTTACGATTTCGGTAAAACTGTAGAAGATTCCCTGAAAGAACGTTTTGAAAAATTTGATAAAACTGCAGAGTATAACCAGATGAAGGTTATCCATGCCATGCAGAAAAACCGTGTCAGTGAGGCATGTTTCGGAGCTTCCTCCGGTTATGGCTACAATGACCTTGGACGCGAGACCCTGGAGCAGGTCTATGCGGATACATTCCACACAGAAGCCTGCCTGGTCCGCCCGCAGATCACCTGCGGAACCCACGCACTTGCCATTGCACTGTTTGGAAACTTACGCCCGGGCGATGAGCTTCTTTCCCCTGTAGGCAAACCATATGATACTCTGGAAGAAGTCATCGGGATCCGTCCGTCCAACGGTTCTCTTACAGAATATGGTGTAAAATACCGTCAGGTAGACCTTCTTGAGGATGGTACCTTTGATTACGAAAATATCAAAAAGGCAGTCAATGAAAAAACAAAACTGGTAACCATTCAGCGTTCCAAAGGCTATCAGACTCGTCCTTCCTTCTCTGTAAAACAGATCGGTGAGCTGATCGCTTTTGTAAAGAAGATCAAACCGGATGTGATCTGCATGGTAGATAACTGCTACGGTGAGTTCGTAGATACCATAGAGCCAAGTGATGTAGGTGCAGATATCATGGTGGGTTCCCTGATCAAAAATCCAGGCGGCGGTCTTGCCCCTATCGGCGGATATATCGCCGGAAGAAAAGACTGTGTGGAAAACGCTTCCTACCGTATGACCTGCCCGGGACTGGGCATGGAAGTGGGGGCAACCCTTGGTGTAAACCGTTCTCTGTACCAGGGATTTTTCCTTGCACCGATGGTTACCAAAGGAGCTTTAAAAGGCGCCGTTTTTGCAGCAAACATTTACGAAAAACTTGGTTTCCCGGTGGTACCGAACAGCACAGAACCACGTCAGGATATCATCCAGGCAGTCACCCTTGGAACACCGGAAGGTCTTGTAGCATTCTGCCAGGGTATCCAAGCTGCAGCACCGGTAGACAGTTTTGTGACACCGGAACCGTGGGATATGCCAGGGTATGACAGTCAGGTCATCATGGCTGCAGGTGCTTTCATCCAGGGTTCTTCCATCGAGCTTTCTGCCGATGGTCCTATGAAACCACCTTATGCTGTTTATTTCCAGGGTGGTCTTACCTGGGAGCATGCTAAACTTGGAATCCTGAAATCTCTTCAGTATATGGTTGATAAGGAACTTGTGAAATTATGAAAAAATCCGAAGGACAGGACTTAAAAAAGCAGGTCTTTGTCGTAGGAGCAGGTGCTTCCGGCCTTATGGCGGCTATTCAGGCTGCCATAAACGGAGCAGCGGTTACGGTTCTGGAACAGAATGACCGTCCCGGAAGAAAAATCTGTGCTACAGGAAATGGACGCTGTAATATGACAAATCTGAACCAGGATGAAAACGCTTACCGGGGATCCCATCCGGAATTTGTCAAAGATGCCCTGGCACAGTTTCCTGTGGAAAAGACTCTGGAATTTTTTCAGGAACTGGGAATCTGTACCACAGACCGCGACGGATGGATCTATCCCCGGAGCAGCCAGGCGCAGAGTGTGGTAGATGTTCTTACCATGAAAGCACGCAGCCTGAAAGTAAAACTGAAAACCAATCAGACTGTTACCGGCGTGTCTTTCACAGACGGACAGTGGAAGATCCATACTGACGGATGGACCTACAATGGTGATGCCGTGATTCTTGCAAACGGTTCCCGCGCCTCTTCCGTTGCAGGTTCCAGTGAAAGTGGATACAAAATCGCAGAAAGTCTCGGACATCATCTGATCGAACCTCTTCCAGCTCTGACAGCTTTGAAATGTAAGGGAAATTCTTTTTCCGGCTGGAGTGGTGTGCGGACAGAAGGTAAGATAACCCTTTATATAGATGGCATTCCGGCAGCCTCTCAGCAGGGAGAACTGCAGCTTACCGATTACGGTGTATCCGGGATCCCGGTATTTCAGATTTCCCGCTACGCCATCCGAGCGGTTCACGAAAACAAAAACGCAGAGCTTTCCATAAATTTTTTTCCGGAACTGAACCAGAAAGAACTGGAAGAATACCTGGAACAGAGAAAAACAGCCTGCCCTTATAAAACAGAAAAAGAACTTCTCATCGGACTTTTTCCGGAAAAACTGATCCGTGTCTTATGTGCACAGAAGGATCTGATCCATGGGATCAATGATTTTCGCCTTCCGGTAAAAGACAGCCTTTCTTTTGAACAGGCACAGGTTTGTTCCGGCGGCGTGGATACTTCTGAAGTTCAAAGTAAAACCATGGAATCCAGACTTCATAAAGGCCTTTATTTTGCCGGAGAACTCCTTGATATTGACGGCACCTGCGGAGGCTATAACCTGCAGTGGGCATGGTCAAGCGGAGCTGCCGCCGGTATCTGGGCAGCAAAGGAGGAAGAAAAATGATCCGGATCACACAGCTGAAGCTTCCCATCACCCATACAGAAGAGCAGCTTCACCGAAAAATAGCAAAAATGCTTCGTCTTGGAAATCAGCCGTTCACCTATGAGATCCGAAAACAATCTCTGGATGCCCGGCACAAAGAGGACAAAAAATTTGTCTACACTGTAGATATTAAACTGGATAACGAATCCCGTGTTCTCAAAAAGGTTCACGATAAAAATATTATGTTAACCTCCGAGAAGAAATATCATTTTCCCTCATCTGGCTCTGAAACTCTTTCCCATCGTCCTATAGTGATCGGAAGCGGACCTGCAGGATTATTCTGTGCCTGGTACCTGGCCAAAGCCGGGTACTGTCCACTGGTACTGGAACGGGGAGAAGAAGCAGACAAACGCCAGGAAACCGTGGAAAATTTCTGGAAAAACGGCATCCTGGATCCGGATTCCAATGTACAGTTCGGAGAGGGCGGTGCAGGGACTTTTTCCGATGGAAAGCTGAATACTCTGGTAAAAGATACTTTTGGAAGAGGAAAGGAAGTTCTTTCCCGATTTGTGGAGGCAGGAGCTCCCTCTGAGATCCTTTACCAGCAAAAGCCTCATCTTGGCACAGATCAGCTTGTAGGTATCGTTCAGTTTATGCGTCATCAGATTGAAGAAATGGGCGGGGAATTCCGTTTTCGTTCCACAGTAACTGACCTGATAATCCGTGACCGGAAGCTTAATGCAGTCGTTGTCAATGAAAAAGAGGAAATACCGGCAGAAATCTGTATTCTTGCTCCTGGCCACAGCGCCAGAGATACATTTGCCATGCTGGATAAACACAATATAAATATGGAGCCGAAATCTTTTGCGGTGGGGGTACGCGTGGAGCATCCGCAGACCATGATCAACCAGGATCTTTACGGAGAACCGGAAAACGACCGTCTGGGTGCAGCCAGCTACAAGGTTACCCATACACTGGAAAACGGACGTGGCGTTTATTCTTTCTGTATGTGTCCCGGCGGATATGTTGTAAATGCATCTTCTGAAGAAGATATGCTTGCAGTGAATGGTATGAGCTATCAGGCACGCGACAGCCATAATGCCAACAGTGCTATCATCGTTACGGTAAACCCTTCTGATTTTCCTGAAGAGGGAGTTCTCGGCGGAATCGCTCTGCAGAGAAAACTGGAGCGCGCTGCTTGGGAAGCCGGAAACGGAAAAATTCCGGTACAGCTTTTCAAAGATTACTGTACACATCAGAAAAGTACCAGGCTTGGAGATGTGATTCCCTGTATCAAAGGAGCTTATACACTTACCGATGTCCGCAGTATTTTCCCGAAAGAGATCGGCGATTCCATTGAAGCAGGAATCCATGCTTTTGGAAAAAAGCTTTCCGGTTTTGACCGACCGGATGCATTGCTGGAAGGAGTAGAAAGCCGTACCTCTTCTCCTGTACGGATCGTTCGGGAACCGAAAAAGCTCACTTCCAATATAGAAGGGATCTACCCCTGCGGAGAGGGCGCCGGTTACGCCGGAGGCATTACATCCGCAGCGATGGACGGGATCAAGGTGGCAGAAGCAGTCGCTTCTGTTTATGCCCTGCCTGTAAACAAAATGTGAAAAAAGTGGAAATTTCCGGGATAGAGTGTACATCCCTGCTTTTTTATGCTAAAATAACTTCTGCAATTTTGCATCCCCTTCTTCGAGAGCGAAAAGGGAAATCATATGAAAGATACTATAATGGAAATGCCAGATTATCAGCGTCCGTATGAAAAATGTCTGCGGGAAGGAGAACAGTCCTTGAGCGATCGAGAGCTTCTTGCCGTGATCCTGCGCTGTGGCGTACAGGGATCCAGTTCCCTGACTCTGGCAGATAAAATCCTGAATTTATCGAAACAGACCGGATACAGTGGCCTGCTTGGACTGTTTCATATTTCCATGCAGGAACTGATGAAGATCCATGGGATCGGTAAGGTAAAAGCCATACAGCTGAAATGTATCGGGGAACTTTCCAAGCGTATGGCAACCGCAGCTGCAAAACCGGAATTGTCTTTTCACCATCCGGTAACCATTGCGAAATATTATATGGAGCGGCTCCGGCATGAAGAGCAGGAATTGCTTTACTGCATGATGCTGGACGGACATAACCATTTGTCGGGGGAACAGCTTTTAAGCCGCGGTACTGTCAATGCCACACTGATCACACCAAGAGAAGTCTTTGTAGAAGCTGTAAAGTATCGGGCGGTGAATCTGATCCTGGTCCACAATCATCCAGGAGGCGATCCCTCCCCCAGCCAGGCTGATCTGGATGTTACGGAACGGATCTATCATTGTGGTGAACTCCTCGGCATCCATCTTCTGGATCATATCATCATCGGTGATCACAGGTATGTCAGTTTCCGCGAAAAAGGGATTTTTGATGAATATACTTAAGTGAAGGGACAGATTTATGCTTTTTAGAAATAATTACGGAGTAGACCTTGGAAGCAGCTCTGTAAAAGTCTATTCATTTTTCAGAAACAAAAGTTACATAGAAAAGAACATGGTAGCCTACAGAGGACGCCGGATCCTTGCCATAGGGAACGAAGCTTATGAAATGTTTGAAAAATCACCTGCAGATATTTCCGTAAATTCTCCTATGGCTTTCGGTATGCTGGCAAATCTGGAATTGCAGGAGATCGTCCTTTACAGCATGATAAAAAAAATCGATCATACATCCGGTCTCGGAGCAGACATGTATTTCTCCGTACCACTTGATATGACTGCTATCGAAAAGAGGGCATACTATCATCTGGTCAATGGTCACTGGCTGCGGAAAAACCGTGTTTTTATGGTGGAGTCCCCTATTGCAGATGCCATTGCCATGGGAATCGACCCTGAAAAGAATCAGGGCAGCATGATCGTAAACATCGGTGCACAGAGTACAGAGTTTTCCATCATAACCGACGGCAAGATCATCATCAGCCGTAAGATCCCCATCGGAGGCAGACAGATGAACGAATCTATCTGCAGCGAGATCCGAAAACATTATAATCTTCAGATTGGAACACGAACTGCAAAACGTCTGAAAGTAGTTATGGGAAGACTGAATGATCAGAAAAAAGAAGCCCGAAAAGTAGTCGGGATCGACAGTATTTCCGGACTTCCACGAGAAGAAGTTATTTCTGCCTACGTTGTTAATGAAGGGATCGCCAACTGTGTGAACCAGATCGCAGCAGAGATGAAATCTTTTCTGGAACGTACCCCGCCACAGATCGCTTATCATATCGCAAAAGAGGGCATTTATCTGACCGGCGGCAGTACACGGCTTCCTTATATAGATAACTATCTGGCTAGCTATACAGGATTTGCCTTTAATCTTTCTGATCTGTATGAAACTTCTGCAGCATACGGCCTGGAAAAGATCATCCGCGACAGAAACCTGCGCAAATGGGCCCAGCCGGTAAAGCAGAAAAAACTGTAAAGGGGCATATATAATGAAAAACATCCGAAAAAAAGTGCGTTTTCATTTTAATTTAAAAAGTAAACATCTTCTGGTAATCATGACATTTTTCTGTGGAAGCTGCATCGTAGCTACAGCAGCCTCCGGAACCTCTTCCGCACCACTTCAGGAGGCAGCCGGTTTTCTTATCGTTCCCTTTGAAAAGGGGATCGCCGGTGTCAGCGATATATTTGGAAATGTAAAAAACAATCTTCGTGATAAACAGGACGTGCTTCAGGAAAACGAAGAGCTGAAAAGTCAGATCAACAGTCTTACGGAACAGAATAACATCCTGATCCAGGACCAGACAGAGCTCACACGCCTGAAGGAACTTTACGATCTTGATCAGGAATATACCGACTATCCCAAGGTTGCCGCAAGGATAATCTCCAAAGATCCCGGAAACTGGTATGATACCTTTATGATCAACAAAGGCAGTAATAACGGGATCCGGGTTGATAACAACGTGATCGCCGGAAAGGGTCTTGTGGGTATCGTTACAGAAGTGGGACCTTCCTGGGCTACTGTCCGTTCCATCATCGATGACAGCAGCAATGTCAGTGCCATGGCAGTCAGTACTTCCGACAACTGCGTTGTCACTGGAGATCTGAAACTGATCGATGAAGGCAAATTAAGCTTTGAGCAGCTTTACGATCAGGATAACAAGGTAACAGTCGGAGAACGTATTGTCACCTCGAACATCAGTGAAAAATATGTGGAAGGACTGTTTATTGGTTATGTCAGTGAGATCCAGCAGGATCCCAATAACCTGACAAAAACAGGTACGATCGTTACACCGGTTGATTTCGGTCATCTGAAAGATGTATTTGTGATCACCACCAATAAACAGGACGCGATAGACAAATCGGAGGATGCGTCCAATGAAAAATAGGATCATATTATTTATCACTATCATTGTCTGTTTTCTCCTTCAGTGCACAGTAATGGACCGTATTTCCATTGGATCCATCACTCCAAATCTGCTTTTGATCCTGTGTGTATCCATGGGACTTATGCGTGGAAGAAAAGTCGGTCTGTGGACTGGATTTTTTTCCGGGCTTTTTGTCGATCTCTTTTATGGGTCATTGTTTGGATTTTATGCACTGATCTATATGTATATAGGTTTTATCAGCGGCTATGCATTCCGCAGTTTTTATGATGATGATCTGAAAGTTCCGCTTTTTCTTGTAGCAGGAACAGATCTTCTTTATAATCTGGCTGTGTATGGCCTCCAGTTTCTGCTCAGAGGCCGTCTTGGATTCTGGACCTACATATACAGGATCATTATCCCCGAGATTGTATATACGGTTTTTCTCACCATCATCGTATACCGGGTATTTTACTGGATCAACTACCACTTAATGGATACTGTAAGGAAAGAAAGTGAGTCTATTTGGGAATTAAAATAAAAAAAATCATCAAAAAAATCCGTCTGAAACGTACTACAGTTCTTGTGATCGTATTTATTTTTCTGTCATCTGTCCTGGTCCGGCAGCTTTTCAGTCTGCAGATCATACAGGGAGAGGATTACATCAGTAAATTTCAGACACGTACCACCAAAACACGCGTGATCAAAAGCACCCGTGGTAATATTTATGACCGTAACGGCACAGTTGTCGCCTCCAATGTACTTGCATATTCTGTCACATTCGAAGATAGCGGTACATACAACAGCACCAGAGAAAAGAATCTGACTCTGAACGGTATCGCCTACCAGGTATTACAGATCCTTTCCAAAAACGGGGACAGCTTATCTGATAATTTTCATATTACCGTCAATGATCATGGCGACTATGCTTTTGATGTAGATGAAGGATTTACTCTTAACCGTTTCCGTGCGGATATTTACGGAGAAGCACAGATTGATGATCTCAGTGAGGAGCAGAAAAACGCAACCGCAGCCCAGATCATGGATCATCTTACCGGAAGCAGCGGATTTTCTATCGTTCTTTACGGAAAAGATGCCTACACCCCGGAAGAACTTGCCGCACATTCTCTTCCGGAAGAGCTTACCAAACAGGAAATCCTCGAAATTGCGATCATGCGCTATCAGCTGAACACCAACAGTTTCAAGAAATATATGCCGGTGACCATTGCAACAAATGTCAGTGAAAAATCTGTGGCAGCCATAAAAGAAAATCAGGCCGCTCTCCAGGGTATTGACATTGTAGAAGATTCCACCAGAAAATATGTGGACGATGAGAGCATGGCGCCGATCCTCGGTTACACAGGCCAGGCCTCTTCTGAAGAACTGGAAACCCTTCGTAAGGATAATCCTGATTATTCCAATGATGCGGTTGTTGGAAAAGCCGGGATCGAACAGTATATGGAGCTTGAACTTCAGGGAAAAGATGGAGAAGAAACGGTCACAGTTGATAATCTTGGTAAAGTCCTTGATATCGACAATTCCAAAACTGTTGATCCTGTGGCCGGAAACGATGTTTATCTGACTATTGATTCCGACTGGCAGAAGAGTATTTACCAGATCCTAGAACAGCGTGTTGCCGGTATTGTCCTCTCTAAACTGACACCAAATAAAAGCTTTGATTATGAAGCAGAGAAAGATGCAAGTAAGATCACCATCCCAATCTATGATGTATACAATGCACTGATCGCAAACAGCGTGATCGATATCAATAAATTCAGCGATGCAGATGCTTCCGATACAGAAAAAAATTTATACGCCAAATTTCAGCAAAAACAGCAACAGGTTTTTGATACAATAAGTAACAGGCTGACAGGTGACAATCCTCCAGCCTATAAGGATGAAGATACGCAGATGCAGGAATATCTTACCTATATCTGTGATGATCTTCTTACCAATACCCTGAAGGTACTGAAAAGTGATTCCATTGATACCTCAGATGAAACATACAAAGCCTGGAAAAATGACCAGAGTATCAGTCTGAAGGATTATCTGAACTATGCTGCCAGTCAGAACTGGATCGATATTTCCCAGATCTCAACCTCCGGAGAATATCTGGATTCTGAAGAGATCTATCAGGCTCTTACCGCCTATATCATTGATTACCTGAAGACAGATACAGGCTTTTCAAAGCTTCTGTATAAATATATGCTTCAGGAAGACACCATCAGTGGAGAAGATCTGTGTCTTGTTCTCTATGAACAGGGCGTTCTTTCAAAAGAAGACGAACTGTATCAGACAATGGCCTCCGGTGGTCTTGATGCCTACACCTTCATGTATCGCAAGATCGCAAATCTTGAAATCACACCGGCCCAGCTTGCGTTGGCTCCGTGCTCTGCATCTGCGGTGATCACAGATACTACAACCGGAAATGTTCTCGCATGTGTTTCCTATCCGGGATATGATAATAATCGTCTGACCAACAATATGGACACCGATTATTATGCAAAGCTTTCCACAGATCTTTCCAGCCCGTTCTTCAACAAGGCAACACAGCAGAAGACGGCTCCAGGATCTACCTTAAAGATCTTATCTACTGTTGCCGGCATGTCCGAGGGCGTAATAGATGATGGCACATATATTGAATGTACAGGAAGCTTTGACCTTGTAACACCTCCGATCAACTGCTGGAATAAACAGGGCCACGGTTCTCTTGATATCCGTGAGGCCATTGAGCAATCCTGTAACGTATTTTTCACTACGATCGGTTTCGAACTTGGTAAAGATTCCGAAGGTAATTTTTCTGAAGCCAGAAGTCTTGGAATGCTTCAGAAATATGCTTCCCTCATGGGATTGGATCAGAAAACCGGCATTGAAATTTCCGAGGCTTCTCCGCAGGTTTCTGACAAAAACGCGGTTCCTTCCTATATTGGACAGGGTACCAATACGTTTACGACCAGCCAGCTTGCACGCTATGCGTCAACGATCGCCACTTCCGGTACGATCTACAAGCTTTCCCTTCTGGACCGTGTGACGGATTCCAAAGGAAAACTTATAAAGGAATATCCTTCCAAAACAGCTGGACAGTTGGATCTTTCCAGCAATATCTGGGATGCCATCCATGACGGTATGTATCGTGTAGTGCAGACTCATGATCAGTTTAACGGACTTGGAGTTGAAGTAGCAGGAAAAACCGGTACTGCCGAGATTGACTATTATCATCCGAACAATGCACTTTTTATCGGATATGCGCCTGTTTCTGATCCCAAGTACGCAATATCTGTACGAATCGCAAACGGATATGCATCCGGTAATGCCTGCCTTGCAGCTAATGATATCTTTAAATACATTTTCGGACTTGCAGATGAAAGCACCATTCTCACTGGCTATGCAGCAAGCGATACCAGTAATGTATCGAATGACTAAACAAACTTTATGAGGATACCAGAAGTGTGGAACATTTTATAGGAGGAATCAGAAAACATGAGTGAAGTCATTGTCATTACATCTGGAAAAGGCGGTGTTGGAAAAACCACCACCGTGGCAAATATCGGGACCGGACTGGCTGCCATGGGAAAAAAGGTTGCAGTTGTAGATACCGATATCGGACTCCGAAATCTGGATGTTGTCATGGGACTGGAGAACCGTATTGTTTATAATCTGGTTGATGTGATCAATGGGAGCTGCCGCCTGAAACAGGCACTGATCCGGGATCGTCGGCATTCAGAACTGTATCTTCTTCCGTCTGCCCAGACCAAGGACAAAACTGCCGTATCTCCGGAACAGATGATCAAGCTTACCGATGATCTCCGGGAAGAATTCGATTATGTCCTTCTGGATTGTCCGGCAGGAATTGAACAGGGATTCAAAAATGCAGTAGCCGGAGCGGACCGTGCACTGGTCGTGACCACACCGGAAGTTTCCGCGATCCGGGATGCAGACCGTATCATCGGGTTGCTGGAGTCCGGAGGGCTCCGTGATATCCGGCTGATCATCAACCGGCTTCGACCGGAAATGATCGCCAGAGGTGATATGATGTCCGTAGAAGATGTGTTGGAAATCCTGGCTGTAGATCTGATCGGTGCGATCCTGGATGATGAACAGATCGTGATCTCCACAAATCAGGGAGAACCTTTATCCGGAAAAAATTCCCAGGCAGAAGAAGAGTATCGCAATATCTGCCGGAGGCTTATGGGCGAAGAGGTCCCTTATGTTACTGTGCGTCGAAAAAATGGTGTATTCCACCGTCTTGGCAGCATTTTTCGAAAATAACAGACGCTTTGCTGTCTGACATTTTTCATCACAGGAGGAATGATTATGGGATTTTTCTCCGGGAAAAACCACTCTGCAGGCTATGCACGCGACAGGATGAAGCTTCTTCTTGTATCGGAACGCATAGACTGTTCTCCACAGATGATGAAGCTTTTACGGAACGATCTGATACATGCCGTAAAAAAATACGTTGTAATTGATGAACCAGGGGTGACCATACAGATCACACAGGAACCACCTGTTCTGCATGCAGTCATACCCGTACTTAAGAAAAGAGATGCATAATTTATGATTAAACAGTATAAGCTGCGGTTTTACAATTTTCGACTGGTGATCTTTCTCCTGGCGATCAGCTTTATTGGAATTCAGCTTGTAGGAACAGCTGCCGACTACCTTCGCACACGTCAGCTTCTGGGGGTGATCATCGGTGTGGTCTTTATGCTGATCCTTTCACTGATGGATTATTCTTGGCTACTGAATTTTCAATGGATCATGTATGGATTTAATATCGTTATGCTTCTGGCTGTCCGGTTCTTCGGATCCAGCGCCAATGGTGCTGCCAGATGGGTGGATTTAGGTTTTATCCGTTTCCAGCCTACCGAGCTTTCAAAGATCATCATTATCCTGTTTTTTGCCAAATTTTTTATGGATCATGATGAAGATCTGAATACCTTAAAGACTCTGATACAATCAGCTGTCCTTCTGGTCATCCCACTGATGCTGATCTATGTACAGCCGGATATGAAAAACACCATCACCGTAACAGTCCTGTTCTGTATTCTGATCTACATCGCAGGACTTAGTTATAAGATCATCGGAGGTGTAGCCTTGATCGCGATTCCTCTGGCCATCATCTTTCTGTCCATTATCGTGCAGCCGGATCAGAAACTGATACAGGATTACCAGAGAAACCGTATCATGTCATTCCTGTATCCGGAGAACGAAGAATACGCAGATGATATTGAACAGCAGAACAACTCAAAAACAGCCATCGCCTCCGGAGAACTTGTGGGACGTGCTTTCAGTAATGACACCAGTGTTACATCCGTAAATGATGGAAACTTTGTTTCTGAGAATCAGACCGACTTTATTTTTGCGGTGGCTGGAGAGCAGTACGGATTTATCGGCTGTACTCTGATCGTACTGCTGCTGTTTCTGATCACCTTTGAATGTATCCGTATGAGCCTGCGGGCCAAGGATCTTGCCGGTAAGATCATATGCTGCGGTGTTGGAAGCATTGTTTCCATACAGAGCTTCATCAACATCTGTGTTGCTACCGGCCTTGCACCAAACACAGGTACTCCGCTTCCTTTTGTAAGCTATGGTCTTACTTCTCTGATCAGTCTGTTTATGGGTATGGGACTTGTTCTCAATGTAGGACTGCAGAGCAGTGCATATAATAAAGAATTACAGAAAAAAGGTCAGAAATCGGATACCTACTTTCGGAAAGAGGAATACTTATGACACGTAAAGAACCTGTAAAAAATCATGTACGTTCTGGCAATCCTTCCAGAGGTCAGGCTTCCCGGGCTGCACATACAGCTTCCAAGGGGACAAAAAGAACTTCCACGCCGTCTGACGGAACTGTTTCTGCCAGACGTAAAGCTCAAAATACCCGGATGAAACGGATGCGTCGCAAAAGGATCCGCAACACCATTTTTCTCCTTCTTCTGCTGATCGTACTATGCACAGCTGGCGGTTTGGGTGTTTACATGCTGAAGGGCGGAGATTTTTCCACTCCTGCAAATTCTTTCAATGCATTCTCCGAGTTTGATAATACTCTGACTTCCAAAGAAGAGCAGCGCGCGGCAGGTTTCGCCCATGATCTCTGTGTTGTTACAAAAGATGTTGCTCTGGATTCTGTCAGTCTGGATGACAGCCAGTCCGGTGTGCTTCTGAATCTCAGTGATAAAAAGGTACTCTATGCAAAAGGTGCCTACAACAAGGTTTATCCTGCCAGCATCACAAAGATCATGACAGCTATGCTTGCACTGAAATATGGAAACATGGACGATACAGTAACGATCTCACAGGAGAATGTTACCCTGGAATCCGGTTCTCAGGTAGCTGGTTTCCAGGCGGGAGATCAGGTTACCATGGATCAGCTTCTTCATTGTCTTCTTGTTTATTCTGCCAATGATGCAGCATCTGCCATTGCGGAACATATAGGTGGATCAACCGATAAATTTGTAGAGATGATGAACAGCTTTGCTGCAGAACTTGGCTGTACAGGAACTCACTTTACCAATCCCCATGGTCTTCAGGACGAAAATCATTATACAACGCCTTATGACATTTATCTGATGCTGAAAGAAGCCTTGAATTATCCGGAGTTTACAGACATCACACAAATGGCATCTTATACAGTTAGCTATAAGCATTCCGATGGCTCCGATGCAAGTGCTACCTTACCCGCTACAGATCATTATCTTACCGGAGAGGCAGCAACTCCTAAGGATGTCACTATCCTTGGAGGAAAAACAGGAACAACCGATAAAGCCGGTAACTGTCTGGCACTTTTAAGCCAGAATGCTTATGGGAAGCCATTTATTTCCATCGTCATGGGTGCGTCCTCAAAGGATGTTCTTTATCAGGAAATGACATCCTTGCTCCAGAACATCAACTGACAGGATTCCATACAAAAAACAAAAAAGCAGATCTGTTTGAAATTTTATTTCGCAGATCTGCTTTTTTATTCTTTTTTTTACATTCAGTTAATTTCTACTATATCATCGGTGCCATCACTGCCGGTATCTTCGGTCTCACTGCTATCAAGATCCGTATCCGAAGTACCACTGTAATCATTGTCATCGACCACTTCACCTGAGCCACTGTCCGGATCTTCATAATTGCCTGCGTCTTCACCGGTTCCATCTGAAGATGTATCTGAAGTATCCGAGGTATCTGCTCCATTGGCTTCACTATCCGTATTGCCGTCGTAAGAATTATCACCTGGATCATAAGTCGGCTCTTCCGTATAGGAATCTCCGTCCCCAGTATCGTCAGAACTCTCGGGCTCACTGCTGTAGCTGTCCTCTGTATAGATTGGAAAATCCGCATCAGCAGTTCCCTCTGATGTAGAATCTGTAACAGGCTCCGCCGCATTATTATCCGGAATAGCAGTAAGATGAGAAACCGTTCCATCCTTTGGGACGACGATATAGATTCCCAGCATCACGATACATAATGCCATGGCTAATCCGGCAATCTTCATTTCTTCCATATGTTTCATCGCTGATGATCTCCCTGTCGTTTTTTTGTATTATAGCACAGAATCACTCATATTTGTAAAACAGCCATGTATTTCTTTTGTTTTTCTGTAACAGT
The DNA here is from genome assembly GCF_008680535.1 of Blautia sp. LMAG:36. Lineage (NCBI taxonomy): Bacteria > Bacillati > Bacillota > Clostridia > Lachnospirales > Lachnospiraceae > Blautia > Blautia sp. LMAG:36. Next base: position 208,711 of record NZ_NALB01000005.1, on the reverse strand, counting down.
TCCCGAAATTTATTTCGCGATCATATAGACACACTTTCTCTGGGTGTTTATAATAAATAATCATATTTATTCATAAGCTTAAAGAAAGGCGTAACATTTTATGGGCGACTGCATTACCACATACACTGGAAAACATTTTGATCCGACACATCCGGACGAAGAGCTGATCTGCATTGAGGACATTGCACACGCACTTTCTCTTCTATGCCGCGGAAATGGTCATGTAAGGACTTTTTTCTCTGTAGGGCAGCACTGCATCCTCTGTGCCAAAGAAGCCGAAGCACGTGGCTATTCCGGCCGTCTTATACTGGCGTCCCTTCTTCACGATGCCAGCGAATGTTATATGTCCGATGTTCCAAGACCATTTAAGAAAAGTCTTCCTGAGTATCGGAAACAGGAGGAAGCTCTTTTAAACATTATCTATCAGAAATATCTGGGATCCGGACTTTCTGCCATAGAAGAGCAGAAGCTGAAGGAGATCGACAATGACCTGCTCTGGTATGACCTGAAATATCTTCTGAATGAAACACCGGACACTCCAAAACCGGTTGTCCATGTTCCGATCCAATACCGGCAATACCCTTTTTCACAGGTAGAAGAGGAATATCGAAACCTTTTTGATCAGCTGTCTGCAAAAATCTGTAAATAGATATAACAGACACACTTTATACAATTGAAAGAAGAACCCTATATGGAACGATTGATTTTTCATGTTGATGTAAACAGTGCTTTTCTTTCCTGGGAAGCAGCAAAAAGAGTAAAGATGGGACTTCCGGATCTGAGAGACATCCCTTCTTGTATTGGCGGAGACCCCAGTAAACGTACCGGCATCGTTGTCGCCAAGTCCATTCCTGCAAAAAAATACGGAATCCAGACAGGAGAACCTATGGCTATGGCTTTTCGCAAATGTCCGAATCTTGTGGCCGTTCCATCTGACTTTGAATTATACGATAAATGTTCCAGAGCCTTCAAAAAAATCTGTGGGTCCTATGCACCGGTAATGGAATCCTTTTCCATTGATGAGGTTTTTCTGGATATGACCGGAACCTCCTATATTTACCCGGATCCGGTGGCAACTGCCCATGAGCTGAAGGATAAGATCCGTACAGAACTCGGCTTTACCGTAAATATCGGCATCTCCACCAATAAACTTCTTGCAAAAATGGCCTCTGATTTCGAAAAGCCAGATAAGGTGCATACTTTATTTCCGGAAGAAATCCCTGTAAAAATGTGGCCTCTTCCAGTGAGAGAGCTTCTTTTTCTTGGCAGATCCTCTGAAAAAAAACTGCAGGATGCAGGGATCAGAACCATCGGAGATCTGGCTCATGAAAAAAAAGCAAAGATACAGGCACTTCTCGGTGAAAAAGCAGGACAGCAGTTATATCAGTATGCCCGTGGCCTTGATGACTCCCCTGTGAAAGCAAAACCTGATGAAGCAAAAGGATTCAGTCTGGAAACTACATTTAACGATGATCTGGTCTCACTGGAGCAGGCACTTCCGATCCTGCTGGAACAATGCGATATTCTGGCCGCCCGCATGCGCCGCAAAAAGAAAAAATGCACCTGCATTTCTGTAACCTTCCGTACCCTGGATTTTCGAAACAAATCTCATCAGACTAAACTGCCAAATGCCACCGATATCACAGAAGAGATTTACAGAAATGCCCAAAACCTCTTTCAGGAGTCCTGGATGAGACAGCCACTCCGGCTCCTGGGAGTATCACTGACCGGTCTTACGGATGATTCCTTTGAACAGCTGTCCTTTTTTGAGGATACTCACAAGAAGGAACGCCAGCAGAAACTGGATGCAGCACTGGATTCCATCCGTCTGAAGTACGGAAACGACAAGGTTACCCGGGCCAGTATCATGAACAGCACTGCCCGGATCGGAAGGAAAGCAAAAGCACAAATGGAAAATGAAAGAGATCAGTAAAGCTTGATTAAAATTACCAGTTTTTTTCAAAAAGCTCTTGCAATTTTATTCACAATGCACTATAATTTGAAGCATATCAATAGCAATTTTATTCAAAATTATTATATGTGTCTAAGGAGGAAAACAGGATGGTTGAACTGATCGTAGGAAAGAAAGGCAAAGGAAAAACAAAAGTACTGTTAGACAAAGTAAACGGAGCTGTTAAGGATGCCAACGGCAGTATTGTTTACTTAGACAAGAGCACCAAGCACATGTATGAGCTGAACAACAAGGTCCGCCTTATCGATGTTTCCGGATTTCCGGTTAAAAATGCGGACGAATTTGTAGGATTTATCTGTGGTATCCTCTCTCAGGATCATGATCTGGAACAGGTATATCTGGACAGCTTCCTTACAACAGCCAAGCTTGAAGGAAAGGATGCAACCGAAACACTGGATCAGTTAAGTGCCATCGGTGAAACCTTCAAAGTTTCCTTTATTATCAGTATGTCTCTGGATAAAGAAGAAGTTCCGGAAGCATATCAGGATAAAATTATCTGCGCATTATAATAAAATTGAATATGAACGTCCTATTTTGTACATAAAGCATAAAAGAACGTAAATTTTTAAAGGGATCTGTCTTCAGGACGGATTCCTTTTTAACTGTAGGAAACTTTGTTTATTCTTCATTTCTGTGGTATACTGAAGAGCAGAATAAACACACAGGAGCGTTTCATATGAATCATTTACTGGAAAAAATCAAACAAAAAAATGCATCCGCATTCACCCACAGCGGGAAATTTCACGCAGACGATGTTTTTTCTGCCGCTCTGCTTTTATATCTGAATCCCGAGATCACCATCACACGTGGAAACCAGGTTCCTGAAAACTATGAAGGTCTTGTTTTTGATATTGGCAGAGGACAGTATGATCATCATCAGAAAGACAGCCGTATCCGCGATAATGGCGTCCCATATGCGGCCTTCGGCCTTCTCTGGGAGAAGCTTGGACCGGAAATCCTAGGTGAGGAGCTGGCACTAAAATTCGATGAATCCTTTGTCCAGCCTCTGGATATCAATGATAATACCGGCGAAAAAAATGAACTTGCCACACTGATCGGCAATTTTAATCCGGGATGGGATTCCAAAAGCAGTAATGACGAAGCCTTTTTCCAGGCAGTCAGTGTAGCAGGCATGATCCTGGAAAATAAGTTCGAGCGTTACCTTGGAAATGAACGTGCAGACAGACGGGTGGAAGAAGTTCTTACAGAACATGCTGCTTCCCTCGCTTCGGGCGATACCCCGGCAGAAAATACCAATATCCTTATACTTCCGGAATTTATTCCCTGCCAAAAACGCCTTTCGGAAACCAACATTGCTTTTGTGATTTTTCCGTCCAACCGAGGCGGTTACTGTATCCAGCCACAGAAAAAAGAATATTCCATGAATTACAAATGCAGTTTTCCTTCTTCCTGGCTTGGCCTGGAAGGCGAGGAGTTATCTTTGGTAACCGGTCTTAAAAGTGCAGCCTTTTGTCATAAAGGAGGATTTCTCATGACCTGCGGAACCCTTGAGGATTCTGTTCTTGCCTGCAGGAGCAGTCTTGCCGCCTTCCATGAAGAAGCTGTGATCGTAAGCCTTGGCGGAAATAAAGAAACAGACATGCTGCTTCAAAAGCTTCCGGAGCTTTCTTCTGCCAGGATCGTACATCTGCCGGTTCCCCAATTACCGGAGCTGACTCTGAACGGAATCTACGGAGAACTCTCCATGGAAAAGACAGAATGGAAAAGCTTTATAAAAGACAGGATTAAAGAAATCCTCCGCTGCAAACCGGAAGCAGTTTTTGCAGATAATGCCATGTTTTCCCTGTATCCCATCGTTCATGCTCTGCGAAAAAAACATATTCCCGTTCTTACAGCAGTAGAAAAAGACGGACAGAAGCTTCTGGTACGGATCCCATCCGGTTCTTAAAGATCTTAAACATGTAATTAATTGTATTTATAGATATATTCACATTGCGTATTTATACAGAAAGAAGGCATGTTTATGCGAGAAGAAAAATTTAAAATGGAAAGACAGGGGCTGATACAGGTGGGAGATAAAGTAAAGATCTCCGAATTTCTCTCTGCCACGAACTACAGCTATATCATTGAGCCTGCAGTAGCCATGTCCGGCTGCTACAGAAACGCAGACCGCATCAGATCCAAAGAGGGGATCATCAAAAGCATTGAGCATACGCCACGCGGCTTTATAGTTACTGCAGAATTTGACGAATAAACATATGTCCATCAGGTAAGATCCGGCAATTAGCAATATACCGGATTTTTCGCTGAAAAACTGGCTGATTTATTCTGGATTATATTATAGGAATCTGGTATTATAGAGAAGGTATTTGTGTAATTTCTCTAATTATCAGGAAATTGCAAATTTTTAGAACAGAGGTGTAATATTATGAGCTGGTACAACGAAGCAATCTTCTACCATATTTATCCACTTGGACTTACAGGCGCTCCAAAAGAAAATGATTACGGAACTCCTGTACATCGACTGAACACACTGCTGCCGTGGATCGACCACATCAAAGAGATCGGATGTACTGCCTTATATATAGGGCCGCTTTTTGAAAGTGTCGGACATGGCTATGAGACAACCGATTACAAAAAACTGGATTCCCGTCTTGGAACCAATAAAGATCTCACCAATTTTATAAAAGCCTGCCATGAAAAAGGCATCCGCGTGATCTTTGATGGTGTATTCAACCATACAGGCCGTGATTTCTTCGCTTTTAAGGATATCCAGAAAAACCGTGAGCATTCCCCTTACGTTAACTGGTACTGTAATGTAAATTTCGGCGGAAATACCGAATATAATGACGGTTTTTCCTATGAAAACTGGGGTGGATACAATCTTCTTGTAAAGCTGAACCAGCGCAATCCGGAAGTACAGAACTATATCTGTGATGTGATCCGTTTCTGGGTTTCCGAATTTGATATTGATGGAATCCGCCTGGATGCCGCTGATGTTCTGGATTTTGATTTCATGCGTATTCTACGTCATACCGCAGATGAGGTTAAGAAAGACTTCTGGCTTATGGGAGAGGTCATTCACGGAGATTACAGCCGCTGGGTAAACGGACAGACTCTTCACAGTGTAACTAACTATGCCCTTCACAAGGCACTTTACAGCGGGCATAATGACCACAACTATTTTGAAATTGCTCATACAGTAAAATATCTTCAGAATATGGGAGATCTGGACCTCTACAATTTCGTGGACAACCATGACGTAGAGCGAATTCATACCAAATTGCAGAACAAAGCACATTTTGCTCCTGTACATGTACTTCTTTATACTTTACCTGGCGTTCCAAGCATTTATTACGGCTCAGAATTTGGTATTGACGGAAAAAAAGAAAAATTTTCCGATGCCAGCTTACGTCCGGCACTTGATCTTAACGATTATGCGGATGCTGCAACAAAGAACCCATGTACTGCACTGATCGCAGCCCTCGGAAAGGTCCGCCAGGGAACTCCTGCATTAAGCTACGGTTCCTACGCAGAACTGGCTCTTACAAATCGTCAGTTTGCCTTTGCAAGAGATCTGGAAGGCATACGAGTGATCGTTACTGTGAATAATGATGACAGTGATTCAGAGATGAACCTTCCAACAGGAAGTGCTCCGGAATATGTAGGTGCCCTCACAGGTCAGAAGGTTTCCGCACAGGGCGGACGGATCCGTGTCCGTGTTGCAGCAAACAGCGGTGAGATCTGGCTTCCTGCAGGAGATATGCCGGAATATAAGCCGGTTCAGACTAATGTTCCGGAAACTGCCGCAGCAAAAGAGAACGAAAACGCTGCATCTGAGGCAGAAGAGGAGCAGGCGGCTGAAAACAACACTGTAACAGAAGCTGCCCCGGAAAAAGAAGCTTCAAACGCTGAAAATACAGATAAAGCTTCTGACAATACAGCAAACGCAGCGGATGTTCCGTCAACTCCTGAAGCAGAATCCTCCAATCCACAGGAAACGGAAACGGTCACTGCGCCAAATCCGCACAAAACACCAGAAGAAATGACAGTAGGCGAACTTCAGGCTGCTATCCTTGCAAAAATGGCAGGAAACGGACCCGTAGATGACCAGATGAAAAAGACCGTATACGACAACATCTGGCATGATTCTCTTGTAAACTGGCTGAAGAGCTTCCGATAGGAAAAGAATAATAAAGTAAGATTCCATAAAAAACAAGGCAATCCGATCATATCTTATGCGGTGAGCCTTGTTTTTTTGTGAAAACAGATATTTATTTTACATAATATATATTATGTATAGTTATGATCCTGTTTTTCTGTAATTTAGGAGAACAAAAAAACAGCAGAGATTTCCAACTTAAATAGGTCAGAAATCCCCACTGCTTTTATCATTCTGTTTATTATCTCTCATCAAAAGGTACAAAATCTGCATGATGCCCCACATACTTATAAGCAGGACGGATGATCTTATTGGCACTGATCAGCTCTTCCAGACGATGTGCACTCCAGCCAGGCATACGTGCGATGGCAAAGATCGGAGTAAAAAGTTCTTCCGGAATACCAAGCATTGAGTAAACGAAGCCACTGTAGAAGTCAACATTTGCGCAAACATTTTTGAACAGCTTTCTGTGTTCCATGACCAGTTTTCCGGCAATACCCTCAACCTTATCATAGAGCTTAAATTCATCCATCATTCCTTTTTCCTCTGCAAGAGCCTGTGCAAAACGTTTCAGGATCACTTCTCGCGGATCGGAGAGTGTATAAACTGCATGTCCCATACCATAGATCAGACCTGCATGATCAAATGCTTCTTTATTCAGTATTTTCTGTAGATATGCTGTGATCTCCTCATCACTTTCCCAGTCCTTTACATTGGCCTTCAGATCTGTAAACATGTTCTGGACCTTCAGGTTGGCACCACCATGACGCGGTCCCTTCAGTGAACCGATGGATGCAGAGGTAGAAGAGTAGCTGTCTGTTCCGGAAGATGTTACTACATGTGTGGTAAAAGTAGAGTTATTACCACCGCCGTGCTCTGCATGAAGTACAAGTGCGATATCAAGGACCTTGGCCTCAAGCTCTGTATAATTGCCGTCCGGACGAAGCATCAGAAGGATATTCTCGGCAAGTGAAAGCCCCTTCTGCGGATTGCGGATAAAAAGTGTCTCGTCTTTACGGAAATGACGGTATGCGTGATAGGAGTAAACCGCGATTTCAGGAAGCTTAGCGATCAGTTCCAGAGACTGGCGGAGTACATTCTCCACAGAAATATCTTCCGGGTTATCATCATATGTATAGAGAGCAAGTACGCAACGCTCCATAGCATTCATAATATTGGCATTGGTTCCCTTCATGACAACGTCACGGACAAAACGTCCTCCCAGATCCTCCATGTCAGAAAGAAGCTCAAGAAATCTGGAAAGCTCTTCCTTGCTGGGAAGCTTACCGAAAATCAGAAGATAGATCGTCTCCTCAAAACCAAAACGTCTGTCCTTCAGTCCGTTTACGATATCCTGCACATCGATTCCCCGGTAATACAATGCACCGTCTGCAGGAATACGTCTGCCATTGACCAGCTTATAGCCGGTAACATCGGAAATCTCAGTAAGACCTGTGAGAACACCTTTACCTGCGGAATCACGAAGTCCTCTTTTTACATCGTATTCCACATAAAGGTTGGGATCGATGTGATGATTCTCTACCAGTTCCTTTTCAAAGAATTTCATTCTACCTTTCAGCTGTTCGGAGTCCTCCAGACTCATCATTTCATGCTTTTTTTCCATAATTTTTTCCTCGTTTCCCCATTGTATATTAAAAAACACTGATACAGTTAAGATTGGTTACATCTTTGTAATCAGTGTTCGGGTATGGCATACATTTGTGTTTACCTGTTTAATAATTCTACAGTAAAAGTTTCGAAAATGCAAGAGGGTATTTCTTTTTTTCGTGTATAAATATTCATAATATGACCTAATTCATCTATTATTACATTTATTCATCAAAATCCGTCTGGTTTCCACAACGAATCTATGTTATGATTATTCCGTAATTTTTCTTATAATAGTAGTTTGTTTCACATCGGACTGCTGCCGCCTATCTCTTTCACTTGCTGTCGGAATCGGATTCACCACAGCAAGTGAGAGCGGGATCTGGGATATTTTCCCGTCGATCATATAGTCCGTTTTTGCGCAAAATGTAGTTGCTGTTGTATTTATCATATCCATTGTTTTAAGCTGTATCCTGCCTGAAAACATGGACATTGAAAAGATCAAGGAATAGGGATGTAAAAATGTTTAAAATTCTCATTGCGGAAGATGACCTGGAACTCCGCCAGCTTTTCCGGCATGTCCTCTTAAAAAACGGTTATACAGTAAAAGGGGTCTCTGACGGGCAGGAAGCGCTGGATGCCCTGGAAAAAGATTATTACGATCTGATCATTTCGGACATAATGATGCCCAACATGGATGGCTATGAACTGGTCCGCTCACTCAGAGATGCCGGAGATTCCATTCCTGTACTTATGGTCACTGCCAAAGATGCTTTTGATGATATGCGTATGGGATTTCTGTCCGGTAGCGATGATTATATGGTGAAACCGGTCAATATCAATGAACTGGTTTTGCGGGTAGGTGCACTTCTCCGCAGAGCACAGATGATCAATGAGCGGAAACAGCGAATCGGAGATACCATTCTGGAATGCGATTCCCTGACAGTATCCACCTCCTCGGAAAGTATGGTACTTCCTCAGAAAGAATTCATGCTCTTATATAAGATGGTTTCCTTTCCGGGAAAAATCTTTACCCGGCAACAGCTTATGGATGATATCTGGGGATATGATTCCGCAAGCGATGCCCACACAGTAGATGTCCACATCGGAAGGCTTCGGGAACGCTTCCGCGATAATCCGGATTTTAAGATCGTGACGATCCGTGGAGTTGGATATAAGGTGGTAAAGACATGAAAAAGAAACTCTTCATAAATTTAAGCATTCGTTTACGTTTTATCTTTATGATCATGTTGGAGCTTGTCTGTGTATCTCTGATATCCTGGCTTGTTATGGATGTACTGCATATTTCAGCTGTTCCGAACATCGTATGGATCATCCTGGCCAGCGTGACCGCAGGGGGTGTCCTTAACAACTTCCTCAGTATCCGGTATTTCGGTCCTGTACTAAAGCTGAAAAAAGCCATGCAACAGGTTGCTGAAGGCGATTTTTCCGTCCGACTGGAAACGGAAAAGCAAATGAAGGAAATCCGGGATATTTATTCTAATTTCAACCTGATGGTCCAGGAACTGGAAGCAACGGAGATTCTACAGACAGACTTTGTTTCCAATGTTTCCCACGAATTCAAAACTCCCATCAGTGCTATTGAGGGTTATACAACTCTGCTGCAGGATGATGACATGCCTATATCAGAAGAGCAGGAGCAGTACATCAGCAAAATCCTTTTTAACACCAGAAGGCTTTCCCACCTGGCAGGAAATATCCTACTGCTGTCCAAAATCGAACACCAGTCGATCCAGACCCGTCAGAACTGGTACCGTCTGGATGAGCAGATCCGACAATCCATTGTTATGATGGAACCGAAATGGTCAGAAAAAGAAATTGAATTTGATGTGGACATGATGGATGTGGAGTATCTTGGAAACGAAAATCTCATCTGTCATGTATGGGACAATCTGCTTTCCAATGCTATCAAATTCAGTCCCTGTGGTGGTACGATCTATATCCGGATGATGCCGGAAGGAGAAAAGATCCGTTTTTCCATAGAAAACGAAGGCCCCCAGATCAGTGAATACTCCATGAAACATATCTTTGACAAATTTTACCAGGGCGACAGTTCCCATAAACAGGAGGGAAACGGTCTTGGACTTGCCCTTGTAAAACAGATCCTGAACCTGTGTAAGGGAACCGTTTCCGTAGAAAATATTCCCGGAAGTGGCTGTCGTTTTACTGTTATACTGTAAAACAAATATTTTACACATATCCATAAAACCCAAAAACAGCGGACACCTTATTTTTCATGAGGTTCTTCCGTTGTTTTTTTATTTTATATAAACTTTTTCATAAACTTCAACAATTGTTGAGAAACAGTTGATGTTAAGTTGCAGATCATCTTTTAAAGTATAGGATAGTTATTTATGAAAAAATACAGGAGATATGGACTATGTTATTAAAAAAAGCACCTGCCTACCGGAAAGCAGAAAAGGAAGATTTTTCAATGATCCGGGAATTTATCCGAAGAAATTATAAAGACCGCTGGGAGTTTGAGGAAACACATACCGAAAAACGTCTGACCAGACTTTTCTTTTACACCTATATGATATACAGAGATAGCGTTACCGTGGCAACCTACCGTGATCAGGTAGTTGGGGTGCTCATTACCGGTAAAGAATCTCATGGCCATTTTGCCCCGGTTTTCCGTTTGAAAAAAGGCTATCATTTCCTGCGCCTGAAGTTTACTAAGGAAGGCCGGAAGAATCTGGAGCATTTTAACAAACTTCAGGATATGAAAAAACAATTGACTGTTTCCCCGGAGAAACCGACTCCCGGAAATATCCTCTTTCTTTATGTAAGCAAAGATTACCGCAGAAACGGAATCGGTACCGGGCTTCTCAAACAGATTTCAACAGAGAAGGATACGGATTATTCCATATATATGGACCAGCTAGATCAAAGAACCTTTATGGAAAGTCATGGTTTCGTAAAGAAAAACGAGGTTTCCCAGATGCGGGAGCTGAACAAAAAACGCTTCCGGGAAAGTGTAGCTCTTTACAAAAAAGAACCGCGTTGCGAAACACATTCATAAATTACGCAGGAGATAAATGGAAAATGAAAAAAATTGGAATCATGGCTGACAGCCACAGTGGCATTTTAAAACAAGAAGCAGAGGAACTGGATATTCATGTCCTTCCCATGCCTTTTTATCTGAATGGAGAACTGTTTCATGAAGACCTGGATTTTTCCAGAACAGGATTTTATGAGAAGCTGCGTGAAGGAGCAGATGTTTCAACTTCACAGCCTTCCCCACAGGAAGTTATGGAAATGTGGGACGAAATGCTTTTATCTTATGATCAGATCCTCTACATTCCGTTGAGCAGTAGTTTAAGCGGTTCCTGCATGACTGCTGCCGCCTTGTCTCAGGAACCCAAATACGAAAACAAAGTGTTTGTGGTAGACAACGGGCGTGTTTCCACACCCCTTCACCGTTCCATTCTGGATGCGATAGACCTGGTGGAAGATGGATATACAGCACCGCAGATCAAGGATATTCTGGAAGCATCCCGTGAAAAAACCGTGATCTATGTCGGATTAAGCACACTGGAATATCTGAAAAAGGGAGGCCGTATCAATACCACCACAGCACTGGCCGCAAATCTTCTCAATATCAAACCGGTTATGAAATTTGGAACCGGTAAACTGGATGTTTTCCAGAAATGCAGAGGCATGAAAAAATCAAGAAAAGCCATGATCGATGCTATGCACAGAGAATTGGAAACAACTTTCAAAAAAGAATATGATGCCGGAAAAGTATATCTCATGGCTGCCTCCAGCAGCACTGCGGAAGTTACCGCAGACTGGATCTCACAGATCCGGGAAAGCTTTCCGGGAATGGATGTGATGTGTGATGATCTTTCCCTTGGACTTTCCTGCCATATTGGCCCGGACGGACTGGGAATCGGATGTTCCTGCATGCCTTTATAAAAAACGTCTCAATATTTTCTGCAAATAATCCAGGGTTGTGGTATGATATTGTTATCAATACATAACAGGCAGATTTTATCTGTTATTATAGCACTTCCAACCATTCATGTTCTGCACAGCTGAACTTGATGCAGTAATTTCTGGGAGTGCTGTGATCAGAAGGGAGAAATTATCATGGCAAAAACAATTAAAGAATTAACACAGGATCTTCTTCAGGCACCATCTGCATGCAAAGAAGTAAAAGAAGCGGCACAGAATTATCTGGATGCGGCAGGAACTGAGAAAGAAGCAGATGCGGCAACTGCTTACGTAAAAGAGCTGGAAGCAGATATCATGCCCATCGACGGACTGATCTCTTTTGCAGGTTCTGACATGGGCGCACAGGTATTTGGCGCAGATGACGCAAAAAAGATCCTGGCTCATGCTGAAGAGATCAAAGCTTCCGGTGCAAAATATTGTGACTGCCCAGCATGTGCAGCCTGCGAAGCACTTCTGAACAAAAAAGCAGAAATTCTGAAGTAATCACATGGCCCAGTTTGAAATTGAGATCAAGCTTCCATTAAAGAATCTTAAGGAAACCCTGAAATTTCTGACAGATCAGGGATTTCAGGAGACAGCACAGATTCAGGAAGAAGATACCTATTTTAACAGTGTCTATCACGATGTAAAAAAACGTGATGAAGCACTGCGTATCCGAACAAGCACAGACTGCAGATCCGGTATTTCTAAGACTCAGATTAATTTTAAGGGGCCCAAACTGGATAAAATCTCCATGTCCCGAATGGAACTGGAAACAGAAGTATCCGATGCAGAAGTGCTTAAAAATATTCTCATCCATCTGGATTTTTCTCCGGTAGCGTCTGTCATGAAAATGCGAAAGTATATGAAATGTGGCAGATTTACCGCCTGTCTGGATCAGGTAGAGGGACTTGGAGACTTTCTGGAGCTTGAGGTGATCGCAGAGCAGGAAAGTGAGCGGAAAGAAATTTTATCCAAAATGGAAGATCTGCTTGCCATATTGGGATATCACATGTCGGACACTGTACAGACTTCTTATCTCAGTATGCTTCCGAAAAAATTAAATAAAAATCTTTTTTAAACCAGCAGGAATATTTTCGTGTGAGTATCAAAGGTACAGAATACGGAAATGTTCCTGTTTTTTCTTTTCTTACAATTCTTCGGCGTTCCAAGTTTATCTACCATACTATAAATCCCACATCACAAAGCAACACCAAACCACATTCAATGTACATGTCATTACTATTGACCAATTGTGTTTTTTGTTGTTTTGTGTTTATTTTCATGTGGTTTATTGAATGTTTACAAGATTTTTCGCATTTTATATGTGGATTTATTGATATTTTTTCAAAAAAGCCCTTTACAAATCCACACAATCGGGCATATAATGAAGTCATAAACAACAAGAAAACATATTAAAGCAATCGCAAACACAACAACAAACCACATTTAAACACGGAGGGAATATATTATGAAAATTCTTGAATCTAAATTCGTACAGGGCTTTATCAAAATGGCAGACGATGGATATCAGCAGGGATGGCACGAGAGAAACGGTGGAAACTTAAGCTATCGTCTGAAAGCAGAAGAAGTAGAGATGATCCGTCCACGACTGAACGCACCTGGAGAATGGACCCCCATCGGTGTTGAGGTTCCGGGACTGGCAGGCGAATTTTTTCTGGTAACAGGAAGCGGTAAATATTTCCGTAATATCATCGTTGACCCGGAAGTATGTCTTGCGATCATCGAGCTTGACGAAACAGGAACCAACTACCGTGTCCGCTGGGGTCTTGTGGAAGGCGGTCGTCCCACCAGTGAGCTTCCAACTCATCTGATGAACCATGAAGTAAAGAAAAAACTTACCAACGGAAGACATCGTGTTATTTATCATGCACATACTACCAATACCATTGCACTTACCTTTGTTCTTCCCCTTGATGACAAAGTATTTACCCGTGAACTCTGGGAATCTGCAACAGAGTGTCCGGTAGTATTTCCGGATGGTGTGGGAGTTATCGGATGGATGGTTCCAGGCGGAAGAGATATTGCTGTCAAAACCGCTGAACTGATGAAAAAATATGATGTGGTTATCTGGGCGCATCATGGTATGTTCTGCTCAGGCGAGGATTTCGACCTGACCTTCGGACTTCTTCATACCGTTGAAAAATCCGCAGAGATCCTGGTTAAGATCTTATCCATGGCTCCACAGAAGCTGCAGACTATCACACCGAATAACTTCCGCGCCCTTGCAAAAGATTTCAAAGTAACTTTGCCGGAAGAATTCCTTTACGAGAAAAAATAAATTCTTCGGCTACACAGTTTTATATTATATAATTGTACTCCTATCTGAAACTTTAGCAGAAACAACCAAATATTTGCTGATTTTTGCCGATAAATCTGGTATGATAAAAACATATCTGGTTTATCAGCAAATTAATATCAGAAAGGATATGGATAAGGTATGGAAGAATTATATAAAGCGATCGAAGAGAAGATCAAGGCAAGCGGATACCCGCGAAAGATTTCCGGAGAGGAAGTTTACGACGACATCTGCGATCAGATCGATGGGAAAGAGAATGGAAGCTATGTGCTGCTTTCCAAATTTGATGATGATGTGATCTTTGAATATCATATCTCAATTATGGACAGTGAATTTAATCTGGGTGTTCTTACCATGCGTACTCCGGAAGGTGTATTCGAGACAGATTTTGATAAATAAGTTAAGTACGGATTTTGATTTTGGGTCATGGATATAATACAGATGTCCATAATCACTGCTTAAGGTTTTTTGAACCCTACAGGGAATTTGAGATTTTCTTGATCTGATTAAATATATAGAGACAGTTGATTTACATAATTTATATTATGTGAACTAACTGTCTCTATATTTATATGCAATGCATGTCAAACGAATCAGTTGCTCCGCAGTCCCATTATTCATCAGTCCTCGCGAAGACGTACCGCCTTGGCCGCCTGACGCCGTCTAGCATCATCCAGAGCCGCATAATGCTTCTTAGTAGTATTGACATCCTTATGACCCAAAACATCCGCTACAAGGTAAATATCACCGGTTTCCTGGTACAGGGCAGTACCATAGGTGCTGCGAAGCTTATGCGGGGTGATCTTTTTTGTAGTTGTGATCTCCCTGGCATATTTTTTAACCAGATTCTCGATAGCCTGAACACCGATCCGGCGGCGTTGGGTAGAATAGAAGAGAGCGTGCTCATGGCCTGCCAGAGGCGTAATATTCTCCCTGACTTCCAGATATTTCTTCAACGCTTTTTCTACTTCAGGACCAAAGTATACAACCATTTCATTTCCGCCTTTTCGGGTAACTTTGATTCCATTGTTTTTGAAGTCTACATCCTCAACATCCAGTCCGACACATTCCGATACTCGGATCCCGGTACCAAGAAGGAGAGTAACAATAGCAAGATCTCTGTCCTTCGTTTTTTCATGGTACATCCGTTTCTGCCCGGTCAGCGTATCTCCGCAATGCTCAATATAATCCAGTAGCATGGCAACCTCATCTGTATCCAGACGAATAATATTCTTATCATGGATCTTGGGCACATCGATCAGAACAGACGGGTTGGTGGTGATCATTTCATGTTTATAATAGTAAGCATAAAAACTTCTTAAAGCAGAAATTTTACGTTTGACGCCACGTTCACCATTTGTTTCCGTTTTGGAAGAGTCCGCGGATTTATAAACTTTGAGAAATTCTTCATATTCCTCAAGATCAACAGCCTTGACCTGATCCAGAACATCAACTGTGAAATCCGACATGGTTTTGTCTTTGAACATTGGATTTTGCTCCAGTAAAAACTGGAAAAATATACGAATGTCATATGCATAGGAAATTCTGGTCTTGGTTGTAGTCGTTGCATCAATAGCCCGGAAATAATCCCTGCAAAATGGCGGAAGCGTTTTTAAAACCTCACGGAGTTTTAAAGTATTGTCAATGTCATTTTGTTCGTGGTAAGTAATTTTGTTATCCATAAAAACTCCTTAATATATAAATTTGCAGGAAATACCTGAAACACCTGTTAAAAGAAGTGGTTTTACACTCATCTATATCTATACGACAAACCCGAGTTTTTCAAATAGATAGGTAGTATAAACAGCTACTTCCTGCAAAATTGCCTGTTTTTGATAAATTTTCAAGTAAATAAAGTGCCTCCTTATGGAAGCACTTTTTATTATTATTTGTCGTTACCCTCTGAGGTTTTCATCAAAAATAACGGTAAACGGTCCGTCATTTTCCAAAGATACTTTCATATCTGCACCAAAAATTCCGTGTTCCACAACCGGAACCTGTTTACTGGCTTCCGAAATAATATATTCATATAATTTATTTGCTTCATCCGGTGCACCGGCTTCTATAAAGCTTGGACGATTTCCCTTACGGCAGTTTGCATATAAGGTAAACTGTGAAACCAAAAGCAATTCCCCGTTTACATCTGCCAGAGACAAATTGGTCTTTCCATTTTCATCCTCAAAAATACGAAGTCCCAAAAGTTTTTTCAGATACCAGTCTGCATCCTCTTTGGTGTCCTCACGGCCAACGCCGATCAGAACAAGAAACCCTTTTCCGATTTTTCCGACAATTTCTCCGTCTACTTTGACTTCTGCATGATTTACACGCTGAATTACAAATTTCATAACCTGTTCTTCCTCCGTCTCCGTCTGTTTTTCTGCTTCAATCGAAAGCCTATATATTTCGCCTGAATAAATTTAACTAAAAATGTAAACATTCGTTTAATTTCATCCCAAGCCCCGGACCAGATTCTGTTTTTTTCCGCTTTTACTGTAACTTCCTGTGCTTTTGATACGGATTTTTTCACCGGCATTGGCAGGACCTTTCCGGAAACGGGGTCTACACAATCAATATCTCTATAAAACTCAGCATCTGCAGACATATCTTTTTCATCAAGACTACGTCCGATCAGCTTCCATACGGCAGCATTCAGCACAGCAAATACCGGAACTCCAACGATCATTCCCGGAACTCCAAATAAACCACCACCGACCATGATTGCAACAATAACCATAAAGCTGGACAGTCCGGTCGACTCACCCAGGATCTTTGGTCCAAGGATATTTCCGTCAAACTGCTGAAGAATCAGAATAAAGAGCAGGAAATACAAACTCTGAATGGGATCTACCAGCAAAATAAGAAGAAAACACGGAACTGCTCCCAGATATGGCCCGAAAAACGGAATAACATTTGTAACACCGACGATCACACTGACCAGAATCGCATATGGGGTTCCGATGATCGATGTTCCAACATAACACAATACACCGATAATTGCGGAATCCAGGATCTTTCCGCTGATAAATCCACCAAAGGTTTTATGCGTAAAACGCATGGAATGAACAAGAAAGGTTGCCCATTTGGTTGGAAGAACTGCATAAACAGCCATTTTTGCCTTGGCAACAAATCCCTCTTTATCCGCCAGTATATAAAGAGATACGATCGCTCCAATAAGGAAATTCTTCAAAAAAACAAGAAGATCCAGAAAGCTTGCGGATATATTTTTCATCATAAACTGCATCTGGGGAAGGATCGTATTTGTCAGATACTCCTGTAATCTGCTGGAATACTGATTGATCTGGCTGATCATATCCGGATTCAGTTTCCATCCCTTTTCCACGACGGAATTTAACCAGTTTTCCACTACACTTACGTAATGAGGAAAACTGTAGATAATATTCATGATGCTTCGAATCAATTGAGGAAGGATCATCATGACAAGGGCATAAATGACCAGAAACATAAGAAATACAGAAAGGATCACACAGATCCAGCGTACTACTTTCCTCCCCTTTTTCTGAAATGTTGTATTCCTTTTTTCAAAAATCGGAAAAATGATCTTCCGCTCCAGAAAATTAACAATGGGGGTTAGCAGATATGCTATGGCAGCTCCGTAAATGATCGGCGCCATAATACCGAAAAATGTTTTAATTCCGGTAATCAGAGATTTCATATGGAAAATCCCGTAATAAAATAAAATACTGGCAGCAATAACCAGAAATGCAGTCACACCTAACTGCACATAGCGATGGTTCCAACGAATTTTCATAGTAATTTCCTCCACCAGGTGATTATAACATAGCATCTCTGGTTTGTGTCTAAAAAAAACATAAACATTATTTTCCAATAACCTGCAAAGATAAATTCCGACTTCAGGGTATCGCGCTAATACAGAAAACACCCCGCCATAAAATGGCAGGGTGCCTAAAAATCTGATGTTTATTTTTTCAGGCTGTCATAAATGTGAATGGCTTCGATAATTGCCTTCGCAGTTCCATCAATGCCAAGCTTGCTGCTATCCAGACAAAGATTATAGCTGTCCGCAGATCCCCATTTCTTGTTGGTATAATAATTATAGTAGCTGGAACGGCTTTTGTCTGTTTTGTTGATCATGTCCTTGGCCTCTTTGGCATTTTTATTGTATTTCTGAGCAATACGGTTGATACGCCAGTCAAGGTTTGCATGAACAAATACACTGAAACAATCCGGATTATCTGCAAGTGCATAATCCGCACATCTGCCGACCATTACACAGGGACCTTCTGAAGCCAGCTTCTTGATTGCCTCAAACTGTGCAAGAAAAATCTTATGGTTCATAGGCATGTCTGTAAATCCGGCTGAGGAATACCCAAATGAATAAGTATCCATTACAAGAGAATAAAGAAAACTGTTTGTTGGCTTCTCATCATGATGCTCAAACAGCTCCTTGCAGATCCCACTGTCATTGGCTGCGTGCTCCAGCAGCTCTTTATCATAGCATTTGATTCCAAAATATTTAGCAACTTCCTGGCCGATCTGTCTTCCGGCGCTGCCATATTTACGACCGATAGTAATAATAGAACTTGTTGTATTGTTACTCATAACAGCCACATCCTTTCTGCTCAGATTCAGCGAATTTGCAAATATTAACTCCGCTTCCTCTTTAATATAGTTATTATACACTATATTCCACAAGTTTTCCAGCTATTTTCGCAATTTTGTCAGCAATTTAACAAAATATTCCGGAAGTGGGGCTGTAAATTCCATATATTCCCCGGTACGTGGATGAACAAATCCAAGGATCATTGCATGAAGTGCCTGTCCCTCCAGATGATAGGGATTTCTGGATGAACCATACACCGTGTCCCCAAGAAGCGGATGTCCGATACTGGCCATGTGCACACGGATCTGGTGGGTACGACCTGTTTCAAGACGACATTCCACATACGTGGCCTCGCCAAAACGTTCCAGCACTTTGTAATGTGTTATTGCATCTTTACCATTTTTATGATTGATGGCCATTTTTTTACGATCTGTCGGATGCCGTCCAATAGGTCCCTCTATTGTTCCCTCATCCTCTTTCAGATTTCCCTGCACAACTGCCCGGTAGCGTCTGCGGATACTGTGACATTTCAGCTGTTCTGCCAGATCCCGGTGAGCAATATCATTTTTGCATACCAACAGTGCCCCGGTGGTATCCTTATCAATTCTGTGGACAATTCCAGGCCGCATCACTCCGTTAATACCGGAAAGGCTGTCACCACAATGTGCCATAACTGCATTGACCAGTGTTCCCTGATAATGCCCGGCTGCAGGATGTACAACCATCCCTTTGGGCTTATTAACGATCAGTACATCTTCATCCTCGTAAAGAATATCCAACGGAATATCCTCCGGAACGATATCCGGCTCACTGGAATCCGGGATCTCCAGATGGATCCTGTCATTTTCACGGACCTTATAATTAGATTTGGCAGCCTTCTCTCCCACGGTAATCTGTCCTTCTTTCAGAAGTTTCTGAAGGAAAGACCTGGAAAGACCGCTGTCTTTCTCAGCAAGATAGCGGTCGATTCGTATACCTGATTCTTCTTTTTCTACTGTATAATCATATATTTCCATTTATATCTCCTACAAGAACAGATAAATGCATTATATCTCTGCCCGGATCACTGTTTGATATTCAGAAACGCAAAATCATCATCTCTGTATTTCGTGCATACAAACAGGATCAGAAAAATTCCACTTACAACCACATAAACATCCGCAAGATTAAATACCGGAAAATCGATCAGGGAGAAATAGATAAAATCGATCACATACCCTCTGAAAAAACGATCGATAAAATTTCCCAGTGCACCAGCTGCAAGTACTGTAGCAATGGTGAGCAACGGCAGATAAAACCGCTCTTTCGGAATACGGATCCATGCATAGAGGATCACTCCCAGAAACAGTACACTCACAATGGCAAAAAAGAGTACACTTCCCTGAAACATTCCAAACGCAATTCCCCTGTTTTCCGGATAGAGATAATGAAGTTCAAGTACGCCAGGAATCAGCGAAACCGATGGTTGTCCTTTCAGATACAGATATGACAGCCATTTTGCTCCCTGATCCGCAGCCACGAGTAAGATCAGCAAAAAAATGTCCCCCGACATACACTTACTAAAAGACATTTTCTGATGATGGTTAACACGACTGATCATAGAGTTATCTCCTGAATACAGGAAAGCATTTCTTCATCGGTAACTGTTTTGTCGATCAAGCTTTTTCCGATACCATCCATCAGGATAAACCTGATATGTCCCTGTTCCATTTTTTTGTCTTTCTTTGTTGCGGAAAGAACTTCTTCCGGGATAAGACCATCTACATGCACCGGAAGATCGTAATCCGAACATCCCTGGCAGATTTCCTGATATTCTTCTTTGGTCAGAAGTCCTCGTTTCATGGAAAGATATGCCGCAGCTACCAGTCCGACTCCCACACACTGTCCGTGGAGCAGGGTGAAATTCTTAAGTTTTTCTACTGCATGCCCCACAGTATGTCCCAGGTTAAGAAGCGCACGCTCTCCCTGTTCCTTAGGATCACGCTCCACAACGCCTGCTTTGATCTCACAGCATCTGCGTACCATTCTGGCAATCCGTTCCATATCCAGCTTTTTGATCCCTTTCTGCTCACAGCATACATAGCGGAAAAAATCTCCATCACAGATCAATCCTGTTTTTAAAATCTCACCCATTCCGCAGGCAAACTGTTCTGCCGGAAGCGAAGAAAGAGTGCTTAGATTCATATATACAAGACGTGGCTGGTGAAAAGCTCCTACCATGTTTTTGTACTGCTGAAAATCTACGCCGGTTTTTCCGCCAACGCTGCTGTCTACCTGTGCAAGCAGTGTTGTCGGTACCTGAATGAAGTCAATCCCCCTGAGATAAGTTGCCGCGCCAAATCCGGTAAGGTCGCCTACCACACCACCGCCTAATGCAACAAGCAGACTTTTTCGGTCAAGACCATTTTGGATCAGGGCCTGATACAATGCCGAAACGGTATTAAGGTTTTTGTTTTTTTCTCCTGCCTCAAAGGTGAACACAGAAATATCGGAACTTACCTCACTTAAAACCTGTTTTACAGATTCTTCATACAGTGGTCCCACATTAGAATCTGTTACAATGCAGATTTTTCTGTCAACAAGTCCTTCTTCCTTCATAACCTGTGCCAGATTAGAAAAATCTTCTTCAAAACAGATGGGATAATGAAAATCACCTTCTCGTTTTACAAGTAATTTTGATGCTGTCATTGCGTTTTCCTCCTAGCTGTTCAGATATAAAGCAGAATCCGTACTCCAAGACGTCCTTTTTTTGTCTGACGGGATACCCCATCATAAATAAAACGTCCCTTTTTCCGAACGGATATGATGTCTCCCTCTTTGGGCTCATAACCATTGGATGTGATCAGTTTTCCATTTACAAAAACAAGCCCTTCTTCAATACAATGCACAATACTGCTTCTGGAAGTCCCAAAAGCCAGTGCGATCAGAGAATCCAGGCGTACGGACGCACAGGTTCCACTAACTGGTTTCAGTTCCGGCCTCGGAAGATCACCCGGATCTTCTATCTTCGACGCCACAACTGTGGTATGTCTTACACGACACAGATTCTCCAGAAAAAAATCTGTCATCTGACGCAGACAAAAAAAACTCGCAGTATGATCTTCTATAAGAATATCCCCAACAACACTCCTGTCAACCCCAAGATTCAGGATCGCTCCCAAATAATCCCGATGTGTCAGATCTTCTGAAAATTTCACTGCTTTTGGCTCAAGCCGGATACAATCAATGGGATAATCCCATGTAAAAGCAAGAGCATCAGGGTGAAAGGCTACCATCTGACGCTCTGCATTCTCATATCCGCCAAAACCTTCCGCTGTAACACCCAGCTTATGAAAATTCTGACTGTTTAAAATATTCCGTTCATTTAAATTAAGAAAATCCGTAAATGTGGTAATATCTCTCTGATAGGCCAGATTTGCCAGTTCACGGATTCTCTTAACAAAAAGTTCTTCTTTATCCATGAGGTTAATAACCCACTCTAACAGACGGCACAGAACCGCCAAGGATATTCTGAAGATCACCTGTAATATCTACATTATATGGTCCAAGTACAAAAATATAGCTGGATACCTGCTGAAGGCTTCCTCCAAGTGAATAACATGCACCGGAAGTAAAATCGATGATCCTCTGTGCAAGCTCCACATCGATTCCTTCAAGATTCAGGATCACGGTAGAATTATCGACCAGTGTATCCGCAATTTCTCTTGCTTCCTCCATGGTTGTAGGCTTGATCACACAAACTTCCATATTTGCAGCCTGGGAAGAACGCTTGCTTGTACGCATTGGGGTGATTTTGGAAGAAGGTGCCGGTCTGGAAATACGTTCCTGCCTTGCCGGGGCCTTGGCTGCAGCTGTCTTTGCAGATGACTTGGCAACAGGTGCCTTAACCGTTTCATCTTCCGGCTCATCATCCAGAAAATCCTCTTCCTCGTCATTTTTTTTCTTGGAAAATTTCTCAAAAAATTTCTTCTTTGGTTTCTCTTCCATATCATCATCTTCATCGAGGAAATCGTCCTCATAATCGTCCTCATCCTCAAGAAGGCTATCATCTAACAATTCGTCATCGTCATAATCGTCGTTCAGTTTGATGGCATCTAAAAACTTGTCTAAAACGCCCATTTTAAATCTCCAATCTTATTAGTCTTATAATGCGTAATTTCTTGCACCAAAAATACCAGTGCCTACACGCACCATCGTAGCGCCCTCCTGCACGGCAACCATGTAATCTCCGGTCATTCCCATACTCAGAACACTCATAGTAACATTATTAATGTTTTTAGCAGCAATGTCAACACTTAATTTCTTAAGTTCACGGAAAATTTCGCGATTTTCCTCTGCATTATCAACATAGGGAGCAATTGTCATGAGCCCCTTTATCCGAATGTGTGAAAAATCTGCGATCTGTTCTATAAGCGGTAAAACTTCTTCCGGTTTCAGACCAAATTTACTTTCTTCCTGCGCTACATTTACTTCTATAAGGATCGGAACAATAACCGCTTTTTTCGCTGCTTCTTTTTCAATCGTCTCGGCCAGGCGAAGCGAATCTACAGAATGGATCATTGCAACTTTATCCACAATATATTTTACTTTATTACGCTGAAGATGTCCGATCATATGCCATTTGACATCTGAAGGCATCTGATCATATTTATCCACGATCTCCTGCACTTTGTTCTCTCCAAAGACACGTGCTCCGGCATCATAAGCCTCCTTCAGCATCTCCACCGGTTTGGTTTTGCTTACTGCGATCAGTGTGACTTCATTCGGATCTCTGTTAATTTTATTGCAGGATTCATTAATATTTTTCCGCACCTGTGCCAAATTTTCCGCTACCATGATATAAATCCTCCTTTAATTAGTAAAGTATATCCTGTTCACTTACTTTATCTGCATTTTTCACAATACGGTCATATCGGACAAGCCCATTATAGGTTTCCTTTGATACAACCGCATATTCCTCATTTTCATCCAGGATCTCGATCCGGCGGAATACCGCATATCCCTGATTGACACAGAAAACTCCCTCCAGAACTTCTGTATCTCCGATGATAAACTTCTCTCCACTATCCGGCTCAACAAGAGCATCGCCTTCTTTAAATTTATTCTTGTCTACGTAATAAATATAGCTTGTTTCCTGTGTTTCTTTGTCTATGATCTCATCACGGCCATAGATACCGGCACTGACAAAGGTTATCGTACTGTCGCCTTTTTTATTTCTTCCGGAAAGCATAAATCCGGATTGCTGTGTTTCATCATCCGTCGTAAGATATTTGGAAGGTATTGCATAAAACTCCTTCGTTACGATAGAAGATAACGGGATCTTTAAACCTGTCACATTGTTCGTGACAAGTTCTATTTCCAGAAACCGGTCTGACGCATATCGAATCAGTCCCTTATTAAAATCAATCTTACCGTATTTAGCCCCATCGATCTCCATGATCGAAAAGTCTCCTGTCTGCGTCAGATCATCTTTCAGGAACTTGACACGGATCGATGTACGCTCCTTCAGATTAGCAGCCTGCTTCTCACTTAAAGGAATCAAAAGACTCCAGCGTTCATCTGTAATGATCGTATAAATATCATCTCCGGCCTTTATCTGTCCATCTGTTTTCAGATCCGTTTCCTGATAGGAATTCTGATCAAAATCAGCAGCTGTGACATTATCAACGGTTTTGGTTTCGTAGCCATCTGTAGAATACAGGATGATCCCGTCTGTCTGCGCACGGCGGATATTCGGATCACTGGAAACTATTGTTGTAACTGTGGCTTCCTCTCCATCTTCAGACGTCGTGCTTGCAGAAGAAGCTCCCGAACTGTCTGAAGCATACTGAAGGATGCTTCCATTGAGCTGATATTTAAAACTATAGGCACTGTTGAATTTGCTGGGATCAAATCCTTTGGAAAAGCTTTGCATATTACTGCGTATATCCGCCAGTTCCTCTCTGCTCAGAGAGGTTACATTGTCTGCAGATCTTGAACTGTTCAGGCTGTAGACAGCACCGTTGGCATTGATCTTGGTACCTTCCCTTGCGTAATATGTAACGTAACCGCCCGCATCTGCCTGCACTACGTTCTCTGTCATGATCGTCAGCCCTGTGTATGTCTCATTCATGGATAACGGACCGGAGGGAACCTGATAAGATTCCATATGAGAAGCTGTAAGATAAAGAATCACACTAAAGATCATATAGATAAAAATTGCTCCGAACATTACAGTTCCAATGTTCAGACCAAAAATTTTACGAAGCTTTGCTAAGAATCCCGGAGTTTTTCCGGAATGTACTTTATTATCCGGCAAATGAATGCCTCCTTTACATCGTTCATCTCTTAAAGTTCGTTTTATTGTAACATTTTATTTAAATGAATACAAGCTTTAAAACGTGCGAACATACTTTCCGAATATCCGTTTGCCATTTTTTCAAAAGTATGTTATACTATTCAAAATATAATTTCGTGATGCTGTCATATTATGGTCGACAGCAGATAAAATCAACCCAGGGAGGTAAGTACACATGACATATGGCAGAATCAGTAAAAAGCAGCAGGAAATACTGGATTATATGAAAAATGAGATCCTTAACAGAGGTTTTCCGCCCTCCGTCCGTGAAATCTGTGAAGCAGTAAACCTGAAATCCACATCTTCCGTTCACTCCCATCTGGAAGCTCTGGAAAAAAACGGATATATCCGCAGAGATGCCACCAAGCCCCGTGCGATCGAGATCATTGATGATAATTTCAATCTGGTCCGCCGCGAGGTTGTCAATGTTCCTCTTGTAGGCACTGTTGCTGCCGGACAGCCGATCCTGGCAGTGGAAAATATCGATGCTTACTTTCCGATCCCGGCTGAATATATGCCCAATGAACAAAGTTTCATGCTGACTGTCAAAGGCGACAGTATGATCAATGCAGGTATTTTTGATGGAGATCAGGTTCTTGTAAAGCAGCAGGCAACAGCAGAAAACGGCGACATGGTAGTTGCTCTGATCGATGATTCTGCAACAGTTAAGACTTTCTACAAAGAAAATGGTTATTATCGACTTCAGCCGGAGAACGACAATATGGAACCGATCATCATCACCGGTAATCTGCAGATCCTCGGCAAAGTATTTGGTGTATTTCGTTTCTTTTCATGAAAATATAAACAACAGATCCCACCCAATGTAATGTGATCTAAAAAGAGAGATATCTTTAAGGTAGCTGTACAGCCCCACAAAGATATCTCTCTTTTTTTCAGCAGAAAACTTCTGCTTTTTGATTTCTTCTTATTTAGTTCACATAATATTTTTACAGTAAACCAATATAACAAATTTTACTCATTCTCACCAAGAAATTCTTCCGCATCAAGAATCTTGCCGTCTCTCCAGATCCTCTCAAGATCGTAGAAAAGTCTGTTTTCCTCATCAAAGATATGGATGATCATGTCACCGTAATCCATGAGGACCCAGCTGGAGTTTCTGGTTCCCTCGATCTGTTTTGCTTCATATCCGGCACGGCCAAGCATTTCATCTGCATTGTCAACCATTGCCTGTACCTGATTCTGGTTGGAAGCACTTGCGATCACAAAATAATCTGCGATCACGGAAACCTCATGGATATCAATGATCTTGATATCCTTTGCTTTTTTATCATCCAGTGCCTTGCAGGCGATCCGGACCATCTCTTTTTCGATACTCATAGAATTTTAATCCTCCTGTCTGTTGGCTGCATCCTGCATTTTTCTGTCATGGAGTTCTTTATAATAAACATAAGCATCCCTGGTCGTACTGTCAATTTCCTTGGGATTTTCCTCCAGATATTCCAGTGTATCCTTTAAAATCTCATACATACACTCATCCAGATCTTCAAAAGCAATCTTTCGCACCTTCGCAAGATTCGGAGCTTTGTCACGCATTGGTTCAATATAGTCTGAAATATATACGATCTTCTCAAGAAGGCTCATTCCCGGTCTTCCTGTTGTATGATAAGTGATCGCTGTCAGGATCTCTTCGTCTTTAATATCATATTTACTGCTGGCCACATAAGCCCCCAGTTTGGCATGAAGAAGAAACGGATGATCCTTTTCAAAATCTGATACCGGAATATCATGCTGGCTGCACAGCTTCAGTTTCTTTTTATTAGGAATACACTTTGCACTGTCATGAAGAAGTCCTGCAGCCTGTGCATCCTCCAGATCATAATCATAAACCATGGCAAGCGCAGCACAAGTGTACATAACCCCCATTGTATGCTCAAATCTGGCCTCATCCAGATATTTGGAAAGTTTCTTTTTTATCTTGATAAAATCATATTTTCCCATCTGAATCATTTCCTTTATAGATATCGTTTTTCTCAATATAGGAAATCACAGGCTTGGGAACATAATAGCGGAGACTCTGCCCGCTTTCATGCCAGGAACGGAGCAGCTCACTGGAAACATCAATATTCATGGTATCCAGTCGAATAAAATTCCCGTTATACTTCTGTGACAGAAGTTGCATCTGCTGATCAAGTTCCTTCAATGGAGTATGATCTCTGGTTGCCACTACCAGTACTGCTTCCTGACAAATGCGTTCCGGTTCCATCCAGGTATCAAAATTAAAAAGCGAATCTGCACCGATGATAAAATAATACTCTGTGTCCGGATTCGCTTTATTCAGCTGTTCCAGAGTCCGGTAAGTATACGTATAGCCTTCCTCATGCATCTCGATCAGAGACAGCTCAAAGTGAGGATTATCCTCTATGGCAAGACGGACCATTTCCGCACGCTGTTCATCAGTCGCTCTGCCCTTACGGTTCCGTTTATGAGGTGGATTTCCGCAGGGCATGAACAAAACTTTATCAAGCTCAAGCTGTTCATAGGCTTTTTCTCCCAGGATCAAATGCCCCATATGAATGGGATCAAAAGTACCACCCATGATTCCTATTTTTTTTGTTGCTTTGCTCATTTATAACCTCCCGAGATTACGGAAGAATGATTTTTTTCTTGTCCTTTTTACCTTCTCTGTAGAGAACGATCTTTTTACCGATCACCTGTACTACCTGAGATCTTGTTCTCTCTGCAAGAACCTGTGCCATTTCACGTGGATCCTCCAGACAGTTCTGAAGAACGCTGATCTTGATCAGCTCTCTTGCTGCAAGAGCTTCCTCAACAGCAGCGGTATTTTCAGGAGTAAGACCACCCTTGCCAAGCTGAAGGATCGGATCCATTGTCATGGCAAGGCCTTTTAAATATGCTCTCTGCTTACTTGTCATTGTCATACCTCTTATTTATAATAATCAAAATCAAAGCCATACATACGAACCGTATCGCCTTCCTGGATACCGGCTTTTTCCAGTTCCTCCAGGATACCGCCCTCTTTCAGGAATTTCTGGAAGAAGGCAAATCCCTTCTCAGAATCCAGATTTGTATAGCCAAGCATTTTTTCAATCTTAGGACCTTCCACAAGGAATACTTCCGGATCTTCCTCGCTGCGCTCCACAGTAAACGGAAGATTTTCATTTACAAGAACATCTTCCGGGAAGAATTCCTGTTCAAACACTACCGGTTTCATCGGGCTCTTATCTAGAAGCTCTTTCACATGGAAAAGGAGTTCTCTGACACCCTGCCCGGTAACGGCTGAGATTGGATAAACCGAAATACCCTGTGGCTCAAATTCTGCTTTCAGTTGATCAATAGGGCTTTCTTCGCCATCATCAAAAATACAGTCAATCTTGTTGGCTGCGATCACCTGCGGTCTTGCTGCAATTTCCGGATTGTAGGCCTCCAGTTCTTTATTGATCTTGTGGATATCCTCCACTGGATCACGACCTTCTACGGAAGCGGCATCTACAATGTGGATGATAACTCGTGTACGCTCAATATGACGGAGGAATTCATGTCCAAGTCCCACACCTTCCGATGCACCTTCGATCAGTCCCGGGATATCAGCGATAACAAAGCCGCCGTTATCAGTATCTACAACTCCAAGATTAGGGCTCAACGTTGTAAAATGATAGTTGGCGATCTTCGGCTGTGCATTTGTCACACGGGAAAGGAAAGTAGATTTACCAACATTCGGAAATCCTACCAGACCGACATCTGCGATCACTTTAAGCTCAAGGAGAACCTCAAGTTCCTGAGCCGGCTGTCCAGGCTGGGCATATTTCGGTACCTGCATGGTAGCTGTTGCATAGTGCTGATTGCCTTTTCCACCACGACCGCCCTTTAATACGATCTGTCTGCGATTCTCACCGGACATATCCGCGATGACCTTGCCGGATTCCGCATCCATGATCACCGTACCTTCCGGAACCTTCAGGACCACATCCTTACCGTCTGCACCATGGCAGCGTTTTTTACCGCCTTCCTGGCCATCCTCAGCTTTATATTTTCTTCTGTGTCTGTAGTCTCCAAGAGTATTCTGGCCCTCGTCGATCTCAAAAATCACATCACCGCCACGGCCACCATCGCCGCCATCCGGCCCGCCATTGGGTACATACAGCTCACGTCGGAAGCTTACATGTCCGTCGCCGCCTTTACCGGAGCGGATAATGATCCTTGCTCTATCTGCAAACATATTACACCTCTATTCCAAAAAAAGGCTCCAAACCGGATCGATTTGAAGCCTTTTACCTATTTCATTACTCTGCGTCTACAGGAACGATAGAAACCTGTTTCTTATCGCGACCTTTTCTTGTGAATCTTACGACTCCGTCTGTAAGTGCAAATAAAGTATAGTCTTTACCGCAGCCTACGTTTTCACCTGGGTGAATCTTGGTTCCGCGCTGTCTGTAAAGAATGTTTCCGGCTTTTACAAACTGTCCGTCTGCTCTTTTCGCACCTAATCTCTTAGACTCGGAATCACGACCGTTCTTTGTAGAACCAACTCCCTTTTTATGTGCGAATAACTGAAGGTTCATCTTCATCATTGTTGTTACACCTCCTTGACTTTTACTGTCAAATATCGATTGTTATAACTACCAGCAATTTCCGTCAGACCGAGAAGTAAGGAATCCATAAGGAGCATCCCCCGTTCAGAAAGATCATTTCTGAAATGAATGGAAACAAATCCATCCTTTTCCTGCACATCAAATTTATCATCTGTGAATTTCTCAAGAGAATTCACCGTGGTAATGATCAGTGCAGATACCGCAGCACAGACAATATCCTGTCCGGCTTCTGCATAACCGGCATGTCCCTTCGAAATAAATTCTTCGTAAGATCCGTTTTTCTTTCTGACTTTAATTGTAATCATGATGACACCAGATTAACCGTTAATCTTTTCGATCTTAACTTTGGTGTACTGCTGTCTATGTCCGTTTTTCTTGTGATATCCAGTTTTGCGTTTGTATTTGTAAACGATGACCTTGCGATTCTTACCGTTTTCAACTACAGAAGCGGTAACACTGGCATCTTTTACATCCTCGCCAACCTTTAATCCGTCATTGCTGACTGCGATCACGTTGTCAAATGTTACGGTTTCACCAGCTTCTACACCGAGCTTTTCAACTTTAATTACGTCACCCTCGGCAACCTTGTACTGTTTACCACCTGTTGCAATAATTGCGTACATCTGTGGCACCTCCTAATTATTTACTCGCCAAATTCGGTGGCTCCTGTTCTGAAACTGAAGCTCTTTAACCTCTTTGTGCGGCATACTCGATTATCATAACAGTGACATACTGTTATGTCAATAGTTTTTTTGATATTTTTATTATTTTTTTGTAAGCTCACGAATGTCCTCGATCACCGGACGTCTTACTTTCTTTCTGGTCATTTCCAGGATATGCAATGGTGTGATATCAATGGCCCTGCTCTTTATCGGATCCTTTCTGAGAAGCTTCTGTAAAACATGAAAGAGTTCATCTCTGTGATCCGGATTTTCCATGTTGATAAAATCGATCAGGATAATACCTGAAAGATTACGCAGCCGTAACTGCCGGCCGATCTCCGCAGCCGCTTCCAGATTGATTTTGCGGAAGGTTTCTTCCATTTTCTTCTTTCCGGTATATTTTCCACTGTTTACATCAATGGATACAAAGGCCTCCGTCTGCTGGATCACCAGAAATCCGCCGCTGTTCAGCCATACTTTTTCTTTCTGGATCGCATCCAGTGCAGTTTCCACGCGATACAGCTTATAAAGCGGAAGAAGTTTGTCCTGATAAAAACGAAGCTTTTCTTTAAGCTCCGGGCTGATCTCTTCCAGATATCCCAGGATCATTTCTCTGATTTCCGGCACGTCGGTAATGATCTCATCCAGGTCACGGCCATAAGCATCTCTTACAGCCGCCACATAAAATGGTTCTGTCTCCAGTACAAGACTGAAACAGGTACGGTTCCGTCCCTGAACTACGGCTTTATGGTAGCGGCCCTTCAGCCACTCCAGTTCCTTCAGGATCTCTTCTTTGGAAGCGTCTGCGGCATTGGTCCGGACAATGATACCGAATTCCTTATCCGGACGCTCTGCTTCCTCTTTCAACCATCCGCTGAGGCGATGGCGATCTTCCAGTGCCAGCTTGGAAGACAGACCAAACTTTTTATCTCCTGTAGTGAGAACAAGATATCTTCCCGTAAAATTCAGATTGGATGTCAGTGCCGGAAGTTTTCCCTTCATGGCATCCCTGCTCACCTGTACCAGGAGCTCATCTCCAGGCCGCAATGGTCCGTTTCCTTTTCTTCCTGCGGAAAAAACAGCTCTCTGTGCCTCTGCAAGAGAATAGTAGCATCTCTTTCCAGGCTCGATCTGCACAAAAGCCGCCTGGATATTGGATGCGATATTTTCGACCTGTCCGGTATATATATTTCCAAGAATGGATTTTTCCTGATCGGATTCCAGTCGGATCTCAACGATCCGTTCCTCCTCCGAAAGGGCTGCTACTGTACAGGGCACACCATGGATCTCCATTCTTGTTATGATCAGTTTACTCAATTTCCTCACCTAATGATTCCAGAGTCACAAAACGTGGGCTTGCATTCTCTCCTTTATCGGCATACATTTCCAGACGTTTCACTGTGAAGGCAAATTCCGGAAGTTCTTCTCCAATCCAGTGGAAAAAGGTGTTTGTTACCATCTCCGGCTTCGTATAATTAGAGCTTGCAGATGCCAGCATATAAAAGAACCCATTCTCTCTTACTTCCATTTTATAGATATTCGGACGAAGATCGATCTCCTTTTCGCTGCGCTTGGTCTGCTTGGTCACTTTGATCTCCGGCTGTGCCAGAAATTCTTTCACACGGCTTTTCCAGTCAATCGAAGGCTCTTTGCCCGGACGGAACTCCACAAGATAATCTGCTGCTGCCACCAGTGCCATCGCTTTACCCGCTTTTCCATCCTCTACCTTGCGGACGCTAACGATATGCATCCCCTCTGCCATCTGTTCCTCCAGACGGGCTGCGATCTCTGCAGTAGGCATATCTTCTGCCATTTCCAGGTCAAAATAATCTCCGAGACTCTCCATCCCCACTCCAAGTGGAACCGCAAAAGACATGATCATATGCGGGCTGTATCCACCGGAAAACGCTACCGGAAGCTCTGCACGACGAAGTGCTTTCTGGAAATAACGCATGGTATCCAGATGTCCCACAAACTTCATAGGACCCTCTTTGCTGAATTTAATTCTTACCTTCAAGGCAGACACCTCCTTTAAATTTCATAGCTCCACATGCGGAACATTTCTGACGGCAGTTTTCCGTCACAACACCCTCTTTTGCACGCTGCCATTCACGCTCCAGGAATCTGCGGCTGACACCGGTATCAATGAAATCCCATGGAAGGATCTCATCCAGGCTTCTTTCACGAAGTGTGTAGAATGTCATATCCACTCCGCATTCAACCATAGCTTCCTTCCAGATATCATAATCAAAATTTTCTGTCCAGGCATCGTAAAGGGCACCTTTTTCATAAGCTTTTAAAATTACATCCGCACAGCGTCTGTCACCACGTGCAAGGAAACCTTCCAGCGCTGTTACATCCGGTTCATGCCAGTTATAACGGATACTTCTCTGATTCAGCTGGGCGCGGACTTCATTTTTAACCACCTTGGCTTTTTCCACAAAATCCTGCTCTGTATACATTGGTGCCCACTGAAATGGGGTAAACGGCTTCGGCACAAAGAAAGATGTGCTGACGTTGATCTGTACCTTACCTTTACGCTGTTCTTTCGGAACTACCTCATAATAGGTCTCTGCGATCTTCTGTGCCAGATGAGCAATCCCTTTCATATCGTCTTCTGTTTCTGTGGGAAGACCGAGCATAAAGTAAAGCTTCACCTGATTCCAGCCACCCTTGAATGCTTCGCCCGCACCATGGAGGATCACTTCCTCTGTCAGACCTTTGTTGATAACGTCACGAAGTCGCTGAGAACCGGCCTCCGGAGCAAAAGTCAGGCTGCTTTTCTTTACATCCTGCACTTTACTCATAACATCCAGTGCAAACGCATCGATCCTGAGAGATGGTAAGGAAATATTAACAGCCTTTCCATGAAACTCTTCGATCAGGAAGTTTACCAGTTCTTTCAGCTGGGAATAGTCACTGGAGCTTAAGGAACTAAGGGAAATCTCTTCGTGTCCTGTATTTTTCAGCATGATACGCGCCGATTCCTTCAAAGTCTCCACATCACGTTCACGGGTCGGACGATAGATCATACCTGCCTGGCAGAAACGACAGCCTCGAATGCATCCTCTCTGGATCTCAAGAGTTACACGATCCTGTGTTGCCTTAATGTGAGGAACGACCGGTGCCTCCACAGCACGATATTCCTTTTCCATATCAATGATCAGCTGTTTCTGGACCTTCTCAGGAACACCATCCGCCGTCGGTGCAAAGGATGCGATCGTACCATCTTCTTTATAGGTAACTTCATAGAGAGACGGAACATAAATTCCAGGAATCTTAGCTGCTGCCAGAAGGAAATCTCTCCTGCTGCCGCCAACCTTTTTATTGGCCTTGTATGCATCAAAAAGTGCATCATAAACCGTTTCCCCTTCTCCGATATAAAACATGTCAAAAAAAGGTGCCAGCGGCTCCGGATTATACGCACAGGCACCGCCACCGATCACAATAGGGAAATCCTCACCACGGTCTGCGCTTTTCAGCGGAATACCACTGAGATCCAGTACCTGAAGGATATTGGTATAACACATTTCATAACCAAGAGTAATACCAAGAAAATCAAAATCACGGATCGGCTCCTGGGACTCCAGTGCAAATAACGGGATATTCTGTTCCCTCATCACTTTATCCAGATCCGGCCACGGAGAAAAAAGGCGCTCACACCAAACATCCTCACGCTGGTTGAACATGTTGTAGAGGATCATCATACCGAGGTTGGACATGCCGATTTCGTAGACATCCGGGAAGCACATTGCAAAACGGATTTCTACCTCATTTTTATCTTTCATTACAGAGTTGACTTCGCCGCCAATATAGCGGGCAGCTTTATCAACTTTGAGCAAAATTTCATCACTTAATGCTAATTTTCTCATTATATCCCTTTCTAAAATTAGTAATATTTCACAAAGAATTTAAAGATATAAAATTCAGTGAAACATCAAAAATGTTTATATTTGTAAGCCAATTCAAATGTTTATATTTGTAAGCCAATTCTTGTGTAAAAAGTTGCTATAAAATGATGCCCAAAACCCCGTTTGGTCAAAAATGGACATTTTTTCAACTTGCCAACAATGGTTATCATTACCCACAAACAGTTAATATCCTGCGGATTTTCGCGAACTTATCGTAAAGAAAAATGGCATTTTGTATATTAAAATACAATGCAATGCCAAATATCACTAATAGCACAAAATTGACATACCTTCTCCCTATTATAATCATCTATGGTTAGGATTTCAAGAAAATTGTGTTCTTAACTGTATATAGCGATTGCATCCTTGTGCAGGGAGAATAATCCGGATCCGGACTCCAGTAAGGTTTCCTGGCATTTCATCAGTATTTAAAAAGAAATTCCACCATCTGCGTATTTGCACGTTTACTTTCCTCCATTTCAGGAAAAGTTGTACTAAAAGCATGCGGAAGTTTTTTGTCCACCTCATAATCTTCAAGATGACAGATCACACCGGCTTTTTTTATCGCTTTTGCATACTGTCTGCTGTAATTTCGAAGAGTATCTCCATAAGCTGTGACCAGAAATGACGGTGGCAGGTTTCGGATAATTTCTTTGAATACATTCCACTTGCCAGACCCAGCGCCCGAATTTTCAGATCATTTGGAACAACCTGAAAAGCCTTTGCCAATTCAGGACTTTTTAACATAGCGGCCAGATATACGCACAGGCTCGCCCCCGCACTGGTTCCTGTCATATAAATATGTTCTCCGTCACCATCATAGATTTCAAAATATCTCTTTGCATTTCCCATTCCTGTCATCAGATCCTTAAGAATCTGCGGAAACAACGCTTCCGGTGCAAGCGGATATTCAAATGAGAACACCAAAAAAACTCTCTGACTCATTTCTGCACAGAACAAATGGCCCTCTTCTTTTTTCCCAAGGAGAAAACCGCCTCCTTGCAGGTTAAACATGACTGGAAGTTTTCCTTCATAATTTTTCGGGGACGGTAAATATCCATGAAATGACAGGGCTTTCCATCTCCCATATAGTCAATGTCATAAATGAGTTCCACATCTTCCGGAAACGGATATTCCGCTTCATGTTTTTTCAGAAAATTATCAAGAAGTTTTTCTTTTTTTGCGGTTTGCTGTGCAATCATTTTATTAAACATGATTTCCCCTCCAGCTATGAAACAATCTACTATTAATACAAATGAATTTTCTTCTCTACAAGTCTGTCA
Source organism: Blautia sp. LMAG:36 (assembly GCF_008680535.1). Lineage (NCBI taxonomy): Bacteria > Bacillati > Bacillota > Clostridia > Lachnospirales > Lachnospiraceae > Blautia > Blautia sp. LMAG:36. Next base: position 173,385 of record NZ_NALB01000005.1, on the reverse strand, counting down.
CCTTCATACTGCAATTTTACAGAAAAAAAGCGTTTTTCTCCTGAAAGGAGCAGATCAAGAAATACCTGATCCCCCTCCCATGCCGGAAGATTCGGCACCATGGCTTTGTCAACCCAGCAAAGTTCTCCCTCATCACATTCAATCAGTTCTCCTGCATATTCATCGGCCGTGAACACACACATAAGTTCTGATTCGCATTCACTGTTTATAAATGTCACCAGGCCACGGAACTTATAGGAGGTAAGTGTCAGCCCTGTTTCCTCTTTCACCTCACGAACAAGGCATTCTTCCGGAGTTTCCTGACTTTCCACATGCCCGCCAACGCCGATCCATTTACCCTCATTCATATCATCCTGTTTTTTTACTCTGTGAAGCATCAGGAATTTATCATCGTTTTCTATATAACATAATGTCGTTGTCGTCATTTGATCCCTTCTTTCAGTTCCATCATCCTGCCACTGCCAGTGTGATATAAACCAGGATTGAGACCACACAATACAGAGAATTTGTTGTGGATGCATAAGCACTGCTCTCTTTCTTTCTCAGAAAAGTCTGCATACTGAATGTAGCAGGCGAGGACATATATGTAATAACCGCCAGGTTCAGAAGCCTGGAACCTCCTACCAAATATTTTACTGCCATGAGAACTCCCGCAATCATCACTGCCTGCAAAAGGACTCTCAGCAATATAGTTTTGAGGCAGGGGCTGATAAGTTCCGGCGCAAGTTCCATACTGTACCCAACTACAATAAGAATAATCGGCGTAATGGCCGTTGTCAGAATATTCTCCACACTGAGATAACAATTGCCAAAAGGACTGTCCAGAAGCCGGGTGATCATTCGTGTCAGTCCCACAATAATTCCAAGAACCGTTCCTATAAAAGCAGGGGTTCGCAATGCACTGTAAAACAGGCTTTTTGCATTGATCTTTTCCCCGTTTTCCGTCTGTCCCAGCATTCCCATATACACACTGAATCCAAAAAGAAGTCCCGCAATATCCAGCACTGCAATCTGTGAAAGATTTTCGCTGCCACAAAGACTTGTATACAACGGGTAAGCCATCATTCCACCTTCATAGATACAGACCAGAAACGGAAGATATTTCTTATATGGCTCGTCCATAAATCTTTTCATCCAGAATCCTGCCCCAAATGAAATCAAGAGCATCACAAACATGATCAGAACCAAAATTCCGATCTTTCCACTGTACTCTGCTGTTGCCAGTGCATGAAAAATTGCCACAGGAAGCATAATATTTGTTACCAGTGTTTTCATGTTATTGACACCACTCTGATCTAAAAGTTTCCATTTTCTGCACAGGATTCCAAGAATGATCATCGCCAGTACAGGCAAAACAATCTCCAAAACTTCCATCTCTCTGTCTTCCTCTCCATTGTCTTTAATCTTTTGTTTTTATCTGTTTCTGTGCATCTGCAAAATCTCCATCATCACTTCATATACCGCCATATTCTCTCTCACCACCAGAGCCAGGCTCTCTTTCGCCTGATTCAAAAGATGAAAAAGTTTTCGTACACTGGAATATTTTTCCGCGGAGCACCTGGATCTTAAATATCCTTTTTCGTCGTAATAATACTGTTCATCCAGCAATACAACGATCTTCTCCGCATCTCTCACTGCCTGGATACCAAGCTGTCCAGAACCCTCTGGCATCCGCTGCTGATATCCCTGTCCCGCAAAATCATTCAGAAAATTTTCCGCCTCACTGTCATTGTTGGCATACATCACCACAATATGCGGATACCATCTGGAGCTTCTTTTTTCCGGCAGATGTAACATGTTCTGGATAAAAGAGGAAAGCTCCGCATTGGTACGGATCCGGTTTGTCAGATGGAATTTCTGAATTCCCGGCAGCTTTCCCAGTCCCTCCACAATACTTCGATCCAACTCCTTCGGTGATATCACATCTTCGGAATCACTGGAAAAGATCACAGGCCGGCGCTCACTCCAGGTAAGCAGAACAGACAATTTTTCCGGGGAAAGAAGATGTGCTTCATCTACCAGAATGCTGCTGTAACAGCCAAGATCCGTCGTTCCGTCCAGCTGAGTATCTGCCAGAAAATCTATCCGCCGCAGACGTTCATGAAGAATCTTCCATTCTTTTCCCGCCTCTCCACAGTGAATGATACAGACTCTCTGGCGCACGGACAACTTCATCGCAATATCATAAAGCAACAATGTTTTTCCGGTTCCTGGAAGTCCGCTGAACCAGAAATATCCTCCTCTTTCTCCACGTATTCTCTTCAGAATCTGCCGTTCAATATCTCTCTGCTGGGAAGTAAGGAAATACTCTTTTTTGAGAAAACGCTCCGGTTCTGTCAGCGGAGAGATCAGATAAAGCTCTGCCTGAAACAGATCCTCGATATCTCCCTCATAGTCCGGGCTTTCTTTCCCCAATGCAATACATAGCTGTTTCCAGTCCCCCTCCACAATGTGATCGTGATTGGTCAGTCTCACCAGACGATCTTCACTGCTGATATAGGTATAGGATAGGATCGGTTTCCCAAAAACAGACAGATAATACCGGTTCTGGATCAGCTGTCTTCGAATAGCCTCATCCGATACACTGCCACTTTTCAGTTCAATATTTACGATCTGATCATCCTTGATCTGAAGGAGATCAAACTCCTTTCCAAGCTTCGGGATCTGGAACGAATAAAAAAGCCGGAGCTTATATACTTCTTCCATATGCAGTTCCAGTTGCTTCACCAGTACTTTCATACTTTCCAGTTCCCACTCTTTGATCCTGAGAAAAAAATCTCTGCCGGAAAGCTGGCGTTCCAGCTTCTGGACACATTCCATATTCTGATTTCTTGTAAGTGCATAGATTGATATTGCCTTCATATTCCAACCCTTACCTGCTGTTTATTTCTTTATCCGCAGTGTCCTGAGATGATCCTTCTGCTCCTGTGTGATCCGGTAGCTTTCAATGGATTTCTGGATCGTCTTGTTATGAGTCCAGATATCCATTCTCTGCTCTTCCAAGAATGGAAGGATCTTCTCATACTGTTTTGCCAGTGCTGTAGCAAAATACCAGGCTCGCATCATATTTACATAATATTCTTCCGAGCGGATCGCTGCCACTTTCTCCGGATATTCCGGTTTAAATCCTTCGTCCAGATAATGGCGCATCAGCATACCGATCCCGAACCGGATGATATACGGCTTATCCGACTCCATCCAGCGATAAATCTCCCGGATAAATATATCACGGTGTTTTTTCATCATATGGAGCGCCAGCAGATCACAGGTCGCCCAGTTATCAATATGCGGAAGAAAACGCTCCAGTTCTCCCAGACATTTATCATAATCTCTGATCTGCTCGATCAGCAGGCCATGGAGATTATTTTCCTCATAATACTGATGAGGAAGAACCTTCAGGAACATTTCGGATCTTTCTGTTTTTCCAAATTCTTTTGCAAATTTCCGGAGTATCGGTGTCCGGATACCGATGATCTTTTCTTTCTCCACAGTCGGAACCAGCCTTGCATGAAAATCCCGATATCCTGTATCCTGCATTTCAAACAGTCTTTTCCGGACATCCCGGATCATCTCTTCCTGATTCATTTATCATCCCCGCCTTTTATACCAAAGATCGCGATCAGAGAACTCACAAGCAGAAGCATGGGGTAAAACAGTTTCGGCATGATCTGAAAAGCAGAAAGCTCAAATCCCAGTTCCTTTGCCGCAGAAATGGCAACCAGCATCTGGGCTCCATATGGGATCACCCCCTGGAAAATACAGGAAAATGTATCCAGGATAGAAGCTGTCTTTCTGGAAGTGATCTTATATTCCAGCGCCATTTCCTTTGCAATGGGGTTGGCCATAACAATGGCCACCGTATTATTGGCTGTTGCGATATCCATAGTTCCAACCAGAAGTCCCATACCAAGAAGTCCGCCTTTTTTCCCTTTAAAAACTCTCTGTATTCCGGAAAGCAGTGCTTCAAAGCCTCCATGCTCCCGGATCAGCGCACACATGGCTGCTACAAGGATAGCCACCATACATGTCTCAAACATCCCGGAAACACCGGAGCCAATATTTGTCAGAAGCTCCACTGGCGTGATATGTCCTCCAAGAAGCATAATAAATGCTCCGGAGACAATTCCGATCAGAAGTACCACAAATACATTGATGCCGATAATCCCGCCGATCAGCACCAGAACATACGGAAGGATCTGCACAAGATGATAATCCTGTACCACTCTTCCCTGAATCTCTGTCTGAAAAGACAGAATAAGGATCAGGAGCAGTGTAACAACAGCTGCCGGAAATGCGATCCAGAAATTTTCCCGGAATTTATCTTTCATTTGACAGCCCTGACCGTTGCAGGCTGCGATCGTGGTATCAGAAATAAAAGAAAGATTGTCACCAAACATGGCTCCTCCCATCACCGATGCCACGCAAAATGCCATATCAAAACCGGAAGCTTTGGAAACCGCTACCGCAATAGGGGTAAGAAGCGTGATCGTCCCAACGGAAGTTCCCATAGCCACAGATACGAAGCAGGCAACTACAAACAATACCGCAACAGAAAAACGTGCCGGTATCAGAGAAAGCATACAGTAGGCCACACTTTCTGCACTGCTGCGCCCCACAACACCCACAAAAGAGCCTGCGGTCAGAAAGATCAGAAGCATGGTGATGATATTTTTATCTCCTACTCCTTTTGCCATAAGCTCCAGCTTTCTGTCAAAGCTGATCGTTCTGTTCTGAACACATGCCACCAAGATCGCAGACAGAAAAGCCACAACGATCGGTACATTATAAAATCCCATAGGGATCTTCATCACATACTCAAACAAAATCCCCAGTCCCAGATACAGGACCAGAAAAACACCGATAGGCAGCAGTGCGATCACATTTCCTTTTTTCTTCATTTCCTCCATAAAACAATTCCCTTCATCACTTATTATATTCCCGGCTTTTTTCTCCGGGTGATCTGTTTTCTATCATATCATATTTCCCCATTCCTGTCCTGCTGCTGACGGAAACTTCTTCATATTTCCGTCACGATCCTGTTATCTCTGATATTTTTTACCTTATTTAACAAGATTTTCACCAATTAAATCGTTCCTTCCGTTGAAATCCAGAGCTTTTTTCAGTATAATTGGCTGTAGACAATTGTGAAAAAGATATCCGAAGGATTTATGTTGATATCTCTGATCACAGTCATTAAAGGAGGAATATGATTATGGCAACATGGAAAAATCTGGACACTCTTGCTTCTTACAGCAAACTTAACGGTCTGAAAGATCACGTGAACATTGCAGAAGCAATGTCCGGCGAGCAGGGTGCAGAACGTGTAAAGAAGTACAGCGTACCGATGGCAGCAGGTCTGGCTTACAATTACGCAGCTAAGGAAGTGGACGAGACCGTTCTTGACGCACTTTCCAAACTGGCTGATGAGGCAGAACTGATCGAAAAATTCCAGGAATTATATAACGGCGCAGTGATCAACACAGGCGAGAAACGTATGGTCCTTCATCATCTTGCACGTACACAGCTTGGCGAGCCTGTTGTTGTTGACGGTGTGGACAAGCGAGAATTCTATGTAGCTCAGCAGAAGAAAGCTGCAGATTTTGCAAACAAAGTACATGCAGGCGAGATCACAAATGAAGCCGGTGAGAAATTCACTACGGTTGTACAGATCGGTATCGGCGGAAGTGACCTAGGACCGCGTGCATTATATATCGCACTTGAAAACTGGGCAAAGGCAAACAACACCTTCAAGATGGAAGCAAAATTCATCAGCAACGTTGACCCGGATGATGCAGCTGCTGTTCTTGCATCTGTAGATCTTGCTCACTCTCTTTTCATCGTTGTATCCAAATCCGGTACAACCCTCGAGACTCTGACTAACGAGGCATTCGTAAAAGACGCTCTCACAAAAGCCGGCTTAAACCCGTCCAAGCATATGCTTGCAGTAACCAGTGAGACTTCTCCTCTGGCAAAGAGCGATGACTACCTTACCGCAATCTTTATGGATGATTATATCGGCGGACGTTATTCTTCTGTTTCCGGTGTAGGCGGAGCGATCCTTTCCCTGGCATTCGGACCGGAAGTATTCGCAGAGCTGCTTGACGGAGCTGCCGAGGAGGATAAGCTTGCAACAAATAAGAACATTCTTGAGAACCCGGATATGCTGGATGCCCTGATCGGCGTTTATGAGAGAAATGTACAGGGATATCCTTCTACTGCAGTTTTACCATACTCACAGGCATTAAGCCGCTTCCCTGCTCATCTCCAGCAGTGTGATATGGAGTCTAACGGTAAATCTGTAAACCGCTTTGGTGAGCCGGTGGATTATGTGACCGGGCCAGTGATCTTTGGTGAGCCAGGAACCAACGGACAGCACTCCTTCTACCAGCTTCTGCATCAGGGAACCAATATTGTTCCGCTTCAGTTCATCGGCTTTAAGAAGAGCCAGCTTGGTGTTGATGTTGATATCGAGAACAGCACAAGCCAGCAGAAGCTCTGTGCAAACGTTGCAGCACAGATCGTTGCTTTTGCATGCGGAAAAGAAGATGAGAACCTGAACAAAAACTTCAAGGGCGGACGTCCTTCCAGTATCATTGTTGGTGAAGAACTTACACCGAAGTCTCTGGGTGCGCTTCTTGCACACTTTGAGAACAAGATCATGTTCCAGGGCTTTGTATGGAACCTGAACAGCTTTGACCAGGAGGGTGTACAGCTTGGTAAGGTTCTTGCAAAACGTGTTCTTGCTCATGATACAGACGGAGCACTGAAAGTTTACAGTGATCTTCTTGATATCTGATAAACAAATAGGTACCGTCCCGGAAAATGTTTTTTCGGGACGGTTTTTCTGTATATGTGACCTTAACCGGGAAAGGAAATCTTAAATATGCAGCAGATAAAAATGATCGGTCTTGATCTGGACGGAACTCTTCTGAATACAAAAAAAGAACTCACAGAAAATACCAGGCGCGTTCTCAGGGAAGCTATTGATGCAGGTATCCTTGTTCTGATGGCTACCGGCCGGCCATATACCGGCATTCCCGCGGAACTGAGAAATTTTCCGGGAATTCACTATGCTCTCACCTCCAACGGAGCCAGAGTCCTTGATACAAACCATAATAAACTTCTTATCGAGCAGCTTCTTCCCATGGAAAGTGCAAAAAAAGCTCTCCGTATCTTTGAAAAATATGATACTTTAAGTGAGATCTATTTTGACGGTCAGGGATATGCAGACGCTGCCAAGCTTGATAATATAGGAAAATACCATCACGACCCTAATATGTGGAATTATGTCCGTACTACCCGTATCGCGGTTCCAGACATCCAGGATGTCATTACAAAAGAAAACAGAAGCATGGATAAAGTCCAGGCGCTTTTTGCAGACATGGAGGAACGTGCCGCCGCCTGGAAGGAATTAAGTGAACTTAAGGAGCTGGAGCTTGTAGGCTCCTTAAGCTACAATATTGAGATCAACGCCGCCGGTGTCAACAAAGGAACCGCTCTTGTTGCTCTTGGCGAAATGCTGGGAATCCCAAGAGAATCCATTATGGCATGCGGAGACGGTGACAACGATGTCCATCTTCTCCGGGAAGTCGGTTTTGGCGTAGCCATGGCCAATGCACAGCCCCAGGTAAAAAAAGCAGCCGATTATATTACTGCTTCCAATGACGAAGACGGTGTAGCACGCGCCATTGAAAAGTTTGCGCTGCACCGATGAGATATTCTATTATGTATGCCAAAAAGGAACCGACAGTTTTTACGCTGTCGGTTCCTTTTTTAGAATGGGATTGAATAGCGGTACATTCACATTCGATCAATATTCATAGTTTCCTGCCGGCTGTTTGATCCTGGTAAGAAGATCATGCCAGGACTGATCCCAGATATACCATTTTCCGGTTTTGGAGTGCTTATATGTACAGATCCATCTGGAACTGTCGCTGCCTGCAAAATCAGTAAATGATCTGTAGATCGCAGGAGTGGTCTGAGTCGGTTCAAAATACGGGATATCTTCACTGATGGAATTTCCCTTACCCGGAAGTGTGTCCTGTCTTAACGTAATGGAAATCGGTTTAGACGGAGTATAATTGTTGGCCGGAGTTGCTCCATTCAGGTAAGAATTGCCAAGATATTTATATCCGTTATCCGCTTTCATACGATCCCTCAAAAAGTTTTTGTAATACTGAGTCATCTCTTTATTGTTGAGATAAGAAATCATCTCCTCGCAGTCCGTCGGATTGGTCGGTGTCCAGGTACGATATGCAAGAATCAGAAGAGCCATGGTCTTATAGCGTCCGTCTGCCGTTGTGATATCATACTGTTTCAGTTCCTCTACATTGGTCGGGATCGTGGTAAAGGTGTAAGTATAGGTATTTATCGTTACATTAATAACTTCCTTCTGTCCTTTATCATTGGTGATCTCTTTTTTTGCAGATTTAGTTCCTTTTGTAAGAACCGGCTCCACCTGTTTCTTTACTGTCTGTGTCACGTGGACAGTACAGCTGCCTCGCCAGGTACTCTTATCCCGTACCTGGATCTTTGTTGTTCCCACATTCACTGCCGTTACTTTGCCTTTACTGTCTACAGTTGCAACAGATGTATCATCACTGGTCCATACAAGAATCTCTTTATAATTCTTTACCTGAAGCTGTCTCACATCACCTTTATTCATATTTAAGGTGGTGGCACTTAAAGATGGTTTCGGCACCGGTGTAGGTGTCGGCTTCGGTTTCGGTTTCTGCGCTGCTTTTACTGTAACCTTACAATTGAATTTCTTCGTATTTGCCTTCGCTGTGATCACTGCCGTTCCTTTTTTCACTGCGGTGATCTTTCCTTTGGAATCCACACGTGCGATCTTCGGATTGGAAGAAGAATATTTCACCTTCACAGTTGTTCCTGTCAATTTAATGGCACTGGATTTCTTTTCTGTTAATGTCAGCGATGTCCTGCTGAGCTTCGGTGTTTCTACCTTTACAACACATTTATATGTTTTTTTGCTTACCTTTGCATAGATCGTTGCGGAACCTTTATTTTTGGCAACCACCTGACCTTTGCTGTTTACGGTCGCAACGCTCTTTTTGGAAGATCTCCAGGCAACCTTCTGCCTGGTTCCGGTAACCTTAAGTGTTGTCTTCTCACCTTTTAAAAGAGTTACTTTTGTTCTGTTCAGTTTTGGTGCGGCGCTGACCGTCACACTTCCAAATGCCATCGTAAAAATAAGGCTGATCAGCAGCACAAAACACAACAGATTTTTTTTCTTTTTCATTCTGATTTCCCCCTTTCCGGTAAAACGTATATTTACGTCATATATTGCTTTAATCACATTTTAGAGGAAATCCCTTATAAAAACACTAGCACTTATGATAGTATCCTTGTAAATATGATCGTTTATATTCTTTCATCGCCCATACCGGGGCTTATTGTCAGGAAACAAAAATAAAACAGGACTGATTTTTGATACAGATACTTGAAATCAAAAGTTTCATCTGTTTAAAAATCAGTCCTGTTATATAAAAATATCATGGTTGATCCGTAATAGCAGGCAGATCAAGGCATTCGCTATCTGCTCATAATGATACAGTCACGTAACATCGCCAGTGCATGCGCTGTAGTCTGCTCGCGGATCCGCATGCGGTTTCCTGTAAAGTGGAACTCTTTGGCAATAGCCTTGCCCTTATAGCAGCAGCCCATAAATACAGTACCAACCGGAGTTTCCTTTGTTCCGCCTCCCGGTCCTGCCAGACCCGTCACGGAAATACTGATGTCTGCTCCGGATGCTTTGCAGGCGCCCTTTGCCATTTCTCTGGCACACTTGGCGGAAACTGCCCCCTGCTCCTTCAGAGTACGCTTCTTCACTCCCAGACATTTATGCTTGGCCTTGTTACTGTAAGTCACAAAGCCATAGCCAAACACCTCAGACGCACCGGATACATTGACAATGCGCTGGGCGATCATACCGCCGGTAAGCGATTCCGCCAGGGAAAGCTTCAGATCTTTCTCTTTCAGAAGATCGATCACCGCTTCCTCCAGTGTCTTGCTCTCATCTGTGGCGAAAACATTCTCTCCAAAACGCTTCTTTAGCTCCTTGACAACCGGTTTGATCAGCTTTCTGCAGGCCTTTTCATTCTCTGCGCTTGCTGTCACACGAAGATGCACTTCACCGGTTTTTGCATAAGGTGCAATGGTAGGATTGGTCTGGCTTTCGATCAGATCCTGGATTTCCTCTGCTACCTGACTCTCACCGATCCCGCTGATCTTTACCATCTGGGACACAATGATCTCCGGCTGGTTTTTCTGCAGATATGGGACAACGTACTCCTCGAACATGGGCTTCAGCTCATTGGGAGGTCCAGGAAGAAGGATCGCGGTTTTTCCTTTTTTTTCAAGGATCAGTCCCGGAGCAGTTCCGTTATGATTATCAAGAACAATGGCTCCCTCAGGAACCATGGCCTGTTTATAGTTGTTCTTCGTGATACGTCTCTGAGGATTGTTTTTCTCATATTCCTTCAGATATTTATCGATCAGTTTCCTTGAGTGGGAATCTTCCTTAAGAGGCATTCCCATCAGATCCGCAGTTACTTCCTTGGTGATATCATCCTCTGTTGGTCCAAGACCTCCGGTGAGGATCACAACATCGGAACGATCCAGTGCAGTACGGATCACGTCACGCATACGGCCTTCATTATCACCTACTACATCCTGATAGTAAACACTTAACCCAAGCAGGGCGCATTTTTCAGAAAGATAGGCGCTGTTGGTATTTACGATATTTCCTAAAAGGATCTCGGTTCCTACGGATATCAGTTCTGTGATCATGAAAAGAAACTCCTTTCGTATACTCTGATCCCTACTCCTGCATGGAAAGGACCTTTCTGTTCTGCATGATATAAGTCAGCAGGGAGATAATGGTCAGTGCAACGGACAGCCAGATAAATATCTGTGTCAGCACTGCAAAAACACCTCCGAAATCCAGCATCAGAAGTATGATCATGATCATCTGGGAAACGGTTTTGAATTTTCCCCAGTAGTTTGCGGCAATGACAATTCCGTTCTCCGCTGCGATCAGACGGAAACCGCTGATGATAAATTCCCGTCCGATGATAATGATCACAACCCATGCCGGAAGCTTGTCAACCTCGATCATGCAGATCATGGCAGAGCATACCAGAAGCTTGTCTGCCAGCGGATCCATAAATTTTCCAAAATTGGTTATCAGGTTATATTTTCTGGCAAGATGACCGTCAAACCAGTCTGTCACACTTGCTGCGACAAAAATCGCAAGACAGATCCAGCGGTTTGCTTCTCCTCCCCATCCTGTCAGTAAGAAAACTACAAGAAATGGTACAAGTATCATTCTTGCAACTGTAAGTTTATTCGGTGTATTCATCGCTCAGCACTCCTATCAAATCATACTCAAGCGCACCTGTCACACGTACCTTTGCAAAATCACCTGTCATAAGCAGTTCGCCTGTCTGAACGAAAATGTATCCGTCAACCTTCGGTGCATCCCCGTAGGTACGTCCGATATAGGCACTTTCATCTGCAACTTTTCCTTCGATCATAACAAGAAGTTCCTGTCCGATACGGTCCTGGCCTCTGTCATAAGAAATCTCCTGCTGAAGCTCCATCAGCTCGTCTCTGCGTTCTTCCTTCACTTCTTCCGGAACCTGGTCTGCCATCTCTGCTGCCGGGGTATTCTCCTCCGGAGAGTAAGTGAAGACACCGAGACGGTCAAATTCCATCTCATCTACGAACTCCTTCAGTTCTTCATGGTCTTCCTCCGTCTCACCCGGAAATCCGGTGATCAGAGTTGTACGCAGTACGATATCCGGAATCTCCTTACGGAGCTTTCCGACAATATCGATCAGTTCCTGTTTGGAAGTACGGCGGCCCATTCTTTTAAGAATTCGGTCCGATGCGTGCTGGATCGGAATATCCAGATAATGACAGATCTTCTTCTCATCACGAATGGTTTCGATCAGTTCATCGTAAATCTCCTCCGGATAACAGTAAAGGATGCGGATCCAACGGATACCTCTGATCTCACAGAGCTTCTTTAAAAGAATGTGAAGAGATTTTTTGCCGTAAAGATCCTTTCCATAAACAGTGGTCTCCTGTGCTACCAGGATCAGCTCTTTCACTCCCTGTTCAGCCATATCCTCTGCCTGGGCAATGAGGCGCTCCATTGGGACGCTTCGAAATTTACCTCTGAGCTTCGGGATGATGCAGTAGGTACAGTGCTTGTCGCAGCCTTCCGCGATCTTCAGGTAGCCGAAATGTCCACCTGTTGTAAGGACACGTTTGCTTCCTGTATCCGGCAGATAATCAATATCACGGAATTCTTCGAAATGATTTCCGGCTACTGCTTCCTCCAGAGCCTTTACGATGTCGCCGTAGGATGTAGTTCCAAGAACAGCATCGACCTCCGGAACCTCCTCAATGATCTCTTTCTGGTATCGCTGTGCCATACAGCCGGTAACGATCAGTGCATGGCAGCTTCCTGTTTTTTTGTATTCTGCCATTTCAAGAATGGTTTCCACACTCTCTTCCTTGGCATCCTTGATAAAACAGCAGGTATTGATCACGATTGCATCTGCCTGTGTTTCATCGTCTGTGATCTCATGACCTCCGGCTGTAAGAAGTCCCAGCATTTCCTCAGAATCCGCCAGGTTCTTGTCACAGCCAAGAGAGATGAATAATATTTTCATAAAATTACTCCGCTTCTGTCTGAGCTGCTTCTGCAGTCTCAGTGCCTTCTGCGGTCTCGCCCTCTGCTGCCTCAAGAGCCTCCTTCTCAGCTTCAAGAGCCTCCAGCTCTTCCTCTTCCTCCTGTCCGGGAAGGATCTTTACTTTGCCCTTGTACAGCTCATCAATGGCAACGGAAAGCGGTTTCTTTCCTGCTGCACCCGGTACAAGCGGCTCTGCTCCTGCGATCAGCTGGCGGGCACGTTTGCTTGCTGCAAGTACAAGAGAATAACGGCTGTTCAGCACGAGAGCCTCATCGTCGTCCTCGTTGTTTGTGTTGATAGCCTCAATTAATTCTGAATAAGATGGATGTATCATATCTTTTCTCCCTTCTGTAACGGCAGGGCCGTATTTAACTTGTTAATTGGTATTTATAAAAAAGCTTCCGCTTCTTTCTGGATCCTGGATACAAAATCATGATTCCTGGATGTACGCATGCGCTCACACCGGATGGTCTCATGAAGTGTATCAACACATTCCTCCAGATCATCATTGATCAGGAGATAATCATATTTATCCATTCCTCTGGATTCTTCAACTGCTCTTCTGAGACGCCCGTTGATCACATCCAGAGTCTCTGTTCCGCGACCTACCAGACGGTTCTTAAGCTCCTCCATAGACGGCGGACATACAAATACCAGCAGTGTATCCGGAAACTTCTCACGGATCTTCATGGCACCCTGGATCTCGATCTCAAGGATCACATCTTTCCCTGCGGAAAGCTGCTCCTCTACATATTTGCGGGGTGTGCCATAATAATTCTCCACATACTGTGCATACTCGATCAGTCCGTCTTCCCGGATCAGCTGTTCAAATTCTTCTTTTGTGCGGAAGAAATAAGCCTCTCCGTCCTTCTCGCCTGGTCTTGGATTTCTGGTAGTAACAGAAACAGATAATGCATAATTGTCATATTTTTCCATCAGCCGTTTCATGACAGTACCTTTTCCGGAACCGGAAAAGCCCGAAACAACAACTAAAATTCCCTTACTCATTTTCTTCCTCCCTCGTTTCCTCTCCATACGCTTCCGAAAATCTCCTGGCAATGGTTTCCGGCTGCAGAGCGGAAAGGACAAGATAATCATCGGAAGTAACGATCACTGCTTTTGTTTTTCTTCCCTGTGTGGCATCGATCAGAGTTCGGGTTCCCTTGACACTCTGTATCATGCGCTTTACAGGAGCGGCATCCGGACTTACCACAGCCACGATCTTGCGTGAATTGACAACATTTCCAAAGCCTACATTAATAAGTTTCGCCATTTACGCTCTCCCTTTCTGTCTGTGTACAGCCTGTTTCCTGCCCGATTACTCGATATTCTGGATCTGCTCACGGATCTTCTCGATCTCTGTCTTCAGATCGATGGCCGCGTTGGATACGGTAAGATCATTGGATTTAGACAGGATGGTGTTCGCCTCACGGTTCATCTCCTGTGCCATGAAATCCATCTTACGTCCCACGCCCTCGTTCTCATCCAGGATCTTTCTCATTCCGTGGATGTGGCTTCGAAGACGTACCGTCTCCTCATCATTACAGATCTTATCTGAAAAAAGTATCACCTCTGCGGCGATCCTGGAATCATCGATCTGGTTATCTTCAAGTAGCTCGTGCATCTTGGCTTCCAGTTTCTCCCGATAAGCCTTCACTACTTCCGGAGAACGTTTTTCCACTACATCGACCTTTGCTTCCAGTCCGTCCAGCTTCCCAAGAAGATCCTGTTTCAGATTAGCACCCTCACGCTGGCGGGTCTCCACAAATTTCCGGCAGGCCTCATGAAGCGGACCCTCCAGAAAATTCCAGAGCTCTTCCTCATCCGGAGCCTGCTCTTCCATTGTAAACACATCCGGATATCTGGAAAGTGTGGAAACACGGATATCATTCTCGATCCCCAGTTCCTCACTCATCTGGTTCAGATAGCCCAGATATTCCTTTGCCAGCTCTGCATTGTATTTCAGAGCCATTCCGCCCATTGTATAGTCTTCATAGGTGATGAACACATCGACTTTGCCGCGGCGGATATAAGTCTTCATCACATTTCGGATCTCTCCCTCAAAATAGCTGAGTCTTTTCGGCATTTTGATGTTCAGATCCAGATATCTGTGATTGACGGATTTCAGTTCAACAGAAACCTTACGCTCTCTGGAAACTGCTTCTGCCCTGCCAAAGCCGGTCATACTTTTTATCATGTTATCCTCCAATACTGCCTCTTAAGTTTATCAGCTGCTGATAAATACAGTAACTGATTGCATACGGATTTATTATAGTTCATTCCAAAACCCTAGTCAAACTCTTTTTTTACTGTTATAATGATTGATGTTGAAATGGAGGTAAAATCATGGCATTTGACGGAATTACAGTTTCTGCTCTTGTGGCAGAGATTGATGATAATTTAAAAGGCGGACGTATCAATAAAATCGCCCAGCCGGAAAACGATGAACTTTTGATCACAGGAAAAGGCTCAAATGGACAGAAACGTCTTCTCTTAAGTGCAAGCGCATCCCTTCCTCTGATCTATTTTACAGATAAGAACCGTATCAGTCCTTTAACTGCACCGAACTTCTGCATGCTTCTCAGAAAGCACATCGGAAGCGCCCGTATCCTTGATGTGAAGCAGCCTGGAATGGAGCGTGTGGTGGAATTTGAGCTGGAGCATCTTAATGAGCTGGGGGATCCCTGCAGAAAGCGTCTGATCATGGAACTGATGGGTAAGCACAGCAACATCATCTTCTGTGACGAAAAAGGCATGATCCTGGACAGCATCAAACATGTCTCTTCTCATATGAGCTCTGTCCGTGAGGTTCTTCCCGGAAGAGAATATTTCATTCCCAATACCAGGGATAAAGAAAATCCGCTGACTGTTTCCGAGGCGGAGTTCACACAGCACATCTGTAAAAAGCCTGTGAATATTTCCAAGGCGCTTTACACTTCACTCACAGGTATGAGCCCGGTAATGGCTGAGGAGATCTGCTACCGTGCATCCATTGACGGAAGCGATGCATCGCAGTCCCTGGATGAGGCAGCCTGCACCCATCTTTATCATACCTTTCTCCGCCTTATGGAACAGATCCGGAACAGAGAGTTCACCCCGAATATTGTCTACCGCGGAGAGGAGCCTGTGGAATACGGTGTCTTTCCTTATCAGCAGTTTGGCAGTGAATACCGCAGCGAAATCTTTGACAGTGTCTCTGTTATGCTGGAGACCTATTATGCTACCAAAAGTCTGCTGACACGTATCCACCAGAAATCCTCCGATCTTCGCCGTGTAGTACAGACTGCTCTGGAACGTAACCGAAAAAAATACAACATCCAGAAAAAGCAGCTGAATGATACTGCAAAAAAAGATAAATTCAAGGTCTACGGTGAACTGATCAACACCTACGGATACGGGCTTGAGGAAGGCTGCAGATCCTTTAAGGCACTGAACTATTACACCAACGAGGAGATCACTATCCCTCTTGACCCGACACTGACTCCGGCACAGAATTCCAAGAAATATTTTGATAAATACGGAAAGCTGAAGCGTACAGAAGAAGCCGTCACAGAACAGATCACAGATACGGAAAGTGAGATCTCTCATCTGGAATCTATCTCCAATGCTCTGGATATCGCCAGATCTGAAAGTGACCTTTCCCAGATCAAGGAAGAGCTCACTGAGTACGGCTATATCAAACGTCACTACACAAACAAAAAAGGCCAGAAAGCCCAGCCGAAATCCAAACCGCTCCACTACATATCCAGTGACGGTTTTGATATCTATGTGGGAAAAAACAATTTCCAGAATGATGAGCTGACTTTCAAGTTCGCAACCGGAAATGACTGGTGGTTCCATGCAAAGAAAATGGCTGGTTCCCATGTGATCGTCCGCACCAAAGACGGTGAACTTCCGGACCGTACCTTCGAAGAAGCAGGCCGCCTGGCAGCCTGGTACTCCAAAGGACACTCTGCTCCCAAGGTAGAGATCGATTATATCCAGAAAAAGCATGTGAAAAAACCTGCCGGTGCGAAACCCGGTTTCGTTGTTTATTACACCAATTATTCTCTCATGGCTTCTCCGGATATTTCGGATCTGAAAGAGGTTACGGAGTAATAACTATTCACCAAAAACCTTCCTGTGTTCTCTTATTTCTTCAAGACCGGATACCTGTATCTCTGCAAGTATCTGTCCTGAGAAATTTTTCTGTAAACACAGGAAGTTTTTTTTATTGAACATTCGCACTCCGCTTCGTTACATGCTCACGAACAAAAATCGCAAAACGATTTTGTTCAGATCTCCAGTTTTTTCTTCACTGCCGGTGCAATAGACGTATCTGCTTTATGATATGGGATCAGTGTAGACTGCAGTGCATGGTACAGATCGGATTTTCCGGGCCATACAGTTCCTTTCAGATGATTCTGCTCATCCAGCTGATGAAACCAGGAGCCGTTTTCGTGATCCATGACCACTTCATCCAGGTACTTCATAAACGCAGCATAATCTTTCGCATATTTCTCCTTACCGGTCACCTGATAAAGAACTGCAGAGGTATTGATCGCTTCCGCAAGAGTCCAGTGCATACGGTCATGTACCACCGGTTTGCCATTCCAATCTGTCGTGTATACAATTCCCGGTGCACCATCTGCGTTCCAGCCGTCTTTTATTGCTGTTGTGTAAAGGTTTTCTGCTGCCTGAAGATGTTTTTCCAGTTTTTCTTTCTCTTCTCCACAGTTTGCAAGCGTCCACTGTGTGATCAGCCTTGCCCATTCGATTCCATGTCCCGGTGTTGCGCCATATGGCTTGAACGGATCATCCGGACGGTCACGGTTGCAGTCAAGATCTGCCACCCATTCCCTCGTAAAATGTTCCGGGATCCTCCAGGAGTTATCTTCTGCCCACTGGATCACATGATCAATGATCCTGCCTGCACGAATGTGATATTTTTTATCCCCGGTGACATCTCCTGCTGCCAGAAAAGCCTCTACCGTATGCATATTGGCATTTAATCCCCGGTAATCATCCAGCACAGTAAATTCTGTATTCCAGGTATCGCAGGCCAGCCCCTCCTCTTCATTCCAAAAATGCCGGTCATAAACAGCCAATGCCTCTTCAAGGAGCTCTTTCGCCCCGGGCCTTCCGGCTGTCAGTGCGGAAGATGCAGCCAGGATCACAAATGCATGGGCATAACACTGTTTATTGGGCACAATATCTCCTTCCGGTGTTACACCTGCATACCAGCCACCGTTTTTTTCATCGTGAAGCTCTCCCTTCAGACCTTTCAATGCCGCATCCGCAAGCTCTCCGCTTCCCTCATGGCCAAGCATCAGACCCAGACTGTATACATGAGCCATGCGACAGGTGATCCAGGTTTCCCGGTTTCTGTCCTTCCATGGTGTTCCGTCGTCCCCCAGATAATAGGAACCTCCATTCGGTGAAGGAAACCGATGTCCGAAATTCAAAAGCTCCTCACAGGATGCTTTCAGGAATTCCCGGTTTTCTTTTGTGCTAATCTCATATTTGCTGTTCATTTCAACCACCCCATCTACTTTTTTCTTTAGGATACCATTCTTTTTTGGGGACTTCAATTCCTTTGGATTCTTTTGACAAATTGACGAAAAAAGGAGAATGCCCTATATGCATTCTCCTCATATCAGATTTCTTAATTCCATTACCGTAACGGTCACAGATAGCCCTGTATTAATCTTCAAAACAGGTGATCACATAACGCTCACTTTCCATGATCACATCGGAAACATTATCCCTGTCCCAGATCGCATCACTGATGATATCTTTCAGCTTATCATCCATAACGATATTAAAATTCTCCTCGATCACCTGAAACGGAACTCCCTCATTCTCCTGTGCATACTCCATGATAAAATCAAGAATCTTCTCTTCCATACCTTAAAATCTGCCTTTCTGTAAATACTAACGTTTAATATATTACATCAGATTTTCGCAGATGTCCAGATATTTTCCAGCCATGTCTATGCGGTATTCCATAAGATATTATGCCAGTATACACACCCCTTCACATTTCGTTCTATATCAAAATCTGGTATGTCGGTTCACATATTTTGCTTTATATTTGGAGTACACAATGGTCTGATCCTTGTAAAGGCCATAATATCCCGATGCTGCATAGCTGATAGATACTGCGATCAGATAGAAGGATACTCCCTTAAATCCAAACATTTCAAAAGCGATCAGGATCGAAGTGATCGGACAGTTGGTCACACCGCAGAAAACTGCTGCCATTCCGCAGGCTGCACAGATTGACGGAGAAATTCCCATAAGATTACCCATCACACAGCCAAAGGTAGCTCCAATGCAGAAAGAAGGTACGATCTCTCCCCCGCGGAATCCTGCGCGCATAGTCAGTGCTGTAAGCACCATTTTCCAGAAAAAGGCGAAAGTATCCGCCTGTCCGTTTTCCACCGCTTTTTCAATAAGCTCCGCACCAGCGCCCATATATTCATCTGTTCTCAGAATAAAGGTGACAACAATGACCAGGCAGGCGCCCACTGCAACCCTGACATATTTATTCTTAAACCATCTGCCATAAAGTCCTGCTGCACCATTCAGCGCAATACAGAACATAATGCTGACAATTGCACAGCCCAGAGCGATCACTCCCATTTTCAGGCCAGTTTCCACAGTCAGTGCCGGAATATCCGTCACATGAAAACTTTCCGGTGTGACTCCCATTCCGGCTGCAAATCCGGAAGCGATCAATGACGCGATCATACACGGCATCAGTGCTGCATAATACATCACGCCCACACTGACCACTTCCAGCGCAAAAACTGCCGCTGCCATCGGTGTTCCAAACAGCGCGGAAAACGCCGCGCTCATGCCGCACATGACAATTACATGACGGTCCTCCTCGTCCAGATGGATCCATCTTCCAAGCTGGTTGGCAATACTTCCTCCAAGCTGGATCGCTGCTCCCTCACGTCCCGCAGAACCACCGGCAAGATGAGTCAGCGCCGTTGTGATAAAGATCAGAGGCGCAGAAAGGATCGGCACATCATCTCTGGAACGCACGGTAGAAAGAACCTGATTGGTCCCTCCATCCTCTTTTCCAAGCTTCTCATACAAAAATACAATGACAAGTCCGGATAATGGCAGCAAAAAGAAAATCCATTCATGCGCCTTCCGGTAATTGGTCACTGCCTTCAACGTAAAAGAAAACAGTGTGCTGGCAGCTCCTACGATACATCCTGTAATGACAGCAAGAACCAGCCACTTGATCAGATTTGAGATATCCCGGCTGATTCTTGCACTGTAATAATATAAATGTTCCTTTAATCTTTTGTTATGATCGATCCCCATGTTCCTTCCCTTCTTTTCTTTACTGTCTGCATTATACTACATTTTTCCTCTCAGTAAAAGCAGGAAGAGAAAGCCCTGTTATTTTTTCTTCCGGGAAATATGCCTGTGTATCAGGATCGAGAATACACTGATCATCACAAGAAGCACTGCGGAAAGCCAGAATGCCGGTGATCCGGGATTCTTGATATTTGCTCCAAATATCGTGGCTAGGATAACTCCCGGAAATGTTCCCAGCATCCCGCCCAGCATATATACTTCAAACGGGATCTTCACCGCGCCCAGAAACAGGCTCACTGCATCCCCGGGCAAAAAATTCAGCGTTCTCATAAAAAAAGAGATATACAGCGGATTTCCGTTCTGATAGTCCACCACTGTTTTCAGCTTCGGATATTTGGAAGTAAGATTCTCCACCATGGAAGAGCCGGAAAAACGTCCCATCCAGTAAGGAAGCGCCAATGTAACTGCTCTTCCCAGAAAGTTCACCAGAAGTGCAGTTCCTGTAGAAAACAGATGTCCTACAGCCAGCTGCAAAACTGCAATGGGGAATACAAAGGAAACACTTTTCACGGCATAAAACACAAGCATAAGCAATGCAGCCTTAACAGGTTCCTTCGGCGTATAGCGCAGAATCTTTTCCACAGACAGATCCTCTCTATAACGGATACAGAAAAGGAGAAGCACAAGAAGGAGCACCGCTGGCAGATATTTTCTGATGTTATCAATCATTTTTTTCATGGTCTGATCCCTCCGTTTTCAAAAAAAGAGCACCGGCACCTGTTTCCGGTACCGTGCTCTTTTATAAGTTCTGCTTTTTTAAGTTTCAGGATCAGCAGCCTTTCTTCGCTGCCTTTCTCTCCTGGTCTTCCTTCCACATTTCCTCTGCTACCGGCTTCCAGTTTTCAGCATACCGGTCACATTTCGCACAGAGATGCTCTGCACTCTCCGGTGACTGAAGATCTGTGGAATGTGCTCCGGATTTTTCTACCATTTCTCTCAGCTTCTGCGGATTTTCAAGCATCGGGCATGGACGGTACATATTGTCATTAAACGGCTGTCCGTCATGATATGCCATCATCATCGGAGACTGCAGTGCTTCCAGAAGTGTTTTCTCGCGGATATTGGAATCAGAATAATGGATAAACACACATGGATCGATATCGCCGTTTGCATTGATATGCAGATAGCGACGGCCGCCTGCAATACATCCTCCCACAAACTCTGCATCATTCTGGAAATCCATTGCAAACAACGGCTTTGTTGCACGGTATTTACGGATACGCTCATAGGTTTCTCTTCTCTGTGCAGGAGTAGGAAGCAGCTCCGGTGCTGCATCATTTCCAACCGGCATATAATGGAAATACCAGATAAAGTACGCTCCAAGATCGATCAGGCTGTCGTAAAATGCCTCTGATGTGATAGACTCGAAATTTGCACTCGTATAACATGCAGAGATACCAAATACAAGCTTCTTCTCTCTGAGAAGATTGATGGCCTTGATAACCTTCTGGTATACACCATTTCCTCTTCTGCCATCTGTTGCAGTCTCAAATCCTTCCAGTGAAATCGCAGGAACAAAGTTTCCTACCCGAAGCATATCATTTGCAAAATCCTCATCGATCAGTGTTGCATTTGTGAAGGAAAGGAAGATACAGTCATTATGTTTCTCGCAAAGACGGATCAGATCCTTTTTTCTTACAAGTGGCTCTCCGCCTGTGTAAATATACATATAAACGCCAAGCTCCTTACCCTGGCGGATGATGTCATCAATCTCATCGTAGGTGAGGTTCAGCTTGTTTCCATACTCTGCTGCCCAGCATCCTGTACAGTGCAGGTTACATGCACTTGTTGGGTCAAGAAGGATTGCCCACGGGATATTACAGCCATATTTCTCACGGCATTCATCCTGTTTCTTCCAGCCTGCAAGATTTGCATTGATAAAGAAGTTTGCAACCAGAGTTTTCATAACATGCGGATCAATATCAGTTACCAATCTATGAATAAACGGATAATACGGATGTTCCGGATTAGAAATGGCTTCGCGGATCATTGCTCTCTGTGTAGGAAATCCACCACCGGAAAATTTATCTGCCCAGTCCATGATCTTGATAAAATTCTTATCCGGATCTTTATAAACATAGTTAAATGCCTGTTCAAGTCCGAATTTCTTAAGTGTGTTCATTGCGCTCATACTATCTCTCCTTATTTCTCTCAATGTAAATATGCAATCTAGCTAAACGGACATCTTCATTCCGTCACACTGCATTTCGAGTACCAAAGCTTTCTTGCTATCTTTGCCTGACTCATGGTGTTACTGTACGTTTTTTCCATTTGAATAACAATAGACAATATAATTGGCATGACCAAAAACTAGGCAAATCTGTTAAAATGCCTAAATATTATTGGCATTTATTCTAAATAACATTAGTTATTTTTGTGCATACTTACTTCACGATGTTTATCCATATAAAAAACACCCTGGCAAAAGCAGAAATATCTTCCGCCCTGCTTCGGGTGTTTTTGATTTATCTTATTACTTTACTACGATATTGATGATCTTCTTCGGTACGTAAATCTCTTTGATGATATTTCCGGAAATCTTATCTGCAACTGCCTTCTTTCCTTCGGCAATCGCATCTTCTTTGGAGATTTCTGCCGGAATACTGATAACAGCCTTGGTCTTGCCGTTGATCTGAACCGGAACCTCGATCTCATCATCCTTCATAAGCTCCTCATCGTGAGCCGGCCACTGTGCATGGAAAATGGAATCCTCATGACCAAGCTTCTCCCAGATCTCCTCTGCAATATGAGGAACAAATGGCGCAAGAAGAATGGTAACTGTCTCGATGGTTTCTTTGTCAACAGCGCCGTCATTCTGCTTTGCGATAGCGATCAGCTTGTTTGTGTATTCCATAAATCCGGACACTACGGTATTCAGGCTGAAGGCCTCAAGTCTGCTGGTGATATCGTATACCATCTTATGACGGGTCTTCTCCATCTCTTTGGTAGCCGGGATATCTTTCTCAATGCTGTCAAGAGCCAGATTCCAGAAACGTTTCAGGAATCTGGATACACCATCGATTCCTCTGTCATCCCATTCTGCATCCAGTTCCGGCGGTCCTACGAACAGCTCATACATACGTAAGGAATCACATCCGTAATCATTTACAAGATCATCCGGTGAAATAACATTTCCTTTGGATTTACTCATCTTGATTCCGTTTTTACCTGTGATCATACCCTGGTTGAACAGCTTGACAAACGGCTCATCGAAATCAATAGCTCCGATATCATACAGGAACTTGGTGTAGAATCTGGAGTACAGAAGATGAAGAACAGCATGCTCTACACCACCGATATACATATCTACCGGCAGATATTTATCAGCTTTCTCTTTGGAAACCAGTTCTTTATTATTCTTATTATCTACATAACGGAGGAAATACCAGGAAGATCCTGCCCACTGAGGCATGGTGTTTGTCTCACGTTTTGCAGGAGCACCACAGCATGGGCATGTGGTATTTACCCACTCGTCAATAGCTGCAAGCGGTGACTCTCCGGTTCCTGTCGGCTGGTAGCTTTCTACCTCCGGAAGTCTTAACGGAAGCTGATCCTCCGGTACCGGTACCGCACCGCATTTCGGGCAGTGTACGATCGGGATCGGCTCACCCCAGTAACGCTGGCGGGAAAATACCCAGTCTCTCAGTTTGTAGTTGACAGTCTTACGTCCGATACCCAGCTTCTCGATGATATGCGGTGCTTCCTTCTTCAGTACGGAAGATTCCATTCCGTTCCACTCACCGGAGTTGATCATGGTTCCGGAAGCCTCTGTGTAAGCTTCTGTCATATTCTGAATTTCTTTACCATCTTTTGCGATAACCTGGATGATCGGAATATCGAATTTCTTTGCGAACTCAAAGTCACGGTCATCATGAGCAGGTACACACATGATAGCACCTGTACCATAATCAGCAAGTACATAGTCAGAAAGCCAGATTGGAAGCTTCTCGCCGTTCAGCGGATTGATCGCATAAGTACCTGTGAACACACCGGTCTTCTCTTTATCCTGAAGACGGTCTACATTGGATTTCATGGAAGCATCAAAGATATATTTCTCTACAGCCTCTCTTGTCTCGTCTGTTGCAAGAGATTTTGCAAGAGCATGCTCCGGTGCAAGTACCATGAATGTTGCTCCATGAAGAGTATCCGGTCTTGTTGTATAGACCGTGATCTTCTCTTCTCTTCCCTCAACCGGGAAATCGACCTCTGCGCCGTAGGATTTGCCGATCCAGTCTGTCTGCATCTTTTTAACCTTCTCCGGCCAGTCCAGTTTATCCAGATCACTTAAAAGTCTGTCTGCATATTTTGTGATGCGGAGCATCCACTGACGGAGGTTCTTTTTGGTAACCGGAGTGCCACAACGCTCGCAGCATCCGTTTACAACCTCTTCATTTGCAAGACCTGTCTTACAGGAAGGGCACCAGTTGATCGGGAACTCCTTCTCATATGCAAGCCCCTCTTTGAACATTTTTACAAAGATCCACTGTGTCCATTTATAGAATTCCGGATCTGTTGTGTTAACCTCCATATCCCAGTCATAGATCGCTGCGATATCGTTGATCTGACGTTTGATATTTTTGATGTTTGCTGCTGTAGATACTGCCGGATGAACACCCATCTTGATGGCATAATTCTCAGCCGGGAGACCAAAAGCGTCCCATCCCATCGGATGGATCAGGTAATAACCCTGAAGCATTTTATAGCGGCTCCATACATCAGAGATCACATAGCCTCTCCAGTGTCCTACATGAAGACCGTTTCCGGACGGATACGGGAACATATCCAGACAGTAGTATTTCGGTTTCTTGCCATCATTGACATTTACCGGCTTTTTCTCCCAGTTTGTGCGCCATTTCGCTTCGATGGCTCTATGGTTATAAGGTGCAGCCATTTTTTTATTCCTCCTGACAAATTACTCAGTATTAATACTTTAATGCTTTCACACACTGCTATTAATTTTAACTACTTATGATGTATTTGTCAAACAAAAATCCAAAAACAGCCCTTTTCCATCAAAATATACATGAACCTGCAATCCTGGCCTGGTTTAGTTGACGCTTCTTTTTTCACATGATATAATTTCCTGCATGTATTTTCCTATATTATACATACCATACATATTTATCTTAGGAGGGAACGCATAAATGAAATCTTTTTATTCCTGGTACCGGAAGCATATTACCGGTGCGATCTTTACAGGACTGATCCTGGGTATCCTCACAGGACTTTTCCTGGCCGGACGGTTTGAACCTGTCCTCACTGTGACCAGTCTGATCGGAAGTATCTACATGAACGCCCTGAACATGATGATCTTTCCCATGGTCTTCTGTTCCATTGTCATTGGAATCTGTTCCATCGGAAACGCACGTACTACCGGCAAGATCACTGCAGCATCCATGATCTATTTTCTCTGCACAACGGCACTTGCCAGCCTGTGCGGACTGATCATCCCGAGACTGATCCATCTCGGAAAGGGAGTCAAATTTGAGATGGCAACAGCCGATATCCAGGCTACAGAAATGAGCAGTATCCTTGACACCCTGAAAAACCTGATCCCTTCCAACCCAATCGCCGCATTTGCTGACGGAAACATGCTCCAGGTTCTGGTGTTTGCCCTGATCATCGGTTTCACACTGATCGCAGTCGGTGAAAAAGGAACTCCATTCCTGAATCTGATTGATTCCATCAATGAAGTATGCCTGAAGATCATCACAACCATCATGTACTTTACACCCATCGGTGTTTTCTGTACCATCGTACCGGTTGTGGAAGCCAACGGAACTGAAACGATCATTTCCCTTGCAACACAGCTTGTCATTCTGTATGTGGCATTCTTTGGCTTCGCTATTGTAGTGTACGGTCTCTCTGTAAAGCTGATCGGCAAACAGAGTCCGCTGAAATTCCTGAAAGCGATCCTGCCAGCAGCACTGAACGCCTTCGGAACCTGCTCAAGCTCCGCAACCATTCCATTAAGCAAGCAGTGTATGGAAGAAGAAATGGGCGTATCCAACCAGATCACCAGCATCGCCATTCCTCTTGGTGCTACCGTTAATATGGATGCTGTATCTATCCTGATGTCCTTTATGATCATGTTCTTTGCAAACGCCTGCGGGATCCATGTAAGTATTCCTCTTATGATCATTATCCTTCTTGCAAACGTACTGCTTTCCGTTGGTACTCCAGGTGTTCCCGGTGGTGCTATCGCATCTTTCGCAGCACTGGCAACTATGGCCGGACTTCCTGCCGGAGTTCTTGGTGTTTATATCAGCATCAATACCCTCTGTGATATGGGCGCCACCTGTGTCAATGTTATCGGTGACATGGCATGCTGCTCTGTACTGAAAAATGTTATCCAGATTGAGGAAGAAGCATAAACAAATCTTTCTGAAGTGTTATTTAAACAGAATGCGAATTACTTTACATAAAATATTTTATGTAAAGCAGCAATAGCAAAAGCCGTAAGATATATGTTTAAGAAACTTTCACATATACTTACGGCTTTTCTGTTTATCAACTGTTCACATCCTGTATTCTTTATACTGTTTAACGCAAATGATGTAACACAGAAATTTATATTTCATTTTGCTGACTTTATTTTTTCAGAACACGGTAATTTTCTTCTCTGTCGTAATCCTTATGGACCCCATCGTCCTCATATAAGGTATACTCCGCACCTTCATATCCGAGAAGCTGCATATTTTTTGTATCCAGAGCTGCCACACATTCCGCTGCTTCTGCAACCGGAATACATTTTCCCTTCCGGATAAACAATGGAATCTCATTCAGTGCCACCTCTACATAATGAACACCCTTTTCAAGGATCTCCTCTGCAATGGTTCCATCCGGAAGGAATTTCACAAACTTCATCTCCTCCGGAAGATATACATAACGGCCTCTTGCGTTCTGTTCATAAACCGGAGCGATCATGATCTCATTTCCAAGAAGCAGCTGGTCTTCCACATGTACAGCAATCTTATCCTCCGGATAAACAAAGCCCAACGGCCGGAAATACATATCATCGTTCAGAGCCGCCTTCATATATTCACTGTAAAGATATGGAATAAGACGATATCTTACACCGATCACATGACGGAAATCTTCCACATTTTCAAACTGGTAGCATTCCTGCTCTCTGGTACCGATCGCTGTATGATCACGCATCAGCGGTGTGAATACTCCAAGTGCCAGGAAACGAAGCAGCAGTTCTCTTGTTGTATCAGCGCCAAATCCACCCAGATCTGCTCCTGCATACAGGAAACCACACATATTCAGAGATGGCATCATCTTCAGGTTCAAAAGGATATGAGCCCACCAGGATTTATTATCGCCGGTCCAGATCCCACCATAACGATGCATACCAATATAGGATGATCTGGAGAACATCAGAAAACGTTTTTCCGGATCGATCCGTTCAAAAGCCTCCCCTGCTGCTCTGGTCATATTGTAGCCAAACAGGTTATGGACTTTGTCATGGCGGATCTTTCTGCCATCCACATTATGGTAAAATCTCCGATAATCTTCCGGATTGTTTGCAACATTGCGAAGTGCACTCTGCATCTTCCAGATATGGATCTTTCCTTCCGTATCTTTTGCAAATTCTCCTGCAAGCTCTTTGACCTCTTTCATTCCCTCTGTGGAATAGAAGATCGCCGGCTCATTCATATCGTTCCAGAAACCGTCGATTCCCTTCTCGATCAGGAAACGGTATTTGTCACCGAACCATTTTCTGGCATCTTTGTTCAATACATCCGGAAAATGAGTATCCCCCGGCCATACAGCAGCTACAAAATCACTGCCGTCCTCTCTCTGGCAGAAATAGCGGTTTTTAACACCCTCCTCATAAACATCGTATCCCGGCTCTACCTTGACGCCGGCATCGATGATCGGGATCAGACGGATATCCTGATCCTTCAGTTCCTTTACGAATTCCGGAAAATCCTGAAAATTCTCTTCACTTAATGTAAAGTCCTTATAAGACTGCATATAATCAATATCCATATAGATCATATCAATAGGAATATGATTTTCACGATATCCAGCTGCAACCTTCCGGAAATCCTCTTTTGTAGTATAGCCCCATCTGCTCTGGCCAAATCCAAAGGCAAATTTCGGCGGGATATAGCTTCTTCCGATCACATGACGGAACTGCTTTACAATATCATAGGGACTCTCCCCTTCGATCACATAAAGCTTCAGGTCTGCATTTTCGCAGGTTACCTTCATGGTATCCATTCTGGTATAGCCAATGTCAAAGGTGATCGCCGCCGGATAGTCAAAAAACATTCCAAAGGTTTCTTTTCCGGACACAATGATAAGATTATGTGCACCGTACAGGGAATGTTTATCCTCTGTATGCTCCGGATCATCGGTACAGTTACTGGTGTAAATGAATCCTCTCTTGTTGATACCGCGGTTGGATTCTCCCAATCCGTAGACGATATCCTCTTCATCCATGATATAAGTAAAAGAAAATCCATCTTCTGCACAGATTTCTCCATATCCTGGCTTTCCTTCTGCTGTCTCAATGTTTTCTGTCAGTGCCTCAGTCTCAAAGGGCTCTCCATATACATATTTTTTTATCATTTTTCCCTCTCCTGTTACAGATTTCTGTAAAGAACAAATGCCTCATAAGGTTTCAGGACCACTTTCTTTCCAAAATCCTTTCTTCCAAGATTTGTGATCAGACATTCTGCATTTTTCTGAAATTCTTCCGGAATTTCCATTTCTGCCACATGCTCACTGAAATTGCAGACTGTGAGAAGCTTCTCTCCCTCAAGGGTTCTGGTATATGCAAAAATCTGATCATGATCTCTGTAAAGTGCCTCAAAAACACCGTAAACGATCACCGGTTTTTCTTTTCTTAAACGGATCAGCTTCTGATAATAATGGAAAATAGAATTCGGATCTGAAAGCTGCTGCTTCGCATTGATCTCCTTATAATTAGAGTTTACCCTGATCCATGGCGTTCCCTCCGTAAAGCCGGCCTGATGAGAATCCTCCCACTGCATTGGTGTTCTGGCATTGTCACGTCCTCTCAGCATCAGGCACTTCATCATATATTCCGGTGTATAAATACCTGCTTCTGTATATTCATGGAAATACTGAATACTCTCGATATCACGATAATCCTTAAGCTCTGTAAAATAAGCATTGGTCATTCCAAGCTCTTCTCCCTGATAAACATAAGGAGTTCCCTGCATCATATGAAGACAGGTTGCCAGCATCTTGGCTGAAGTTTCCCTGTATGCCGGATTATCATTTCCAAATCTGGAAACACTTCTTGGCTGGTCATGATTTCCAAGAAACAGACTGTTCCATGCTTTTCCCGCAAGCTCTTCCTGCCATTTGATCATAACCTTTTTAAATTCCTGGAAATCGTATTTCTCGGTAGTCCATTTACCATGTTCTGATCCCTGTCCCTCTACATGCTCAAACTGAAACACCATGTTCAGCTCATTCCTGTCCTCACCTGCATATTTCTGTGCCTCTTCGATAGTCACACCGGAGGTTTCTCCAACTGTCATCACATCATATCGGGATAAAACCTCTCTGTTCATTTCCTGAAGAAACTCATGGATCCTCGGGCCATGGACGCAGTAAGGACCGAAATCACCGTATAATCCTCCGTTCATTTCTCCATCCGGATATGACTGATCCTTGGAGATCATGCTGATCACGTCCATTCGGAAACCGTCGATTCCTTTTTCACACCAGAAATTCATCATATCATAAACTTCCTGACGGACCTTTTCATTTTCCCAGTTCAGATCCGGCTGTTTTCTGGAAAACAGGTGAAGATAATACATCTCTGTCTGAGGATCATACTCCCATGCAGGTCCTCCGAATACACTTCCCCAGTTATTCGGTTCTTTTCCATTCACCGGCTCTCTCCAGATATAGTAATCCCTGTAAGGATTATCTTTGGATTTCCTGCTTTCAATAAACCAGTTGTGTTCGTCGGAAGTATGGTTTACGACCAGATCCATGAGGATCTTAATGCCCCGTTTATGCGCTTCTTCAAGAAGTTTTTCATAATCCTCCATAGTTCCATATTCTTTATAGATCCTACGATAATCGGAAATATCATAGCCATTGTCATCCTGCGGAGATTCCAGCATGGGTGAGATCCAGAGAACATTTACTCCCAGTTCTTTCAGATAGTCCAGTTTTTCTATAATCCCGGGAATATCACCAATTCCGTCTCCGTTGCTGTCCTTAAAACTTCTCGGGTAGATCTGATATACCACACTTTCTTTCCACCAACTTTTTTTCATGATAAATGGCCTCCTTTTTCTGTTTATTCTGAAATCAGCATATCCTATCCACCCTTTAAAATCAACAGGTTTCTCGTGAAACTTAAATTACTGCCAAACTTTTCTGTTTTTTTTATGCAGTTTTAACAATAAAGCACTGCTGTCCGGCGAAAGAATTCCCACCACATTCCGGAAAGGCGCCAGGAAAAGTCATCACAACATAAAAAAAAGAGATCCTGCTACTCTTTTACAGAATCTCTCTTTACAAGCCAGACAGGGCTTTTTACATTTTTTTCAGCAGGTTCCTTTCCCTCTGCCATAAGAAGCAGCTTCCGCAGGGCCAGAACTGCTTTCTGATGAATATCCTGATGAATAGTGGTCAGCTTTGGCCTGACGATCTGCGCATAAAAATTATCATCAAAGCCGGTAATGGAAATCTGATCCGGAATCCGGATTCCCTTGTCTGTAAAAAAATTGATGGCCTCCACAGCTGTGTAATCCGAAGAAAATGCCAGTGCTTTTGTCTCCAGAAAATGAGGCAGCAGCTCTTCATATTTTTTCAGTCTGCGCCGGGGTTCCTGGGGAACCACCACATAGCGGGAGCGGCTGCAGAAGCCGCCATTTTTTTCCATAGCCTGTTTGAATCCAAGCCATCTGGCATAATCACTGTCCTGCTCTGTTTCCGCAACAAAAAGTGCCCGGTGGTATCCACAGGAATACAGATATTCCCCGATCTGATATCCGCCGGAATAATCATCCACTCCTACATTCTGAAAGCTATATCCGCCCTTCGGATAGGCATCGATCAATACCATTTTTTTATTCAGCTTTCTGGAAAGCTGATGATACTGTTCTTCGTTATACCCTATAATGATAAGACCTTCCACATTCCAACGGGATGCCATATCTACCACATTATCGATCCGTTCACCGCCAATGAGCATAATATAATAGCCTCTGTTTTCTGCTTCGACCTGCAGCGTTCCGGTGATCTCTCCCACAAAAGAATCCTGCAGAGACTGCATACCATGAATGAAGGAAAAACCAAGAACCACTCCAATGATCCTTGAGCCGTGTCCGGATAGCATCACAGATCCCATGTGGGGAACATAATTCTGCTCCTTCAGGATCGCCGTGATCCGGTCAATGGTGCTCTGTGAAACCCGTTTTGTATTTCCATTGATCACATTAGATACGGTTGTACGACTGACACCTGCCATATCCGCGATATCCTGCAGCCTTATCATTTCATTGAATACTGCATCAGCTCATAATGAAGCTCACAGCCCTCATAGATTTCTGCCGGAAGTAATGCTCTGGCAACCACTTTCAGTTCCTCCTCCGGCTGATCCACACGCTTCAGATGTGCATAATCTCCGTCAATCTGTTCCACGATATAATCACATACTAACATTTTTTTGTCCTCTCTCTTTTCTTTTTGCTCATGCTTCAATAACCTGTATGAGCACAATTCGTTTCTCTGACTGCTTATTTTCAAATGCACCTAAAAACAGGCTACAGCAAATGCTGCAGCCTGTCAACTCTTTATTCTGCCTTAAAGGATCTCTCTGTTTATTCGTCAGCACTGTCAATCTTGCTTGCGCGTGCCGCGATCTCTTTCTCCTGGATATCATTAGGAGCCTGCTCATAGCGTGCAAATTCATAGGAGAAATCTCCGCTTCCACCGGTCATGGAACGAAGGACTGTGGAATAACCATAAATCTCAAGAAGCGGAACATCTGCCTCAATGATGGTATTTCCTTCGTGATCCGGATTCATTCCGAGAACACGACCACGTCTCTTGTTCAGATCTCCCATAACATCACCGGTATATTTATCCGGAACTGTAACCTTCATGGAGATGATCGGCTCAAGAAGTACAGGAGAAGCTTCCATAAAGCCCTTCTTGAAGGCAAGGATAGTTGCCATCTTAAATGCCATCTCAGAAGAATCTACCGGATGATAAGATCCATCGTAAAGGGTTGCCTTCACACCAACGACTGGATATGCAGCCAGAGGTCCCTTCAGAACACATTCCTGAAGTCCCTTCTCAACAGCCGGGAAGTAGTTCTTCGGAACTGCACCACCTACAACTACCTGCTCAAATACATAAGGTGTCTCCAGATCACCAGATGGCTCAAAGCGCATCTTAACGTGGCCATACTGTCCGTGTCCGCCGGACTGTTTCTTATGTTTGCCTTCCACATCTGAATTCTTACGAAGTGTTTCACGGAACGGAACCTTCGGTTTGGAAAGCTCCACATCCACTTTATAGCGCTCCTTCAGCTTGCTGACAACGATATCCAGATGCTGATCACCCATACCGTAGATCAGACTCTGACGGTTTGCACTGTCATTGACAACCTTCAATGTTCTGTCCTCTGTCATCATCTTGGCAAGGGATTGTGCGATCTTATCCTCGTCACCCTTCTTCACTGCCTTAAATCTCTTGTATGTATATGGCGTGGAAAGTATAGCCTTTGGATAAAGGATCGGATTCGCCTTGGTTGCAAGGCTGTCACCGGTCTGTACACTGCCAAGCTTGGCGATGGCACCGATATCCCCTGCAAAAAGCTCCGGAACTTCGATCGGTTTGGAACCTTCCATGACATAAAGCTTGTTTACACGCTCCTCTGTTCCCTTCTCTACATTAAGAAGTGTATCATCGGATTTCAGCACACCGGAGCATACCTTGATCAGAGAATATTTACCAAGGAACGGATCTGCGATGGTCTTAAATACATAGGCAGATTTTGCCTTGGCAAAGTCATAATTGGCCTCAAAGATCTCGTTAGTCTTCTGTGCGATACCATTGCAGGAACGTCCGCTTGGGCTTGGGAAGTAACCGCAGATATCATCCAGAAGGTTAGATACACCGCGAAGGTTCACTGGTGATCCCATGCATACCGGAACAATACTTCCATCCTGTACATTGGTTGCAATAGCTGCGGAAACCTCTGCTACGGAGAAGGTATCTCCCTCGAAATAACGATCCATAAACTCTTCGCTTGTCTCTGCAACAGACTCCATCAGAGTTTCATGATATTTCTCAAGATATTCTGTCAGATAATCCGGAACCGGGCATTCTTCCTTGCCGGCCTTGTCAATATATCTTCTTCCTGCCTGCTTCACAACATTGACATAACCTACAAACTTACCATCCTCACGGATCGGGAAATGAAGAGGAGCGATCCTCTTGCCGTACAGCTCTGTCAGCTCTTCCACGACCTCACGATAGCTGACATCATCCACGTCCATATCTGTAACAAAGATCATTCGCGGAAGCTTATATTTCTCGCAGAGATTCCATGCTTTCTGTGTTCCTACCTGAACACCGGCCTTACCGGAAACAACGATGATCGCTGCATCTGCAGCACTGACTGCCTCCTCAACTTCTCCCACAAAATCGAAGTATCCGGGAGTATCCAGTACATTTACCTTCACCTTGTCCCATGGTACCGGGATCAGAGAAGTTGTGATGGAAAAATGTCTCTTTATTTCTTCCTTGTCATAATCGCTGACAGTATTGCCATCCTCAACACGTCCGAGTCTGCTTGTCATACCTGCCAGATAAGCCATTGCCTCAGCCAGTGTTGTTTTGCCTGCGCCACCATGACCTAATAGGACTACATTTCTGATTCGGTCTGTTCTGAAAACGTCCATATGTAATACCTCCCTGTTTGTCTTACTTAATATGTTCACATTTTACTAAATTTCCATGCAAATTTCAAGTATTTTATTCAATTTTGACAACTTTTTTTCAGAAAGTTTTTCGTATTACCGTCAATTAATACAGAACAGTCGTCTATCTTTCAGAATTTCCGGTTTACATACTTTTTCACGGCATCCACAGAACGGTTCAGTACCAGCTCTTCCGGAAAATCCAGTTTAGTCAGAAGGTCTCTGGCAAGATCAAATTCCCCGATCAGAAGATCAAAATGGGCATCACTGTCCATAACCACAGGTACCCGATATTTTTTGCAGTATTCCAGCATGATGGTATCATTCTCCACTGCATTCTCACGGTTACAGTCAGGGTCCATGGAGTGATTGTTCAGCTCCAGGACTTTACCGTATTCTCTGGCTCCCTGTACAAGCGCCTCATAGTCAACCTCGTATCTTCCGTCATCCGGATGTCCGATGATATTGACACACGGATTCTTCATAGCATTAAGATAGGCCTCCGTATTCTCCTGTCTGCTGCCTGGTCTGATGCATGGAACATGAAGACTTGCAATGACCACGTCCAGCTTCTCCAGGGTTTTCTGCTCAAGATCTACCGTTCCCGCCGCATCCAGGATATTTACCTCCGAACCCAGAAGCAGCTGGATTCCATACATTTCACGGGGTACTACCTTTATATTCTGGAAATAAAACTTATGACAGGTTCCGGGCATTTTCGGTGCATGCTCTGTGATTCCCAGGAGTTCAAGGCCTTTATCGGAAGCAGCCCTGGCCATCTCGCGAAGTGTGCAGTATGCATGTCCGCTGGCTACGGTATGTGTGTGAAGATCCATAACTGACTGATATTTCATGATAAATTCTCCTCTGTATCTTATATTGTTTTTTTCTTATTATATTATACGTCCGAAATCTCCGATTTCTCAAGCCTTTTTCTATTGTTACTGTTTACTCCGTTCTCAGCAACACGCTTCGCGATGCACAGAATTTATGCTGATCGCATAAATTCGCGCGGTATGTCTCGGGTTTTCCGTGACCTTCGCTCACAAAAAACACCTCGCGGAATATTACCAATGAACAGTAACTTTCTATTACTCTTCCCTGTTCGCAAAACATTACGGTAAACAACTATAAAAATGGCCTTCCTGTTTCCGCTAACATTTGTTGACATTTTTCACACTTTCTTTTACAATATAGTCGTGATTTACACTATTAAAGAATAAAAGTAAAAAGTAACCTGAAAGGACTCTGAAGTACTATGAAAACCATAGGTTTTATCGGCCTTGGACTGATCGGCGGCTCCATTGCCAGAACCATACGAAAATTTCACCCGGATTATCGCCTGCTTGCCTTTGACAAAGACAGAAGTTCTCTGGCAGAGGCAGTCAGTTTAAACGTGATCAACGGGATCTGTGATATTGACGATGAGCAGTTATATAACTGTGATTATCTTTTTCTCTGTGCACCTGTAGAATTCAATGTGGAATACATGGAAAAGATCAAAGATTCTCTTGGAAAGAACTGTATCCTCACAGATGTAGGCAGTGTAAAAAGTGTTATCCACGAAAAAGTAACCGAGCTCGGACTTGAAGGACGCTTCATCGGCGGTCATCCTATGGCAGGCTCCGAACGCAGCGGTTTTTCCAATTCCAGTGATCATCTTCTGGAAAATGCTTATTATATCATCACTCCGGGAGGAGAAGTTGCTTTGGAAAAGATTTCTGATTTCACAGAACTGATCTCCTCTCTTGGTGCGATCCCCCTTGTTATCACTGCAGAAGAACATGATTTCATCACGGCAGGAGTCAGCCACCTTCCTCATATCGTAGCCTCCGCTCTTGTAAATCTTGTAAATCTTCTGGATAACGACGCCCAGTATATGAAAATGATCGCAGCCGGCGGTTTCCGTGATATCACACGTATTGCCTCTTCTTCACCGGTTATGTGGGAACAGATCTGTCTGGAAAATCAGAAAAACATTTCCACGGTTTTGGATGAATTTATCCGTATGCTGATCCAGATCCGCTGTTCCATTGACAACAAAGAAGCTGACAACATCTTTGACATGTTTGCAAGCTCCAAGGATTACCGTGACTCCATTGACATTGTAGACAACAGCCTGATCCCCCGCTCCTATGTCCTTTATATCGATGTGGCAGATGAGGCCGGTGCCATTGCAACCATCGCAACCATCCTTGCAACAGAAAAGGTCAGCATCAAAAATATCGGTATTATCCACAACCGAGAATTTGAAGATGGCGTTCTGAAGATCGAATTTTATACAGACGCAGCTCTGGAGCAGGCTAAAGTGCTTCTTACAAAACGTAATTACAAGATCTGCGAACGCTGATATATAAACGGCAGCAGATATCCGATCTGCTGCCATGTATTTCAAAAATAACAATACAGGCAGGTACTAATATGGAAATCAAAAAAGCAAAAAAATTATCCGGCTCTCTTGCCATTCCCGGAGATAAATCCATTTCTCACAGAGCTGTCATGTTCGGCTCTCTTGCAGAAGGCACTACCAAAATCACAAATTTTCTGGAGGGTGCAGACTGTCTCTCCACTATTTCCTGTTTTCGGAAAATGGGTATTAACATTGAAAATACAGAAGGAGAGATCCTGGTCCACGGAAAAGGTCTCCATGGTCTCAGTGCTCCGTCAGAGACTCTTGACGTCGGCAACAGCGGCACTACCACCCGCCTCATCTCCGGGATCCTTGCAGGACAGGACTTTGTATCAGAGCTTACCGGCGATGCTTCCATCCAGAAACGCCCTATGAAACGGATCATGACTCCGCTTTCCCAAATGGGTGCCGATATCATAAGTCTCAACGGAAACGGATGCGCACCGCTTAAGATCTCCGGAAAAAAGCTCCATGCCATCCACTACAATTCTCCGGTAGCATCTGCCCAGGTAAAATCCTGCGTACTTCTTGCCGGAATGTACTCTGACGGTATTACCCGTGTAACAGAGCCGGTCCTTTCCAGAAATCACACGGAGATCATGCTGAATTACTTTGGTGCCAATGTAACCGCAGAGGGAACAACAGCATCCATCAAACCGGACCCATCTCTTTACGGACGTGAGATCCTGGTTCCGGGAGATATCTCTTCTGCAGCTTATTTTATCGCAGCAGGTCTTCTTGTTCCCAACAGTGAGATACTTCTGAAAAATGTGGGGATCAACCCGACCCGTGACGGCATCCTCCGTGTATGCAGGGCCATGGGAGCAGATATCACTCTTCTCAATGAAACCACAGAGGGCGAACCTACTGCCGATCTTCTGATCCGCTCCTCTGCGCTTCACGGGACCACAATAGAAGGCGCGATCATTCCTACTCTGATCGATGAACTTCCGATGATCGCCGTTATGGCAGCTTTTGCAGAAGGAACCACTGTTATCCGGGATGCACAGGAGCTTCGTGTCAAAGAGTCCGACCGCATCCAGGTTATGACGGAAAATCTTCGGAAAATGGGCGCAGATATCCAGGAAACCGAAGATGGCATGATCATTCATGGTGGAAAAGCCCTTCATGGCGCAGAGATCGATTCTCATCTGGATCACCGTGTAGCCATGTCTTTTGCAGTAGCAGGACTGCTTTGTGAGGGAACTCTTTCCATCAAAAATGGAGAATGTGTCAACATCTCCTATCCGGAATTCTATTCCGATCTTTATAGTCTGGCAGAATAATTATCTCATATCCAGACAGAGAGCATTTTCATGTATCACAGCGTCTGTTCCATCAGATGACAGTGCATAAAATGCTCTCTTTTTTTGTATTTCGTATAATTTTTATTTATTATGGATATCATAATTCCAAAATGAAACCATTTTTTTGATAAATTTTATCGTTTTTCCCACTTTCCAAATTCCTACTATTATGGTATTATTTTTTCGGAAAATAATTATTTCCAGAGAGGAGCAACGATTATGAAAATTTTGTTTTACGACACCAAGAGCTACGATAGGGAATTTTTTGAGAAGCTGCTTCCATCTTATCCAGGTATTGAAATTAAATTCATTGAAGCAAATATCCATGAAGAAACCGCAGCTCTTGCCCACGGCTACGATGCCATCTGTGCATTTGTAAATGCAGATCTCGGCGCACCGGTCATTGAGGAGCTTCACCGCCAGGGTGTAAAACTGATCCTGATGCGCTGTGCCGGATACAATAATGTTGATCTGGAAACTACAACAAAATGTGGGATCCAGGTGGCACGTGTTCCCGGTTATTCTCCGGAAGCAGTTGCCGAACACGCCATGGCACTGGCCCTTACCGCCAACCGGCACACCCACAAGGCATATATCAAATGCCGCGAAAATAACTTTGCACTGAACGGTCTCATGGGCGTTAACTTTTATCAGAAAACTGCCGGCATCATCGGCACCGGAAAAATCGGTCAGGCAATGGCAAAAATCTGTCGTGGCTTTGGCATGAAAGTAATTGCTTATGATCTTTTCCCTAATAAAAATCTTGACTTTCTGGAGTATGTTTCACTGGACGAACTCCTTTCCACCAGTGATCTGATCAGTCTGCACTGTCCGATGACTCCGGAAACAGAGCATCTGATCAACTCCGAAACGATTGCAAAAATGAAAGATGGTGTGATCCTTGTAAACACCTCCAGAGGCGGACTGATCAAAACCGATGACCTGATCGCAGGTATCCGTGATCACAAATTCTTCGCCGTTGGTCTGGATGTTTACGAAGAAGAATCTGCATATGTATATGAAGACATGTCAAGCAGCATTCTTCCTACTTCCACGATCCAGCGTCTTCTGTCCTTCCCAAATGTGACCATGACCTCACATCAGGGATTCTTTACGGTAGAAGCACTGACCAATATTGCGGAGACAACCCTGGAAAACGCAAAAGCTTTTATGGATGGAGCTGAAATGAAAAATCTGGTCCACTGATCAGTCTCAGACCTGACATGCAAAATCCCCCGGATACTGATCGTTTATCTGTATCCGGGGGTCTTATTTTGTTCTTTTGATTTTAATAGATCTCGTCAAAAGACTGTCCGTCATCGTCTGTGTAATAAATGCGCTTTGCATCCTGAGTGAAGATCAGCTTCTGTTTCCCTGCATCATCAAGGCTGCACTGCTGATAGGTTACGCCATCCTCTACCGGAAGCATACTGTCTGCATTATCATAGTCTGCAGCAGTCAGATTGGAGGGTACATGGCCATACTCATAAATATACTGGGCCACTTCATCTTTATCTGTATAAGTGCCATTTTCATCCAGTTTCTTTTCGCTCTGCGAGTCTGCTGCATCCGATGAATCGGACCCATCTGTATCTCCTGCTCCTGCAGCATTTTCAGAATCCTGCAGCTGCTCCAGGTCGCTTTCATCAGCTACTGCCATCTCATCGTCACCATTCTGGTCCATGGCCTCCACTTCATCCTCACTCAAAGGTTCCAGGTCATCCTGAAAAGCGGATTCGTCGTATTTTTCCTTATCTTTGCAGCCTCCCAGCATCATCGCTGCCACCCCGGCAAGCACCAGGATAAAATATCTGAACTTTTTCATGGATCAATCTCCTTTCATGGAATATCGTTCTCGTAAAAGTGAAATTTCTCTTTTCCATCCTTCATCATCATTTGGTGTCTCCAGAATAAAGGGAATTCCCTCAAGAGCCGGATGGCACACCACATTCACAAGTGCATCCAGGCCGATCTGACCTTCACCGATCTTTGCATGACGATCCTTATGACTGCCCAGTCCGTTTATACTGTCGTTAAGATGAACAGCCTTCAATCTGGAAAGGCCGATCACCCGGTCAAACTCATCAAGAACACCATCCAGATCATGGACAATATCATAACCGCCATCCCATACATGACAGGTATCCAGGCAAACACCCAGTTTATTATTTTTTTCCACCCTGTCAATGATATCACGAAGTTCCTGAAACGTTGCTCCTACTTCTGAACCCTTGCCGGACATAGTTTCCAGAAGGACGGTCGTACTCTGTTCTTCTGTAAGGACATCATTGAGGATTTCCGCAATTTTGGTAATTCCCGTCTCAGTTCCCTGCCCTACATGACTGCCCGGGTGAAAATTATAATAATTTCCCGGTGTATATTCCATACGTTTCAGATCATCTGCCATGATCTCTCTTGCAAAATCTCTCAGATTTTCTTTTGCGGCACAGGCATTCATGGTATACGGTGCATGTGCCACCAGCTTTCCAAAATGATTTTCCCTGGAAAGCTCCAGAAATCTTTCCACATCTGCGGGATCGATCTCTTTTGCCTTGCCTCCTCTGGGATTTCGGGTAAAAAAAGCGAACGTATTTCCGCCGTTTTTCAGCATCTGACGTCCCATGGCAGCATAGCCTTTGGACGAACTTGTATGATTTCCGATATATAATACCATATCAGCACCAGCTCCCTGTAGTTTATATTTCTGCCTTTTGGCCTAACTATTATATCAAAAACTTCTTTTTCTGAAAAGTCCGCGATTCTTTCTTTACAATACTTACCATTCTTTCTATAATAAAGATATCTTTACATATGAAGGAGAGAAAGAATGGCAAACGACAATCGAAGGCGGCCGCCTCATGGCCATGATCCGGAGCAGGCACGCAGAGAAGCCGCCAAAGCACGAGAAGCACGGCGGAAACATTCTGGTTCTGCATCCCGTAATTCCCGTTCACATTCCACCGGGACTCACAAGAATGACATCAGCAAAAAATCCAGATATTACCAGGTACGCCGTCAGAAAATGTTTCTTGCAGCTGGCGGGATCCTGATCATACTTGTTCTTGTGATCATTTTTTCCGCACGTGCATGCATTTCTTCCCGGAAAGCTGCAGAAGCCGCCGCTTTGCAAAAGGCCCAGGAAGAGGAGGCCGCAAAAAAGGCAAAAGAAGAAGCTGCTGTGAAAGATCCCGTTTCACTGACGCTCAGCGTAGTCGGGGACTGCACGTTGGGTACCGATGAGACCTTTGATTATGACACAAGTCTGAACGCATGCTACGATAACAACGGCAAAGATTATTTCTTTAAAAATGTAAAAAGCATCTTTGAGGCAGATGACCTGACAATTGCCAATTTTGAAGGAACTCTCACTGATTCCGATGCCAGAGAAGATAAAACCTTTGCATTTAAAGCACCCGCCGAATATGCTCAGATACTCACCAGCGGTTCCGTTGAAGCCGTAAACACTGCAAACAATCACAGCCACGATTACGGAGAGCAGAGCTACACGGATACTCTGACTGCTCTGGACAATGCGGGCATTACACACTTCGGTTATGATGATACTGCAGTTATGGACATCAAGGGGATCAAAGTTGGTCTTGTCGGAATTTACGAGCTGAAGGATCATCTTGGACGCGAACAGCAGCTGAAAGATAATATCGCAAAGGTCAAAGCAGATGGAGCAGAGCTTATAGTTGTGATCTTCCACTGGGGCAATGAGACTGAAACAGTTCCTGATACCAATCAGATGACCCTTGGCCGTCTTGCTATCGATGAAGGTGCAGATCTGGTATGTGGCCATCATCCGCATGTACTCCAGGGAATCGAAACCTATAAAGGAAAAAACATCGTCTACAGTCTTGGCAATTTCTGTTTTGGAGGAAACAGCTCTCCAAGTGATATGGACACCATGATCTTCCAGCAGACCTTCACTATCACCTCAGAAGGCGTACAGGCTGATAACGTGACCAATATCATTCCCTGCTCTATTTCTTCCGCAGATGGCTACAACAACTACCAGCCAACTCCTGCATCCGGAGATGAGGCATCCAGGATCAAATCCAAGATAGAGGAACGCAGTGCTGCGATTCCTGCCGCGGATTCTTCATCCGCTACATCGGAAGGCTCTGACAGTGAAGAATAAATAGAATAACCAAAAAATAATATCCCAACAGATCCTGTGATAATGCATGTTTCCATGCTGCGATCCGTTGGGATATTATTTATATAAAAAGTAATTTTAGATCTTATTCGATCATCATCGCATCTCCAAAACTGAAGAAACGATATCTTTCCTTCACAGCTTCCTCATAAGCAGCCATAATATGTTCTTTTCCGGCAAGGGCTGAAACCAACATCAGAAGCGTGGACTCCGGCAGATGGAAATTGGTGATCAGTCCATCGATAGCTTTGAATTTATAACCAGGATAGATAAAGATCTCTGTCCATCCGCTTCCGGCCTTCACGATTCCGTCCTCTCCGGTTGCGGACTCCAGGGTACGGCAGCTGGTAGTTCCCACAGAAATCACTCTTCCACCGTTTTTCTTTGTATCATTGATCAATTTTGCCTGATCTTCTTCCACAATATAAAACTCCGAGTGCATGTGGTGCTTTTCTACATCATCTACCTTTACCGGGCGGAAGGTTCCGAGACCTACATGTAAAGTTACATGTGCAATATTCACACCCTTCTCCTTTACCTTCTCAAGAAGCTCCGGCGTGAAGTGAAGTCCTGCGGTAGGTGCGGCAGCAGATCCCTCATTCTTTGCATATACAGTCTGATAACGGTTCTTATCCTTCAGCTTGTGGGTAATGTACGGCGGCAGCGGCATTTCTCCCAACTGATCCAGGATTTCTTCAAAAATCCCCTCATAATGGAACTGGATCAAGCGGTTTCCCTCATCTACAATATCAATGATCTCACCCTTCAGGATACCGTCACCAAAAGTGATCTTTGCACCGGGACGTGCTTTTTTTCCCGGCTTTACAAGACACTCCCAGATATCATTTTCGCGGCGTTTCAGAAGCAGGATCTCGATCAGTGCTCCAGTTTCTTCCTTGTGACCATAAAGACGTGCCGGGATAACCTTGGTATCATTGATCACAAGGCAGTCTCCCTTATGCAGGTAATCCAGTATATCGGTAAAATGACGATGTTCAATACTTCCATCTTTCAGGGACAGATGCATCAGTCTGGAAGAGCTTCTGTCCTCCAGCGGATCCTGAGCGATCAGTTCCTGCGGCAGATCATAATAAAAATCTGATGTTTTCATAATTATTTTTCCACTTCCTCTTTCCACTGTTTGCGAAGCCTGCGGACCTCGTTCCACTCTTTGTTGGTCAGATCAGCCTTTGGCAAAAGATCCGGCCTCCATTTGGCTGTACGGATGATAGACTGCTCTCTTCTCCATTTATCCACATTGGCATGATGTCCGGAAAGCAGCACCTCCGGAACCTTTTTGCCATGCCATTCCTCCGGGCGGCTGTACTGGGGATACTCCAGAAGATTCCCGGAAAAGGATTCCGTCTCACCGGATTCCTGATTATTCAGAACACCTGGTACCATTCTGGAAATAGAATCCATCATGACCATAGCCGGAAGTTCTCCACCGGTAAGTACATAATCACCAATGGAAACATAGTCTGTTACGATTTCTTCCAGAACGCGCTCATCAATTCCCTCATAATGACCACAGAGGAAAACCAGGTCTTCTTCAAGGGCAAACTCTTTTGCCATATCCTGATTGAAGGT
This sequence comes from Blautia sp. LMAG:36, assembly GCF_008680535.1. NCBI lineage: Bacteria > Bacillati > Bacillota > Clostridia > Lachnospirales > Lachnospiraceae > Blautia > Blautia sp. LMAG:36. The sequence continues at coordinate 129,883 of NZ_NALB01000005.1, read as the reverse complement.
TTTTCCCTGAGGAGTCAGAAAGATCACGCGGGGTTTCCTTCCAATACGTTCTGCAATGGATTCATAAGACAGATATACCGGCTCTGCCTGCATCAGCATTCCGGCTCCGCCACCATAAGGATAATCATCTACCTTCTGGTGCTTATTGAATGCAAAATCCCGTATATTGATCGCTTCCAGTGATAACAGTCCCTTTGTAATGGCACGGCCTGTAATACTTGTGTTCATTCCGTTCTCGATCATTTCCGGAAACAATGTAAGTACATGATAATTCATTTAAACAAGCCCTTTCATCAAATGTACAGTCATGGTATTTTTTTCAACATCCACATCAAGAACACAGTCATGGATCGCAGGAAGCAGAATTTCCTCGCCATCCACACGATCTACAATATAAACATCATTAGCACCGGTCTCCATCACATCACGGAGCACTCCGAATTTCTCCCCATTCTCCAGAAGTACTTCCATTCCGATGAGATCCGCCACATAATATTCGTCCTCGCCAAGCTCCTGTGCCTCTTCACGTGGGATCCAAAGCTCACGGCCCTTGTACATTTCAATATCATTGATGTTGTCAATGCCTTCAAATTTCAGGATCGCAAGATTTTTAAAAAACTTTACATTCTGAATATTCAGTCTGCGAAGCTCTTTTCCTGTATCCAGAAGCACATATTCAATATCAAGAAAACGCTCTGCGTCATCCGTTGTTGGAAAAACTTTTACTTCACCACGGACGCCATGGGTCGTTGTAATAACTCCTACCTTTAATAAATCTTCCATTTTTGCTCCTTTTCAGAGTAAAAACAGGAGCCATGGAATCCACAGCTCCTGTCTCTTTTTCATTGCAGAATATCTACAATCACTTTTTTGCTGCTTTTTGAAGAAGCCGCTTTCACAACAGTACGGATTGCCTTGGCAATTCTGCCCTGTCTTCCGATAACCTTACCCATATCGGCTGGTCCGACCTTCAGTTCAACAACGATCGCGTCGTCTTTTTCAGTCTCAGTAACGACTACTTCATCCGGATTTTCAACAAGAGATTTTGCAATTACTTCTACAAGTTGTTTCATTACATACCTCCTTGCTCCTGCCTCATTGAGGTCACAGATCCAAATCTGTCAGGTATTATTTCTCGATTCCGGCAAGTTTAAGAAGCTTAGCAACTACCTCTGTAGGCTGAGCACCAGCTGCAAGCCATTTTTTAGCTGCCTCTTCATCGATTTTGTATACGCTTGGGTCAAGATTCGGATCATATGTTCCGATCTCTGCGATACATCTTCCGTCACGTTTGCAGCGGGAATCTGCTACTACGATTCTATAGAAAGGTGCTTTCTTCTGTCCCATTCTTCTTAATCTGATCTTAACTGCCATTTTTGTTTTCCTCCAATTATCTTTCTGAAAATTTATTGTTATTTATTAAAAGGGAAGCTTAAAGCCGCCTCTTTTTCCCATGTTCATCTTGCCGCCTGTTAATCCCGGCATCTGTTTCATCATCTTCTTGCTCTGCTCAAACTGCTTCACAAGACGATTTACTTCTGTAATATCCACTCCGGCGCCTCTGGCGATACGATTCTTGCGTGAGATGTTCAAAATGTTGGGGTTACTTCTCTCCTGAGGTGTCATGGAAAGAATGATGGACTTGGTACGGTCCATAGCCTTTTCATCGATCATACCCTCAATATCCTTCATCTTACCGCCCATTCCGGGAAGCATGTTCAGGATACTGGAAATACCACCCATCTTGTTCATCTGCTCCATGCTGGTAAGATAATCATTGAAGTCGAAGTCCATTTTCTTCAGCTTCTTCTGCATCTCCTGAGCCTGTTCCTGATCCACAGAGGCTTCCACCTTCTCGATCAGACTCATTACATCTCCCATTCCAAGGATCCTGGAAGCCATACGTTCTGGATAAAACTGTTCCAGATCTGAAAGCTTCTCTCCCATACCAACATAGAAGATCGGTTTGCCGGTCACGGCTTTAATGGAAAGCGCAGCGCCGCCTCGTGTATCACCGTCCATCTTAGTCAGGATCACACCATCAATGCCGACTTTATCAGAAAAGTTCTGCGCCACATTTACTGCATCCTGTCCTGTCATGGCATCAACTACAAGCACTGTAGCATCTACATTCACATTCGCTTTGATATCCTCAAGCTCCTGCATCATATCCTCATCAATGTGAAGACGTCCTGCTGTATCGATGAGCACAACATTCTGCTGATTGGATTTCGCATGCTCGATAGCTGCTTTTGCAATATCCACGGGATTCTGCTTATCTCCCATGGAAAAGACCTCGACGCCCTGTTTCTCACCGTTTACCTGCAACTGTGTAATCGCTGCCGGACGGTAAACATCACAGGCCACAAGCAGTGGTTTCTTTCCCTTGGATTTCAGTTTGCCTGCCAGCTTGGCAACCGTCGTTGTCTTACCTGCACCCTGAAGACCGACCATCATAAGAACGGTAAGATCCATTCCCGGTTTGATCGGAAGCTCTGTTGTCTCACTTCCCATCAGGTTGACCAGCTCATCATTTACGATCTTGATCACCATCTGTCCCGGATTCAGACCATTCATAACATCCTGTCCGATAGCCTTTTCCTGAACGGATTTCGTAAACTGCTTAACGACCTTAAAGTTAACATCCGCTTCCAGAAGCGCCATCTTAACTTCCTTCAGTGCCACCTTGACATCAGCCTCTGTGAGACGGCCCTTGCCCTTCAGCTTCTTAAATACATTCTGCAGTTTATCTGTTAAACTCTCAAATGCCATTGATCATAACTCCTCTAATATCACATTGGAAATCGCCGCAATATCTTCGGCGTGGTACTTGTCAGCCAGTTCATGGATCTTTATGACCTGACTGCGGATGTTCAGGAATTTCTCGACCAGATGAAGCTTCTCTTCATATTCTTCCAACGTCCGATTGCACCGTCTGATCATATCATGCACACCCTGTCTGCTGATGCCAAGTTCCTCAGCAACCTCACTTAAGGAATAATCCTCAAATACCACACTGGTATACACCTGCCGCTGCCTCTCTGTCAGAAGCTCTCCATAAAAATCAAATAAAAATGTCTGCTCTACAAATTTCTCCATCTGTAATCACCTTGGCTATCATACACGATTCCGGCACACCTGTCAAGGGTTTTTGCTTTACAAATTTATTTTTTCCTGAATTTCACAAAAAAGGCCGGAAAAGCACTTTTCTGCTGGGTTTTGCAGGCTTTTCCGACCTTTGTTATTCTATTTACTTCTTATTAATAAATGTGATATCTTTTCCATATTCTTTGATCAGCTTCGGAAGATCATTAACAGACATACAGCCCTGCCCTTTTTTCTGCACTTGTTTTTTCCTTATGATTCTATTATACTGTAAATCAAAAGAATCACAATTCCACATAACACGGCTATTATTCCTGTTTTTTCCTACAAAATATAGGAGGGAGGATTTTCCTTGAAACTCAGTGCAAAACTCATCTGCTATCATTTACAGAAATCTTTTCCCCTGCATACATCCAGGCTGGATACATTCCCCACCCTTTCCTGCCCTTCCCGCTTTGAAAAGAACACCTCTCTTCAGGATGGGCGTGTTTACCTTATCACAGATCCGGATTTTCAGCTCACTTTTCATCATCCCAAAAATATTCTGTTCCTGATGATTGGAAAAATCTATCAGAACTACGAATTAACTCAGCCAAACATGTGTATCATCCCTGAAGATATTCCGGTCAATATTGTCTTTAACAGGATTCAGGATATTTTTATCCTCTATGATCAGTGGAATCAGTCCCTGATGGATTCCCGTCTCCGGAACGCATCTATCCAGGAGCTTCTGGATCTTACAGCTTCCATTATTCCCAATCCAATGATGCTGATCGGTATGGATTTTACTATCATTGCCTCCAGAGACTGGAATCTAAGTGATCTTTCCAATTCTGTTTTGGGTTCCACTGAAAATTCCTGGGCTATTGTGGACAGCCTGAAGCAGGATCCTCATTACGAAGAGGCTTTTTATAAAGCCGGATATTTTTATTATCCGGGAAATGGCCTTACTGCTCCTTCTCTTTGCGTAAATATCTCCAATAATGATAAAGCAGTATACAGGCTGATGTTTTCCGAAGGTGAGGTTCCCCTGGATGATACGTTTGGTTTTGTTCTGGAGTACCTTTCCCAGATGGTATTCCATGCACTTTCCACAGGAATCATGCACAGCCGGGATAAAGCTTTTCCTCTGCATCAGATTTTTATGTCCATTCTGACTGATCCCGGAGCTGATTATGTAAAAGTCAGTCAGCAGCTGACAAATGTAGGGTGGCTTTCTTCCCATATATATCAATGTATTTTGATCCAGACCGGGCTGATCGACCAGAAAAATCTGACCCTCAATGCCATCTGTAATTATCTTGAAAATACAATCCCGGCCAGCTGTGCTACCGAATATAAAGGAAATGCGGTGCTTTTTATCAATCTGGATCTCTGCACTCTGACTATCCATGAGATTTCCGATAAGATCGAGGGTTTTATCAAAAGCAGCATGTTAAGCGCCGGATACAGCCGGAAGATGCTTGGACATTTCAATTTCCACCGGCAATACACGCAGGCTTCTGTTACCCTGCAGGTTGGAAAACGCAAAAATCCCGCAGAAAGTATCCACTATTTTGACTCCATCGCTCTGCCCTATATTCTGGAACAGGCAACCAGAAAGCTTCCTGCTTACATGGTCTGTCACGAAAAGCTTCTGTCAATGAAATATAAGGATGAGGCAAAGCAATCTCATCTCTATGAAACACTGCGTTGTTTTCTGGAGCACAACCAGAACATTTCTCATACTGCCAGCGCTTTATTTATCCACAGAAGTACTCTTCTTTATCGTCTGGATAAGATCAAAGCTTTTCTGGATTCAGATCTTACAGACAGAAACGAGATCCTGTATCTGTTGCTTTCTTTTCATCTGATGGATATGGAAGAAGAAAACCGGAATACAAGATCATAAAAAACGGGAACTCTCTTAAATATTTAGCGTTTTCCCAGCTGCCAAAATGCAACTGCACTGGCTGCCGCCACATTCAGTGAATCCACACCGTGTGCCATTGGAATACATACTGTATAATCACAATCCGCAATGGTCTCCGAAGCAAGGCCATCCCCCTCTGTTCCAAGAACTACTGCCAGTTTTTCTTCTGCCATCAGATGAGGATCATCAATATCAAAGGAATCCTCCCTAAGAGCCATGGCTGCCGTCTTAAATCCCATCGCTTTCAGAGACCGGATTCCTTCCGTTTTCCACTCTGTTTTTTCATCAAAAAAAGTCCATGGTATCTGAAATACAGTTCCCATGCTGACACGGATCGCACGGCGATACAGTGGATTGCTGCATCCCGGTGTCAGCAGTACCGCATCCATTCCAAGAGCCGCCGCAGAACGAAAGATCGCGCCTATATTAGTAGGATTTACCACATTTTCCAGAACTGCGATCCTGCGGGCATTTTTGCATACATCGACTATATCAGGCAACGCCGGCCGGCGCATTGCACAGAGCATTCCTCTTGTCAGCTTGAATCCAGTCAGCTGCGTCAACACATCAAATTCTGCCGTATAAACCGGAATGTCTCCACAACGACGGATGAGTTCTTTTGCCTCACCCTCAACATGTTTATGTTCCACCAGAAAAGAAATCGGCTGGCACCCGGAATCCAAAGCTCTCTCAATAACCTTCGGGCTCTCCGCAATAAAGATCCCCTTCTCCGGTTCTGCCCGGTTCAAAAGCTGTATCTCCGAGATCCTGGCATATACATCCAGCTCCGGAGCGTTAAAATCTGTGATTTCTATGATATTTGACATGGTTATTTTTCTCCTGTTCTGTCTTCTTGTTTTCATCCTGCTATTGTAACAGAATCTCTTTGCAAAAGAAAGCCAGGTGCTATATGTTTCCACCTGGCTTTGCTGCTACTTGTAAAACAATTTGTTTATATTCAGATCCTCACTTCCATCCACCGGATCATATCCCCGATCACTTCATCTTTACAATACTCATTCAGGATCTCATGAAAAAGTCCGCCGTAGATCTTCATCTGCTTGTCTTTTGATCCTGCTTCTTTAAAGAAATCATAGGTATCCTGTACACTTACCAGACCGTCTTTCTCGCCGTGTGTCATAAGGACCGGATAATAGAACTCTGCTTTTTTCTCTTTGAACCAGTCAAGTCCGTCGCAGATCGCATAGCATAACCCCGCTGTAAAGGACTGTTTATTGTATGGATCTTTTCCGTACCAGTCTACCACTTCCTGTACAGAGCATACGCCTGACCCCAGCTGATTGGCAAGGCGCGTATGTACATCCATTTCTCCCGGCACACCACGTATCAGATTGCCGTTATCTGCGGTCAGCGCACCACTGGTAATGATCCCCCGGAGCTTTTTATCCGGATATTTGGCTCCGTACAGAGAAACTGTAAAGCCTCCCATGCTGTGTCCAAGAAGAAATACCGGGATATCCGGATTTTCTTCAATTGCCATATCCACAACTACGTTGGTGTCGTCCAGAAGCTCGTTGAAATCTGAATAAAAAGTCTCTTCACCCTCAGACCGTCCATGTCCTCTGTGATCAAAACGATAGGTTCCGATTCCCGCCTCATGAAGTTTTTCCGCAAAATAATCGTACCTGCCTTGGTGCTCACAAAGTCCGTGGACAATCACGATCACAGCTTTATTGTCTGCTGCTGTTTCTTTTTTCAGATACAGTTTCGTTCCGTCAAACGATGTGATCATACTTTCACCCATAATAAAACCCTCCCTTTTCTTTCTGCGAGATACATATCCCCATTATATGTCTCACGCTATCTGATAGATTTATCATATCATGAAATCTGTATTTTGATAACCCCTATTACTAATTATCAGCAATTATATGATTTTTACAAAAAGTAATGAAAAATAGAGGAGTGACATATTTTGTTCTCTGAACTATAATCACCTCAGTACAAAGGGGCTGTCGCACTAAAAAATTAGTGCGACAGCCCCTTCTTTTTTCATTGTTAGGGCAAATCCCTAACAAAAACGGCAGCGGAATATCTACATTTCCGCTGCCTGAATTTCTTATTCTACTTCTTCCGGCTCCATGCTGAGCATATGGCCTTCCTGATTTCCAATATCATATTTCTGTCCGTATTCCTTGAAATACTGGTAGTAGTCCGCATTGTTTGTGGGATAGATCTTGGAATCGTGAATATGAAGATCAGATCCTGTCTCTCCGCTCTTCATAAGTGCCACCATAGCACTTGCACAGTGAGTTGCGATACGACAGAAACTGTTGAGGATATCACTAAATACCGTTCCCTCTTCCAGTCCGCATTTGCCTTGGCTCAGTCGCTCTGCATGACGCATCTTCAGTACATCACAAAGTCCTGTGATCACAGCTCCGAGAGGTGCTACTCTCTGTGCCATTTCTTTATCGTCTTTCATGAAAGCATTGCAGGTTATATTGATATCCTCACGAACTGCCTCCATAACAACATTCAGCTCATCCCAGGCTTCCTGTGAAAAATTCGTATGGTTATCATGCATTTCATTGGACATATGAGCAATGTAAGAAGCATGATCACCGATACGCTCAAAGTCATTGATCGTATGCAGATACAGTGAAGTCTGTCTTGTCTGTGCAGAATTCATCTCTCTCTTTGTCAGCTGGATCAGATACTCTCCTAGACGACTTTCATACTTGTCGATCAGATCCTCTTTTCGCTGAACCTTATCATACTTATCCTGCTGATAATCATTCAGAAGATTCATGGCTCTGTTGACATTCTTACGGAGCTTCTTGGACATTCCGTTCATTACACGGTGACACTGTGCGATAGCAAGGGCCGGGTAATTCAGAAGACGCTCTTCCAGAAGATCAAAGTCTGCCTCATCTTCCAGATCTTCTTTGTCATCCTTCACAAGCCAGCATACCAGCTTCTCGATCTTTGGAATGAATGGAAACAGCACGATAACCGTTGCCAGACGGAACACCGTATTCAAAAGTGCGATCGCTACCGGTGTCATGGTCATATCCATAAATGTAAAATGTACAAACGCATTCACGGTATAAAAGATCACTGACCAGAGGATCAGACCAAACAGGTCATTGATCAGATATACAAGAGCAGTTCTTTTACCGTTCTTATTTGCTCCGATGGCTGAGATCAGAACTGGACATGCAGCACCAACACCGATACCAAGAACGATCGGAAATGCACTTGCAAATGTCAGGATACCGGTTACGGAAAGAGCCTGGAGCACACCGACTGTTGCAGACGCACTCTGGAGTACCGCAGTAAAAGCGATACCTACGAGAATACCTGCGATCGGATTGGAAAACATAGTCAGCATCTTGATGAACATCGGACTCTCACGCAATGGAGATACCGCACCACTCATCATCTGCATACCTGTCATCAGGATCGCAAAACCAAGCATGATATTTCCCACATTCTTATGTAAGGTACGCTTACAGAACATACGGAAAATAATACCAACTACAGCCACAACCGCAGAAATAGTTGCTGTGGAAAGAACGCTGGCGATTCCATTGGATCCTTCAATATAAGAAAGACATAAGATCCAGCCAGTAATACTGGTTCCGATATTGGCTCCCATGATGATACCGATCGCCTGTTTCAGTTTCATCATACCGGAGTTTACAAAACCGATCACCATAACTGTCGTCGCAGAAGACGACTGGATCACACTGGTAACACCAGTACCAAGTGCGACACCCTTCAGCGGAGTATTGGTCATCTTATAAAGAAATGCTTCCAGCTTATTACCTGCTGCCAGCTTCAGACCGTCGCCCATTAGGGACATACCAAACAAAAATAATGATACTCCACACAACAAAGATAAGATCATTGAAAAAATTGCCATAATTTTCTCCTTTGTCATACTCGCTTCCTGTCATAATTTGTCAGGAGCCATGTTATCCTGAAAATGCAACTTTACATTTCCTTAATCTGGATTTTTCTTATTTTTAACATTTTCCCATTTATTATGCCACATCAATTTCCATATTACAACAACAGATTTATTTCGAAAATAAAAAAAATCGAAGGCAGCGGATCATCTTCCAAAACTCTGCCTTCGAAATGAGTATTTTTGAGTTATTTTTCACAAAATTTTCTATTTTTCCAGGCGCATCAGCATATCATCCAAAATATCTTCCAAATACCCTCCCGTTGTTTTTTCCCCTTCTTTTTTTATCTGGAGCATCGCTTTCAAATCTTCATCGGACAGGCAGATGATCAGTTTCCCGCTTTCCCGTAGACTTCCCCGTGCAGCCATTTTCGCATGTTTATCCGCTCCTTTTCTGGAAATAATGATCGCAACTTTACGGAGAGCTTTTTCGTACAGATATTTTTCTGTAGTGTAAATTTCCCTCTGAGTAATAGGCTTTTCATAGTTTTTAAACTCGAACACGATATATTTCGTAGAAAAATACTTACAGATCGTGTCAAAAAAATCCTGTGTCACCCCGTTTTTGATCTTACAGCACATGTCAAAACGATACAGATTTTCCTCTGTTGTCTTCTGCTGCTCCCACAAAGTCAGATATTCTCCAAGGATATATTTCAGAATAGAAACACAAAGTTCCTCATATTTCTTGAAAGCTGCACTACCGGTCTCCAACACTTTTAACTGCGCTATATAGCTGTCAGCAACCGATTCCGGATCCGTATTCTCCATCTGGCTGCTTTCCTCAAAGATAAAAGGCTCCGGTCTCTCCGGTTCTATGTTTTCCACCGAATAATTCAGAATCGAGATCAGTTCGTTCTTCAGTTCCGGATAGTCCTCAAAGAGCCACAGCACATTTCGGATGTCCCAGACATATCCAAGCTTCGCCTCTTCGTACTTTCTCTTAGTCTCATCAGAGACCAGATTCGCCACTACACAGATATTTTGTAATGGCAGATCCTTTTTTTGATCTGACACTGCTTTTCCAACCAGACGGCTATAACTCTGCAACCGTTTAAGTGTAGCGATTTCTTTGGAATCACTGTACATTCTGGTCATAAAGACCCATTCATCGCTTTGGAAAGAAGCCCCTTTATATGTAAGGTATTTTTCAAAAAGCTGCTTAAAGCGGGCCATATTTTCCCAGTTTTTCATCTGCACATCACCCTCTGAATTTATATAGGGTTCTACGCAGAGATTGCGAACGACCTGTTCTGTCACTTTTATGTTCGGCGCATATATCAGGCTTCTGTACATCCGGCTTTTGTTTGGCACAGAACGTGGAAAATCTTCCGGAAATCCCTTTAATCTGGCTATTTCTTTGTGTGTGATCTTATGATAGACGCCATGGATACGGATCAGCGGCATTTTTATCAGATTCAGACGAACCTGCCCGGATTCCCGATAACCGCCTTTTTCCCAACACAAAACGCTGTCGCCGGCATGCGAAGCATCTATCTTCTCTTTCGCAAAATCAATCCTGTAATACCAGGAATCCTGTGGATTCATTTCCACCCAGCCATCTAGCAGGATACTACTCTTATGGAACTGCACCGGCATGATCATATCCGAAGCATTCACTCTTTTTAAAACAATATATGCAAATTCTTCCCGCAGCGGAAATGCAGTAACCTCCGAACTCTGGATATTTTTATGCGTGATATGGTATCCATATTCTTGCAGCTGAAAAATGTGCTCCTTTATGAACCCTTTCCATAATTGCTTTTTCATAACAAAAAGAATGACCGGCGGCCGTCTTCTTTGCACCAGGGCCAAACTACGAAACACCTCTTCTTCTTTCGACTGCGTCAGACCAAAAGCCCAGACATTACTATCCGGAACTGTGGCAGGATCTATGGAAGAAAGGCTGCATGCAGTTACATTTTGACTTATATTTTCCTGATAGATCTCTGTCACTTTCCTGTCCGGCTCATATGCTTTCAAAATTCATAACCGGCATTTTTAAAACCCAGAGTCAGTGCACCGATACCGGCATTAAAGATCACCACTGTATTCTTCATATATTTTTTCCTATCTTATTATTTGTACTGTGACAGCAGCTCCAAAAGCTTACCACTGTTGATTGGTTTGTTATAATTGATCCCCACAAGCCAGGATATTCCCTGTACATTTCTGTAAAGAATCCGGATAATTTTTCTCCTTTATCTGCTCTATGGCTGTCCGGGCACTCTGGTTTCAGTTCAATCTCCTCTCTGGCACTACCGGCATAAGCATGTACCCGTCACCCCTTCTTAATATCCCCTGAAAAGCAAAATAATTTCACAGCATCATATGTCTATATGATACCATGAAACTATTTTTGCGTAAAGATTTTATAAAAAAGCCTCAGAGTATTTTCGCATATACATACTCTGAGGCTTTCTCTATAGTCCATATATATTTTTTACTCCACTGTCACGCTCTTCGCCAGATTTCGTGGCTTATCCACATCCAGGCCTTTGGCTACGCTTACGTAGTAGCCCAGAAGCTGAAGCGGGATCACTGCCAGGGATGTTGCAAAGTGCGGGTCTGTTTTCGGGATGTAGACGGTGAAATCTGCGGTATCCTCGATATTGTAATTGCCAAATGTGGTCAAGCCCATAAGGTAGGCGCCACGGCTCTTACACTCAACCATATTGCTGACTGTTTTTTCGTAGAGATCCGGCTGGGTCAGCACACCGATCACAAGAGTCCCGTCTTCGATCAGGGAGATCGTTCCGTGTTTCAGCTCTCCGGCAGCATAGGCTTCAGAATGAATGTAACTGATCTCTTTCATCTTCAGACTGCCCTCCAGGCTGATAGCGTAATCAATTCCTCTTCCTACAAAGAAAGCATCTTTTACATTTGCCTGTTTTGAGGCAAACCACTGAATACGCTCCTTATCTTCCAGGATCTTACAGATCTTATCCGGAAGTGTCTGCAGTTCACTGATATAATTGCTGTAGGCTTCTTCTGTGATCGTTCCTCTTACCATTGCAAACTGGATCGCAAGTGTATAAGCTGCGATCAGCTGTGTGCTGTACGCCTTGGTAGTAGCTACAGAAATCTCCGGTCCGGCCAGAGTATAAAATACATTATCAGCCTCACGTGCAATGGAAGATCCCACTACATTAACGATTCCCAGTGTACGAATACCATTTTCCTTGCATTTACGAAGTGCTGCAAGACTGTCTGCTGTTTCACCAGACTGGCTGATGATCACTGCAAGGCTGTTGGTGTTAAGGGCCATTTTTCGGTAACGGAATTCGGAAGCGAGCTCTACCCTTACCGGGATCTGTGCAAGATCCTCGATCACATACTGTGCTGCCATTCCTACATGATAAGCGGAGCCGCAGGCTATGATATAGATCTGCTGGATGTTCCGGATGCTTTCTTCTTCCAGGCCAACTTCACTGAGGTCGATCTTTCCATCCTTGAGCACGGAATTCAACGTATCCAGTACTGCCTTTGGCTGTTCATGGATCTCTTTCATCATGAAATGCTCATATCCGGCTTTTTCCGCTGCTTCTGCATCCCATTCAATGGTTTTCAGCTCTTTCTCGATCTCATCTCCATCAAGATTGTAGAAGGTGACTTCGCCTTTTTTCACACGCGCCATCTCCAGATTGCCGATATAATATACATTGCGGGTGTATTTCAGGATCGCCGGTACGTCAGAAGCGATAAAGGATTCATCTTCTGCCACTCCAAGGATCATGGGGCTGTCTTTTCTGGCTACATATATTTCACCCGGATAATCCTTGAACATGATCGCAAGGGCGTAGGAACCACGGATACGTACCATGGAATGTGTGATGGCATCCACCGGTGTTCCCTCATATTTCTTGTAATAATAATCAATCAGCTTGACTGCTACCTCGGTATCGGTCTCAGAATAGAAAGTATAGCCTTTACGGGTGAGCTTATTTTTCAGTTCCTGATAGTTCTCAATGATGCCGTTGTGGACTGCTACGATATTACCGTCGTCTGTCATATGCGGATGTGCATTGTTCTCAGAAGGTTCACCATGAGTTGCCCATCTAGTATGACCGATACCACAGGTTCCCGGTACAGTCTCTCCGCCGTTTGTCTTTTCTGACAGAACTTTCAGTCTTCCCTTGGCTTTGATCACTTCCGTCTCGTCCTCGCCGTCACGTACGGCGATTCCAGCGGAATCATATCCTCTGTATTCCAGCTTGGAGAGTCCATCTAAAAGGATCGGAGCTGCCTGGTGTCTACCTGTAAATCCTACAATTCCACACATATTTATCTGTCCTTTCTGTCTATGCAGGTATTTTCGCAAAAGACCGGGCTGTTACATCATATGCAACAGTCCGGTCAGAAGTTTCAGTTATTGCAATATAACACGTCCTACAGTATAGCACGTACCACTCTCGGTTTGCAACCCGCTTTTTCCAGAGCTGCAACGATCTGATTCTTATGATCTGTTCCGAATGCTTCCATAGTGATCCGAAGTTCTACGGCTGCATTTCGGTTGGTACTTACAAACTGGTTATGATCCAATTTGATAACATTACCCTGATTTTCAGCGATCACACTTGCAACACGTACCAGTTCACCTGGCTTATCCGGAATAAGTACGGATACGGTAAAGATACGGTCACGCTGGATCAGTCCGTGCTGTACAACCGATGACATGGTGATCACATCCATATTTCCACCGCTTAAGATGGAAACGATCTTCTTATTCTTTACATCCAGATGACGGAGAGCTGCTACAGTAAGAAGTCCTGAGTTCTCTACGATCATCTTGTGGTTTTCTACCATATCAAGAAAAGCCACGATCAGCTCATCATCATCGATGGTAATGATATCGTCCAGATTTTCCTGGATATATGGGAAGATATTTTTTCCCGGAGTCTGTACTGCAGTACCATCTGCGATAGTATTTACGTGAGGAAGCGTTACGACCTCCCCGTTCTCCAGGGATGCCTTCATACATGCTGCGCCTGCCGGCTCAACACCGATGACTTTGATGTGTGGGTTCAGAAGCTTCGCAAGTGTAGAGACACCTGTAGCAAGTCCGCCCCCTCCGATCGGTACCAGAATGTAATCTACAAGCGGAAGTTCCTGTACGATCTCCATGGCGATAGTTCCCTGACCGGTTGCTACTGCCGGATCGTCAAATGGATGGATAAAGGTATATCCTTTTTCTTCTGCAAGGGCAAGTGCGTGTGCGCAGGCTTCGTCATATACGTCGCCGTGAAGGATAACCTCCGCACCGTAACTCTTGGTGCGCTCTACCTTGATCAGTGGTGTGGTAGTTGGCATGACAATGACTGCTTTTACTCCATATTTATGTGCAGCATAAGCAACACCCTGGGCATGATTTCCTGCAGATGCAGTGATCAGACCTTTGTTCCTCTCTTCGTCAGAAAGTGTGCTGATCTTGTAATATGCGCCACGCACCTTATATGCACCGGTACGCTGCATATTCTCTGGCTTCAGATAAACCTTATTTCCCGTCATATCTGAGAAATAACTGCTGTATATCAGCTTTGTTTCCTGTGTCACTTCTTTTACTTTTGCTGCCGCTTCCTCAAAGCTCTCTAATGTAAGCATTTGTATTTAGCTCCTTTCTTCTACGTCAAAGAGGGCGTTTACAAATGCGTCTGCATCAAATTTCTGCAGGTCATCGATACTTTCGCCTACTCCGATGTATTTTACTGGTATGTCAAGCTCAGACTGGATCGCTACTGCGATTCCGCCCTTGGCTGTACCATCAAGTTTGGTAAGAATGATTCCGGTAACGTTTGCGACCTCGGCAAACTGTCTTGCCTGGGAAAGCGCATTCTGGCCCGTGGTTCCGTCAAGAACTACCAGCGTTTCCAAATATGCTTCCGGATACTCACGTTCCAGAATACGGTAAATCTTGCGAAGCTCTTCCATAAGGTTTTTCTTATTATGAAGTCTTCCTGCGGTATCGCAGATCAGAATATCTGCATTTCTGGCTTTGGCTGCTGCCACTGCATCATAGACAACAGATGCCGGATCTGCTCCGTCCTGGCCGCCGATGATCTCAACGCCGGCACGGTTGGCCCACTGTGTCAGCTGCTCCCCGGCTGCCGCACGGAAGGTATCTGCTGCTCCGAGGATGACCTTTTTTCCCTGATCCTTTAATTTACCGGCCAGTTTGCCTACAGAGGTAGTCTTACCTACCCCGTTGACACCGATCACAAGGATCACGGATTTCCGGTTCTCAAACTCATATTCTGTGCTTTCTACCTGCATCTGTTTTTTGATGCTGTCGATCAGAAGCTGTTTGCACTGGGACGGCTCCTTGATATGCTGCTCAGCAACCTGCTCCTTTAAATGCTCCAGAATGGAAGTGGTTGCGTTAATGCCGATATCTCCCATGATCAGGATCTCTTCCAGTTCTTCATAAAAATCATCATCAATACTGGAAAAACCGCTGAAAATGGAATCAAAGCCGGCAACGATATTGTCTCGCGTTTTGGTAAGTCCGCTTACCAGACGTTTAAAAAATCCTTTTTTTTCTTCTGCCATACTGATTCATCCCCTCTGCTACTGGGTAAGCTGGTTCTCTACTAAATCTACGGATACCAGCGTGGATACCCCTTTTTCCTGCATGGTAATTCCATAAAGCCTGTCTGCTGCATTCATGGTACCACGTCTATGTGTTATTATAATAAATTGTGTGTTCTTCGTCAACTTCTGAAGATATCCCGCAAAACGTCCTACATTGGAATCATCCAGTGCAGCCTCGATCTCATCCAGAAGACAGAATGGTGAAGGCTTCAGATTCTGGATCGCAAAAAGAAGTGCAATGGCTGTCAGTGCTTTTTCTCCACCGGAAAGCTGCATCATGTTCTGAAGTTTTTTTCCGGGCGGCTGGGAAATGATCCGAATCCCTGCCTCAAGGATATCCTCGTCTTCCGCAAGTTCCAGAGTTCCCCGGCCTCCGCCGAACAGTTCTTTGAAGGCTTTATCAAATTCTTTCTGGATCTCTCCGAATTTTTCGGTGAACTGCTTCCGCATGCCCTCATCCAACTCCTGGATGATCTGTTCCAGCGTTTTTTCCGCTTCCAAAAGATCGTTGTACTGACCGCTTAAGAACGTATGCCGTTCCAGAAGTTCTTTGTAATCCTCAATGGCATTGACGTTGACAGAGCCAAGAGCTCGAATCTCGTCCTTTAATTTATGGATCTGCTGCTTCATCACATGCCTGTCATTCATTTCTTCTTTCCTGTACTGCAAGGCATTATTCGGAGTGATCTCGTATTCTTCCCACATATAGGAAATCCTTGCTTCCCGGTTCTCTTCGATCTTTTCTGCCTGAGTCTTCAGTCGGAAGCATTCTTTGTCCAGAAGACTGATCTGGCCGGACAGCTCATCACGCTTTTCAAAAAATTCCTTATGGCTTTTTGTGCGCTCTTCCTTTTCCTGCTGCCATTTTTCCAGCTGTTTTGCAGCCGCCTCTTCTTTTGCGGCAAAGCCTTCGATCTCCTTACGGACCTGGTCGATCGTCTTTCTCTTTTCTGCAGTTTCCTGGCTGCCTTTTTCCAGAGAATCCAGAATTTCTTCCCTCTCTTTCGAAAGAACTTCGATCTCCTTTTTCAGACGCCGCAGATTTTCCTTTATGAAGCTTTCCTTCTGCTGGGATGCAGATGCGTCAAGACGGATCCTTTCCAGCTTCTCTGAAGTCTCCGCTTCGTCCTTTTTCCAGTCCTCCAGCTCCTTCTGCCGGGTCTCGATAAACGTTTCCAGCTCTTCCTCATCCCTTTTGGATGCTTCAAGTTCCTGCGTGATCTTTATGTTATCTGCCTGCATGTCTCTTGCCTGAAGACGGATCTCCTCCTGCTCCCTCTCGATCCTGGTATAACCGCCGCGGATCTCCTCCGCTTTTTTCTCCAGCTGTTCAATGTTCAACCTGGCTGTATTCTGCTGAATGGATTGTTCCTGAAATTTCTGCTGCAGCGTCGCCACCGTATCACGCATCTCATTTCTTCTGCTGCGGTTATCTTCCATGGACTGTCGGATCTCATGATACCCGGCTGCCAGCTCTTTTACCTTCTTTTCCAGTTCCTCGATCTCACGACGACGCCCAAGAAGATTGCTGTTGTTCTTAAAAGCTCCACCGGTCATGGAACCGCCTGGACTTAAGGATTCTCCCTCCAACGTTACCATACGGATACTGTGTCGGTATTTTCTGGCAATGGCAATAGCATGATCGATATGATCCACCACCAGCACTCTGCCAAGAAGATATCCGATCAGACCGTCATATTCCTTCTCTGCAGTTACCAGGCCACTGGCAAGACCAATAGCTCCCGGTTCGTTCAAAGCACCGCTCTGATTAAACTCGCCTCTTGAAGAAATGCTGTTTAACGGGAGAAAAGTCGCACGACCATACCGGTTTTTCTTCAGGAATTCGATCATCTGCTTAGCAGTCTGCTCGTTATCCGTAACGATATTCTGAATACTTCCGCCAAGAGCTGTCTCAATAGCGATCTCATAATTTTTTTCAACGTGAATGATATCCGCCACTACGCCACGGATCCCAGGAACATGATTCTTCTGTTCCATGACACGGCGGATACTGTTTCCATATCCATCATAACGTTCTGTGATATTGCGGAGGGATTCCAGTCTGGATGCCTCTCTATGATAGGACGTCTGTTCCTTTTCCAGCTGTATATTCTGCTGTTTAAGGGTTTCCTGAATGGCATGGATCTCTTTTGTAAGACGGCTGCCTTCTTCTCTGGTTTCCTGAATGGCCTTCGTGATAGTGTCGTATTCCTTCTGTGCCTGATCGATCGCTGACTGCTGCTCCTCTTCCTGGGTTTTCAGGGAAAGGATCCTCTGACTGATCCCTGCTTTCCGGATATCCAACTGCTCCTTCATGGCATCAAAACGCTGTGCCTTACCTTTGGTGTTTGCACGAGAATTAAGGATCTCAATGATCTCATTCTTACCATCTTCCACTGCCTGGGTACATTCTTCTATGCTGCTCTGGATATTGTCCATTTTTTTCTGCTCGTCAGCAAGTTTTCTGTTGATCTCCCGTAAATTTGCCTGAAGATCCGATTTTTGTTCTTCCAGCGCCTCCTGGTCTGCAGCTTTTTTCTCCGTATCTTCCTGAACTGCTAAAAGACGGCTGCGATAATGACTGTCGTTCTGCTCTCCTGCCAGGATCTGCTCATGAAGAACATTGATCTCACCGGACAGCTGTTGTTTACGGATAGCACGATCCCTGCTTTCTTCCCGCAACGCCTCCATCCGCTCATTCAGCTCTTCCAGTATTTTTTCCAGACGTTCATATTCATCCTTAGTACGACTATGAGTATCCTGGGCTTCTTTTAACTGATTTTCTGCGATCCTGGTTTTTTCTTCCAGCTCGCGGATCAGATTTCCGGTGTGTTCATATTCCAGGAGGAACATATTTATATCCAGCTCTTTCAGATTATCTCTTTTTGCCAGATATATTTTTGCAGTCTCAGACTGACGTTCCAGCGGTTCCAGCTGCTTGGTCAGCTCACTTAAGATGTCCGTGACACGAACCAGATTCTGTTGTTCTTCCTCCAGCTTCTTCAGTGTGGTATTTTTTCGTCTTTTAAATTTGACGATCCCGGCTGCCTCGTCAAAAAGCTCTCGGCGTTCTTCGGGTTTTCCACTTAAGATCTTATCGATCTGACCCTGTCCGATGATGGAATATCCTTCTTTTCCGATACCGGTATCATAGAACATCTCATTGATGTCCTTTAAACGACAGGAGCTGCCGTTGATGCGGTATTCGCTCTCACCGGAACGATACAGTCTTCTGGTAACGGTTACTTCTTCAAAATCCACCGGGAGCTTGTGATCACTGTTATCAAGTGTAATAGCCACGGACGCAAAGCTCAGAGGCTTGCGAAGCTCCGTTCCTGAAAAGATAACATCCTGCATATTCCCGCCTCGAAGCTGCTTGGCGCTCTGTTCTCCCAGAACCCAGCGGACTGCATCGCCAACATTACTTTTTCCGCTACCGTTAGGTCCTACGATGCCGGTGATCCCGTTATGAAATTCAAAATTTATTTTCTGTGCAAAGGATTTAAATCCCTGCACCTCTATATTTTTCAGATACATTGGCCACCTGCTGTTATTTTATACTGCGTATTGCCTCTAGGGCTGCAACCTGTTCTGCTGCCTTTTTTGTATGGCCGGTTCCGGTTCCCATACTTTTTCCATTGATCAGCGCCTCCACAGTAAAGCTCTTGCTGTGGTCCGGTCCCTCTTCTTTCAGAAGACGATATTCCACCGGATGATTTCCGCCTTCCTGTACCATTTCCTGAAGCACTGTCTTGCTGTCATAAAAAATCCTCTTATCCTCCAGATCGTTCAGGATAAATTTCATAACAAAAGCCTGTGCCGGTTCAAATCCACCGTCCAGATACATAGCCCCGATCAGAGATTCCAGGGCATCAGAAACGATGGAATCTCTTTTACGACCGCCCATCATTTCCTCACCTCTTCCAAGGAGGATAAACTCCGGAAGCCCGAATTCTCTTGCACAGTAGGCAAGACTCTTTTCACATACCATGCTGGCACGTTTCTTGGTCAACTCACCTTCCTGATTATTCCGGAATTTTTTGTACAGGAAATCACTGCTGATCAGCTCCAGCACCGCATCTCCAAGGAACTCCAGGCGCTCATTGCATCCAAGCTTTCCAAGATGTTTTTCGTTGGCATAGGAGCTGTGTGTCATTGCCTGCTCCAGTAAAGATTTTGCGGTAAACTGGTATCCGATAGTCTGCTCCAGCTTTTTTAAATTATTTTCCATTTCTTCTTCCCTTCGTTACCCGGCGAAGAGTCTCCACTGCATCGCCGACAGTAACGATCTCCTCGGCTTCCTCCGGGGCGATACGAACATCAAAAGTTTCCTCCAGATCAATAAGAATCTGAAAAAAATCCAGAGAATCCACTCCCAGATCATCCACAAAGGTAGTTTTTTCTGTAATGGCATCCATATTTCTTCCCAGAGTTTTTTCGATGATGGTCTTCAGCATTTCCAGTTCCACGACTGTTCGCCTCCTGTTCTGTCTGTAATATTTCCGGCAATCCCGGTTTTATTTTTTTTCGCTTTTTTCTTCTGCCTGTGCTTTCTGCTCAGCTGCTATAAACTCCTCGATCTTTTCATTGATCTTCTCTTCCTTAAACTGCTCGCACTGAAAGATCGCATGACGGATTTCTACGCTTTTGGCACTTCCGTGGCTTTTGACCACAAGACCTTTCAGACCAAGAAGCGGTGCTCCGCCATATTCACTGGCATCAAATGATTTTAAGGTTTCCTTAAGAGCAGGTTTTACCATCAGAGCTCCCATTTTACTTCGAATGTTTGTCATCATACCTTTTTTGATCATAGATATCAGAGTAGCTCCAACACCTTCATAAAGCTTGAGGATCACATTTCCTACAAAAGCTTCACAGACTACTACATCTGCATAACCTGACGGGATATCTCTCGCCTCAATACTTCCGATGAAATTGATATCCTTACATGCTTTTAACAGAGGGAAGGTAGCCTTTACCAGCGCATTGCCCTTTTCTTCCTCAGCACCGTTATTAACGATAGCAACTCTCGGTTTCTTAATACCCACTACATTTTCCATATAGATGGAACCCATCTGCGCAAACTGTACCAGATGATCTGGTCTCGCATCTACATTGGCACCACAGTCGATCAGAAGGGAAACGCCCTTTGCCGTAGGGATCAGCGGAGCAAGAGGTGGTCTCCGGATCCCTTTGATCCTGCCTACGATCACCTGGCCTCCTACCAGTACCGCACCGGTGCTTCCGGAGGAAACAAAGGCATCGGCCTCCTGTTTTTTTACAAGATTTAATCCCACTACAATAGAGGAATCTTTCTTTTTCTGGATAGCCATGACCGGAGGTTCCGCAGTCTCGATCACCTGAGACGCATGCACCACACGAATCCTGTCCTTAGGATAATCCGGGTATTTCCGAAGCTCTGCTTCGATCACATCCTGTACTCCTGTAAGGATAACCTGGATGTTCTCTTTTTCTTTCACAGCTTCCACTGCGGCTTTTACCGGTTCCTCGGGAGCATTGTCACCACCCATTGCATCTACAACGACTTTTACCATTTCTGACATATGTTGTCCTTTCTCTGTCCGAAATCTTTTCGGAATGCATATGGTACACTGTAGTGAAAATCCTCATACACATCCGTATAAGGATTTTCATTGCAGAGTACCAAAAGTTAAGCGGATATTCGAAATCCGCATTCGCTACCTACTCATAACCGAATAACTGCTTCGCAGTTTATCCGGTTAACGTACCGTTATTTATGATACTAGAGTTTTGCCTGAGAAGTCAATATCTTTTACTCTTTCTGATTTTCAATCTGTTCTGCAAGATCATTTAAATATACCCAGCGATCCATTTTTTCGTCCAGCTTCTGCTGGATTTCCTGCTGCTCGTCGGAAAGCTCCCTGAGTTTTCCCGCATTTGTGGCATTGGCAGCCATCTCTTTGTCGATCTGCTCCAGACGTTCTTCCAATGCTGCGATGTCATCGTCAATAGTGTCAAATTCTTTCTGTTCTTTATAGGTGAATTTTAGTTTCTGTTTCCGGTTCTGTTTCCAGGTATCTGCAGCGGATTTCTTTTTCTCAGGCTCAGCTGTTTCTCCCTGTACTGTACCGCCATTCATATCTGAACGCGTTTCCAGAGACTGTCCCTTTCTTTCCTTTGCTTCCAGATAATCCGTATAACCGCCCTCATACTGGACAAGCCGGCCATCTCCCTCAAATGCCATAATACGGTTCACCACATTATCCAGGAAATAGCGGTCATGGGACACCGTGATCACGATGCCGGAAAAAGAATCCAGATAGTCCTCAAGAATGGTCATGGTGGGAATATCAAGATCATTTCCGGGCTCATCAAGAAGAAGAACATTTGGCGCCTCCATCAGAACCTTCAAAAGATACAGTCTTCGCTTCTCACCTCCGGAAAGCTTCTCCACCGGAGTGTACTGCATGGCCGGATCAAAAAGAAATCTCTCAAGCATCTGGGAAGCTGTGATCCTTCCTTCTTTTGTCGGAACATATTCCGCCACCTCACGGATATAATCGATCACCCGCTGTCTTCCATCCATATCCGGAACGTTTTGGGCAAGATACCCGATACGGATCGTTTCTCCGATCTGAATCTCTCCGGAATCCGGCAAGATCAGTCCATCTGCCATTTTAAGAAGTGTGGACTTACCGCAGCCATTTGGTCCGATGATCCCGAGACGCTGATCACGAAGAACAATATGATCAAAATCATTGATCAAAAGACGACCTTCGATGGTTTTACTTACATGATGAAACTCTATGGTTTTCTTTCCCATACGGGTCTCAATGGAATCCATTTCCACATTCTGCTCTTTCAGCGGGGTTTTTCCCGCCTTCAGTGCTTCCAAACGGTCAAGCCTTGCTCTCTGTTTTGTACTTCTGGCACGACAGCCTCTTGCTGCCCATTCCAGTTCCATCCGAAGTACACTGCGGCGCTTCCGGTCACTGGCAAGCTCCATTTCCTCTCTCTGCGCTTTCAGCTCCAGAAATCTGGAATAATCTCCTGCATAGGAATATAATTTTCCGTGGCTGATCTCCAGGATCCGGTTTGCCACACGATCCAGGAAATAACGGTCATGAGTGACCATGATCACCGTCCCACGAAAATTCCGGAGAAAATCTTCCAGCCATATGACCATTTCTCCGTCCAGATGGTTGGTAGGCTCATCCAGGATCAGAATGTCAGCCGGATTTAAAAGCATCCTTGCCAGCGCCACTCTTTTCTTTTCACCACCGGAAAGATTATCCATATTGATATTCTGATCGGTAATACCAAGTGTATTCAGCATGCGTCTGGCCTCACTTTCGGTACTCCAGTCCTTCTGCCATTTGCCTTCTGCCACATAGTCCAGAATGGTCATATGCTGCGGAAATTCCGGAGTCTGGGGAAGCCAGCTGATCCGGATCCCGTTCTGGGTGATCACCTGCCCTTCGTCCGGTTCTTCCTCTCCGGCGATCACGCGGAGCAAAGTAGTCTTACCGGTTCCGTTTACACCGATGATACCTATTTTTTCTCCCTGATCGATGCCGCAGGAGATATCATCAAATATCACCTTATCTCCAAAAATTTTGTGGATATGTTCTATATTAAGAATGTTCATGCGCATTTTCTCCGTTTTCTTCCAAAGTATATAAAAATCATTTCCATGATAGCGAATTTCCACGATTCCGTCAAGAATCACTGTTATGACAGGGGAAAGGGCTGTACCTCAAATCTGGAAGTACAGCCCTCTTGGGGGATTGTTTTTTATCTGGATCTTGGTCAACAGTTTCTGGTGTCGCCAGCTGCTGCCCTTATTTTTCGTATATCCACCGCCTTTCGTATCTTTTGACGCTATTGTAAAAAAATTATCGGGAAATGACAACAGACCTGTGACAAAATGACAGTTTCCATGAAATATGACATTTTTATGTTAAATATCTGCTAAAATCACGTTCATTCCTAATAATTTTCTACACAATACGTCATTTCAGGCAAAAATCCGATATTGGATATACACAAAAGTTATGATATACTATTTTTACTACTCTTTTATAAACCGGAGGTTATATTATTTTGAATATTGCAATTATTGATGACATCTCAACGGATGCAGAAGCCCTGAAGAATATCGCTGTTTCCTATTTTGAGAAAAAACAGATCCGGGCAGAAATCTGTCATTTCTTCAGCGCAGAAGAATTTTTTGAAGATTATCAGCCCGGAAAATTTCAGATCCTGTTCCTGGATATTTATATGGACGGAATGACAGGTATGGAAGCTGCGCGCAGGATCCGAAGACAGTCCGATAACTGCATCCTTGTTTTTGTCACTACCAGCAGTGATTTCGCTGTGGAAAGCTATGATGTAGGAGCCTCCTATTATCTTCTGAAACCATTTCAGCCAGAAAAACTCTGTTCCATTCTGGATTCCTTTCAATCCAGGCATTTACTGGCATCCCGTTACATTGAAGTCGTTTCTGACCGGGTTCCCATCCGGGTCCCTCTGCGCAGTATTTTATATGCAGATACATTCCGAAATGCAGTGTGCCTTCATACCGACGCCGGTCCGGTCCGTTCTTATCTTACCTTTCACAAATTTGAGGAGCAGATCCGGGACTGTCCTAATTTTCTCTCCTGTTATCGTGGCTGTGTCGTTAATATGGACCGTATACAGGAAGCTTCTGAAGAAGGCTTTCTTCTGGACAACGGGGAGGTTGTCCAGATCCGGAAACGTGGCTCTTCTGCTATCCGTAAAGCCTATCTTCAGTATCTCTTTGCGTCAGATGAAGAAATATCTCAGCTTTGAAAATGCCATTTTCAGACTGAAAATCCGCAAACCCTCCATAACGTGCCGCAATTTCCATGATCGACGCAGTTCCGATCCCCTGTCCGGAATGCTTACCTGAAAAAAATCCTGTTTTATTTCTGCGTAAGGGATCTGTGCAACTGTTCTCTTCTTTTATAAGAAGTTTATTACTTCTGGTACGGATCTGTACACGGACAAATCTGGAACTGCCTTTCGGACAAAGCTGTGCCGCTTCTATGGCATTTTCCAGAAGATTACCAAAGAGACGACAGAAATCTGTATCCTGGATCCCTGTTTTTTCCGGTGCTTCTACCTGACACTGAAAAACGATCCCGTTTTTTCTGCATAGTTCTTCATAATAATGTAAGATCGCATCGGCAACCTGATTTTTACAGTAAGAATGATAGGTCAAACGTTCCTGAAATTCACGGGTATACCGGCAAAGGTATTTCTGCATTTCTCCATACTGCTCACGTTCCAGTAATGCAGACAGAACACGAAGGTGCTGACGCATATCATGACGGACACGGCTGGTTTCTTCCATCTGTTCTTTTAATCGGTCGTAATGATTTTTCTGGGCAAGGAGACGAAGTTCAGTCTGATGACTGTATACCTCATAAGTCAGACGGATCTTATATGCTTCTGACAGGTCTCTCCACAGAACACAGCCAAACGCAGCTGTCAGTATCAGCCCACCTGTCTCCGGGAAACCTCCTCCCAAAATCGGCTCATAAAGATACCCTATCCGATCTGCCACAAGGGAACAGGCATAAATCGTTGTTCCCACCAAAACGATCTTTCCATATCTGCAATCTGTTTCTCCAAAAGTATTGAGCAGCATATAGATCGCTGCCACCCATTTGACTGCCTCACTGATCCAGACAACATCATAAAGAAGCCTGGCTGAAGGAAGTATATCCGCAAAAATCTCCAGAAAGAAAGCTACTACGATCCAGAGATCGATCAAAAGAAACAGATATATGCCCCTTTTTTTTCCTATAATACAATCCTCAAGCCGGATCATGCAGGAAAGGATCAGATAATAGATCATAGTTTCCAGGGCATACCAGGGCTTTGTGGGAAGAAGAAAAAAATTATGTACCAGGGAGCATAACGAATACCCTGCCACACAGAGACAGACCAGATTAAAAATAGCAAATTCTTTTGTCCTGGTTCTGACATGTACCATAAGAGTCCCAAACATGATACAGATACAGAACGCAATGGCACAGCCGCTTCCGAGTACCCGCAGTCCTCTCTGTATGCTTACACGGACCGGAGATCCCAAAACCGGAATAGTCTGGATTCCGGATCTGATATGGCTTTTGTCTGCTACTGCTATGACAATCTCCACAACCCCGGATCCCTGAAACGTAAAAACACGGTTCATGACCCGATCCATATAGGTTTTTTCGTCAGGATCCCCCACTTCCCCGGCCAGTTCTCCATTGATATAGATTCGGTATGCGGAAAAAACCTCCGCCATAGATATAGCCCAGATTTTTTCCTCTTCGGGCAGGATCAGAAACATCCGGTATGTCCCACATCCATACGTAGAAGCCTCTTTATTCCCCAGTTCCATTTCATTACGTTCTCCGATCGAAATATAACAACTGTAATATCCTGGATCCTTTTTCAGCATCTCAGGTGTAAGCAGCTTTCCCGGAAAATATTGCCATTCCCTGGCAAGATAATGTAGCTTTGCCGCCGCATCTTTATCATCCAGACAAAGGATTCCCTGAATGGGCTGCTCGCCTTTCGCTGTATATTCATTATTTATGAGATACATCATAAAAAAAGCAGTCATAGATAACACCACAGTAAGTCCAAAGATCAGGGTCCATTGCCTACTTTTCTCCTTTATGACTGTCACCTCGCTTTCCGGATCTGCTTCGGATTCCTACGATCAGCACTGTTATCATTGTTGCTGTCGTCAGGACTGCCACTGCAAAAGGATTCTCTTCTATATCATCTATTTTCCGACCTCTTACGCAGAAGATTCCTGTCTCGTCCGTGTCAACGATCAGAAGATCCTGCTTTTTATCCAGGAATGTCTTTAGTTTTCTTCCTCGGGAATCCGTAATTTCCATAGTTTCCGGATCTCCGTTGGGAAACATCTCTTTTACCGGTATCATGATCCGGCTCCCCGGAATATCCGTGATCTTCTGAGTGCCTTTATAGATCTTTATTTCATATGAATGATCGGGAACCTTTTGTACCAGTGCCTGTATTGTACCATTCTCTGCTACCTTCCAGCTTTGTGCCACAGAAGCAGGGATACGAAGACTGATTCCTTCTTTTTCAAAATTTATATCTCCCATATATTTCAGGATAAGATCCAGACGTTTTCCACTGATCACAGTCCATTTTTCAGTAACAACTTCTGTTACCTTTCTGGCCGGCTGCTGTACTTCAGGTTCAGCCCGTACAGTTCTCGCACTATAAATCATACCGACACACAGCGCAATAACTTCAAGTATCAACCCAAAACCATATCGTATTGTTTTTTGCAGATTATACATATCTGGTCATCCCCATTACATATGTTTCATCTATCTGCATCCAGAATACCTCTTTTTCAGCTTTCAGGCAATCAAATCTATACGTAATAAATCGACATCTTTCGAACAAAACAAAGGTGCTGATCACTGCTATTGCACAGAATCAGCACCTTTTCATATATCGTTATTTCTTTTTCTGCATACCTGGAAATCGCCGAAAATAATAGATGACAAACAGCACCGCAGTAATTATCCAGGACACCGGATAACTGAGCATGATACTTTCGATCCCCGGATGAGATCTTACAAAGGCAAACAACCAGATGATACGTAAAAGACAGACTCCTCCACAGGTCAAGATCATAGGAACCAGTACTCTTCCGGCACCGCGCAGCGCTCCGGAAAGAATTCCGATCACAACATAAATAGCATAGGACGGAATCAGGAAACGGATCATATGCACCCCAATGTCTACAACCACCTGATCGGTTGTAAACAAATGGTAGATCGGATTTGCGAACAGAATAAGTGCTCCGCTTACAATAAACGCCGAAATGTATGCCATCATCATACAGACGCGGACACTTTTTCGCATGCGGTGGTATTTTCCGGCACCATAATTCTGTCCCACAAAGGTGGTAATTGAGATGGCAAAAGCATTGCATACCATCCAGAACACCGCATCAATCTTTCCCATAGTTCCCCAGGCTGCCACTGTGTCAGTCCCCAGTTCATTGACAAAAATCTGAATGGTGAGATTGGCAATATTATACATCACCGATTCCAGTCCTGCCGGAAGTCCAATCCTGAGAACAGCCCCCAAAGACCGGAGATCAAAACGAATCTCATGAAATTCCAGACGATAAATATCCTCTGCGCGCATCAGGAACCAGGTTACAAGGATGGCACTGACTGCCTGGCAGCTGACTGTTGCAAGTGCAACACCGAGGACTCCCATATGGAAGATCACTACAAATACAACATCCAGCAAAATATTCAACAAACAGGTAATGATCAGCACATAGAGCGGTCTTTTGGAATCCCCCACTGCTCTTAAGATACTGGATACCATGTTGTAGACCAGATTGAAAAATGTTCCCGCAAAATAGATATGCAGGTACAGCACAGAATCGGGAATTACTTCTGCCGGTGTTTTCATCAGGTGAAGGATCGGCTCAGCCAGGATAAAACCTGCTGTTCCCACAATAATACTGGCAGCCAGGCAGAAGATCATGGATGTGTGAAGTGCTTTTTTAAGGTTTTTGTGGTCTTTCGCTCCGTAAAACTGAGAAATCACTACAGACGCACCGGAACATAAACCTACAAAAAAACCTACGATGAGATTCACGATCATACTGGATGAGCCTCCTACTGCTGCCAATGCTTCTTTTCCCACAAAGCGGCCTACTACAACTGTATCGGCAGTATTGTATATCTGCTGGAACAGAGTTCCAAACAAGATCGGAAAAAAGAATATCAGAAGCTGCTTCCAGATCACACCCTCTGTGATCTGGTTCACGGCGGTATTTTTCTGATTCTTGTTCTGTTTCATATTTTTTTATTTCCCCCCAGAGTATAAAAAAAGCCGGTATACTTATCTCAGCATACCAGACTCTTTTCGCATCATATATTGACTGTCTAATTAAAATTAGTCCTCAACTTTGATGATTTCCTTCTTATTGTAGCTTCCGCAAGCTTTGCAAACTCTGTGTGGCATCATAAGTGCTCCACATTTGCTACATTTAACAAGGTTCATAGCGCTCATTTTCCAGTTCGCTCTTCTCTTGTCACGTCTAGCTTTGGAAGATTTGTTCTTAGGACAAATGGACATAGGTTACACCTCCTTAAATTTACTGAATATATCACTGATAGCTGCCATGCGGGGATCC
Organism: Blautia sp. LMAG:36; assembly: GCF_008680535.1. Lineage (NCBI taxonomy): Bacteria > Bacillati > Bacillota > Clostridia > Lachnospirales > Lachnospiraceae > Blautia > Blautia sp. LMAG:36. The sequence goes on along the minus strand of NZ_NALB01000005.1, from coordinate 101,140 downwards.
TTAGGCTCCTCCTTGCATCCGCAGGGACCTTCGTTCAGGTTCTTCCCGCAGCGGCTGCAGATACCTTTACAGTCTTCTTTACATAAGACCTTTAAAGGCCAGCATATCAATACCTCAAGATAGACCAACCGGTCCACATCCAGGTTCATACCTGTGAGATAGCTGCTTTCATCCAGATCATTGACACGCTCTTCATCAGAAAGCTTCATATCGAGCTTCTTCTTAAATTCCAGCGGTATCTCGACGGCTACTGTCTCAAGACAGCGGTCACAGGGAATACCCACTGTAATCTTACCGGTTCCTGTAAGCTCAAGAACCTTATCACCGGTATTGGTGATCGTAAGCTCTACCGGTTCCTTCGCAAGTACCGGAAAACTTCCCATCTGAAAATCAATCTTCTCCAGTTCAGGAACAACTGATTCCTGGATCGTCTTGCCATCACAGGAAGAAATGTCTAATAAATGAATCTGCATAAGTCTCTCCTATCCACACTCAATCCATTATACATATGGTCTTGTGATTTGTCAACGTTATTTTCGGGAAAATATTACATTTTTTTAATTTTTTGTTACTGTTGGCTTAATCAGAAATTCGGGGTAAATTACGGGGGTGGACCTTTAATTGTCCGCCCCCCGAATGTATACTGCTGATCCACAGTAATATATAATTCTGCCTGATTACCGATCATGCCCGAACGGTTCTGTACCGGTACTGAAACAGCTGATTATACCAGTGCTACAGTCTCACGGCAGATTGCAAGCTCCTCGTTTGTCGGGATAACTGCAACCTTAACCTTGGAATCCGGTGTGGAGATCACGATTTCCTCGCCACGATGTCCGTTAGCATCTTTGTCAAGTGTTACGCCAAGGTATCCGAGATAGCTGACAACCTTCTCACGTACCGGGATCGCATTCTCACCGATACCTGCTGTGAAGACGATCGCGTCAACACCATTCATTGCTGCAACATATCCGCCTACGAATTTAGCGATGCCATAGCAGAGAACGTCGATGGCATTAGCTGCATCCTCGTTTCCGCCTTCAGCTGCCTCGTTGAGGTCACGGAAGTCGCTGGAAAGTCCGCCGGAAAGTCCGAGAAGACCAGATTTCTTGTTGAGTACGTTCATAACGCCCTCAATGTCCAGGTTCTCTTTCTTAGCAATGAACTCCATGATAGCCGGATCGATGTTACCGGAACGAGTTCCCATAACAACACCTTCAAGTGGTGTAAGACCCATTGTTGTATCTACACATTTGCCATTTACAACTGCGCTGATGGAAGATCCGTTTCCAAGGTGGCAGACAATAACTTTGGAGTTGTCTTTGTCAAGGCCAAGGAAATCAACAGCTCTCTTGGATACGAAGCTGTGGGATGTTCCGTGGAAACCGTATCTTCTTACTTTATATTTCTTGTAGAAGTCAAGCGGAAGTCCATAGAGATATGCTTTAGCAGGCATTGTCTGATGGAAAGCGGTATCAAATACGCCTACCTGCGGTACGCCTGGCATAAGCTCTGCACATACACGGATACCAATGAGGTTAGCCGGGTTGTGGAGCGGTGCAAGGTCATTGCACTCTTCTACTGCTTTGATCATCTCGTCTGTGATCACTGCGGAAGAAGCAAATTTCTCGCCTCCGTGTACGACACGATGTCCGATCGCATTAACCTCTTTAAGGCTTCCGATCGCACCTGTCTTATCGTTTGTAAGAGCATCCAGTACCATCTGGATTGCTTCTTTATGTGTTGGCATAGCTGCCTCTGTGATCTCTTTGTCACATCCGGCTTTCTGGTATACCAGTCTTCCGTCGATACCGATTCTCTCGCAGAGACCCTTTGCAAGTACATTCTCTGTCTCAGAATCGATTAACTGATATTTTAATGAAGAACTTCCACAGTTGATAACTAATACGTTCATGATTTAACTCTCCTGATCTTTTAATAATTATTTATCCTCTGCCTGGCACTGTACTGCTGTAATCGCTACAACACCTACGATATCATCTGCAGAGCATCCGCGAGACAGGTCGTTTACAGGTTTTGCGATACCCTGTGTAACAGGTCCGTATGCTTCTGCTTTACCAAGACGCTGAGCAAGCTTGTATCCGATGTTACCTGCATCAAGGTCAGGGAATACCAGTACATTAGCTTTACCTGCTACTTCGCTTCCCGGTGCTTTGGATGCGCCTACGCTTGGAACGATAGCTGCATCAAGCTGGAACTCTCCGTCAAGTTTAAGCTCCGGATGCTCCTCTTTGGCAATTCTTGTAGCCTCTACGACTTTATCTACGTCAGGATGCTTTGCACTTCCCTTAGTGGAGTGGGAAAGCATAGCTACGATCGGCTCCTCCTGAACAAGGAGTTTGAAGGACTCAGCAGAAGATGCTGCGATCGCAGAAAGCTCATCCGGAGTCGGGTTCTGGTTCAGACCGGAATCAGCAAATACGAATGCACCGTTTGCACCATACTCGCAATCCGGAACAACGATCAGGAAGAATGCGGATACAAGCTTGGTTCCCGGTTTTGTCTTCAGGATCTGAAGGCATGGACGAAGTGTATCTGCTGTAGAATGGCATGCACCGGATACCATACCGTCTGCATCCCCCATCTTAACCATCATTACGCCATAGTATGGGTACTGAGTATGAAGGATCTCTTTCGCTTTCTCAGGTGTCATTCCCTTCTTTGCTCTCAGCTCTACAAATTTATCAATATATGCCTGAGTTCTGTCAGATTTCTCCGGATCTACGATCTGTGCACCGGAAATATCAAAGCCGCCCTCTGCAGCTTTCTTGTTGATCTCTTCCTCATTACCGATGAGGATGATCTTTGCAACTCCCTCTTTCAGAATCTTGTCAGTTGCCTCAAGAGTTCTCATATCCTCTGTCTCTGGCAGTACAATTGTTTTTACGCTTTCTTTTGCTCTTTTTTTAAGCAGTTCAACAAATCCCATGATTAAATGGCTCCTTTCTTGATGTAACAAAAACGCTAGTGTCTGTTCGGGCACTACACTATGTTTATTATACCCCCTTACCCTTTTCTTTTCAAGCGTTTCATTGTCAGAAAATGGCTATACTGCGTATTTTTTGAAGTGCAATTGTTACTGTTTACCGACAATGTTCTGCGATGTGTTTTTTGTGGATAAAGATCACAGATGGCCCGAGGATTTCGGCGCATGATCATAAATTTGCGTGATTTCTGTATCTCACAAAGGGTGTTGCCGGGCCCAGAGCGGACAGCAGCATTCGGGTTTATGGCAGCAAAACAGATTTCGAATGCCGCTTAACTTTTTACATTGCTTATGTTAAAATAGCACCATTATTATAATATAAGAACTTATTTCAAGATTTGAATTTTCAGAAACGGCAGGTACTTTTTTATATGAAAATTGTTGGAATCATTGCAGAATATAACCCATTTCACAAAGGTCACGAATACCAGATCCGCTATGCCCGGGAGATCCTTGGTGCTGATTATATTGTGATCGCCATGAGCGGGGATTTTGTCCAAAGAGGGGCTCCTGCCCTTATGGAAAAACATCTCCGGGCTGAGATGGCTCTTCTCGGAGGCGCCGATCTGATCCTGGAAATGCCGGTACAGACAGCAACGGCCAGTGCGGAAGGATTTGCCGCAGGTGGCGTAAGCCTTCTTGACGGGCTTGGTGTTGTAGATGAGCTATGTTTCGGAAGCGAATGCGGAGATACAGAGACTCTTATGAATATTGCACAGATTCTTGTAAAGGAACCGTTTAAATACCGCAAACTCCTTCAGCAGAATCTTCGTACCGGAATGAGTTTTCCTGCTGCAAGAAGCAGTGCTTTGATCCGTTACATGCGAGAAAAAGCCACTTCCGTGTATAACACATTCGGCGTTTCATCAGAACATATTGAACTCATTCTTTCTTCTCCCAATAACATCCTGGGAATCGAATACTGCAAAGCGCTTCTCCGTCTTAACAGCCGTATCCTTCCTCATGCACTTTTAAGAAAGGGAAGTGGTTATCATGATACGGATTTTTCTCTGCTTTCCGACGAAGAATTTCCCTCTGCTTCCGGCATCCGGAGCCTTATGAAAAAATCCGAAGGAACTGTGCAGTCTGCTAATCTTTCCCGGTTGATCCCTTCTGCTTCCCTTCCCGGATTCCTGAATTCTCTCAAAAAAGGAGCATGGCTTTCTGACTCAGCACTGGATCTTCCTCTGCATTACAAACTGCTTCTGGAATCCGAAGAAACTTTAAAAATGTATCCGGAGCTTTCGGATGCACTGATCCGGCGTATCCTGAAATCCCGAAATCAATATGAAGGTTTTTCCCAGTTTGCGGATCTTTTGAAAACACGGGATATTACCCGTTCTGCTATCTGCCGCAGCCTTGTCCGGATCTTTCTTGACCAAAAAACAAAAGCACCCGGACACATTCCCTATGCCCGGGTACTTGGCTTCCAAAAAAACAGCGCTCCGCTTCTCAGCCAGATCAAGAAAAACGCCTCGATCCCGCTGATCACCAAAGCCGCCGATGCATCTGCGATCCTCGATGAAACTGCGTTTCGACTTTTTAATGAAACCTGTGCGGTTTCCAATCTTTACGAAATGCTTCTCTGCCACAAAACAGGTCAGCCTTTCATCCACGAGATGAAAAAACCGCTGCGGATCATTTAAGATCCACAGCGGCTTGAACGCTAATAAGTAATCTTTTCATGGCTTGAGATCGGATTTTGAACAACTTTCAGTTATTCAGTTTAATCCGCTTTTTCGGATCGCTTCCACTGCTTCCCGGATCTTCTCCGGCGGAAGTACCAGGGCGAAACGTACGTAGCCCTCTCCGTGGGGACCAAAGCTTGCTCCCGGAGTCACGATGACGCCGGCCTTTTCCATCAGTTCCATACAGAATGCCATGCTGTCGGTGCGGCCACCCGGGATCTTCGCCCAGACAAACATGGTGCCTTTTCCATTTGGAAGTTCCCATCCGATATCACGAAGTCCCTGGCAGAGAGCATCTCTTCTCTCCTGGTACTTCTGACACTGTTCTTTTACGCTGTCCAGCGGTCCCTGAAGTGCTGCAATAGCTGCTTTCTGAAGCGGCAGGAACATGCCGAAGTCGATCTGGCTTCTCAATTTGCGGAGCGCTGCGATCACATCCGGCCGGCCTACCAGAAAGCTAAGTCTTGCGCCTGTAACATTGAAGGATTTGGAAAGACTGAAAAATTCCACGCCAATATCTTTCGCTCCCGGAGTGGCCAAAAAACTTCCTCCAAATGCCCCGTCAAAAATAATATCGCTGTACGCATTATCATGAATGATCAGAATATCATATTTTTTCGCAAATTCCACGATTTCTTCGTAAAGTCCCGGAGTGGCAATGCTTCCTACCGGGTTGGACGGCAGGGATACTACCATATATTTAGCCTTATTCGCTATTTCTTCCGGAATTCCCTTTACATAGGGAAGGAAATCATGCTCTGCAACCAGCGGATAATAGTAAGGAACTGCTCCTGCCATCAGACTTCCTGCTGCAAATACGGGATAGCACGGATCCGGAAGAAGTACTGTATCTCCCTCATCACAAAGCGCCATGCCAAGATGCCCCATTCCTTCCTGACTTCCATAAACAGTCATTACCATGTCCGGTGTCAGTTCCACATCAAAACGTTTCTTATAATAAGTACAGACTGCGTCCAGAAGCTCCGGCAGATCGCGGAGACTGTATTTCCAGTTGTTATCATCCATAGCTGCTTCCGCTACAGCTTTCTTGATATATTCCGGAGTCTTGAAATCCGGAGTTCCCACACTCATGTTATAGATCTTCATGCCCTGTGCTTCCAGCTCCATACGCCGGTTGTTCAGAGCAGCAAAAATTTCATCTCCAAATCGGTCCAGTCTTTTTGAAAACTGCATATCATTCGTCCCTCTTCCATAATAAAATTAAACGGATATTCGCAATCCGCTTCGCTACTTGCTCATAAATGAAATCACAAAGTGATTTCATTTATTTTATCACGGTAACGTGACATACTCAAGAATTTTCATAAAAAAAGAACCATCACCTGTGTAAAGCAGCTATTCATTTTCCACTTTACACATGATCGGTAACGGTTCTTCATTATTTATTCCGTTTATTCAGACAAAAGAATACGGTCATTATCCAAAGCCTTGCCCACTCCCGTTTTAAATTTCTCAAGAAGGCCATCCACGGTCATATCCTTCTTCTCTTCCCCTCCGATATCCAGCACGATATTGCCGGAGTCCATCATCAGGATACGGTTACCAAGATCAATTGCTGACTGCATATTGTGTGTGATCATCAGACAGGTCAACTGATTTTCTTCCACGATCCGTCTGGTGAGATTAAGGACTTTCTCAGCAGTTCCCGGATCAAGGGCTGCAGTATGCTCGTCCAGAAGAAGTAATTTCGGCGGATTCATGGTTGCCATCAAAAGCGTCAGCGCCTGTCTCTGTCCACCGGAAAGAAGACCTACCGGATGACTCATCCGCTCTTCCAGCCCAATGTCCAGCTTCTTTAATTCCTCACGAAAACGCTCTTTTTCCTGCCGGGTCGTGCGGGAAAGCCACCCACCCTTGCCGGCTGCAAGTGCAAGATTCTCTTCGATCGTCATTCCCGGTGCAGTGCCACGCATCGGATCTTGATAAAGACGTCCGATCTCTTTTGCGCGTGCATGCTGCGGCATAAATGTGATATCCCTGCCATCCAGCTCGATTGAACCGGCATCTGTAAGAAAATCACCGCAGATCGCATTAAAAAGTGTTGATTTTCCTGCACCATTGGAACCGATGATCGTAGCAAAGTCGCCTTTTTTCAGTTCCAGGGAAAGATCTGTGATCGCCTTTTTTTCGTTTACGGTTCCCGGATTAAATGTTTTTGAAATATGGCTGATTTTTAACATAGATCATCTTCCCCCTTTTGCATGAGTCATTCTTCTTCGGATCTGCGGCCACTGTTTCTTAAGATATGGACCGGAAATTGCAAGAACAACGATCACAGAGGATACCAGCTTCAGCATAAATGCCGGCATATTGAACCGAAGTGCGATGGTATACACAAGGCGGAAGATAAAGGAACCAAGCACCATTCCCACCGCTCTCACAAAAATTCCTCCATGTCCGAGAAGAGTACCTCCGATCAGCAATGATGCCAGTGCGATGGTGACCATACCCTGACCGATGTTGATATCTACGGATTTCTGTGACTGAGACAGAAGACATCCGGAAAGTGCGGTAAATGCATTTGCCACGCAAAGGCCGATCACCGTTGTAAAGACCGGATTGATGGAGGAAGATTTTACCATATCAGAATTATTTCCGGTTGCCCGGATCGCAAGGCCAAGTCTTGTTTTCAGAAAGAATACCAGAAATACGATCACGAGGATCACTGCGATGGCTGCAATCAGGATATCTTCCCTGCCTTTTAACGGTGTACCTGCAAGCGCATCCTTCATCATGGTAAATACTGTGGTCGTCCGATTCATATTGATCAGGGATGAGCCTCCCATAACTGCGATATTTACGGAATATAACGCCGTATTTACAATGATACCTGCAAGCAGGCTGTCTACTCCCAGCTTCGTCTGCAGGATAGCCGTTACAAATCCTGATGTAACACCTGCTGCCATGGCTGCCGCAATGGACAGAAACGGATGTCCGCTTACAGCAACTACGGCTCCTACAGCGGCCCCGAAGGTAAAGCAGCCATCTGTAGAAAGGTCGCAGACATTCAGCATGGAATAACTAAGGAACAAAGCAAGAACTGTCAGAGAACAGATCAGTCCAAGCTTCAGGGCAGTCTCCCCGAGGGAGAGCATAGTTGCAATCGTCACAGTGATTTCCTCCAATTGGATTTATTTCATAACTGCTCACAAAAGTGAGCGGTTAATTTATTTTGATTCTACTTCATCAAAGCTTTCTGCAGTTGTGATCTCATTTACCTGTGTGCAGAGAGGCTCAAATGCCTTCTTTACGGTATCGAAATCAAGTCCAAGTGCCTTGCAGGTTTCTGTATTAACTGTTGCAGTACCATTGTCAAAGGTTTCAACAGCTGTCTTAGACGGATCCGCATTATCTATCAGGATGTCAGCGATCATATCGGCTGTTTTCTGTCCCAGATTTGCATAATCAACACCATATCCTACAAAGGCACCATTTAATGCAAAGGAGTCGGCACCTGTGTAGTGCGGGATTCCTGCGTCGATGAATTTTTCATAAATAGAAAGCTCTGCTGTCATGATGGTGTTGTCCGTAGGTGTAAATACGGCATCCACACCGTCAGCGATCAGTGCATCTGCTGCGAGCTGGACTTCATCTGTAGTGGTTCCGGTACGCTCTACATATTCGATTCCCTCTTTATCCAGATAATCTTTTGCTTCCTGGATCGCTGTTGTGGAGGAATCCTGTCCTACATCATAGAGAAGACCGATCTTCTTTACATCCGGATTCTGTGCCTGGATCAGCTTCATGATAGAAGAAGTATCCAGGTAATCGCTGGTTCCTGTGATATTTGCACCAGGAGCATCCAGAGAATCTACAAGACCGGAGCCAACCGGATCAGATACTGCGGAGAAAACAACCGGTGTATCGCTTCCCTCTGTAGCGGACTGCATACGCATTGCCACCGGTGTAGCCACACCAACCATCAGGTCAACCTTATCCGCCTGAAAATCTGAAATGATCTGTTCCATAACACTGGCATCTGCATTACAGTTATCATAAGACACATCAAATGTGACACCCTTTTCTTTGCCAAGCTCCTCCAGACGGGACTGGATGTTGTCTACGATCTGGTTCAGGGAAGCATCATCTACATAATTGCAGATGCCCACTTTAAAATCCTCCGCCATAACCGGGCTTGTCATCATCATAGTTGTTGCTGCTACTGCTGCTGCGATCACTAACATTCTTTTTTTCATGGTTTTGTTCTCCCTTCTTATTTCCGCTTATGATTACCTTTTGTACACCTTGCGGTCTGCTTTTCCGGAACAACTTTCATGCGACAGAATCGCTTTTCCTGTAACACAAAAACCGTCCCAAGCTTATATCATGCTTGAGACGGTAATAAAAGTTCTTTATTATCGCGGTACCACTCAAATTGACGAATCGTCCACTTTCCGGTGTACTAACATACACTCCTCATTGGTAACGGGTTCGGTTCCCGTCGGCGCCTACTGTACAGATAAATAGTTCGGGCCGCCCTCGAAAGTCCATTCAACATCTGGTCCCCTGCGGATTTCCACCATCACCGCTCTCTGTGAAGCTTCCTGAAATGTTTACTTCTCTTTCTCACTGGTTTGTTTTTTAAGTTGTGTTTACTTTAGCACATCAACGTGAGTCTGTCAAGCCCAAAAATAAAATTAATTCTTAAAGCTGTGGATCGGTGCCGGGATCCTTCCACCTCTCTGTACAAATGCATCACAGGAGAAGGAATTTACAGGCATGATCGGAGCATAGCCAAGAAGACCTCCGAACTCAACCGTTTCGCCCACACCCTTACCGATAACCGGGATAAGACGTACTGCAGTTGTCTTCTGATTTACCATACCGATGGCAGACTCATCTGCGATGATACCTGCCAGTGTAGTCGCCTTGGTATCTCCCGGAACTGCGATCATGTCCAGACCAACAGAGCATACACAGGTCATGGCTTCCAGCTTCTCCAGAGTAAGAGCTCCCTCGTTTACCGCATCGATCATTCCCTGATCCTCGCTGACAGGAATAAAGGCACCACTTAATCCGCCCACAGCAGCTGCTGCCATAACGCCGCCTTTCTTCACCTGGTCGTTGAGAAGTGCAAGCGCTGCAGTTGTTCCAGGTGCACCGGCTCTCTCAAGGCCGATCTCTTCCAGGATCTCAGCTACGGAATCACCGATAGCCGGTGTCGGTGCAAGAGAAAGATCCACAATACCAAACGGCACGTCAAGACGCTTGGATGCCTCACGTGCAACCAGCTGTCCAACTCGTGTAACTTTGAATGCGGTACGTTTGATCATCTCGCAAAGAGTTCCGAAGTCCTCGCCACGAACCTGCTCCAGAGCTTTCTTTACAACGCCAGGGCCACTGACACCTACGTTGATGATGCAGTCCGCCTCTGTGACACCGTGGAACGCGCCTGCCATAAACGGGTTATCATCCGGTGCGTTACAGAATACTACCAGCTTGGCACATCCAAGAGAATCCTGGTCCTTAGTAGCCTCTGCTGTTGCGAGGATGATCTCGCCCATCAGCTTTACGGCATCCATGTTGATACCGGTCTTGGTGGAACCAACGTTTACAGAACTGCAGACGCGCTCTGTTTCTGCCATTGCCTGAGGAATGGAGCGGATAAGAAGCTCCTCTGCCGGAGTCATTCCTTTGCTTACCAGTGCAGAATATCCGCCGATAAAGTTAACGCCAACTTCCTTGGCACATTTATCCAGCGTTCTTGCGATGGTCACAAAATCCTCCGGTTTCTTACATGCAGCCCCGCCAACCAGAGCAATGGGTGTTACGGAAATTCGTTTATTTACAACCGGGATACCGTACTCGGTTGCGATCTCATCACCGGTAGCTACCAGATTTCTGGCCTTTGTGGTGATCTTTTCGTATATTTTCTGATTCAGTGCATCCAGGTCAGGATCGATACAGTCCAGAAGGCTGATACCCATGGTGATGGTACGCACATCCAGATTCTCCTGCTCGATCATTTTATTTGTCTCGTTTACCTCAAAAATATTGATCATTTTATTTTCTCCCTGATGATTGATGTAAAGTAGATATCATATGCATTGGCAATCCGCATTCGCTGCTTGATCATACTCGATGCATCATGTTAAAAATATCTTCATGCTGGCAGTGGATCACAACACCGATCTCCTTGCCCAGATTTTCAAGCTCTTTTGCAAGTTCACCGCCATCCTTTTCACATTTTGCTGTGTCTGCGATCATCATCATGTTGAAGTAACCCTGAACGATGGTCTGAGAAATATCCAGAATATTAACCTGATTCTCTGCAAGATATGTACAAACCTTTGCAATAATTCCTACTGTGTCATTTCCTACTACTGTGATAATTGTCTTCTTCATCGTTTTTTCCTTTCTACACTGTGATTATTTCTGATATGTGATCCCTCTTCGCTACCTGGATCTTAAAATCCCTGGAACGGTACGGGTTGTCACCAAGTGTCACCTCCGAGCACACAGTCTCGTAGGCAAGTTCTTCATAGTTGTTTTCTCTGCTTAAATGGCCAAGAAAAACCGCCTTCAGATTATCATGGAGGATCCGACAGAGCAGACGTCCTGCATTCTCATTGGAGAGATGCCCACGGTCTCCCAGAATCCTCTGTTTGAGATAATAAGGGTATTTTCCAACCTGAAGCATGCGGATGTCATGATTTGCTTCCAAAAGCACCGCATCCAGATTCTCCAGATTTTTTACAATGTAATCATTATATTTTCCAAGGTCCGTGGCAATGCCCACAGAATGCTCTCCGCATTCCAGGCGGTAACCCACCGGCTGTGCAGCATCATGGGGAATGGTAAAAGGATTTACCGTCAGGTCCTTGATCTCAAAAGGCTCATCCTCCCGGATCTCGTGGATCAGTCCCTCCGGCATTTTTCCAAGGGATTTCATACGAAGCATGGCATCTGCGGTTCCACCTGTGGTATAGATGGGAATTCCGTATTTTCTGGAGATCACTCCCAGTCCCTTGATATGGTCGGAATGTTCATGTGTGATCAGGATGCCGTCCACATCTTTCCCTGTAAGATCCAGGGAATTCAGGCCTTTTTCGATACTCTTCCCGCTGATCCCCACATCTACCAGAACATGTGCCTCCTCAGATCCCACATAAATACAGTTGCCGCTGCTTCCGCTGGCAATACTACAAAGTCTCATTTCTCTCTATCCCTTCTCTGATCTGTCTCCGGGTACTCTTCAGATCTCCATTATTCTCGATCACATAATCCGTATGTTCTCTGAAAACCTGGTCAGATACCTGGTTTCGGATAATGCCAAGAGATTTCTCTCTGGAATAGCCACGGCTTTCCATCAGACGACGGATCCGGATTTCCTCCTCTGTATACACATACCAGACTTCATCACAGAATTCCTGATAATTCTCTTCCAGAAAAAGAGCAGCTTCCACAACACAGATCTCTCTTCCGGCTTCCTTCTGTTCTCCAAGAAGATCTAGGATTCTCTGCTTTACAGCCGGATGGATGATCCCGTTTAATTTCAAAAGCATATCCTTATCTGTGAATACTACATCAGAAATCCGTCTCCGGTCAATAGTTTTATCTTTTTTTATGATTTCTTTTCCAAACAATGCGATCACCGCATCGTAACATTCTTCCCCCGGTTCCATCAGAATGTGACCAAGCTGGTCTGCCTGGATCACATATGCCTGGAAATCTTCTTCCAGGATTCCAAGCACTGTACTTTTTCCGGCCCCTACTCCGCCGGTTACTCCGATCACTCTCATTTATTTCGCCTCATACCAGCTGTCACCCTGGTGCATATCTACGTCAAGTTCCACTGCAAGGTCTGCCGCTCCCTTCATCTCTTCTTCCAGAATACGGGAAACTTCCTCGATCTCTTCTTTCTTTGTCTCGATCAGAAGCTCATCGTGAACCTGCAGCACCAGCCTTGAACGCAGTCCCTCTTTTTTCATTCGTTCATAAACATGATTCATGGCTATTTTGATGATATCTGCTGCAGTACCCTGGATCGGAGAGTTCATGGCTACACGTTCTCCGAAGGAGCGCTGCATGAAATTACTGGATCTCAGCTCCGGCACGGGCCTTCGTCTGCCGAACATAGTTGTCACATAACCGTGTTCCTTGCCATCCTTTACCAGACCGTCCAGAAAGCCCTTGATCTTCGGATAGGTCTCGAAATATTTCTCAATATAGGCAGCTGCCTCTTTTCTGGTAATACTCAAATCCTGGCTCAGTCCAAAGGAACTGATCCCATAAACGATTCCGAAATTTACCGCCTTGGCATTTCTTCGCTGAAGAGATGTCACTTCATCCAGCGGCACATGAAACACCTGGGATGCGGTGAGCCGGTGGATATCCTCCGCCTCACGATAAGCCTGGATCAGTTTTTCATCACCGGACATATGTGCCAGCACACGAAGCTCGATCTGGGAATAATCAGCATCCAGAAATACAAATCCCTCTTCCGGCACAAAAACCTTACGGATCAGCCTTCCCAGCTCCATGCGGACCGGTATGTTTTGAAGATTCGGATCTGTGCTGCTGATACGACCGGTTGCTGTGATCGTCTGATTAAAAGTAGAGTGGATCCTTCCATCTTCTCCGATCACATTTCCGAGACCATCTGCATAAGTGGATTTCAGCTTAGTCAGCTGGCGGTACTCCAGGATATCTTTTACGATGGCATGATCCGGCGCCAGCTTATCCAGGATATCCGCCGCTGTGGAATAGCCGGTCTTGGTCTTCTTTCCACCTGGAAGTCCCAGCTTTTCAAAAAGGATCACACCCAGCTGTTTCGGGGAATTGATATTAAACTCCTCCCCTGCTTCCTGCCAGATGGTTTTTTCCAGCTCCTGGATACGGACTTTAAGTTTTTCACCATAGCTCTTAAGCTCTTCACCCTTAACGGAAATCCCCCATTTTTCCATGGAATCCAGGGTAAAGACAAGAGGAAGCTCGATCTCATCATAAACCTTACGCATGCCTGTTTCATCCAGTTTTTCAAGAAGAACCTTTCGGGCCATGCAGGGCACAAACGCCTGATAACAGGCATAATTTCCAAGGCATTCCAGTTCCTCTTCCCAGGCCTTTTTCAGAGAAGTCTTTCCAAGAAGGTCTTCCTTTGAGGGGAGCATCATACCATCCAGATATTCTCTGGCGATGTCATCATAGGAATAGGAAGATTTCAGCGGGTTCAGAAGATATGCAGCAACCCCCGCATCAAAAACCTTCTTCGGATCATCAAGGGAAACATGTTTGAGAACTGATTTAATATCCATAGCACAGAGCACCGTACTGTCCGCCAGAGTTTTCAATTTTCCGCAAAGGTAATCCCCTGTGAGAAGTCCTCCTACCGGAATCTGATAGATTTCTTTTTCATCCAGGACCAATCCCACGGTATACACCTGATCCGGATCTGCAAGAACAGAAATACCCACCTGATCTTTCTGCGATGCTTTTTCAAACAGTGCCTCCACACCGGAAAGATCATTACAGGTAAAAAATTCCAGTTCCATGGAGGAATCTGCTGTCGTAGCCGGATCAAAACGGTTCAGCATGTTCTTAAATTCCAGGCGTTTACACAATTCATATGCCTCCGGAGTATAGGGATTTTCCACTTTCGCTTTTTCGTAGGAAAATTCCAGCGGACTATCTGTGTTGATGGTTGCAAGCTCTTTGGAAAGCTGTGCCAGATCATAATGCTCGCGGAGAGATTCTTTCGCCTTATTAGGCTTTACCTCTTCCAGATGCTCATGAGCATTCTCAATGGAACCGAACTGCACGATCATCTTGGTCGCGGTTTTCTCTCCAACGCCCGGGATTCCCGGAATATTATCGGAGCTGTCGCCCATCAGCGCTTTCAGTTCTATGATCTGCGGCGGCGTTACCTGATATTTCTCAAGAACTTCCGCTGTATGGTAGTTTTCAATGGTTGTCTTTCCCCGGACAGTCTTCGGAAGCCGGATCAGCACCTTATCTGTGGCAAGCTGAAGAAGATCACGGTCTCCGGAAAGAATGGTAACATCCATACCCTTTGCTTCACTTCTTCTGGCGACCGTACCAAGAAGATCATCTGCTTCATAGCCTTCCAGGGACATGATGTTGATTCCCATGGCAGAAAGCATCTCCTTGATCAGCGGAACCTGTTCCCGAAGCTCCTCCGGCATGGGTTTTCGGGTACCTTTATAAGCTTCATATCTCTTATGCCGGAACGTAGGTGCACTCAGATCAAATGCAACGGTAAGATACTCCGGCTTCTCTTCCTCCATGATCCTGAACATAATATTCAGAAATCCATATACCGCTCCTGTATGGCATCCTTCTGCATTGGTAAGATCCGGCAGACCATAAAACGCACGGTTCAGGATGCTGTGACCATCGATCAGTAATATTTTTTCACTCAAAATCAAATTCCCTCCTTCAGTTCCAGGATCACAAAAACAAGAAAGACCACCAGTGCCGCGATCAGAACGCAGACTGCCACTGCAGCGATCGCTCTGTGAAATTTCTTTTTTCGGATATACCTTCTGGATTTTCGGATATCCTCTTCCAGAAGCTCCTTAAAATCCAGAACAGTATCTTCCTGTTTCTCATCCAGCTGCTGCATGGCCTTATGTACAATGAAATATGTGGCAAGCTCATCGTAGCAGGAGGAACACTTCTCAATATGCTCTAGAAAATCCTCCAGATCATTCAACGGCAACGTATGATCGATATATTTATTAACCATTCCCTCTGCAATACGACAGTTCATATTTTCCCTCTCTTTCAAAGCAGCGGATTCTCCCATATGATAAGCCTCTTCTGAGATCCCGCTTCACAATTTGCCCCAGACTGGGGAAATATTTCCCAGAATATTATATCATTATAGCGAATTAAACGTTGAATGACAAGGGCGGTTTCCTGTGGTATACTTGAGATATCCCGGTCAGAAAACAGAAAAACTGACCAAATATGAAAATCCAGGCAAGGAGGATCACCATTATGAAATCTATAGCAATCGTTACAGACAGTAACTGCGGCATGTCTCCCGCTCAGGTAAAAGACCTTGGCATCTACATGCTTCCAATGCCGTTTTTTATAGATGATAAGGAATATCTGGAAGACATTGACATGAACCAATCAGAGTTCTTTCAGCATCTTGAACAAAATCCAGGCTGCAAAGTTTCCACATCCCAGCCCACACCGGAATCCGTCACTACCCTCTGGGACAAGCTGCTCAAAGACTACGACGAGATCGTACATATCCCCATGTCCAGCGGTCTCTCCAGTTCCATGCAGACTGCCCGCATGCTTGCAGAAGACTATGATGGCCGTGTACGTGTCGTAAACAACCAGAGGATCTCCGGAACCTTACGTTACTCTGCCATCGAGGCTATCCAGCAGGCTAAAAACGGTCTCTCTGCCGATGAGATTGGAACTTGGCTGGAAGAAACCCGCTTCGACTCCAGCATCTATATCACTGTAGCTACTCTGAAGTACCTGAAACAGGGCGGCCGCATCACTCCTGCAGCTGCAGCCATCGGAACCATGCTCCGTCTGAAACCGGTTCTGCAGATCCAGGGCGAAAAGCTGGACGCCTTCTCCAAGGCCCGCACCATGACCCAGGCAAAAAACACTATGACTAAAGCCATCAAAGATGACATTGCAGACCGCTTTGGAGAAAAGATCAACCTGGATGTCATCCACTCCCACAACCTGGAAGCAGCCGAAGAATTCCAAAAAGAAGTCCTCACCACCTTCCCGAATATCGGTGAAGTCAACATCTTCCCTCTCTCCCTGAGCGTCTCCTGCCACATCGGCCCCGGAAGTCTGGCACTCACCTGTTCCAAGGTACACCCGGAAATATGGTAAAGACTAGTCAGAAGCAATCCACATGGCCAGAGCACAGCCGGAGGGAATACTTCTGTATGGCTCTGTCTCTGGAGGAGGGCTGCTAGTCCTTAGGTTCTGGAAATCTGCGTTATAAAAAAAAGTTCGGCTGTCTGAGCGGCAACAAGCCGCGAGTTCCGAACTTTTTTTAATGGTTTTAGCAGATTTTCAGGGCCTTAGAACTAACGCCCAACGGAAGCCGAAGACCTTACAGAAGTATTCCCTTCGGCGTCCCTCCCGCCAACATATTTAATTTTCCTGTGTATTCTCAATCTCCACCGGCGCTTCATTCAAGATCTTCATAAACTCCTCACCGGTGATCGTCTCATGCTCATACAGATACTTGGCAATCTCATGGAGCTTTCCGATGTTATCTGTCAGGATCTTCGTAGCCTTTTCATGCTCCCGTCTTACAAGCTCCACAACCTTCTTATCCAAAAGCGTCTGCGTCTCAAAGGAACAGGTTAGACTTGCATCTCCGCCAAGATACTGATTGCTTACATTTTCCATGGCAACCATGTCAAAATCATCACTCATACCATACCTGCTGATCATCGCTCTGGCAATCTTAGTCGCCTGCTCAATATCATTGGAGGCACCGGTAGTAATGGAATGGAAGATCAGCTCTTCCGCTGCACGGCCGCCTGTAAATGTAGCGATCTTATTCTCCAGTTCTTCCTTAGTCATCAGGAAATGTTCCTGCTCATCTACCTGCATGGTATATCCCAGTGCACCGGAGGTACGTGGAATGATCGTGATCTTATGGACCGGTGCAGAATCTGTCTGCTTGGCAGCAACCAGTGCATGACCAACCTCATGATAGGAAACGATCAGCTTTTCCTTATTGGAAAGTACACGGTTCTTTTTCTGATATCCGGCAATAACAACTTCGATGCTTTCTTCAAAATCCGCCTGTGTGGCAAATTTCCGTCCGTCGCGGACTGCACGGAGAGCTGCCTCGTTGACAATATTGGCAAGCTCCGCACCGGAGGCACCGACTGCCGCCTTGGCAATTTCATCAAACCGGACTGTATCCGCAATTTTGATCTTCTTGGCATGAACCTTCAGGATTTCCTCACGCCCCTGAAGATCCGGAAGCTCAACCGGGATCCTTCTGTCAAAACGTCCCGGGCGAAGAAGTGCAGGGTCAAGGGAATCCGGTCGGTTGGTAGCTGCCAGGATCACAACACCCTTGGAACCGTCAAAACCGTCCATCTCTGTCAAAAGCTGGTTCAGTGTCTGCTCACGCTCATCGTTTCCGCCGCCCATTCCGGAGCCGTCAC
This sequence comes from Blautia sp. LMAG:36, assembly GCF_008680535.1. Taxonomy (NCBI): domain Bacteria; kingdom Bacillati; phylum Bacillota; class Clostridia; order Lachnospirales; family Lachnospiraceae; genus Blautia; species Blautia sp. LMAG:36. The sequence continues at coordinate 83,291 of NZ_NALB01000005.1, read as the reverse complement.
GTTTCTTGCCGATCGTATCGATCTCATCAATAAATACGATACATGGTGCCTTCTCATTGGCCTGTTTAAAAAGATCACGGACCTTGGCAGCACCCATACCCACAAACATCTCCACAAATTCCGAACCGGAAATTGAGAAAAACGGAACCTCCGCCTCACCGGCAACTGCCTTGGCAAGAAGAGTTTTACCGGTTCCGGGAGGGCCTACAAGAAGGGCACCCTTCGGCATGGAAGCACCGATCTCTCTGTATTTCTCCGGATTATGAAGGAAATCTACAATTTCCGTCAAAAGCTCCTTGGCTTCATCCTCACCGGCAACATCTGAAAATTTGATTCCCGTAGAGGATTTCACATAAACCTTGGCATTGCTTTTGCCAAAGGACATCATTCCTCCCGGTCCTCCGTTTCCCATGGAACTCATCATCTTCTTGCTGAGCCAGCGTCCCAGGAGAATAAAAATTGCGATCGGGAGTACATATCCCAGGATCAGAGATAAAAGCAGGGACTGTCTCTGCGGTGCAGTACCCTCTATACTTACGCCCGCATCGTAAAGATGGGATACAAGATCCTGATCCTCTACAGATACCGTCTTACAATAGACATCATTTCCATCTACCTTCATCGTATAATAGATATAATCAGAATTAATAGTTGCTTCATATACTTTTCCTCTGTCTACAGCTTTCAGGAAGGTGGTGTAATCGGTCTCTTTTACACTTCTCTCAGAAAGAGCAGGAAGAGCAAAAACATTCAGCAAAACAATAATTACGACCGCAATAATGTAATATACATACAGCGGCCGCTTCTCTGGTTTTTTTGAATTCAGATTCATGCAGTCTCCTCCGTTATCTTATAGTATATTGCTATATCCACAGTGCTATATCAAGTGGTACAGCCTTGTAGTACACTCTACCACTTTTTTCAGTCAATTTCAAGGATGCCTCATCCGATTTCATAAACTTTTTAGAATTAAAAATATTTCCAAATAATACCTTTATTCTGAAAAAATCCTTGCAAGCCACCTGATACTGTGCTATTATAATAAATGGTTATGCCGCTGTGGCGGAATTGGCAGACGCACTTGACTCAAAATCAAGCGGAGCGATCCGTGCCGGTTCGAGTCCGGCCAGCGGCATTCGCATAAAAGACCTGACGGAGAAATCTGTCAGGTCTTTATTATATACTATCAAAAAACACGAAAGGAATAAAAAAATGAAAAAAGACAAAAGCTTTTTAGGAACCGAGTCTGTCGGAAAGCTTCTTCTGCAGCTTGCACTTCCTACCGTTGCCGCACAGCTCATCAATATGCTCTACAATATCGTCGATCGTATCTATATTGGTCATATTCCCGGAGAGGGTGCTCTTGCCCTTACCGGTGTAGGTGTATGTATGCCGCTTATTATGGTCGTATCTGCCTTCGCTGCTCTTGTCGGAAACGGAGGCGCTCCCAGAGCCAGCATCTTTATGGGTAAAAATGACACGTCGAAAGCCGAACAGACTCTCGGAAACTGCTTCACCATGCAGATCATCATCTCCCTGATCCTGACTGTTATCCTGTTTCTCGGAAACCGCAGCCTTCTCCTTGCATTCGGCGCCAGTGCAAACACCATCGACTATGCGGTGGGTTACATGAATATCTATGCAGTAGGAACTATCTTTGTACAGCTGACTCTTGGCATGAATAATTTCATCACAGCCCAGGGATTCGCAAAAACCGGAATGCTCTCCGTATTGATCGGTGCGATCTCCAACATTATTCTGGATCCGGTTTTTATTTTCGGATTCCACATGGGTGTCCGGGGCGCTGCTCTGGCAACAGTGATCTCCCAGGCATTTTCCTGCATCTGGGTCCTCTCCTTCCTCTTTGGAAAAAAGACCTTCCTGAAGCTTCGGAAAAGCACCATGAAACTGAAAGCCGATATCATTCTGCCCTGTATGGCTCTTGGCTCTTCTCTCTTTGTCATGCAGCTCAGTGAAAGCGTTATCTCTGTCTGCTACAACTCCTCACTCTTAAAATACGGCGGGGATGTTGCAGTAGGAGCCATGACTATCCTTACCAGCGTCATGCAGTTTGCCATGCTTCCTCTTCAGGGACTTGGTCAGGGTACACAGCCTATCATCAGCTACAACTATGGTGCACGTAACGAAAAACGTGTACGTTCTACATTTAAGCTTCTTATAAAAACAAGTGTTTCTTATTCCGTGATCCTGTGGCTGATCATTATGATCTTCCCGCAGATCTTTGCCGGAATGTTTACTTCGGACAGTACATTACTTGCTTTCACAAAAACAGCGCTCCGGATCTATATGGCAGTTGTGTTTATCTTTGGTATCCAGATTGCCTGCCAGATGACCTTTATCTCCCTTGGCAGAGCCAAAGATTCCATCATTGTGGCTATTGTCCGGAAATTTATTCTGGTCATCCCGCTGATCTATATCCTGCCCAATATTTTCCGTGCTGACCGGACAAATGCAGTTTATATGGCCGAGCCGGTTGCGGATATCTTGGCCGTTACATTTACTGCCATCCTGTTTTTCTTTGAGTTTAGAAAAGCCCTGGCAGAAATCTCCGGCAGCCGGAAGCAGTAACCCTGCATTTGACCACCTTCCGCCCTGCTCGCGATCTTATGCCTACCAGATACTTAAACATAAAACAGCCCTCTATGCATCATTACCAAGATGCATAGAGGGCTGTTTTTATATATTTCCGCTATTTTATTTCAGTTCGTCTTCATCCTGAAGAAGTTTCTCAAAAACAGGGAAGCAGTCAAAGGTTGCAAAATAATCTCTCGGTGTCTCGGCACGACGGATCATCTCAAAGCTGCCGTCCTCATGAAGAAGGATCTCTGCAGATTTCAGTTTACCATTGTAGTTATAACCCATTGCAAAACCATGAGCACCTGTATCATGGATCACAAGAAGATCTCCCTTGTCGATTTTCGGAAGCATACGGTCAATGGCAAATTTATCATTATTCTCACAGAGGGAACCTGTCACATCATATTTATGATCGCACGGCTCGTTCTCCTTACCCATAACCGTAATGTGATGATAAGCACCATACATAGCCGGACGCATCAGATTTACTGCACAGGCATCTACGCCGATATACTCTTTATGTGTATGCTTCTCATGGATTGCTTTTGTGACAAGGCAGCCATACGGTCCCATCATGAAACGGCCAAGCTCTGTATAGATCGCAACATCACCCATTCCTTCCGGAACAAGTACTTCTTCATAAACCTTGCGGACACCCTCACCGATCACACGGATATCATTTGGCTCCTGATCCGGTTTATAAGGAATTCCGATACCACCGGAAAGGTTGATGAATTTAATGTGTGCACCTGTCTCCTTCTGAAGCTTCACGGCAAGCTCAAACATAACCTTTGCAAGCATTGGATAATAATCATTGGTCACTGTGTTGCTTGCAAGGAATGCATGGATTCCAAACTCTTTGGCACCTTTGGATTTCAGGATACGGAATGCGTCAAAGATCTGCTCGGTAGTCATTCCGTATTTTGCATCTCCGGGATTATCCATGATACCGTTACTGATCTTAAATACTCCACCTGGATTGTAACGGCAGCTGATCACTTCCGGGATTTTTCCGAGAGCTTTCTCTACGCTCTCAATATGTGTGATGTCATCAAGGTTGATGATCCCACCGATCTCATCTGCATATCTGAACTCTTTCTCCGGTGTGTCATTGGAAGAAAACATGATATCGCCCTTTTTGCAGCCTACTGCCTTGGCCATCATAAGCTCTGTTTCTGAGGAGCAGTCGCAGCCACAGCCATACTCCTGCAGAATATTGATCAGATATGGATTCGGTGTTGCCTTTACCGCAAAAAATTCCTTGAATCCTTTGTTCCATGCAAAGGCCTCTTTCAGGGCTTTTGCATTCTCACGGATCCCCTTCTCATCATAGAGATGGAAGGGTGTCGGAAACTTTTCAGTAATTTCGTTAAGTTTCTCAAGTGTCACAAATGGTTCTTTTTTCATAATAACTGCATCTCCTGTTTTTCCGACTGCTGTTCCCGAAGAAAACTCAGTCTTATTCTGCCTCGATCACGTGCATCATATTTGTCACTGCACCACGACCGTTTGTCATGTTGGTCGCAGGGTCTCCTGCTGTAAATACAACAAGGTCTCCTTTATGTATCAGATGACGGCTGCGGACAACATTCATAGCCTGAGACATGATATGGTCCGTGGTATCTCTCTGATATCCTTTCAGAGGTGTTACACCCCAGATCAGCTGAAGTTTATGCTGGATGGTTGAGTTTGGTGTGATCGCATAGATTGGAACCTTCGGGCGGAAATTGGAGATCAGTCTGGCTGTATTTCCACTCATTGTCGGTGTTACGATAGCGTTCGCCTTCAGGTTCTTTGCAGTACGCACCGTTGCAAGTGCCACTGCACTGGAGATCTTCTCTCTTCCATCCATGGAACGATGTTCAATAAACACTTTATAATCCAGATGCGGCTCTGTCATCTCTGCGATATCTGCCATCATCTTAAGAGCATCAACCGGATATTTACCAGCTGCTGTCTCTCCGGAAAGCATGATCGCATCGGTTCCGTCGTAGATCGCATTGGCAACATCAGCTACCTCTGCACGTGTAGGACGCGGATTACGGATCATGGAATCAAGCATCTGTGTTGCTGTGATAACCGGTGTATAATGTTCGTTACACTTACGGATGATCTCCTTCTGGATGTGAGGTACCTGACTTGCAGGAATTTCCACACCGAGATCTCCTCTGGCAACCATGATACCGTCAGATGCTTCAATGATGGAATCAATATTCTCAACACCCTCTGCATTCTCGATCTTCGCGATAATACCGATATCCTTTCCACCATTATCATTCAGAAGCTTACGGATCTCACGGATCACCTCTGCGGAACGAACAAAAGATGCCGCGATGAAATCAAATTTCTGCTCGATACCAAAGATAATGTCCTTCTTATCCTGCTCTGTGATTCCCGGAAGATTTACTTTTACATAGGGAACATTTACACCCTTCTTCTCTCCCAGCTCACCACCGTTTAAGATATCACAGACAATATCGGTTCCCTTGATCGCCTTAACCTCCAACTCGATCAGACCATCATCAATGAGGATCCTGTTTCCCGGTTTTACATCCTTGTAAAGTGTCTCATATGTGATAGCAACCTTTGTGCTGTCGCCTTCAAAATCGCCAATTCCAAGTACAAACTGTTTTCCCGCTTCCAGCTTAACCTTCTGTCCGTCCTTTAAAAGTCTGGTACGGATCTCCGGTCCCTTTGTGTCAAGAAGCATGGCAATAGGCATATCAAGCTCCTCACGAAGCTCCTTGATCATATCCACACGGCCCTTCTGCTCCTCGTGGTCTCCGTGAGAAAAGTTGAATCTGGCAATATCCATTCCATTCTCCATAAGAGCCTTCAGAGTTTCCCTGTTATTGCTGGCAGGTCCAAGTGTACAAATGATCTTAGTTTTTTTCATAATCAATTATTCTCCTTCTTTTTACGTTTTACTGTACGTGTTTATGTGTAAATAAATGATCCTGACAATATTCATAATTTCCGTTGCACTTTGAGCAGAAACGAAACTCCAGGTTTGGGTCATCCTTTTCGGTACGTCCGCAGATCGCACATTTATGCTTGGCGATTCCATCCGGACCGGACCCTGTTCTGGAAGGAGCCACAGCCTTCTTAAACTGCTGCCTCCTGTGGATCTCCTTCGGATTGTATCGGTTCATATCACGGGTACTGAAATAAAAGATCACAAAGTTTAAAAGTGATGCTACGATCGGTACTACACCTACCCAAAGCCCGACTCGAAGATAAGATACGATATCCCACGCAATGAACAGTCCGTATACAAAGGCCATCCATTTCATCCTGATCGGGATCACAAACATAAGAAGCAGCTGAAGATCCGGATATGTGACTGCATAGGCAAGGAAAATAGAAAGACTGATATAATATGTGGTAAAAATATTTCCGCCAAGAGAATAGGCGATCCCGTTCATCACCACATAACCACCTGTAAATACATGTAAAAGCACTGCTGCGATCACAGTAAACAAAACACCTGAAAAAATATACAATGTGTACCGAAAAGTTCCCCAGGTACGTTCCAGTGAAGTACCGATCGGATAATAGAAAAAAAAGATTGCGAGAAGGAACATCACAAGATTGCCGGTTCCTCCCACACTGGACGGCGGATAGATCACCCATGTCACCAGTCTCCAGATCTGTCCCTTCATGACCATGGACATATCAAGACTCAGCATATTCAAAACTCCTGGAGCAAACATAGCCAGAAAATACCCCAACACATAACATCCGATGATGTAAACAGTCAGATTCGGAACCCCGAATCTTCCGAATTTACGTTCCAGTTTGTCGATAAATTTCATTAAAATCTCCTTTCAGAAAACTTTTGAAAATCAGAAAAATCGCTTCTTGGAAAGAATGATCGCTGCCACAACACTGATCGCCACAGAAATCAGGATAATGATCAGAAATCCCAATGGACTCCTTGATAAGGGCATACCGGAACCAGCCACATTCATTCCGTAAGCACTGAACACAATAGTCGGAATACTCATGACAATAGTAATGATCGCCAGTACCTTCATAACGATATTCATATTATTGGAGATGATCGATGCAAAAGCATCCATAGTTCCGTTCAGGATACCGCTGTACACATTGGCCATTTCGATCGCCTGCTTATTCTCAGTGATGACATCCTCCAGAAGATCGGTGTCCTCCGGATATTTCTTGATGCTGTCTATCTTCAGAAGCTTCTCCAGCACAACCTCATTGGACCGGAGTGACGTAATAAAATAAGTCAGGGATTTCTGCAGCTCCAGAAGCTCGATCAGCTCTTCATTTCTTGTGGAAAGATGCAGTTTTTCTTCCACCTGCTCACTTTTTTTGTCAATGATACGCAGATAACGCAGGTACATGCTCGCATTTCTGTAAAGGATCTGAAAGATAAAACGGGTCTTCATATAGGTAAAAAAGCTCCGGACTCTTCCCTCCATAAATCTGGTAAGAACCGGTGTGTCCTCCAGACAGATGGTAAAGATCATAGACCCCGTCACAATGATGCCAAGCGGTATTGTCCCATACCAGTCCTTGTCATTACGTTCCTCGATCATAGGAACATCAACCAGGATCAGTGTATAATTATCCTCAACTTCGATACGTGACCGTTCTTCCTCATCCAAAGGGGATCGTAAATCGTCAACCTCTATATCAAACTTCTCGGAAAATTCAAAAATCTCTGTTGCCGTCGGATTCGTCAGCGCAATCCAGCAGCCTTCCTCCGGTTCCTGTATCTGGTGGATGGCTCCGTCTATTGTCTTGTAAATCCTTACCACGATTCCCACTTCCCTTCTCTTGCTTTTCTTTTGCCAGGGCAAAATTCTTTTTTATTATAAATAGTCAAAATAGCTTTGTCAATTCATACCTTTTCTTTTTAAAAGAGCTTTTAAATAATTTCACATGATCTTTACATAAAAATTCATTCTGCCTTCCACGTTCTTTACATTTTTTTCGGCTTCCTATATAATGATTCCAGAATTCCAACGAAAGGAAGTTATACAAATGAGTCAGTCATCATTCGGAAAAAAATTCGTGGTTACCACCTGGGGAGAATCTCACGGCAAGGCTATCGGTGCCGTTCTCGACGGCTGTCCCGCAGGTCTTTCTCTCTGCGAAGAAGATATCCAGGTTTTTCTTGACCGGAGAAAGCCCGGTCAGAGCCGTTATACAACTGCCCGTAAGGAAGGAGATCTGGTGGAGATCCTTTCCGGAGTTTTTGAAGGAAAGACTACCGGTACTCCAATTTCTCTTCTGATCCGCAATACAGATCAGCGTTCCAGAGATTACGGAAATATCGCATACTCCTATCGTCCCGGTCACGCAGACTTTACCTTTGACCAGAAATATGGATTCCGTGATTACCGTGGAGGTGGACGCTCCTCCGGAAGAGAAACCGCCGGACGTGTGGCAGCCGGTGCCATTGCCATCAAGCTGTTAAACGAACTTGGCATTACATTTACTACCTACGCAAGATCCATCGGTCCTGTGGAAATCCGGTCCTTCTCAGAAGAAGAGATCCGAAATAATGCACTCTGCATGCCAGATGCCGACGCAGCCGCAAAGGCATCTGCCTATCTCGAACAATGTCTGAACAGTCAGGACAGTGCCGGCGGTGTGATCGAATGCCGCATCAAAAACGTTCCTGCCGGTCTGGGCGATACGGTTTTTGACAAACTGGATGCTACCCTCGCTCATGCGATCATGTCCATCGGTGCTGTAAAAGCTGTTGAGATCGGTGACGGCATCAATGTGACACGTCTTACCGGTTCCGAAGACAACGACGGTTTTGTACAGAAAGACGGCATTATTTCCAAAACCTCCAACCACGCAGGTGGTATTATGGGTGGTATGAGTGACGGCAGTGATATCATACTCCGTGCACATATCAAACCTACTCCTTCCATCAGTCAGTCTCAGTCTACTGTGACCAACACCGGAGAAAATCTGGAGCTTGAGATCAAGGGCCGGCATGATCCGGTGATCGTACCGCGTGCAGTAGTCGTTGTGGAAGCTATGGCAGCACTTACCATTACAGATGCACTTTTTAACAATATGAGTGCACGGATGGATCATATCCACGAATTTTATCAGCGGTAATTTCACATTTTGACCTGTCAGATAAAAAATTATAAATGCGCAAAAAAAACAGACTCAGGGAAAGTTCCTACTCGTCCCTGAGTCTGTTTTTGTCTGCCTGTACAAGACTTACTTTGATCAATCCTGTTCTTAATCCAACTGCTCCCATGTATCCGGTACCGGCCAGATATGGATACAGTTCGGTGTCTCGATCTTTCTTGGTTTTTCATTCATCATGATGATATTCTTTTCATAATCCACAGTGAAAACGGTAATACTGTTGCTGGCATGATTGGCAACAGCAATATGCTTGTTATCCGGGAAGATCATAAGATCCTTCGGGTAATCACCACTGATCGGAAGTGTAAATTTCTTGGTCAGAAGGCCTGTTTCCTGGTCTACTGCATACATAGTCACAGTATTTTCCCCTGCTGTTGTACAGAAAAGATATTTACCGTCCGCAGAAAGAGACATACCGGAAGCTGCGTTATGGAGCGCATCATTGGAATCCTCTTTTCCAAGAGTGGTAATGCTCTGAAGCAGCTGAAATTCCGGATTCTTACCGCTTCCGTCATAGCTGTATACCTTCACCTCATTGCTGAGCTCAAAAAGAAGATATGCAAATCTTCCGTCATCACTGAAACGGATGATACGAGGGCCGCTCTCTCTCGGGCAGCGAAGAATGTCAACCAGCTCCAGTTTGTCTTTCTTCTTATTGATACGATAGATCTTAACCTGATCGATACCATTATCTACCGCACAGAGATACTTATTATCCGGTGTCGGACGTACACAATTAACATGCGGACGGAAGTTACGCTCTGCCACGCTTCCAAGTCCCTTGTGGAAAACGCCGTCCATAACACTTCCCAGACGGCCGTCTTTATGTGTATGTACAACCGTTACCTTACCATCATGGTACCCTGCCACATAAAGATATCTTCCGTCCACATCTGTTGCAAGATAGCAGCCTCGCATTCCGTTGATATCCACACTGTTGAGGCGGGTAAGATCACCGTTCTTGTCTCTTTCAAATACAGCTACACCCTCATCCTCAATGGAATACAGATATTTACCGTTTTTTGATACTGCCAGATGAGAAGCATTGCTAACTTCCACTTCGCTTCGTTCTGTGAGTGTTCCTTTTTCTACATCTACATCGTATACCTGAATTCCCTTACTGGTTCCATGGGTATATGTTCCCACGTAAGCCACGTACTTCTTTTTTCCCATAAGTTCTGGCCTCCTGCTTTTTACATTGGTTACGTATTTTTGTGTTTATTTTATCACAAAGCTTCTGCAAGAACAAGTTACCATCCTGTTATCTTTTGTGCAATTTTTTATGCAAAGCTGCCGTTCACTATGGCGTTCACACATGCTCCACGCAAATGGATCGGCTCCTGCGCATCCATTACGCCTCTTTACAGATCTCCCAAAGCGCCTCTCATTGCTTCCAGAGTTTCATCAATTACTTCATCTGTATGCGCTGTGGAAAGGAACATCGCCTCAAACTGGGAAGGTGCAAGATGAATGCCTCGTTTCAGCATTCCCTTGAAATATTTTGCAAAAAGCTCCAGGTTGGATGTTTTTGCAGAAACATAGTCTTTTACCTCCTGGTCTGTAAAGAAAATACTTGCCAGAGAAGAATCATAGTTTACCTGATATGGAAGACCTTTCTCCTCCACGATCTTCTTCAAGCCGCCGTAAAGTTTCTCACCTTTAGCAGCCAGATCTTTGTAGATTTCCTGATGCTCATAGAGATATTTCAGCTGTGTGAAACCTGCAGCCATGGCAACCGGGTTTCCGCTTAAGGTACCTGCCTGGTATACAGGACCACACGGTGAGATCAGATCCATGATCTCCTTACGTCCGCCATAAGCGCCTACCGGCATTCCTGCGCCGATTATTTTCCCGTAGGTGACAAGATCCGGACGGATACCAAAATACTCTGCTGCTCCGCCAAAGGCAAGTCGGAAGCCTGTGATCACTTCATCAAAGATCAGCAGACAATTGTGCTCATCGCAAAGCTCACGAAGCCGCTTTAAGAAGCCTGGTTTCGGAGGAACCACACCCATGTTTGCTCCTACTGCCTCCACGATCACGGCTGCCACATTTCCCTCTTCCTGTTTGAGAAGTGCTTCCACACTGGCGGCATCATTGTAGGTAGCCGTCATGGTATCCTGTGTACAGCCCTTCGGAACACCGGCGCTGTCCGGAATACCACTTGCCATGACACCGGAGCCGGCACTTACCAGAAGGCAGTCACTGTGTCCGTGATAGCAACCTGCAAATTTGATGATCTTGTCTTTTCCGGTAAAACCTCTTGCTGCACGGATGGCACTCATAACAGCTTCTGTTCCTGAGTTTACCATACGGATCATATCTACATGTGGAATATGTTCACAGATAAATTCTGCGATCTCTACTTCGATTCCTGTAGCACAGCCAAAGCTCAGGCCATTTTCGCAGGCCTTGATCACACTCTCGCGGATCTCCGGGAAATTATGTCCCAGGATCATCGGGCCCCAGGAATCAATGTAATCCACATAACGGTTTCCATCTACATCATAGATGTAGCATTTATCTGCTTTTTCAATAAAACGAGGTGCCTCACCGATAGCTCCGTAAGATCTTACCGGGCTGTTTACGCCTCCCGGGATTCTTTTTACCGCACGCTCAAATAACTGTTCTGATCTTGTCATCAGCCGATCCTCCCTTCATCCATAAGTCTTGCCAGAAGCTCCGCATAATAGGTAAGATAGATCTGCGCACCGGAACGGAATGCTCCTGTAGCCATCTCACCCACGATCCTTTCTTCGTCGATCCAGCCGTTTGCAGCTGCTGCTTTTACCATTGCATACTCACCACTGACACTGTATGCGGCAACCGGAACGTTTGTGATCTCCTTTACCTGCCAGATCATGTCCTGGTATGCAAGAGCCGGTTTTACCATGATGATATCTGCACCCTCTTCCACATCTGCAAGTGCCTCTTTCAGCCCTTCTCTGCTGTTGTGAGGATCCATCTGGTAGCTTTTTCTGTCCCCAAAAGACGGAGCAGAATCTGCTGCCTCACGGAACGGGCCATAAAATGCAGAAGCATATTTTACTGCATAGGACATGATCGGTGTTGTATAATGTCCGGCCTTGTCCAGACACTGACGGATCGCTGCAACACGACCATCCATCATATCAGACGGAGCAACCATATCTGCACCTGCCTCCACGTGGGAAAGTGCTGTTTTTGCAAGAAGCTCCAGCGTCTTGTCATTGTCCACATCATGACCGCAGAGAACGCCGCAATGGCCATGGGAAGTGTACTCACACATACATACATCTGTTACATAATAAAGCTCCGGAAATTTCTCTTTTGCAATGCGAAGAGCTCTCTGAACGATCCCCTCCGGATCATAGGCACCGCTGCCCACTTCATCCTTATGGTCAGGAATACCAAAAAACATCACACTGCCTACACCGGCTTTGGAAAGCTGTTCCAGTTTATACGGAAGACGGTCCAGGCTGTAACGGTACTGCCCGGTCATGGACGGAATTTCTTCTTCCTTATTTTCTCCTTCCATTACGAACATAGGATACATAAGAGAAGATTTATCCATTCTTGTCTCACGTACCATCTTACGAAGGTTTTCGCTACCTCTTAATCTTCTTGGTCTTTTTGTCAGTTCCATGATCATTCGCTCCTTTTCATATCCTCCACCAGCTTGACAAGACTGTCAATGGTGGCTTTTTCTGACATATATGCTTTCATTCCAAAGCTCTCAGCAGCCGCCTTCGTCTGTCTGCCGATGCAGGCCGCCTTAACCTTTGAATAATCCAGTCCTTTTGTTCCCTCTACAAATCCCTTCACAGTGGAGGCACTTGTAAACACCGCACAGCTGATCTGTCCTGTTTCAAATTCCTTCTTCTCATCGATGAGCTGGCTCTTTTCGTAAAGAGTCTGATAGGTCGGAACATCCTCGACCACAGCGCCTGCCTGTGCAAGAAATGCGGTAAGCTTTTCATTACCCTTTTCTGCCCGCGGGATAAGTATCTTTTCTCCACCGGAAAGAAGCTCTGAAAGTTCCTTTCCAAGAGTATCCCCGTCATATACCGACGGCACAAAATCTGCCAGCAATCCTCTTTCCTGCAGGGCCTTTTTTGTTCCCTCCCCAATCACGGCCAGACGAGCATTTCCCATGGCACGGATATCTTTTCCATGGCGGATCAGTTCTTCAAAAAATACCCTTACACCTGTAGGGCTGGTAAATACAAGCCACTGATATTCCTCCAGGTGATCCAGCGCTTTATAGAGACGGCTCTGGTCTTCCATGGGGACAGTACGGATCGCCGGAAGCTCCAGAACCTCCGCACCTTTTTCACGAAGCTTGTCCGCAGTTCTGGAAACAAGCTCTTTCGGTCTTGTGACAAGGACCTTCCATCCTGAAAGCGGCAGTTCTTCATACCAGCCAAACTTCTCTGCCAGTGTACATACCTTACCCACCACAATGATCGCCGGTGTCTCGATTCCCTGGCGTTTCACCTCTTCTTCCAGGGTAGAAACTGTTGCTACGATCCGTTTCTGACCTGCTGTAGTTCCCTTCTGCAGGATCGCCGCAGGCATGTCCTTTTCCATTCCTGCGCCTATCAGACCCTCGCAGATATCCGGAAGTGCGGACACGCCCATCAGAAATACAAGCGTTCCCTTTGTATCAACAAGTGCCCGGAAGTCTATATCATATTCTTCTCCGGCCCTCTTATGTCCTGTAATGATGTGGACTGAAGAACAGAAATCCCTGTGTGTTACCGGAACCCCGTTATATGCCGGTACTGCAATGGAGGAAGTAACACCCGGAACAACCTCATAAGGGATCCCATTCTCCCGAAGAAGCTCCAGCTCCTCTCCTCCTCTTCCAAAGAGGAATGGATCTCCGCCTTTCAGGCGCACCACACGAAGCCCCCGCTGTGCCTCCTCAAGAAGTACCTGATTGATATTTTCCTGACGCATGATATGGTGACTGGCACGTTTGCCTACATTGATCAGCCTGGCATTTTCCGGGATTCTTGACAGAACTCCCTGACCTACCAGACTGTCATAGACGACCACATCTGCCTGTTCCAGCACTTTGAGGCCTTTTAATGTAAAAAGGCCGATATCGCCAGGACCCGCTCCTACCAGCCATACTTTTCCTGTTTTCATCTGTTTTCTCCTTTTTTCCGAAGAGTTTCTGCCAGTTCCCTGCCTAAGCTTTCCGCATCTGCCTTATTGCCACGCAGTGTTCCTGTTACATAGGAACCGTCTTTTTCATTATAATAAAGCCCTCTAAGATAGATCTCATCCCCGAGAATTTCCGCATGGGCAGCCACCGGAGAAGAGCATCCTCCATCCAGGAGCTTTACAAAAGCACGCTCCGCACTTCCCGCGGTCCAGGCATCCTTATCACAGTAGCCCTCCAGGAAATCATAAGCTTCCCCTTTTCTTCCCTGTACAGCAAGGATTCCCTGACCAGCAGCCGGAATGATCTCATCTGCTGTAAAATACCGGTTGATCCTGGATTCCAGTCCAAGTCTCTTAAGGCCGGCAGCAGCCAGGATCAATGCACTGTACTGTCCTTCATCCAGCTTCCGGAGTCTTGTCTGAAGATTTCCGCGGATACTTCTGACATCCATATCCGGATACAGTTTTTTAAGCTGTAAGGTTCTCCTTAAGCTGGAGCATCCAAGGGGCTTGCTTTTATCAAGTTCAGAAGCTCCCTCAGGAAGAACCAGTACGTCTCTCGGATCTTCTCTTTTGGAAAAAGCCAGAAGCGGCAGCTCCTCCGGAACCTCCATAGGCATATCTTTCAGGCTGTGTACAGAAAGAATACTTCTTCCATCTATCAGTGCTTTATCCAGCTCCTTTACAAAAAGCCCTTTTCCGCCAACCTTATCCAGTGTACGGTCCAGAATGATATCCCCGGTAGTTTTCATAGTGAGGATTTCCACTTCCAGATCCGGATTTTTTTCTTTTATGTAGTCACGGACCATTTCGCTCTGCAGCACTGCAAGCTTACTCTCTCTGCTGCCGATCACGATCTTATCTCTCTTCATCTTCATCCTGCTCTCCCAATACTTTTTCCAGCGCATTCTGGATCTCTTCCCTTACACGCTTTGCTTTTTTGTGATCCAGTCCGCTGGCTGTAACTCCAACTACCATTTCATCCCGCATATATACGCCTGGGAAATAAAAATCACAGGCTTCCCGGTCGGAGGCTACATTAACATAAATGCCCTCCTCCTTACAGACACGGTGGATCTCATCATTCAGCTTCCAGTCATTGGTGGCTGCGATCACCATATATGCGTTGGCAAAGTCTGAACGTTTCACGGGACGGATATATAAAGTTACAGTTCCTGCTTTTCCAAGATCCATAAGCTCCTGGGTCACTTTTGTAGCCACTACCGTGATATTTCTTGTAAATTTCAGAAGAGTCTTTATTCTTCTGGTAGCAATATTACCACCACCTGCCACAACGATATTTTTATCGGACAGGTCTATAAACATGGGGAAATAAGGTTTATTCTTCATAAAGTTTCTCCAGTCCTTCCACACATTCCAGAAAAGCATCCTGGTTTAGGCTGTCCCGAAGCCCGAAGATCAGCTTGTTCACAACCTTTCCGGCTGCAGTATCCACTGCTTTTTTCAGGTTTTCTCTGTCTGAATCCTCCATAGGAGTTTTCCGGAAGATTTTTTCGATCCTCAGGTTCAGATCTTCCACAGCATCCGCTTTGATCTCCTGGATGCGCGGGATGATATCACGACCTTCCAGCCACTGGAAAAATTCGTTCATCTGGGCCTTCACAATGGATCCTGCTGCTTCTAGGTTATCTGCAAGTTCCTTCGGTGTCTCGCCGGTTCGGAAGCTGTCCATATCATAAAGTGTGATGTTATCTTTTTTTCGGATCTCCGGATCAATATCTCTTGGAACTGCCAGATCGATAAGGATCATAGGTCGTTCCACACGTACATCCTCAAACAATTCTTCCGTCAGTGTATAATTGGGGCTTGCTGTTGCGCTGACCACCAGGTCACACTCCGGCAGATAATCCATTCTCTCACCATAATTGATCCTGCTGCATCCAACAGGAATGCTCACAACACCACTTCTGTACTGACGGATCGTAACCGTCACATCCGCTCCTGCTTCACGCAGTGTCTGGGCAGCCATCTTCCCCATCTCACCGTTTCCGATCACCATACAGACTTTATTGCGAACATGATAACCGCCCTCTTCCAGAAAACGGATGGCCTGATGGATCACAGAAGGATTTCCATGGGAAAACGGCACTTCCGTTTTGATCTTCTTGCCTGCAGTTACCGCCATACGGAAAAGCACCTCCAGAACACTGTCTGTGGTAAACTCATCCCTTGACATACTCAACGCCTCTTTTACCTGGGTCAGGATCTGATCTTCCCCCAGGATCTGGGATTTCAGTCCGCTGGTAAGATAAAACAGGTGTTCCACCGCCTCTTCGTTTTCTCTGCTGGTAAAATACTTCTGGTATTGTTCTCCCTGCACACCTTTCAACGAGCAGAGCCACTGATACAGGTCCGGCTTCTCCTCATCTGCAGTACTTACCCACAGTTCCAGCCGGTTACAGGTCGACAGAATAATACACCCGCAGATCCCAGCTTCTTCTTTCAGCCTGCGCAGCGCCTCTCCGGTATTTTTACGGGTAAAAGCAAACTGCGCTCTGACATCTACAGGTGCCATATTATGATCGATTCCAATCATGAATATACTCATGTCCTACGTTTCTCCTTTGTTTCCACAATCTTTTATAATGATAAACATTTCCGTAAGGAAAGTCAACTACGATTGACAATGTCAGCCCTCCCTTTTATAATATCTTATGGTAGAAATTGCGGATCATCTTTATATTCCAGCGGAGAAATATAAAGAGTTTATCATAATCACCATAATTATCAGGATGGAGGAAATCCCCGTATGAACTCAGCTTCAAAAAAAGCGATCCTAGTAGTAAGTTTCGGCACAAGCTATGAAAACACCCGTAAGCTTACCATCGAGGCCATCGAGCACGATATTGCCGATGCATTCCCGGCCTGTCCCACCTACCGTGCATGGACAAGCAAAATGATCATTGCCAAACTGAAAAAGCGGGACGGTCTTACGATCCACACGGTAAAGGAGGCTCTGGAACAGATGCTTCTGGATGGTATCACCGATGTGATCGTACAGCCGACTCATGTGATCAACGGTATCGAAAATGATCAGATGAAAGCCGATGCGCTTTCTTTTCGTGACCGTTTTTCCAGTATTGTTTTCGGAAATCCTCTTCTCACAACAGAAGAAGATAACCAGGCGATCGTCCGGGTAGTTGCAGATGAATTCCGGGACATGGATCCGGACACTGCACTTGTACTGATGGGACATGGAACAGAACACTACGCAAACACGGTTTACGCTGCTTTGGATTACCGTTTTAAAGATACCGGACATAAAAATATTTTTCTTGGAACTGTAGAAGCCTATCCAGCCCTGGACTCCCTTCTCCGGGCTGCCGACAGCTTTCATCCGAAAAAGATCGTGCTGGCGCCTTTCATGATCGTAGCCGGCGACCATGCACAGAACGATCTGGCCGGTGCAGATCCGGACTCCTGGATGAACCGTCTTTCTTCCGAAGGATATGAAGTCACCCCTGTACTGAAGGGACTTGGCGAATATCCCCAGGTCCGGCAGATCCTTGTGGAACATGTACAGCAGGCCATGAACGCTTCGATCTGACAGAGATCAGATGATCCATATATATCCCTCATAAAAAAACTGCACCGTGATCCATCCCTGGATCTTCCGGTGCAGTTTTTTATTTTTTATGAAATTACTTGAAATTCTGAAATTCCTGTTATTTATGCCATCAGTTCATCCAGTTTTGTCTTTACAGCAAGGATAAACTCTTTGCTGTTCAATACCTGTACCTCTTTCAGGGAAGTGATCAGTGCAAGATCCTTGGTCATCTTTCCGCTTTCAATGGTATCCAGTGTTGCTTTTTCCAGTTTTCCTGCAAAATCAGCAAGTGCTTCATTTCCGTCCAGCTCGCCTCTCTTGCGGAGAGCTCCTGTCCATGCAAAGATCGTTGCAACAGAGTTTGTGGATGTTTCTTTTCCCTCAAGATGACGATAATAGTGTCTCTGAACTGTTCCGTGGGCAGCCTCATACTCAAAATATCCCTTCGGGGATACCAGTACAGAGGTCATCATGGCAAGAGAGCCAAATGCGGAAGATACCATGTCGCTCATAACATCTCCGTCATAGTTCTTGCATGCCCAGATAAAACCGCCATCTGCCTTCATAACACGGGCTACGATATCATCGATCAGACTGTAGAAATAGGTCAGGCCGGCTTCCTCAAATTTATCCTTAAACTCTGCATCAAAGATCTGCTGGAAAATCTCTTTAAATCTTCCATCGTATGTTTTGGAAATGGTATCCTTGCTTCCGAACCATACATCCTGCTTTGTGTCCAGTGCATAATTAAAGCAGCTTCTCGCAAAGCTCTTTACGGAATCATCAAGATTATGCATGCCACGGAGAACACCTGCTCCATCAAAATGCTGGATCAGCTCCTTACGCTCTTCTCCGTCTTCGCCCTCAAACACAAGATATGCATCTCCCGGCTTGTCAATATAAAATTCTGTATTCTTATAGATATCTCCATATGCATGACGTGCAAGTGTGATCGGTTTCACCCAATTCTTTACACATGGCTCGATTCCCTTTACAACGATCGGCGCACGGAATACAGTTCCATCAAGAATAGCACGGATCGTTCCGTTTGGACTCTTGTACATTTTTTTCAGGTCATACTCTTCCATTCTGGCTGCGTTTGGCGTGATCGTGGCACATTTTACGGCTACTCCGTATTTCTTGGTTGCTTCTGCTGCATCAATGGTAACCTGATCATCTGTCTCATTTCTGTGCTCAAGACCAAGATCATAATATTCTGTATTCAGTTCCAGATACGGTGTGAGAAGTTCATCCTTGATGATCTGCCACAGGATACGTGTCATCTCGTCTCCGTCCATCTCAACTAAAGGTGTCTGCATTTTGATTTTTTCCATATTATTTTCTCCTTTTGAGGTTTATTCTCCTGTTCGGATTCCAGGTGCTCTTTCCTTTAGAATCTTTCTTCAGCACTTTTACTGTACATTGTACTCATATTTTCCGGTTCCGTCAACGCTTTTGTGCTTTACCACACTATGTTTATAAGAATTGTATAATAATTCAGCCTGCCAACAGTTTTTCACAGTTAAATTTCCCCCATCCCTGCTGATTTCTGGGAAGTCCCATATCTTCTGCATTTTCTCTTAACAACAGCTTTACCTCTACATTAGAAAGCCGGGGATCTTTTTCCAGAAGGCAGGCGATCCCTCCTGACACCAGAGGCGTCGACATGGAGGTTCCGCTTTTGAGTCCATATGAGTACGGCAGTCCCGGTGCACAGGCAATGACCTGGCTTCCCGGCGCTACCAGATCCGGTTTGCACACACAGTCAAAAGTAGGGCCTCTTCCGGAAACTGCCTTTCTGCCATTCAGCATATCACTGGAGCCTACGGTAATGATCTTCCGGCTGCTTCCCGGTGCTGTTACCGTGCCGGCCCCCGGTCCCTGATTTCCTGCTGCAGCTACCACCACAAATCCCAGATCCCAAAGTTTTTCCACTCCTTCAAGAAGATCTGTCTGTTCCTTATGATCCCGGGATGTTGTTCCCACTGAAATATTAACGATACGGATATGATAAATGCTTCCAAACTCCATGATCCACCGAAATGCCCGCATCACATCCTCCCTGCTTCCGTTCCCGAAACGATCCAGAACCTTCAGAGCAGCGATACTGCAGCCAGGTGCAGCCCCTTTATATTTTCCACCTGATGCAGTTCCGTCCCCTGCAAGGATCCCGCTGACATGAGTCCCATGTCCGTTATCATCATATGGGCTGCGTCTGACTCCTGTAAAATCACGAAACACGGAAATACGGCTGCCAAAATCTATATGAGGAAAAATACCGGTATCCAGAACCGCCACGCCTATCCCTTTTCCTGTATACATCCTTTTATACCTTTCCAAAGCTCTCCCGCCGGACAGCTGACCTTTCTTTAGCTTATTCTGCGACCATCTTTCCCGCTACTCGTTTTATATAAAAAGACCCCGGGATCTTACATCTGAATCCCCGGGATCTTTGCTGTATATTTTATTTAGGTTCCGCGATCAGCTGTGGAAAAAATGAGATATACAGAAGCTGTTTTAAAAATCTCCATACCCGGTGATAATTATATTTTCTTGCAATATAATGTATAAAATACATTATCTCCTCCAATACTTAACATATCTGAAAAATAAAGGAGGTTTTTCTATGCTTCTCTTTTTTCTTGTATTCTTCGGACTCCAGATCTTTGTTCTTTTCTGCTGTGCCGCTGCAGGAAATGACGCCGCTTCCCAGGAACTATCTGACCAGGAACAGCTTCAGTTTATCGCAGAATGGAAAAAACAACATCAAAAAAAGGACGTCTGCTGAAGAACGTCCTTTTTGCTTTGCAATTCTATTCTCCATTCATATGATGATACACACCAGTCCGCCTTTGCTGTCATTTACGATCTTCTTCATAGTATCCTGAAGTTTCACCTGACTTTCTTCGCTGATCATGGCCAGCTTGTTCCGGATTCCGTCTTCCACCAGCTGCTGGATGGATTTTCCGAAAATATTGGTCTCCCAGATACTTTCCCCTCGCTCCGGGCTTTCTCTGATATACTTTATCAGATCCTCCGCCTGCTGTTCTGTACCAACGATCGGAGCGATCTCCGTTTCGATCCCCGCCCGGATCATATGAATGGACGGACTTTTTGACCGGATCTTTACTCCGAATTTATTTCCCTGACGGATCACCTCAGGTTCCTCAATAGTGATCTCGGAAAGCTCAGGCACCACAACCCCATACCCTGTTCCTTTTACCGCTTCCAGGGCAGCCTGGACTTTTACAAATTGTTCCTTCATACCGGCAAGCTCTTTTATGGTCTGGATCAGTTCATATTCGCTTTCCATGGATATCCCGCTCATTTCACTGAGCATCTGATAATAATAAATGTCTTTTACTGCGATCCGGATACGGACTTTTCCATCGGAAAGACTGACCTGCTCAAGCAATGTATCTTCCACATATGGACTTTCCAGATATACTGATTCTCTGCTTACATCACGCACATGAGTAAGTCTGGTCATCTTTTCCCGAATCTCATTTAACAGAGCCGCCTTTACCTCATGTTCCGGAGAAAGCATCTCCACCCATCTGGGAACAAAAAGCTCTATCTCACTGACCGGGAATTCATAAAGGATCTTCTCCAGGATTCTGGTCACATCCTCTTTTCGAAGCTGTTCACAGTTGACTGCCAGAACGGATACTCCAAATTTCTCTTCCAGATGTTTTACAGTTTTTCCGGTTTCCTCACTGTAGGGAGTCTGGGAGTTTACCAGGATCAGAAAGGGTTTTCCCTGGACTTTCAGCTCTTTTATGGTCTGTTCCTCTGCCGGGATAAAATTTTCTCTGGGAATCTCCCCGAAACTTCCGTCTGTTGTGACTACAATCCCGATGGTGGAATGCTGGCTGATCACTTTTTCCGTCCCAATCCGGGCCGCATCATGAAACGGGATCGCTTTTTCCTGCCATGGTGTTTTGACCATCCGTTCCCTGCCTTCTTCCACATTTCCGGATGCATCCTTTACCAGAAAGCCTACACAGTCAATGAGTTTTACCCGGATTTTCTGGTTTTCCCCTATGGATACTTCCACTGCTTCTTTTGGAATAAATTTGGGTTCTACGGTGGTGATCATTTTTCCGGCACCGCTTAATGGCAGTTCATCCTGAAGTTCTGCTCTTTTTCCCTCGCTGATCGATGGCAGTGCTATCAGCTCCATGAATCTCCGGATAAATGTGGATTTTCCTGTACGGACCGGGCCCACAACCCCTATGTAGATATCCCCACCCGTCCGTGCCTGGATATCACGGTAAACCTGAAAGTTTTCCATATAAAAAAGCCTCCCTGCATATACTGGCCTGTAAGCTCCGGAAACCATCTGCAAAAGATAATTCCCGCATATCACAGTATATGCCCGGAAGGCTTCTTATATGCTGCTGTTCATCAGGAACAGCAGCCCTTTGTATTCCTCACATCAGTCTTTGATATAGAACTCATTGTGAAGCAGATGATGCTCCTTGCCCTTGAGAAGTCCCTCATAAAGCTCCAGAACCAGCGGGTTCTCATCGGATTTCTTGATGATCATGGTATTGTCTGCATTGTACAAACCTCTTGCTCTGGCTGCCTTGGTTCTGTCACCGGATCTGGTCGGCTGACCTCCACCCATGATACATCCACGGCGGCATGCCATAACCTCGATCAGATGATAGTTTGCCTCGCCGTTCTTTACACGTTCCATAACGGTTCTTGCATTTGCAAGGCCACTGGCTACGCATACATTGATATCCATTCCCTTGTACGGTACGGTAAATTCCTTGATTCCCTCTTCACCACGAACACCGCACTCTGCAATCTCATGCATGGCTTCCTTGCTGTGATCCGGGCTCAGTCTTCGAAGAACTGCCTCGGTAACACCACCGGTAACACCGAAGATAACGCCACCGCCGGAACCAAATCCAAACGGCATATCGCATGCTTCCGGATCCAGTGTTGCAAAATCAAGACCAAAGTTATCGATCATGCGGAGAAGCTCTGTGGTTGTGATAACGATATCGGTATCCTGCTCGCCATCGGTAAAGCTGTTGGGGCGGATTGCCTCTGCCTTCTTGGCTGTACATGGCATAATGGAAACCATAACGGTCTTCTTGCCTGCTGCATGCTCCGGATCACGGAAGTATTCCTTGATAACCGCAGACATCATTCCCTGTGGGGAACGGCAGGTAGAAATGTTCGGAACATATTCTTTATACTGATCAGTGATAAACTTCACCCATGCAGGACAGCAGGAAGTCAGAAGCGGAAGATTCTCACCCTTCTCCACTCTGTTTAGGAACTCCTTGGTCTCTTCCATGATGGTAAGGTCGGCACTAAATGTGGTATCGTATACTTCGTCAAAGCCCATTCTGTGAAGCGCGTTAACGATTTTACCCATAACACTTCTGCCTTTGGCAAGTCCGTAATGATCACCAACTGCAACACGAACTGCCGGTGCAACCTGTGCAACAACACGAGTATTCTTATCAGCCAGTGCATCCCATACTTCATCCATATGTGTACGGATGGAGATCGCACCTGTCGGACAGTAAACACGGCACTGACCACAGTTTACACACTGTGTCTCAGCAATCTTTTTATTGAATGCAGGCATGACCATGGCCTCTGTTCCACGGAATGCGAATCCAAGAGCTCCGATTCCCTGAAGCTCCTCGCAGGCACGTACACAGTTGCCGCAGAGGATACATTTGTTCGGATCACGGATGATGGACGGTGAACTGTCATCGATCTCGTGCTGTTCTCTTGTATTTTCAAAGCGGATATTACGCACACCAAGGCGATGTGCCAGCTCCTGCAGAATACACTCGCCGCTCTTTACACAGGTTGTACAGTCACGGCAATGTGCTGCAAGAAGTAATTCCACGATCAGTTTACGATATTTCTTAATACGACCGGAGTTGGTATAGATAACCATTCCGTCTCTCGGCTGCTCGGAACAGGAGGCAAATGTTTTGCCTCTGTCATCCTCAACTGTACAGAGACGACAGGCACCAAAGGTGGAAACCTCTGAATGATAGCACAGTGTGGGGATATTGATACCGGCATTCCTGATGACTGTCAGGACATTTTTTTCGTCGGTGAATTCTACTTTTCTTCCGTCAATTGTCATTGTACCCATAAGATATCCTCCCTTCTATGCTTCCACATAAATCGCATCAAAGTTACAGTTATCCTTACAGGATCCGCATTTGATACATACGTCGTTGTTGATTACATGTGGATGCTTGATCTTTCCTGAAATCGCACCAGCCGGACAGTTCTTCGCACACTTGCCGCAGCCGATACAGAACTCAGGATTGATATGGAATTGACGGAGCGCCGTGCAGACCTTCGCACGACATTTCTTATCTACGATATGCTCTACATATTCGTCACGGAAACGCTTCAGAGTGCTGATGACCGGAAGCGGTGCACTCTTACCGAGTCCGCACAGGGCCATGCTCTGAACCATGTTTGCAAGCTCTTCCAGCTCATCCAGATCGGAAAGCTCACCCTTACCTGCGACGATTCTCTCCAGGATCTCAAGCATACGTTTGGTACCCTCACGGCAGGGAACACATTTACCACAGCTCTCACGCTGTGTAAAGCTCATGAAGAAACGCGCAACCTCTACCATACAGGTATTCTCATCCATAACAACCAGTCCACCGGAGCCCATGATGGCATCCAGCTTCTTAACAGAATCAAAATCAAGCGGATGATCGATCTGATCGTCGATCAGACATCCACCAGAAGGACCTCCGATCTGTACACCCTTAAATGCAGCACCGCTCTTAAGACCGCCGCCGATGTCATAAATGATATGACGGAGGCTTGTTCCCATCGGCACCTCGATAAGGCCGGTGTTCTCAATGGAACCGGTAAGTGAGAAGGTCTTTGTTCCGGGGCTTCCCTCTGTACCGATGGTGTGGAACCAGTCAGCACCCTGAAGGATGATCTTCGGTACGTTGGCGTAGGTCTCTACGTTATTGAGGACGGTAGGCTTACCCCACAGACCCTGCTCGACAGTTCTCGGAGGTTTTACTCGAGGCATACCTCTGTTGCCTTCGATAGAAGCAGTCAGGGCAGAACCTTCACCACATACGAACGCTCCGGCACCGCGATTGATATGTAAGTGGAAATTAATACCGGAACCAAGGATATTATCACCAAGAAGGCCATAGGACTCTGCCTGCTCAATAGCCATTCGAAGTCTCTGTACAGAAAGAGGATACTCGGCACGCACATAAATATAACCATCTTCTGCACCTACTGCATAGGCAGCGATCACCATACCCTCGAT
Organism: Blautia sp. LMAG:36; assembly: GCF_008680535.1. Lineage (NCBI taxonomy): Bacteria > Bacillati > Bacillota > Clostridia > Lachnospirales > Lachnospiraceae > Blautia > Blautia sp. LMAG:36. The sequence continues at coordinate 58,527 of NZ_NALB01000005.1, read as the reverse complement.
CATCTTGTAAGGATCACCTTCCATTACGGAACCATCCATAAATGCTCCCGGGTCACCCTCATCACCGTTACATACTACATAACGGACTTTTTCCGGCTGGCGTGCAACCTGTGACCATTTCTTGCCTGCAGGGAAGCCTGCACCGCCACGGCCGCGGAGACCAGACTTCGTGATCTCGTCGATAACACCCTGTGGGGTCATTTCAAAGAACGCCTTCGCCATTGCGGAAAAGCCGCCTACGGAAATATATTCATCAATGGACTCTGCATCGATCTTGCCACAGTTCTCAAGAACGATCCTTGTCTGCTGGTTCAGGAACGGAATGTCACTGGGATGTGGACAGGCCTCATCATTATGACGATAAAACAGACGCTCAACAGGCAGTCCGCAGATCACGGTCTTCTCTACGATCTCGCGACAGTCGTCTACCTGAACATGTACATACTGATAATCATAGGGCTCAATTCTCATAAGAGGACCAAGTTCACATAAGCCCTGGCATCCAGTCTTAACGATTCCTACATGAGGAACATCCTTCTGCATCTCAACCGCAACACCCTCGATTCCCTCACAGAGTCTTGACATTTCTTCATAAATCTTCTGAGCACCGGAAGCGATACATCCGGTACCGGAACAGACGAGAACACGGCAGGTATAGCCATCAAGATTCTTCTTAACCTCAGCCTGTTTGTTTTTCAGATCTTCCATACTGGTTATACTCATACGCTCTCACCTCTCAATTCATTTAAAAGCTCAACAGCCTTCTCAGGAGTCATCTTCGGGTGAACTTCATCATTTACAGTCAGTGTCGGTGCAAGTCCGCAGGCACCAAGACAGGAAACTGTCTCAACGGTAAACATCATATCATCTGTAGTATGCTTCTTATGACTCAGTCCAAGTTCCTTCAGCATTGCTTCCTTTACAGGCATGGACTTACGTACATGACAGGCAGTACCGTCACATACCTTGATGATGTACTTGCCCTTCGGCTCAAAGGAAAAGTTTTCATAGAAAGTAGCTACACTGTACGCCTTCGCTTCTTTTACACCAATCTGTTCCGCAACATAAGTAAGAAGCTCTCCCGGAAGATAACGGTACTCAGCCTGAATATCCTGCATGATCGGAATCAGTGATGCAGCTTTCCGGCCGTAGTGCTCGATGATCTCGTCCGTTTTTCTGTAATACGTCTGGTCTAACATTCGGTTCCCTCCTTGTTTCTCATAGATTTTCCACTTGATCAACCTGTTCCACTACAGGTTAATGCTTTAACACTCTGTCAGTGCCGCGCATTTATGCAAATCATTATTTTGCACTATTTCATGCCTTTAATTATAACTTATATGGTCATTTTTCACAAGCGGTTTTTTGCTTTTTTCAGAATATATTGAAATGTTTACAGTGGCTTACTGATTTTGTATCTATTTTCCATAAAATATGTTCAATTTTTAACAGCCTTGATAATAAAGATACAAATCTGCTCTTTGTTTCTGCCCCAAAACATTAAAGCCGGTTATTGATTTTATTTCTCAATTACTTTAAGATAGATAAAAAGTGCGTGGAAAACATTTAATTAATTTATTTTGTAAAGGAGAACATCTATGCGAAATCTTGACACACCAGTAAAACAGATCCGGCGAAAGATTTTTACCGAAATTGCTAAGATCGGATTTGAATCCACGGACGAATCAATGATCCATGATATCGAATCCATTCCCTACAATATTGTAGAGGAACGCGCGAAATACCGCGAAAGCATCTATCGTGAAAGAGCTGTTGCAAGCGAACGTGTCCGTCTGGCCATGGGACTTTCCCTCCGCCCGGAAAATCGTTCCGTCCACCTTACCGATGGCGTGAAGGCCAGCAACATTGACGAGAAATATTATGAACCACCTCTTATGCAGGTGATCCCTTCCGCATGTTCCGCATGCGAATCCAACAAATACGAAGTCAGCAACATGTGCCGCGGCTGTGTCGCACATCCTTGTTTACTCACCTGCCCCAAAGGCGCCATTTCCATGGTAAACGGAAAATCCTTCATCGACCAGGACAAATGTATCCATTGCGGAAGATGCAAAGCTGTCTGTCCTTACGATGCCATCGCCCATAAAGAACGCCCCTGCGAACGTGCCTGCGGTGTAAAAGCCATCGAGAGCGATGAACAGGGACGCGCCTCCATCAACCAGGATAAATGCGTATCCTGCGGCATGTGCATGGTCAGCTGTCCATTCGGAGCTATCTCCGACAAATCCCAGATCTTCCAGCTGTCCCACGCCCTTCGAGAAGGAACTGAGATCATTGCAGAAATCGCCCCCGCCTACATCAACCAGTTCGGCGAAGACGTCACCCCGGGCAAATTCCGCTCCGCCCTTAAACAGCTGGGCTTCTCAAACATTTACGAGGTAGCACTGGGCGCAGACATCGGCTGCATCTCTGAGGCACACCACTACGCCAAAGAAGTAGCCACCGGCAACCTCCCGTTCCTCCTCACTTCCTGCTGCCCGTCCTGGTCCGTCATGGCAAAGAAATACTTCCCGGCTATGATCGACAACATCTCCCAGGAGCTGACCCCGATGGTGGCAACTGCCCGGATCGTAAAAAAAGAGCACCCCCATGCGAAAGTAGTCTTCATCGGACCATGCGCCTCCAAAAAACTGGAAGCCATGCGACATTCCGTAAGAAGTGATGTAGACTTCGTGATCACCTTCGAGGAACTCTGGGGCCTGTTCGACGCCAAAAGCATCACCCCATCCACCTGCGAAGAGCTCCCGGAAGAAACCCAGGCTGCAACCGCCGCAGGACGAGGCTACGCCATCGCCGGCGGCGTAGCTGGAGCCATCGAAAACTGTCTGAAGGAATACTATCCCGATATACCAGTCCACATCGAACACGCAGAAAGCCTTGCCGAATGTAAAAAAGTCCTCACTCTGGCAAAAGCCGGAAAACTCAAAAACTGCATGATCGAAGGAATGGCCTGCCCCGGAGGCTGCATCGGAGGCGCCGGAACCAACGCCGGCTTCGCAAAAACCTCCAAGGCCCTCAAAAAATACGTAGACAGCTCAGAACCAAAACTCCCCTCACAGGAACTGGAAAACCTGGAGTTGAACTAAATACCCCCAATATATCGAAATACTTTTTAAGCATTATTAAATAAAAAACGGAGATGCAACCTAGATGATTAAAAATCCAGGTTACATCTCCATTTTTTATCAACCAGGACAGGGCAAAGCCCGCCTCCGTCCCTCATCCACATCCTTCCCCATAGCCAGACAACCTAACACAGCCAACGCACAGGCCCGGAAGGGAGTGCGGTTCTGTCTGCGGACGACTCTGCAGGAGGTGTGCTGGATCTTAGACGGCGGGACTTCTGCGTTATTTTTCAAAAGCCAGCTGTCTGAGCGGCAAAAAGCCGCGAGTTCTGGCTTTTGGAAAATGGTTTTAGCAGAATCCCGGCGCCTTAGATCCAGCCGCCGACGAAGCCCGGCCGCGGACAGAACCGCACTCCCTTCCGGGCCGTCCCGTTCGCCACTACCGTCCCGTTCGCCACCACCACTACTTCTCCACCGTCTCCGTACTCTCCGGCCAGGTATACTCCTCCCCCTTCAGCTCCGCCAGAAGACTCCTAAGCTTATATCCATAACTTCTCCCGGCGGCCCAACCACCGCCGTAAGGATTCTCCTGAATCCCAAGCCATTCCACATAAGGTGCACTCTCCCGGGTCACATACTGAAAACGGTTATCCACACAAGCCTGGTTCAGCTCCTCCGAAGAAGCATAAGCCTTCAGATGCTGCACCTGCGCCCGGATCCCCGTCCTTACATCAGGAAAAGAATTACCGGCAACACCACCACCGGTAGTTCCCAGCCCCGAAAAATTAAACTGCCCCGCACTGGCATCCCCACCAAACTGAAGCCATCCGGTCTCAAGCATGGCCTGCTCAAAAACAACCTCTCCACGGACGCCCTCCGCATCCGCTTCCTCTATCACAATCGTGCAAAACGTATCAATATCCGGTGCACCACCCTCCGTCAGGATGCCGGAAGGATACTCCACATTCTGCGCCTCATACTGCACTACCATATCCTCCGCATCCACTGTGGTACACCCCATGATCGTATAATATCCATAAGTATTATCTGTGGAATCATCCACAAAACCCTCTGTATCACTCTCTCCAGATGACTGAGGCTTCGAAATCTGACCCTCCATAGAATGATCCGCTTCCTCTGCCAAAACACCTGCAGGCGTTCCGAACACCAGAACGCCTGCAAGTACCATCATCCGTAAACAAAAACGATTTCGGAATCTGTACATATATAAATGATCAATCCTTTATTACTGTTATTACTGCGCTTTTCTCATTGCAGCTTCAACCACATGACCTACAAGAACAGAAGTTGTAACACTTCCTACTCCGCCAGGAACCGGTGTGATCGCATCAACGATTGGCTCAACTGCCGCATAATCAACATCACCACAAAGCTTGCCCTCTGCATTGACATTGATACCAACATCGATAATAGTCTGTCCCTCTCTGACATAATCAGCGCCGACAACACCAGCACGACCAGCTGCAACGATGACGATATCCGCCTCTTTTGCAACAGACGGCATATCAACGGTTCTTGTATGGCAGATCGTTACTGTCGCATTTTTCTTAACAAGCATCATGGCAGCCGGTTTACCAACTACAAGACTTCTTCCGATAACAACCGCTTTTTTGCCTGTGCAGTCGATTCCATAGTGATCAAGGATCTCCATGCATGCCTGCGGTGTACATGGCGGGAATCCGATCTTCTTGCCTGTAAATACACCAGACATGGAAAGATCTGTCATACAGTCAACATCCTTCTCTGCTGCAAGTGCATTCTCGATCACTGCCTGATCCAGATGTTTTGGCAGCGGACGGAACAGAAGAACTCCATGGATCTTGTCATCTTTGTTTACTTTATCGATGGTTGCAAGAAGCTCATCCTGGGAAACATCCTCCGGAAGAAGAATTTTCTCACATGCAACACCAAGAGTCTCACAGCGCTTTGTAGCACCTCTCTCATAGGAAATATCGCTTGGATTCTCACCAACACGGATAATGCAAAGTGTAGGATCTACACCTTTTGCCTGAAGCTCTGCAACGTTCGCTTTGATCTTTTCATTGAGAGCCGCTGTTACTTCTTTACCTAATAACTGCTTTGCCATTTGTCTGGTTCCTCCTATTTCAGTCTTCCGAGAACACTGTCAAATGTCTCGTCTGCGATCTTTGTATATTTCTCAAGCATAGCGTCTGCTTTTTTGTTTAATTCCTCTGCATACGCACGGTCAGCCATAGATTTTGTGTTAATGTACACATTCAGGCTTGCTCCCTTAAGAGCTGCTTTGCAGAATGCAGCACCTACACCAGCATCACTGATTGCAAGCTTAGAACCTTTTGCTCCGAACTCAACGATAAGTTCAATAGCCTCGCAGCATTTCTCCATGATCTCCATAGGAACAGAGCATGCTTCCTTGAGGGCAGCTTCCATTACTCGAGCCTTCTCAGCCTTCTCTTCTTCTGTCTCTCTCGGCATTCCGTAAGCCTTGGAAAGAGGCTCAAAAACTTCCGCATCTCTCTCGATCAGATGAAGGAAATCTTTCTGAAGCTGATCACATTTCTTTTTCAGCTCCCACATTTCATCTTCTACATCTGCATATTTTTTCTTACCGACAGTAAGGCTTCCAACCATGTTTCCAAGAGCTGTACCAACAGCAGCTACAAGGGCAGATGCACCGCCGCCGCCTGGAACCGGTGCCTTGGAGCTTAATACCTCGACAAATTCAGTACATGTACTGGTAGAAAATCCCATAGGACTCTCCTCCTTATATTCTTATTTTAGCACTCTTTAGAGCCCATTGGGGGCTTTATAAAAAGCCCCCTCCGGTTGTTTTTGATCTTATGTTCCGATTAGAAGAGACCTGTGATCTTACCTGTCTCATCTACATCGATCTTGGTTGCTGCCGGAACTTTCGGGAGACCTGGCATAGTCATGATCTCACCTGTCAGAGCAACGATGAATCCTGCACCTGCGGAAATCTTCAGGTTACGTACTGTTACCTCAAAGTCTGTTGGTGCACCAAGTTTTGTCTGATCATCAGTCAGACTGTACTGTGTCTTAGCAACACAGATCGGGCAGTTGCCAAATCCAAGTGTTTCCAGCTGTTTTGCCTGTTTCTGAGCATTTGCTGTAAGAACAACTTTCTTACCACCGTAAACTTTCTGTACGATGTTATTCAGTTTATCCTCGATGGATCCCTCAAGCTCATAAGCATATGTGAAGTCATTCGGCTCCTCAACAAGACGGATTACTTCCTCAGCAAGCTTCATGCCGCCTTCGCCGCCTTTTGCCCATACCTCGGAAAGTGCAACGTTAACGCCAAGCTCTTTACATTTTGCCTCAACCAGGTCAAGCTCTGCCTTGGTATCGGTCGGGAATGCATTGATAGCAACTACACATGGAAGTTTGTATACATTTTTGATATTGCTTACATGTTTCAGAAGGTTTGGAAGACCTTTCTCAAGAGCCTCAAGGTTCTCGTTGTTCAGATCTGCCTTCGGAACACCACCGTTGTATTTCAGTGCACGAACAGTAGCTACGATAACAACTGCGCTTGGATGAAGGCCTGCCATACGACACTTGATGTCAAGGAATTTCTCTGCACCAAGGTCAGCACCGAATCCAGCCTCTGTGATAGCATAATCTGCAAGTTTCATAGCCATCTTTGTAGCTGTTACGGAGTTACATCCATGAGCGATGTTTGCGAATGGTCCGCCGTGTACGATTGCAGGAACATGCTCCAGTGTCTGTACAAGGTTTGGTTTCAGGGCATCTTTCAGAAGTGCTGTCATAGCACCCTCTGCATGAAGATCACCAGCTGTTACCGGTTTCTGCTCGGAAACTTTACCATAGGTATATCCGATGATGATTCTGGAAAGTCTCTCTTTCAGGTCTTTGATGTCACTTGCGAGGCAAAGAACTGCCATGATCTCAGATGCAACTGTGATGTCGTATCCGTCTTCACGAGGCATACCGTTTGTTCTTCCGCCAAGACCATCTACTACATTACGAAGCTGACGGTCGTTCATGTCCACGCAACGTCTCCATGTGATCTTTCTCGGGTCAATGTTCAGGTCATTACCCTGGAAGATATGGTTGTCGATCATTGCTGCAAGAAGGTTGTTTGCCGCACCGATCGCATGGAAGTCACCGGTAAAGTGAAGGTTGATATCCTCCATCGGAACTACCTGTGCATAACCGCCGCCTGCTGCACCGCCTTTTACACCGAATACCGGTCCGAGGGATGGCTCACGAAGAGCTACCATTACTTTTTTGCCCATTTTCTGCATTGCATCTGCAAGACCAACGGTTGTTGTTGTTTTTCCCTCTCCTGCAGGTGTCGGGTTGATAGCTGTTACGAGGATCAGCTTACCATCTTTCTTGTCACTCTCTTTTAACAGATTGTAATCAATTTTTGCTTTGTACTTACCGTACTGCTCCAGATATTTGTCGTCAATACCTGCCTTCTCTGCAATCTGTGTGATTGGAAGCATTTCGCACTCCTGTGCAATCTCGATGTCACTTTTAAATCCCATAATGTTACCTCCCTTTAGGTATTTTTACAGTTTTTAATCCCTTAAAACTGCATCTCTATAAAAACAGGTCCCATCCTGTTCTTAACTATTTTTCATTTTTAAAGACATTTCAGAAATGCCTTTAAAGACCCAATGATAACGTCTCCCATAACGGCCATATCCTCAGCCGCAAAGGAAACCGGAAAATTATCAGAAAACAAGATCTGTGAGGACGGCGGAAATTCATCATCCCCCTCCCAGAGGATCATCTGAACTACATATCCTGGAAAGATCTCCACCTGGTATGCAATATCTCCATGATCCACGGGAACCGCATGGATGTGTTCCATGATTTCCTTGAAATCCTTAAGTCTGTTTCCGTATGTGAAAGCCAGGCGTTTGATGCACCTGCCATCAAACTGACGGAGATAAACCTCTCCCCAGGGCATTTCCCTGTATGTTTTAAACCTTCCGCTTCCCTGAGATACATTCCCGTTCAGCAGAAAACGGATAGCAAGGATCTTTGCATAATGCATTTCCTCAAGAGGATAAAATCCCGCATCATCTTCCTCATGAGTTACCTGAAAATCCGGCCAGGAAATATAATAAACGCTTCCCAGGAATTTCAGAGTCAGTTCTTTCTTCTCTTCGTCATAAGGAAGTGAAAGACGTCCGGCAATTTCTGCCGGGTCTGCCTTAGCGAACTCCTCTGTATAATGCTCCCAGGGCATTCTTTCTTTGCTGTCTTTTTCATAATTCAAGTCATTTATACTAAAAGCCATGTTTTACCTCTGCTGTTTTAGTCTGCTTTATCTCTTCTGCTGTTCTTCCATAACAGACGGAAACAGATTTGTGTCCGTATGCGGAATAAAGCATGCACCTACAAACTCATCCATATAGGTAGGAACTGTAGAAAGCTCCAGGTAAGTCATATTGGATGCAAGTTCGTATGTCTTTTTCTCTGCCGGTGTGGAATGAAGCATCAGATAAGCACCTGTAAGAGAAGAGTTACCAATATAGTGGAATTTCTCAAGAGGAATATCCGGGAACATTCCGATATGCACTGCATTAGACATATTGATCCCGCTTCCGATTCCACCGGCAACATATACGTCATCGATCATGGAAACATCGAAATCAAGAGAATTCAGCATAGTACGGATTGCAGAGAAAATAGCGCCTTTGGCACGGATAAAATTATCAATATCTACTTCTGTGATCTCAACATCCTTGGCAGAACCGGCTTCCTCTTCAAACGCGATCACATAGCTTCCCATGCCATAATGATCGTGACGGATTCTTTTGCCTTCACGAACAAATTTGCCCTTCGGATTGATGATTCCTGTCATAAAAAGTTCACTGATCACATCAATGATACCGGAACCGCAAAGTCCTACCGGTTTGGTTCCAGGTTCGCCTACAACCTTATATGTCGGTTCCATAGTTTCTTTATCAATGGTACATGCCTCAATAGCACCGTCTGTAGCACGCATACCGCAGCTGATATCTCCACCCTCAAAGGCAGGACCTGCGGAACATGCACAGCTCATCATAAAATCGGAATTACCGAACACAAGCTCTCCGTTAGTACCAAGGTCGATAAACAGAGAAAATTCCGGTCTGTTCCAGATCATACTTACCAGTGTACCGGCAGTGATATCTCCACCTACATAGCTTCCGATATTCGGAGCCATGATAATATGTGCATCCGGATTGATCTCAATTCCCACATCGGATGCAAATAAGGAATTTGTTTTGAAAAATGTAGGAATATACGGCTCCATGCGAAGCGGATCCGCATTGATCCCTGCAAACAGATGATTCATGGTTGTATTGGAAGCAACACACATCCGGTAGATCTGTTCCTCCGGGAAGTGAATGCTTCTGCACATCTCGTGGATCATCGGATTGATGGTCTCTTTGATCACTGCATCCTGAAGCTTCTTTTTTCCTCCAGGTTTCTGAGATTCAATAATACGGTTGATAACATCCGCACCAAAACGGATCTGTCCGTTTCCGGAAGAGCTTTTGGCCAGGATCTCTCCGCTTTCCATATTGATCAGAACTGCAGAAACTGTTGTGGTACCGATATCTACGGCAAGACCACCGATCACAACATCTTCTTTACTGTCAAAAATATCGTATACAAACATGTCGTTCGGTGTTGTACGAACCACACATTTCACTGAAAATTTACTGTTTCGAAGTACATCCGGAAGTTTTTTCAGCACGGAATAGGGAATTCTGATATGTTTAAGATTCATATATTTCCGCAGTGCCCGTGTCAGTCTCTCATTATCCGGCATGGTATCATCCAGAGATGGTTCCTCCATGTGTACTTCTATAACATCAAGACTGTTTGTAAGTTCTATGCCAGCCATCTCAACTTCATGCTTGGCATTTTCAAAAATAGCAATTTCTTCTTTTGAGCTTAAATCAGCCACTTTCATTCGGCTCTTATATGCGGATGCAATATCCGGAACAAGAACCTCCACATCTGCACTGATCTTGCTCATACAGGCCAGACGCCAGCCTGCGCCATATTCTTCATCCGAAATATGAAGAGTTTTCTTTGAGTCCAGTTCTCCGCTTTTTAACTGTACCCGACATTTTCCACAGGCTCCGTTTCCGGAACATGGTGCATCGATAGCCACATTGGCACTACGAGCAACCTCCAGTAAATTATCCCCCGCATTGGCAAATGCTTCTACCGTACTGCCATTTTCAAAAGCAAAAGTCACCTTAAACATTCGGCAACCACCTTTCTCGCCTCGTAAAAGTTATTCGTCTTCCACCTGTGGCGTTGGGAGTTAGACTAAACTATATTAGTAAAAAAGAGGCTGAAGGCCGAAGCCCCCAGCCTCTGAAACAGCGCTCCTGTTTTGTTCACACGCCAAATTAGATCTCAAGGTAAGAATCTGCGTAAAGTGTGTTACCCTTGAATACGTCACAGGATTTGATTGTCTCCATAAGACGAAGGTCGTTAGGGTTAACGATTGCAGATGTAAGACCATTCATCATAGCCATAGCTACAAGAGCAGAGTCCATGATCGGACGGATATGTTTTGGCATACCGTTACTGTTGTTGGAAAGACCGCCAGTGGAGTTCAGACCCATCTCGGAGAACATCTTGATTGCCTCAAGAACTTCCATCTGTTTGTCCTGCATTCCTTTTACAACAAGGAAAAGCGGATCAAACCAGAGATCCTCTGCTTCCATACCAAGGCCAAGACCTCTCTCAAGCATGTTCTGGCAGTGCATCATACGCTCGTCATTGTCTGATGCAACCATACCGGAAGAGCAAAGTGCGATACAGATCGCATCGTTAGCTGCTGCAAGGTCGATATTGGAAATTCTGTCTCCAGCATCTGCAGAGTTTACGATCGGTTTACCTTTGCTTCTGTTGTATACGGAAATACCAGCCTCAATAGCTTTCTGGTTTGTAGTATCCAGAGCAAGCGGAACATTGTCAAACTCAGACTGAAGGAGCTGTACTGCCCATTTCATAAGGTCCTCGCCATCGTTCTCAGCAGGTCCGATATTTACGTCAAGATATGTAGCGCCTGCATCAAGCTGCTGTTTTGCTCTTTTGATGATCGGCTCAGGATCTCTCTCAGTAAATGCTTTATTTACTGCCGGTGCTGTTGTTGAAAGTCTCTCCCCAATTGTTACAAATTTTGCCATACTCGTGTTCTCCTTTACATATTAGTAGGATATGGCTGTGCAGCAAACCTGCACAGCCGTTTATAACTGCCGGCGATATTGCCGGACAGCTGATTTCTTAAACCTTAAGTTTATGCATCAAGGTCTTTTAAGAATTTCACAAGCTGTACTGCTTCTCTTGGTCCTACGATGATCTCCCATCCAGGAAGCTTAGCCTCAAGATCGCCCTTAAGAACTGCTACTTTACCAGGAATAACCAGTCTTCTGCATTTAACCTTCGGCTCAACATTCTCTTTGATATACTCGGAGATGCTGTTTCCGGAGAATTTACCTGCTGCCCAGGATGTAAGTACGGAAAGTCCGCCTGCATCATTGATCACCAGGTTAAGCGGAACACCGGAACGCTCCAGCTCGCCAGATACTACGAAATATGTAAGAGCAAAGTCTACTGTTGTTACAACGAGAGAATTCTCGTCTGCTCCGTTCAGAGGATAAATGCCCGGCTCTACCTTCATTGGCTTCTGCGGGTCTGTAAATACGTTCTGACGAAGACCGAACAGCGGAAGTGCCTCTGCATATGTCATCTGCTCCATAACGATGATAGAACCATATTTCATAGTAAACATGGAAGCAAGTGCTGCCTGTAAATGTTTGTCACCCTTCGCAAGTTTAACAAGGTTAACGATAGAAGGATAACCAAATGTTCTGTCCTGATTCTTAAGAGCTGCACGACGAACCTGTACAGTATTTGCAAAGGTCTCTTTGATGTCAGCTCCTGTTGTATCAAGTACGAGATTCTTGTTGCCAAGTTTCTCAATAGCTGCTGTAGTATCATATAATTCATTGATGTCCTTACCGGATACACCGAGAACTACGCCTGCATCTGTAGCAACCTTGCTCATTGCCTCGTAGTTGGAAGCGTTTGCTCCGTTAAGAACCGGTTTGCCGTCCTTACATACTTCAAGGGCAGCTTTTGCGATCTCAGGATCTGTACAGCCAAGGATCAGTGTTCTTCCAAGACCTTTAGCCTTCTCTACAAGTGCTGTAAATTTTGCAGCATCTGCATTCTCATCGCAGTTTACATACACAAGCTCTACATGCATTCTCTCACCGATACGATCATAGTCAACGTGTGGGATCTCTGCAAGTTTTGCTTCTACTTCTTCATCACTCATGCATGTGCAAAGTGATACGGCATATCTTGTTTTGCTTACAAATGTCTTCTCATGTCTGAAAAGAACAGTCTCTCCACCAAGTGTAAACTCTCCATCGCCTGTTCCGATCTTGATAGTTTTCATTGGCGGTGCAGTTGCCTCAGAAAGAGATGCTAATGCATCCTCGGACATATGAGGACACTGCTCAATTTTCATAGCGCCCTGTGCAACTTTCATAGAGAAAGCCATACATGTAGGGCATCCACATTCCTTACAGTTTTTCTTTGGTGTTAATTTAAAGATCTGAATACCATTCAGTGCCATAGCTCTTTATCCTCCTATTTATTACGCAAGTGCTTTGATCAGCTTGGAAATTGTCTTAACAGATTCCGGATGTCTTAAGATAACTGCATCAGAACCAGCTGCAAGATCAGCTGCTGCTGTCTCAACTTCCATGTCGATTCCACGCTCGTCCTGTGGTCCCCATGCCGGCATGTCTGCTTCAGAAGCCATTGCCTCTTTAACATTCCATGTCTCAGCGGATACAGGTGTAATAATAGGCATCTGCAGCATGTTATCATTCTGGCCTAAAGCGGCACCTTTGATACGGTCCATAGTAGATACTACGTACTCATATCCATAACCAACTGCTGCACTACCGATATTCATAACGATCTTCTTTGCATCTACACCAAGCTGTGTAGTAACAACGTTAAGCTGTTTAGCAAGGTTGATATCAACGGCAGACTCAGCGCCTACGATCTGATTGTAAGCAAGACCTGCTGCTGCACCGATCGCTTTGTAGTTCTCCTCTTTCTCGGAAAGGATCAGTGCATTTCTGCCCTGAAGAGCCTCTGCAACCTTCGGAAGGAGCTCTGCATCCTTCTCAACATTCTTGCAGCCCTCTACAACCAGTGGACAGTCAACTGCATCTGCAACTTCTTTAACAACTGCGATCAGCTCATCGATAGATTTGTTAACACCGTTCGGGTCGCCGCCCTCAAGAATAAGTGCAACAAAGTCAGCACCCTCCATAGCTGCAGCTTTCTTAGCAATGTCAGCCATTGTAGTAGCGCCTTCATAGTAAGCTTTGATACCTTCAGATACGCCCTCAAGACCCATATCAGAGATCTCTACACCGATCTTCGGGCAGTTCTCTGACTCTGCGTCAAAGGAATAAAATGGGAATGTACAATCCCCACCAATTGTCACAGTCTTATCTCCGCTTCCGATTGTGACAGCATTAATCTTTGCATTGAACTTTTGTGGTTTCTGATTAAACGGCATTTTTCGTTAGCCTCCTTAAAAATAATAATTAAAAACTACAGAGCTTCTTATATTATACTACATAGCACCAGTTATTGGCAAGATGCAGCACTATATTTCTGTTAAAAAATCAACAAACTTTTTAACAGTTTACAGGAGAAAGGATGTCCGCACATCCTTTCTCCCGGATAAATTACATCATCGGATCAAGTCCGAGAGCCGGATGTCCTTTTTCTGTAAGGAATGCAACCAGTGTCTCTGGATCTTCTGCGATCGTCTCATCACCGATCATGTCTGTAAAGTTATCGATTCCGTAAAGCTCTTTTGCAGTCTTATTAAGTCTGTCAGCTACGAATTCTTTCAGTTCTTTTGGCATCCATACGATACGCTCGATACCGCCCTCAGCCTTCATGAACTTCTTAGAGGAAATGAAATGTTTACCATGTCCCATGAATCCAGGTGTCTGAACTCCACCACCTGTCATGGATGCCATCTCAGGGAATGTCATTCCAAGTGGTGTCATGCCTGCATACTCACGGTTAGCAATAACAACACCGTTGGAGAATGGCTCGATACCACAGATACACTCGAAGCATCCGCAGGAAGTCATCGGATCCTGCATGATGGAGTACAGTGTAACGTGCTCCAGAGCACCCTGGGAGAATTTCTGAACTGCCTCATCAACGTCCTCATAAGAACCAAGATTCTCATCGATCGGACGCTCTTTTGTGATGATCTGGCAAGGGCCAGCTGGGTCAAGCTGATGTGTAGCTTTTGCATCCAGCCATGAAACCGCACCGCAAAGACCAAGTCTCTCAGGTGTTACTACACATACGTGGCTTGGTGCGAATGCCTGGCAAAGGATACAGCTGTAATATACGTCAACAGACTCATCTGTCAGAGTATCAAGACGCTCATCACGTTTGTCAAAGATCGGAATTGCAACCTCATGACGGATTCTTGTACACTCAGCAGGATCTGTATAGATAACAACCTCACATTTATCAACAACCGCATCGAACTCATTCTTAACAGATGCATAAAGAACCTCACCGATATGTTTGATTCTGAAGCCTGCATTAAATGCATCAATGCTGATACGGATACGCTGCATATCACGCTGTCCTGTATGGTATACACCCTCGATACAGTTGATATAGTTGTGGAATTTACGCTCGATAACCGGCTCAAAGTCAGACTGCATGTTCTTACCTGCAACTTTAACAACATATGCAATGCTGTTCTTGCTGCCGAATTCCATCTCATCTACTTCAGGTCCGATCACTGTGATCTTGTGATCCTCGATCTCAGAAGCATCGCAGGTCTGTACAAGCTCTGCACAGTCTACACGGGAGCCATCGAACTCAACCTGCATATCTTTACGACGGATGATCTCACCCTCGAATGCAGATGCGAAAGCAACCGGAATATCAATATTTGTGATCTTGATCTTAATATCACGCGCCTCAAGAGAAGTAGCGTTAAATTTGCTTACGTCCTCCTGAACGATAAGGCTCTTCGGTACACGGAAGATATTCTCTGTCTCATTTGTAACAACCGGGAATCCAAGTGCGATAGCGCCTGCACCGCATGCTACGATCACATCATCCAGAGGTTTGAATGCGTTAACAAATGCCGGTACACGATCCATTGTGTATTTCATAAGTGTTCCTGCATCTCCAGGTGTTACGTTACCGAAGATCAGAGCTGCACGGATCGCAACGGAAACTACATGAACAACAGATGTAACATCTTTTCCAAGAGGAATAACACGAACGTTGGCACCTGTCTTCATTCCGGCTTCTGCAACCTGATCAATGATTCCGCCAACAAGTGTTACCAGGATACCCTGTGCCTGATAGCTCTTTACAAGAGCAACACCCTCTTCTGTAGTAGGAGCAGCACCAAGGATAACAGCAACGCCTGGGATATCGCCTGTTACGAGCGGTACACCGAGCTCACGGATAACAGCATCACCAAGATGTCCATAGCATGGCTCTTCGTAAGGAGTTGCTCCGTCGATATATTTCAGAACCTCGATGAACTCTGCGCAGAGTGCTGTAGCAACACCGGACATGAATGCATCGTTCAGTCTTTTCTCTCTTGTCATAAGTGTTTTTACAACGCCAAGAGCTTCTTTTAATTCTTTTAATGTTGTAACTTTTGTTCCTGTTACAGCATAGTAGCAAGGAAGGCTGTAAGCGGTATTCGGGAAGCTGACAGCTTTGTCTTCGCCATACTGAGCGATCGCGCCGTCAATAGCACCCTCTGTTAAACCATATACAGCATCGTTTCCGCCGAATACTCTATCAAATAAAGTCACTGTAATACCTCCTATTTTTACAGAATTGAATTCTGATCAATTTTGTCTTTGATTTTTCTGATTTCAGCTGTTACAGTTTCACTGAAATCGTAGGGAGATTTTCCCTGACGATCAGCATCTATAACTTCTGTATTGTAGTGGATCATTCCAAGCAGATCCTCTGCCGGGATCTTACTCCGAATAAATTCCTCATCCTCAGGATTTCTTACCTTATTGGCCACGACCTTAACCTGAGAAACTCCCAGATCCTTTGCAAGACGTTTAACATTCTTATATGTCTGTACACTTCTTGCCCCTGGTTCGATCACTACAATAAATTCATCCATGCTCTCCGTGGTGCCCCGGCCCAGATGTTCCAGGCCGGCCTCCATATCCATGATCACCACATCATCTCTGTGGATCACAAGGTTATTGATCACTCTTTTAAGCATCACATGTTCAGGACAGACGCATCCGCCTCCACCTGTTTCCACAGTTCCAAGGACAAGCAGCTTTACGCCATTACAGGTTTTTCCATAAGTATCCGGAATATCGTCTACCTTTGGGTTCAGTTTATAAAACTGATTCTGGCTGTTGGCTCCGGTGCGTTCTTCTATGAGCTTACGCATTTTTGAGATTGGAACAATAGAGTCCAAGGTTTCCTCGTCAAATCCAAGGGCAAGACCCAGGTTCGCATCCGGATCCACATCCGCCGCAAGGACTTTTTTTCCCTCATCTGCGTATAGTCTTGCAAGTGTTGCTGCGAAAGTTGTCTTTCCTACTCCGCCTTTACCGGTTACTGCTATTTTCATTTTACGTCTTCCACCTTTTATAACATTTTAAAGATCGCAACGGATTAGATTCCTAATGCTGTTCTCTTCTCTTCAATTCTCTCGATCATAAGATCAACTAATTTCTCGATGTCTGTCTCTACTGTGTAAGCAGCACCTGTCCATTTTCTTGTTCCCTCTGTAAGAAGTTCGCACATTTCTGAAGAACCGGAAACATATGGATCAACGCCAAGGAATGTATCAATACCAGTACCAACTACGTAGTTACCGATGGATACAGCTTTTTCAGACATCCACTCAGGAGCACATCCTACTACAGGAAGCTGATTGATCTGAAGTCCTGCATCTTTTGCAAGTTCAGCAGCCAGGATCATCATACGGGAGATATCTACGCAGGATCCCATATGAAGTACTGGTGGGATATCAGCCAGCTCACAAACACGTTTCAGACCTGCACCGCAAAGATCTCTTGCGGATTTGTCCATCAGACCAGCTTTAGCAGCTGCCTGTGCGGAACATCCGGAAGCGATGATAATGATATCATTTGCGATACACTTCTTCATCAGTTCGATATGTGCATAGTCAGGACGGATCTTAGGATTGTTACATCCAACCATAGCGACAGCACCACGGATAACACCGGAAGTGATGCACTCAAGTAATGGTTTGGTTGTTCCTGTTACATCAACCTGAGAGTTTGTAACACCATCAAGAACTTTAACGATCGCTTCTACTGAATAACCAACAGTAGCTTTCTGTTTCAGCTGCGGGATATGTACAAGCTCAGGTTTTCTGTTCTTGAAGTTATCGATAGCCATCTTAACGATTGCTTTTGCATTTTCTCCTGCTGTCTCAGCGTTGAATCTGATAAATTCAGAATCCGGCATCTGAGCGATCGGAGAAGTTGTAACAAATTTAGTATGGAAACATTTGCTCAGAGGTCCTAATGCAGGGAAGATACACTGAACATCAACTACGATCGCCTCGCAGGCACCTGTCAGTACTACGTTCTCCTGCTGCAGGAAGTTACCAGCCATCGGAACACCACGACGCATAGCTACCTCGTTAGAAGTACAGCACACACCGGAAACGGTGATTCCTTTTGCTCCTACAGATTTTGCATAATCGATCATTTCTTTGCTGTCTGCATACTCACAGATCATCTCAGAAAGACTCGGATCATGTCCGTGTACAACAATGTTTACGTTCTCTTCAACCATTACTCCAAGGTTAGCCTCTGTATCAAGTGGCTTCGGAGTTCCGAATAATACATCAGAGAACTCTGTTCCCATCATGGAACCGCCCCATCCATCAGCCATACCGCAGCGAATAGACTGTTTTACAAGTGCTTCCGGAAGAGATGAACATCCCATATGAGACATATGCAGGGAGCTTGCAACCTCACGGTCGATAGCACGTGGTGCGATTTCGTTCTCGATCAGTTTTTCTTTCTGTCCTGCAGGCATTCTGTCAAGGAATCTCTGATATCCGAACGGTTTACCATATTCCATAAGACCGATCTCAGCCATCTCATGAGCCAGATCATAGATATCCTTGCCTTCTGTTTCCACGCCCCACTCTTTAGCGATGCGAAGCAGTTTCTCAGGATCTTTTACCTGATAATTTCCGCCCTCTTTTGCACAGTACAGTGTATGGCAGATCTCACGACCATGATCGGAGTGAGTAGCTGCACCACCGGCTGTAAATTTAAGGAAGTTTCTTCCTACGATACCATGAGCATCACATCCGCAGATTCCTCTTGGAGCCTTCGGTGTAATACGACACGGTCCCATTGCACAGATACGGCAGCAGATACCCTGCTCACCGAATTTACAGTGCGGAGTCTGGTTCTTTGCACGGATCTGCCATGCATCTGCTCCTACCTTTGCACCTGTCTCGAGAAGACGGGCTGTAGCGGCTTCAAATTCCTCCACTGTAGTTAATTTGAATTCACTCATTATAGACCTCCTTTAATAGCACATCTATTTTTATTTTTCTTTTTATAATAAGCCCAAGGCAGGAACCCATCCCCACCCATGGGTTATTTTCTTTTTTAAAAAAAGGTTTATATTTCGTTATAAACCTAATTTATCAAAAATTTCAAAAGCTGCTTTTCTCATCGGATTATCCTCAGGAAGAGTAACGGTTGGTTTACCATCGCAGTCATATTCATAAACTGCCTCATCCTGTGGTACCACACCGATCAGATCGAGTCCCTGATTCCGGATCTCCTCAAGGATTCCTGAATTCAGTTCTGCTTTTGGCGCGCGATTGATAATAAGACCTACTCTGGAAGGCTTCATATCGCATTCCTTAATAAGTTCTGCGATCCTGCCAACTGCCTGAACGCCTCTTCTGGAGCAGTCACTTACAAGAATTGCTGTCTCCATGCTCGGAAGGATTCCTCTGCTGATATGTTCCATTCCAGCTTCGTTATCCACAACAATATACGGATAATTTTTCTGGTATTTAGCAAGCTGTGCCTGAAGCAGACCATTTACAAAGCAATAGCAGCCTTTTCCCTGGGTTCTTCCCATCACAAGAAGATCATAATCATCTTCCTCTGCAAGAGCATCCTCAAAACGTACCTCCGCATAATCTGCCTTGGACATTCCTTTGGGAATCGGGCTTTTCTCTGTCATCTCAGCATGTGCGATCTCCTCGCGGACATCGCCAAGAGTCGTATCTACTTCTACGCCAAGAACCTCATTCAGATTTGAATTGGCATCTGCATCTACAGCCAGTACAGGTCCTTTTTTCTTTTCGCAGAGATACTGGATCAGCATTCCGCATAATGTAGTTTTTCCAACGCCGCCTTTTCCGGCGACTGCAATAACATGTGCCATAAAACGGGCACCTCCTGATTTTATATCTGTTATGCCGGCGCATAAGGGAGGTGCCTGATACTGTTCTGACACCTCCGCATCGTGCCGGAATTCTTATTTATTTCGTTGATGATTAGATAAGTGTACGAAGTCCGGATCTGTCAATGATCTCGGATACATCTTTCCATTTGTTTAATGCATAAAGATGGATACCGTCAACACCAAGAGCGCGATACTCATCGATCTGTCTGATGGTGTATTCGATTCCTTCTTCTTTGAATCGTTTAACCTTGTCCTCATAGAACATGTCAAATGGTTTACCATCAGCATCTTTAGCGTTAAACGGATTCGGGAACAGCCAGTTTCTGGAGATCAGCCTGCAAAGCTCACTGTCCATTACACAGCCATTACGTGAAAGAGCCATATTAATGGTAGCTGCCTGATCCAGGATTGGCATTACACCAACATCTACAGGCATTGTCACTCCAGCCTCGCGGATAGCGTCCAACCAGTATTTAAACTGTTCCATATCCCAGCAGAGCTGGGTCATGATATAATCAGCACCATTGTCCTGTTTCTGTCTCAAAACAGCAATATCAGCATCCAAGCTTCTGCATGCGATATGGCCTTCCGGTGAACCGGCTACTGCGATCTCGAACTTATCGCCAAATTCATCACGGACAAATTTAACAAGGTCTGTCGCATAATTGAAGTCTCCGCAGGTTGTTGTCTCACCAAGTGGAATATCTCCGCGAAGCGCCAGCATATGGTCAACGCCATCTGCCAGATACTGTTCCAACTGCTGTCTGATTCCTTCTTTTGTGTTCTTGATCACTGTGAAGTGTGTTACAGGAACAGTTCCTGCATTCCTGATCATCTGGCATACTTCCCTGTTGGCACCGACATTTCCGCCGCCGGCACCGTATGTACAGGAAATATACTCCGGTCTATACTTCATGAGATGTTCAATGGTTCCCGGCAGGTTTGCCATACCTTTTTCTGTCTTTGGCGGAAAAAGTTCAAAAGAAAGCAGCATTTTTTCTCTCATTGCTTCAGATAATTTCATTGATCGTCCTCCACGTATTTGTATCAGTCACACTGCAGTTTCACGATGCTGTTTGCAAGATCCACCATAAGGATACTGCCTTCTACCACGCGCTCATCTCCCATGATATCTCGAAGGATCAATTTATTTCCGTCCACATCGATCCGGCTTACATTCTTAAAGATCACAGAATTATCTTCTTCCTTATATACTGTTGCAAGACACATAATCATTCCTCCAAATAAGTGGCATCATTTAACCACTATGCTGTCAAAACTATTCTGTCGGTTTTTATTTCAACTCTTCCTTAACAAGTGTAAGGGCAAGTCCAAGTCTCATATTGCCTTTCTGAAAATCTGCAACTGCCTCTTTGATCGTCTTCGCAGCTGCATCCATGTTAAGCTTCTTAAGATTGTCAGCCATCTGATCAAGTTCTGCGGCATGATGCTCGTTATGCTGCAGCATGTAGGTAAGAAGTGCTACAGTCTCATTCTTGCAGTCACCGTTCTCACAGGAACCGCAGTGTCCATCACCGTGTGTATGACAATGGTTATCTCCTTCCGCATGGCTGTGTGTATGGCTGTGAGTCACACCGTCCTCATGGGTGTGCTCATGTGTATGTTCATGGCTGTCTGCATGTCCATGCTGAACAAGATTGCCATTCTCATCTTTGATTAAATGCATAAATACCCCTTTCCTGTATCCGCCGGGCGGACACTCTCATGACAAGAATTTATCAATTAAATTCATTATACATCTTTTCACTGTTATTATCAAGAAAATAATTATAAAATATAGCCAAAATTATATGCTGTTTTTCCTATTTTTCCAAAAACTTTGACAGTAATTTAACTCGATTGTTTCATTTTTAACGAAGTTAGTCTCTCCAAACCACAACTTATTACCCGGTCTGCGCGTCTGTCCAACTCTAAGCTTTATCACTTTTGTAATATAATTGATGTGATTCTTTCATATTTTTGTGCTATAATAGCAAGAACATGGAAAGCAGAACATACAAGGAGGAATTATTTTGAAAGAAACTGTTTTTCTGAACAACGACAGAGAAATGCCTCTTCTGGGGCTTGGCGTATACAAGTTGCCCGATGACGTACAGGCCGAAGCAGCAGTCACTTCTGCTATTTCCGCCGGCTACCGCATGATCGATACCGCTTCTGTTTATAAAAATGAAGAAAGCGTTGGACGTGCCATTGCCAAATGCGGAGTTCCCAGAAAGGATCTTTTCATCACCAGCAAAATCTGGAACAATGCGCAGCGTCTCGGCGATGTCCAGGGAGCTTTTTCCCGTAGTCTCGACCGTCTGAAAGTCAGTTATGTAGATCTCTATCTGATACACTGGCCGGTTCCCGGCTGCTATTTGAGCACCTGGAAAGAGCTGGAATCCATTCTGGAATCTGGACGTGCTTTAAGTATCGGCGTCAGTAATTTTGATATCCGGCATCTGGAAGAGCTTCGTAAGATATCCGGGGTTATTCCTGCTGTAAACCAGATCGAGTGCCATCCTTTGTGTTACCCTGCTGAACTGATCGAATACTGCAAGGCTTTCGGTATTCAGGTACAGGCTTATGCTCCTCTGGCAAGAGGTGCATATTTTGATAATGATGTAATGTGTGTTCTGGGGACCAAATATGCCAGGACTCCTGCACAGATCGGGCTTCGCTGGGCAATACAGAAGGGAATTTCTGTCATTCCGAAATCCATCAACCCGGAACGAATCCGCAGCAATGGAAATATCTTTGACTTCAACATCGAGGATGAAGATATGGCGATCATCGATACACTGAACGAAGATCTGCATACTTCTCATGTTCCAGAAGATCTCCGTGATCTTCAGTTTTAATTTCCCATAATAATGCAAAAAAGATATCTGTCAGAGCATAAGTGATCTTCTGACAGATATCTTTTTATTTTTTCTTTTCAGTTGATACGGCGATCCTGTTATTCCCAGCTTAGCATTTCACATATCTGAAACCCGGAAATATTTAACTGATCCGCTCACGCATTTCCCCACGGGAGCATGGGCGTTTCCACTTTTTTATCACGCAGCATCAGGTCCATTACTGCTTCCGCTGCTGATTTTCCTTCAAACAGTACGCGGTTCACTTCCGTTATGATAGGCATCTCCACCTCATATTTCTCCGCAAGCTCTCTTGCAGCTCTTGCAGAATAAACACCTTCCACAACCATCTGCACTTCTTTCATAGCTTCTTCCATCGTATATCCCTGGCCGATCAGATATCCGGCCTTTCGATTACGGCTATGCTTACTTGCACAAGTCACGATCAGGTCGCCGATCCCGGACAGGCCGTAAAAGGTTTCCATCTGCGCCCCCATTTTTTTACCAAGTCTTCCTATTTCTGTGATTCCCCTGGTGATCAGTGCCGCCTTGGTATTATCTCCATATCCAAGGCCGTCGGCAGTACCTGCTGCCAGTGCGATCACATTTTTCAGTGCTCCGCCAAGTTCCACCCCAAGGATATCCGGTGTTGTATACACGCGGAACACAGGGCTCATAAAAATGCTCTGAAGGTATTCCGCAGTTTCCTGTGTATGTGCGCTGATCACACAGGTTGTAGGAAGTCCGCGTCCTACTTCTTCCGCATGGCTTGGACCGGAAAGTACAGCTACATTACCCTGCGGGATTTCTTCTTCGATCACCTCGCTGAGTGTTTTCAGTGTCTTTTCCTCAATACCTTTAGCAACATTGACGATCTTCTGGTCCCTGCACACAAACGATGCCATCTTGTGTGCAGTACTCCGGATATACGGGGAAGCTACTGCCAGAACTGTTACATCCACATCCTTAAGCGCACGCCCCAGATCTGTCAGGACATCGATTTCATCCGGAAGCCGTACCCCCGGAAGCCTGTCAGGATTTTCTCTTTTTTCCCGGAGTTTCCGGGCATTCTCCGGTCTTGCCGACCAAAGAAGGACTTCATGGCCATTATTATGCAACAGGAGTGCCAGGGCTAATCCCCAGCTCCCCGAACCCAGTACGCTGATTTTTGCCATAAATCTTACCTCTTATTTTTTATTCTTACTGCTTAAAAACACCTTATTCTCTGTTCCATGAAACAGTCTTACAATGTTTGCCCTATGTCTGTAAAACGCCATTGCTGTAAGAACTGCCATCACGATATAAAGCTCAACGGTATGCGCCTGATCCATCCCATATTTTCCCATATGTCCAAAAACTAGGACCAGGATAAAAGCCACCGCATATGCACAGAGAGAGCAAAGCGATACATAATGAGTTGTAAAGAACAGTGCAAAAAAGACAACTGCACATACAATAAATATCCGCCAGTCAAAAGCAATGATCATGCCTACAGAAGCAGCAATTCCCTTTCCACCGCGAAATTCCATAGAAATCGGAAAATTGTGGCCGAGGATACATCCCAATGCTGCATAAAGGGTAAGAAGCGGAAGGAGACCATTCATGGAATTTCCATAAACCATTCTCACGATCACAATAGCCAGTACACACTTCAGGCAGTCTCCCAGCAGGGTGATCGCTCCCGCTTTCTTTCCAAAGGTCCGGAAGGCATTCGTAGTACCCGCATTCCCGCTGCCATGATCTCTGATATCTGTCTTGTGGACTTTTCCAATAATATAGCCTGTCTGAAAAAGCCCGCATACATAACCGATAACAAGACAAATAATACGTTCCATACTTTTATTCCTTTTCCCCGCGCTCGCGGATGATAAATTTCAGGGAAGTTCCAGAAAATCCAAAAGCATCCCTGATCTTGTTCTCCAGATATCTTACATAGGAAAAATGCATCAGTTCCTTGTCATTGACAAAGATAACAAATGTCGGCGGTTTTACCGCAACCTGTGTCATATAGAAGATCTTCAGTCTTCTTCCTCTGTCAGACGGCGGCTGCTGAAGAGCGACTGCCTCAGAAAGGATCTCATTAAGAACACCTGTCTGGATACGAAGTGTCTGATTTTCGATAACTGTATCGATATTTTCGAAAAGCTTTGGAAGTCTCTGACCTGTTTTTGCAGAGATAAAGATGATCTGTGCATATGGCATAAAGGAAAGGATCTGACGGATCTTTTCCGTATGCTTGTAGATGGTCTTGTCATTTTTCTCAATGGCATCCCATTTATTTACCGCTACGATGATACCCTTTCCTCTGTCATGAGCGATTCCCGCGATCTTAGCATCCTGCTCGGTAACGCCCTCGGAGGCATCGATCACAACTACAACCACATCTGCACGCTCTACAGCTGTCACAGTACGGATAACACTATAGCGCTCGATCTCTTCTTTTACCTTACCCTTGCGTCGAAGTCCTGCAGTATCGATAAAAATATAATCTTTTTTGTTCCAGGTAACCTTTGTGTCTATAGCATCACGTGTGGTTCCTGCAATATTGGATACGATCACACGCTCCTCTCCAAGAAGCTTGTTGATCAGAGAAGATTTTCCCACGTTCGGCTTTCCTACAATGGCGATCTTCGGAATATCATCCTGATCTTCCTCTTCACTCTTATCCGGGAACTCTTTGATCACCTCATCCAGCATATCTCCAAGGCCTTGTCTGTTAGCTGCGGAAATCGGGATCGGTTCTCCGATTCCAAGATTGTAAAACTCATATACGTCCATCATATATTTCTGGTGGCTGTCTACCTTGTTAACTACAAGACGTACCGGCTTGCCGCTGCGGCGGAGCATATCTGCCACCTTGGCATCGGAATCCACAAGACCCTGGCGAACATCTGTGATAAAAATGATCACGTCTGCCGTATCAATGGCGATCTGTGCCTGCTCTCTCATTCTGGAGAGGATGATATCGCTGCTGTCCGGCTCGATTCCGCCTGTATCGATCAGAGTAAATGTCCTGTCAAGCCATGTGACATCTGCATAAATCCTGTCACGGGTTACTCCTGGTGTATCCTTTACTATGGAAATATTGTCACCTGCCAGAGCGTTAAACAGAGTGGATTTGCCTACATTAGGCCTTCCCACTATCGCTACTACTGGTTTGCTCATAAATCTGTCTCCTTCTTGTTTGTTTATGTTCCGGAGGGTAGATCACGGCTTCCACCAGATCACGTCCTCCTGTGTCTACGATTACAATTTCTGTGTTCAGTGCTTCCGAAAGCTCTTCCAGCGTCATGTCATCCAGAAAAATCTCCTCATCACCTTTCAGCATGCTGCATGGGATCAGAAGCTTCTCTCCAAGGTCAAGACCGGAAAGCTGCTCTTTCAGATCCTGCCCTGTGATCAAACCGGACACCGTGATCTTTTCACCGAAAAAACGATTCTCGATGGTTGTGACCGAAATCTGCACATTGGGATATTTCTTCTGGATCTCTTTTATATAGCGTGCGATAAAAGGCGCTGCCAGTTTTCCTGTGGCGATCCTGCCTGTCACCTTACGGTCGTCACCAGAAAGCCCCTCCAGCGTTTCTTTTACTTCCGTTTCCAGAAGTCTGAGCATTCCCACGCCATTCTCAAGCTGCAGATATCCATCATATTCATCCTCACAGGGAAGCTCCCTGTCTGCCAGAATATACCATTCGTCTGAAGCATGGATAAAATGGATCCCGTATTTCTCCATCATGATCTTCTGCCAGCGTTCGATCTGCCCCAGGACTTTTTCAGCATCTTCCTTATTAAAAGGCTCCAGAGGATAGAGACCTTCTCTGTATTTGGTAAGTCCTACCGGTACAACAGAAACGCTCTGAAGGACCGGCGCATAAGCAGAAAGCTTTTCAAGGCTGTATTCCAGCTCGTCTCCGTCATTGACACCCTTACACAGTACGATCTGTCCATTCATGGTGATTCCTGCATTGTACAGCATATCCACCTTATCCAGAGCCTTTCCTGCAAAACGGTTATGCAGCATTTTACACCGGAGTTCCGGATTCATTGCCTGGAACGAAATGTTGATCGGTTCCAGATGATAGCGGATCACACGCTCAATATCCTTCTCGCTCATATTGGTAAGCGTAACATAATTTCCCTGAAGAAAGGAAAGCCTGGAATCATCATCCTTAAAATACAGCGTCTCACGCATACCTGGAGGCATCTGGTCAATAAAACAGAACATACACTTATTTGAACAGGAGCGATAGTCATCCATCAGTCCTCCGTTCTCAAATTCTATTCCAAGGTCTTCCTCATATTCCTTCTCTACTTCCAGCTCCCACTCTTCGCCATCAGGCTTCTCTACCAGAAGCACCACGAGCTCTTCATTCATGAGATACCGGTAATCGAAGACATCTTCCACAGGCTGTCCGTTTACAGACACAAGTCTGTCTCCCTGCTCCAGCCCCAGCTCCTCGGCAATACTGTCGGGCAGCACCCTGGAAATCATATGTTTTCTTAATTTCATCATTATCTCCCTTTTCTATCCCGTATATAATAACAACTTTGCTCTTAAAAATCAACACTTTGAGAAAACACCTTGACTGACACGTGGGTCTGATGTTATAAATAGACTGAGAATTTTTAATGACATACACTTAGGAGGAATATTATGCCAAACATAGAATTGCTGGAAAAGTCTATGCCTGTTGCCCCGATCCGAATCGCCGCACTTGCCGGATGCCGCGAACTGGCCGAGGAGGTTGACAAAAAGCTGGTTAAATTCCGTAAAGAACTTGTAGCCGCCAAGAAATCCACCATCATCCCACAGGGATATGCAGAAAAATCTTTCCTTGTAGATTGCGAATGCCCACGTTTCGGAACCGGTGAGGGTAAGGGTTACATCAAGGAATCTGTCCGCGGAACAGACCTTTATATCATGGTAGATGTGACCAATTACAGTCTTACTTACAGCGTATGCGGTCATGAGAACCACATGTCTCCGGATGACCATTACCAGGATCTGAAGAGAATCATCTCCGCAGCCACCGGTAAAGCACACCGCATCAACGTTATCATGCCATTCCTTTACGAGGGACGTCAGCACAGACGCACCAAGAGAGAATCTCTTGACTGTGCACTTGCACTTCGCGAGTTAAGTGCCATGGGTGTTTCCAACATCATTACTTTTGATGCTCATGACCCACGTGTACAGAACTCTATTCCGCTGAAGGGCTTTGATAACTTTTTCCCCACATACCAGTTCCTGAAAGCACTGGTCAAAAATGTCCCTGATTTCAAGCTTGACAATGATCATCTCATGATCATCAGCCCGGATGAAGGTGCCATGTCCCGTGCTGTATACTTTTCCAATATCCTTGGAGTCGATATGGGTATGTTCTACAAACGCCGTGATTACTCCACCGTTGTCAACGGAAAGAACCCGATCGTTGCTCACGAATTCCTCGGAGATTCCGTAGAGGGCAAAGATGTTGTCATCATCGACGATATGATCTCTTCCGGAGAAAGCATGCTGGATGTTGCCCGTCAGCTTAAAGAGCGTAAAGCCGGACGTGTATTCGTCTGCACAACCTACGGTCTGTTTACAGATGGCGTAGCCAAATTTGATGAATATTACGAAAAAGGCTGGCTGGACAGAGTCATCACAACCAACCTTAACTATCGTATTCCTGAGCTTCTTGACCGTCCATACTATATCGAAGCAAACATGAGCAAATATCTTGCAAGTATCATCGATATCATCAATCATGATGTATCTGTCGAGAAGGTTCGTTCCAGCAACGAAAAGATCATGGATCTCATGAAAAAAGTCAACGAACAGTAATAAATGCTCCCAGGTTTCCACGTTTCCCGTGAGAAGCCCTGTGTGAGTAAAGAAAGAGCGGATTACAGCAGGTGCAGATGCCCGGCATTGAGATCCGCTCTTCTTTTATGCCTGCATCCAGAAAGATCCTTCGGTTCGCCTCCCACAGATTCAGCTGGTATTTCCCATCTGGTTTTCTGTAAAAAAGCACATCCCAGTATTTTTCTTCAAACGCCTCTCTAAACTGATCGATCACATCTTCACTGACTTCATAGCAATCCTGACAGATAGAAGGACCAATGGCTGCATAAAGCTCTGAAGGATCTGTCTGAAATTCCTCAGTCATCTTCTCCACCGTCACTTTTCCGATCTTTCCTACAGTACCTCTCCAGCCGGAATGAGATAATCCCACAGCTCTATGTACCGGATCTATAAAGAAAAGTGGTACACAGTCCGCATAAAACGTTGCCAGCACCAGTCCCGGCACATTGGTGATCATTCCATCCACATCTGTATAAGGTCTTGGTTTTGTGATCCCATTTCCTCTGTCTTCTTCCGTGACCACACGTACATTGGTGGTGTGTGTCTGATCAGAGGTTACGATATCTTCCATGGAAAATCCCATAGCAGCAGAAAGTCTGCGGTAATTTTCCCGCACCGCAGACTCTTCATCCCCTCTTGTGAAGCTTAAGTTCATAGATTCATAAATCCCCTGGCTTACTCCTCCCAGGCGGGTACTGAAGCCATGTACGATCCCGGGAAATTTCTCAAAAGCAGGATATGTAAGCCAGGTAACCTTGTTCTTCTGATTTACATTCATTAGCTGTTTATCTTTATACCATTTTATTTTCATCTTATGTGACCAGTCCTTTCAACTGCAAAAATCAAAAGCATTTTTTATCCAGTGGATGTTCTCTCCATCAATTCCTACTACGTCAAAACGGCAGGGAGGCAGCTCCCGGTATCCATGTGCAATCAGATAAAACATTGCCACTTTGCTGATGATCCTCTGTTTTTCTCTCCCTACCGCTGAAAAAGGACTTCCACTCTTTCCGTTCTTTCTGTATTTCACTTCAATAAACACCAGATATCTTCCATCCTGCGCAACAAGATCGATCTCACCACTTCGGCAGCGAAAATTTCTTTCCTTGATCTGCAGCCCCTTTTCTTCCAGGAACTCTGCAGCAATCCCTTCATAATAGCTTCCCTTCTGTCTTCTATTTTCCTTCAGATAAACAAAACCTTTCTGTTTTTAATGTCGGTATCTTAAGTATTTTTATACAAAATGTGTGATAAACGTTTTTCTATGTATCGGACTTGGTCCATATTTCTTCAGCGCATCAATATGCGCTGCAGAACCATATCCTTTATTGGAGGCAAATCCGTATTCCGGAAGAACCTTATCATATTCTTCCATCATCCGGTCTCTGGTCACTTTGGCAACAATACTTGCTGCCGCAATGGATACACTTTTTGCATCACCTTTGATGATGGGTACCTGCGGAATCTGGATTTCCGGTATGGTAACCGCATCGTTCAAAAGCAGCTGTGGCTGTACAGAAAGCCTGCTCACTGCCTGACGCATTGCCTCATAGGTTGCCTGCAGGATATTGATCTCATCAATCCTCTCCGGACTTGCCATTCCGATTCCAACAGAAACTGCTCCCTCCAGGATCACATCGTACAATTCTTCTCTCTTCTTAGCTGTAAGCTTTTTAGAATCATTCAGCCATAAAATATCGCAGTCTTTCGGAAGGATCACCGCACAGGCGACTACCGGTCCGGCAAGAGGGCCTCTTCCCACCTCATCGATCCCGCAAAGATATCCAAGATGCTCATATTCATGTTCATATTTCTTCATGCTCTCTGTACGTACACGCTCATCCTTCAGAGCCTGAAGCTTTTTGTGATACTGCTGGATCAGTTTCTGTACACCGCTTCTCTCATCATTTTCATAATGACGAAAAAGGGCGTTATATTCGCCCTCCTTCGCTGACGCAAAACGCGCCTTGATATCTTTCATTGTTTCCATTACGCTTCCTCCGGTCCTTTTGGAAACTCCAGAGTCACTTTTCCCAATTTTCCGGAACGAAATTCTTCCAGCAAAAGACGGGATGCTTTCTCATAATCAAGCTCTTCGCCCTTTTTCAGACATCCTCTTGCTTTCGCAACTGCAGTAAGGATATCCAGCGGTTTCAGCTCTTCTTCTACATTGTATCTCTCTCTGATCGCTGCCGGATAAAACTCCTGCAGATATCCGATCAGACCCAGGGCAAGTTCTTCGATGTTCAGAATATCGTCCTTGATCGAACCGATATAGGCAAGACGCATTCCAACTTCCTGATCTTCAAATTTCGGCCAGAGAATTCCAGGGGTATCCAGAAGCTCCACACTTTTATTCAGACGTATCCACTGTTTTCCTTTTGTAACTCCTGGTTTATTACCGGTCTTGGCACAGGCTTTTCCTGCAAAGGTATTGATAAATGTTGATTTTCCAACATTAGGGATTCCTGCAACCATCGCACGTACCGGACGGTTTTTGATTCCTCGTCTCCGGTCTCTCTCCGTCTTTTCCTTACATGCCTCTGTGATTGCCGCAGAAACGGCCTTCATAGATCCCTTATTGCGGGAATCAATACTTACCGCATAGATTCCTTTTTCTTTGAAATATTCCATCCAGGCACGGTTCTGTCTCTCATCGGCAAGATCTGCTTTGTTGAGAAGGATCATACGCGCCTTGTTTTTTCCCAGCTCATCAATATCCGGATTTCGGCTGGAAAGAGGAACTCTTGCATCTACAAGCTCAATGATCAGATCGATCAGCTTGATATCTTCCTGCATCTGACGCTTCGCCTTCGTCATATGGCCTGGATACCACTGTACGTTCATAATTCACCTCATTTATCTATACTTTAATCTGTTTACTTTGATCTATTTTATAAAACCTATTTTATTTTTCGGAGAAACTGTAAACCAAACTTTCCCGACAATGTACTTCTTACTGATATTTCCGATATCGCTGAAGCGGCTGTCCTCACTGTTATTGCGATTATCGCCAAGGACAAAATATTCCTCGCTTTCCAGAGTTATAGCACTATTTGCAAGTCCTCCATCTGTCATATCCTGATAAGCTCCGTTTTCTTCATAAACCTTGCCATTGATATAGATCTTCCCGTCTTTAACCTGAACAGTCTCTCCGGGAAGGCCGATCACACGTCGGATATGCAGGGCTGCTGAGTCACTGGCGCTTGTTTTAAAAACGATCACATCTCCACGTTTTGGTGAACTGACCTTATATAAAGCCCTGTTTACAAAAAACTTTTCACTTACAGAATACGTGGGTTCCATGGCACTTTCTTGCAATGTCACAGTCTGAAATGCAGAAATTGCAACCAGCACAGCAAAAACCAGGGTCACAATAATTTCAAACACCCATTTCACGATTCCTCTTGTCCTGTCATCACGAAGCTTCTCCCTTGCTTCGGAAACAGCTCTGTTTTCCTTCAGATTTTCGATATTAATCTTCTTATTTAATCCCATATTCTATCCCCTGTATGTGTCTTTACACGCATACGCACTGATGTAAAAAGAGGGACAATAGCAAATGTTATTGTCCCTGCCTCTTTACTTATGAAATTATTTTACAAGCTCTTTAACCTTAGCTGCTTTACCTACACGATCTCTCAGGTAGTTCAGTTTCGCACGGCGTACTTTACCATGACGGATAACCTCAACCTTAACTACATGTGGGGAATGAAGCGGCCATGTTTTCTCAACACCAACACCGTTGGAGCTCTTTCTTACTGTGAAAGTCTCTCTTGTGCTTCCACCCTGTCTCTTAAGTACTGTACCCTCGAAGATCTGAACACGCTCACGTGTTCCCTCTTTGATCAGTGCGTGTACTCTTACTGTGTCTCCTACGCGGAACTGCGGTACTTCAGCTTTCAGCTGAGCGGACTCAATGTTCTTAATAATTTCGTTCATTTCTTTCTCTCCTTAATTATACTGGATGTTCTTAATACACATATGGTAACAGAGGACCATCTTTTTTCACAACATATGTGATTATACACTAGATAACTTCTCATTGCAAGGACTTTTTTCCGGATTTTCGATGGCTTTTACCAGCAAAGGACCTCATGTCCTGTTTCTGTGACAAGGACCATGATCTCCCACTGTGCCGATGGCAGACCATCCTCTGTCCTCACTGTCCAGTCATCGATCTCATCTGTATAGATTTCATCAGATCCCATATTGACCATTGGTTCAATAGTAAAGATCATTCCGGGTACCATGAGTACACCTGAATCTTCCTTAGATGTGTAGCTTACCCATGGATCTTCATGAAACTCAAGACCTACACCATGTCCGCCAATTTCCTTCACAACTGTATAGCCGTTTTCCACTGCATGTTTGTGTACAGCACTTCCCATATTTCCGATCGGGGTCCATGGTTTTACCTGTTCAAGGCCAAGCTCTATGCATTCTTTTGTCACACGGACAAGCTTCTCCTTCTCCGGACTTACCTGTCCAATACAGAACATACGGGAGGAATCAGAAAAATATCCCTGATAAATGGTGGATACATCTACATTGACAATATCACCTTCTTTTAAGACAATTTCTTCATCCGGGATTCCGTGGCATACTACCTCGTTGATAGATGTACATACGCTTTTTGGAAAACCTTCATAATTAAGTGGTGCCGGAATTCCGCCATGACGTACTGTTTCTTCATGTACCCAGTCATCAATCTGCTGTGTCGTCACGCCTGGTCCGATATGCTCTGCAACATAATCAAGAACTGCAACATTGATCTTGCAGCTCTCTTTGATCTTCTCGATCTGTGCAGGTGTCTTGATCAGATCATGGTCGAGAACTGCATACCCCTTTTTTTTCATGAGTTCCATTTTTTCATCAAATGCTTCATGACATTTTTTATATTTTTTTCCGCTTCCACACCAGCAGGGATCATTTCGTTCGATTTTTTTAGACATCTTTTTCTTCTGCCACTCAAAATATGTGTAAATATACTCACATCGAGATAACGTAGACTCTCACGAGTTCTACTTACTGCTTCACCGTGTATGTTTTTGATTGATCGAAATCATATCTACTCACAAGTTCTTGTACACTCCGCAGTCGTAAATTCCCGAAAATAGCCTTCGGTACATACTTACGTTTGCGTTTTAGTTATGCAACTTCGTAAGTTATTGCATCTCTCAAATTAAGTGCAGCATTGAGATCTCTGTCTTCGACATAACCGCAACTGCATTTGAATATTCTATCTGAAAGCTTTAAATCTTTTTTGATAGCGCCACAGCAGTGACAGGTTTTAGATGATGGATACCATCTATCTACTATTCGAAGTTCGATCCCATTTTCATTGCATTTGATTTGCAGCTTTGTTCTAAATTCATAAAACTTTTGTGATGCAACTGCTTTTGAAAGATGTCGATTCTTCATCATACCATTTACATTTAAGTCCTCGATCGTTATATAAGATGGCTTGGTTTTCACTATCTCAGCGATTGTCTTGTTAATGTAATCAGTACGGATATTATCTATCTTATGATGAAGTTTCTGTACCTTGAGTTTTTGTTTTTGTATATTCGCCCTTTGAGTGACTTCTCCTTTCTTTAGATTTTCATACTTACGGGAGAGACATCTCTGTTCCCGAATAAGTTGTTTCTCAAGCTTTTTCAGTCTTGCTGACTTGTTGATGTTCTTATAAGTCTTACCATTAGAAACAATGGCAAAATCCTTTAATCCCAAGTCTATGCCAATTCCTGCATTGGAATTATCAGCAATCTTGTTATCAGAAATTTCTACAAGAACTGAAACATAGTATCTGTTAGCTTTCATTGAGACCGTGCCACTTTTAACCACATATCCGTCTTTAGTTGTTGGAATATATCCTTTTTCTTTGATACGGACCCAACCAAGTGACGGAATATTGATTCTATGCCTTTCGCAACGACAATCCTTTGGATTATTCTTTACAAAATACATCTTTACATCAGATCTGCCTTTCTTTTTGAACTTAGGAAAAGCACTCTCGTGATTGAAAAATCTTGTAAAAGCAGTTTGTCCATTATTTACTGACTGTGTTACTGCTTTTGAATAAGCTTCCTTGATCCACGAATACTCCGGATGCTCAGAAAGATATTCATTGTTAAGCCAGACTCTAAACCTGTTACTGCTCATAAACTTTTCACCGTTGTTGTAAAGTTCTTTATTATGGGCAAGATAGAAATTATAAATAAATCTACAAGTTCCTATCGTCTTATGAATCTTGACTTTCTGTTCCTCTGACGGATTTATTTCCGTCTTGAAGCTCTTTATCAATTTCCACATCCCTTTCTATTTGTTTTTTATACTTACGAAGTCCGTACAACCTGCAAGAGAACACATGGAGTATTGAAACAATATCCTGCACGAGGTTTTGATTTTTTGTTCCATCACTTCATCTAATAATTCGTTCCACTTTTTACGATTGTAATTAAGGCCACTTCCATAATCTTCAATACACTGGTCTACAATAATACCTTTGGCATTACAAAACTGTCGTAAAAATGCAACCTGGTTTTGTAAATCATCTTTTTGATTTCTTGTAGATACCCTGGCATAAATAACTACCTGACGTTGGTCATCTTCAGTACTTATTCCTTTGAATTGCAGATATTGGTCATAAGTGTAATAACGTCTATCAGTTGGAGTTCGGTTTGCCTTTAGAGTTCCGTCTCTATCCCAACGCTGTAATGTTTTTACAGATACACCTAACAGTTCAGCAAAATCTTTTGGCTTGTAATTTGTGATATTTGATGTGTTCATAATAGTTTACTCTTTTGAGTACTTTTAAACACATTTGATCACATTAGTCAACAAATTTGATTACTTAAGATATTCTCCTTTTCGCAACTGTATGGCTGCTTTTTCTTTTGTATTTTATATGTTCAGATTATATCTGTCTGAAATATTTTAACCGAATCAAAGAAGTCTCCTATGTGGTTGCGAAAAGCAATAAACTGTAGGTGGGGACTTGCCTTCATCCGTTTGAATGGGAAATTATTCCGCCTGATTATCATAGCACAACTTTCTTTAAGTGAAAAGTATTCTTTGTGTTTTTGGTTTGTTTTATATAACTTTTTGTGATTTTTCAATAAAAAAAGATCGTAGTAGCTTGAACGATCTTTTTTATTTATGTGTCTGTATTAATTATTTTTCGGTGGCTGCAGATTGTCGGTTTCCACCAGTTGCCATTATTCGTATTCGCCCAAGTGCACTGGATACTGCCGGAATAGAAATTACTACGATCGTCAGTACACCTTCCAGAAGAATATAACTGTAATTGTAAATAATCGGATACAAAGCTGTCAGAGACTTCGGAAAATTATCCGGCATATAATCCATCCAATAAAGATATCCGCCAAGTGCATGGAATGCCCCTCTTGCCAGAATTGCTAGTATGTATGCTTTAAGAAGACCATGTTTTCTGGATTTTGTAAATAATCCGGAAAGCCCCATGGCTCCAAATGCCAGAATGTAATCACAGCATACCTGAAAAAATGAAAGGACATATGGCTCCTGGAGGAACTGAAAAATCCCATATACAAGACCGGTAAGAATTCCTACCTTAATGCCATACCAGTAACCGATCAGAACAATAAACAACATACTGAACAAGGTCACAGATCCGCCAAATGGCAGTTTAAATATCTTAATGTAGGAAGTTACATATGCAAGTGCCAATGCTACTGCACAGGTAACCAGCTGCTGTGTGGTAAATTTTAATGCAGATGTGTTTTTCTGAAGTAATACTGCTACCAGAATTATCAAAATCAGGACTGCAATAACAGATACGGCATATCCTGCCGTTGTGAGACCGCCTTCGGCAGTCACAAGAAAATTAAACATACTCTTTTCTTTCCTCCTTACGATTAAATTGCCCAAATCAAGTTCAAAGGTCAAAGCCTGCACCTCCTCACAGCCTGGTCAGGCTCCTTTGGTCTTACCTATTGTAGCATATGGAAAAAGAGATGTAAATGGTGGGAGATGTATGATTATATATAATAAAAACAGGAGAAAAATCCATGTACTGATTTTTCTCCTGCTTTCCTCTTTCCCTTTGTACCTTAAAAACTACATACATGCTTTGTTGACGGTTAATCAAACTTTTTGAATCAAATTTAACCTGCGTACCGATACTACAGCGGGGGGTATCCCCGTTTCCTCGGCTTGTTGGTCAAGCCCTCACCCGATTAGTAACAGTCAGCTCCATGTGTTACCACACTTCCACCTCTGCCCTATCTACCTCGTCGTCTTCAAGGGGGTTTACTTCACTAAGAATGGGATATCTCATCTTGAGGGGGGCTTCACGCTTAGATGCCTTCAGCGTTTATCCCTTCCGGACTTGGCTACCCGGCCATGGCTTTGGCAAGCCAACCGGTCCACCAGCGGTCCGTCCATCCCGGTCCTCTCGTACTAAGGACAGCTCCTCTCAGATATCCTACGCCCACGCCGGATAGGGACCGAACTGTCTCACGACGTTCTGAACCCAGCTCGCGTACCGCTTTAATGGGCGAACAGCCCAACCCTTGGGACCTACTACAGCCCCAGGATGCGATGAGCCGACATCGAGGTGCCAAACCACTCCGTCGATGTGAACTCTTGGGAGTGATAAGCCTGTTATCCCCAGGGTAGCTTTTATCCGTTGAGCGATGGCATTCCCACTTAATACCACCGGATCACTAAGCCCTACTTTCGTACCTGCTCCACCCGTCGGTGTCGCAGTCAAGCTCCCTTCTGCCTTTGCACTCTTCGAATGGTTTCCGTCCATTCTGAGGGAACCTTTGGGGCGCCTCCGATACCCTTTCGGAGGCGACCGCCCCAGTCAAACTCCCCGCCTGGCATTGTCCCACCGCCGGTTCACGGCGGCTGGTTAGAAGCCCAATATCACAAGGGTGGTATCCCAACAGCGGCTCCGCGGCAACTGACGTTACCGTTTCTCAGCCTCCCACCTATCCTGTACATGCAACACCGGACCCCAGTGCCAAACTGGAGTAAAGCTCCATGGGGTCTTTCCGTCCTGGCGCGGGTAGCCAGCATCTTCACTGGCACTTCAATTTCACCGGATGTATTGCCGAGACAGCGCTCAAATCATTACGCCTTTCGTGCGGGTCGGAACTTACCCGACAAGGAATTTCGCTACCTTAGGACCGTTATAGTTACGGCCGCCGTTTACTGGGGCTTAAATTCAAAGCTTCGACTTACGTCTAACCTCTCCTCTTAACCTTCCAGCACCGGGCAGGCGTCAGCCCATATACCTCACCTTTCGGTTTCGCATAGACCTGTGTTTTTGCTAAACAGTTGCTTGAGCCTATTCTCTGCGGCCTGCTCTCGCAGGCACCCCTTCTCCCTAAGTTACGGGGCCATTTTGCCGAGTTCCTTGGCAATACTTCTTCCGCCGGCCTTAGGATTCTCTCCTCATCCACCTGTGTCGGTTTACGGTACGGGTACAATATGAACGATAGCGGCTTTTCTTGACGCATGGCTCACGGGCTTCGTTACTAAAATTCACTCCACATCACGTCTTCCCATTGCATGGCGGATTTTCCTACCATACTGGTACCTCGCTTGTACCGGGCTTTCCATTCCCGGCTCCCGCTCTCCTTACGTGTCCCCACAGTTCTGTCATACTGCAGTACAGGAATATCAACCTGTTGTCCATCGGCTACGGCTCTCGCCCTCACCTTAGGTCCCGACTCACCCAGGGCAGATCAGCTTTACCCTGGAAACCTTGGATATTCGGCCTAGAGGATTCCCACCTCTATCTCGCTACTCATTCCGGCATTCTCTCTTCCATGCAGTCCACAGCTCCTTCCGGTACTGCTTCTTCCCGCATGCAATGCTCCTCTACCAATCTTTTCAGATTCCTTAGTTTCGGTGGCGCGTTTCAGCCCCGGACATTTTCGGCGCAGGACCTCTCGACCAGTGAGCTATTACGCACTCTTTGAATGTATGGCTGCTTCTGAGCCAACATCCTGGTTGTCTTCGAAATCCCACATCCTTTTCCACTTAACGCGCACTTTGGGACCTTAACTGTAGGTCTGGGCTCTTTCCCTTTTGACCGCCCAACTTATCTCGTGCAGTCTGACTCCCGGTGATATCTACACGGCATTCGGAGTTTGATATTCTTCGGTAGGCTTTGACGCCCC